>JBMNVR010000001.1:0-488260 GCA_050946935.1 Candidatus Howiella sp.
AGCTGTTGAAAGCGAATACGGCAAAGCAAAGCGTGGTGATGATCTGGAAACCCATGCCTATGAATTTATTCACACTACCCGCCCGGAGGAGATATTTAAAATGAAATTCGATGTGATAATCAGCAATCCGCCATATCAATTAAATGATGGTGGAAACGGAAAAAGCGCAAAGCCGATTTATCATTTGTTCGTGAACATGGCAAAAAAGATGAAGCCAAGATTTATGACAATGATTATTCCTTCCCGCTGGTTTACTGGAGGAAAAGGGTTAGATGAGTTTCGACGCAATATGCTTGGCGATAAACATATCCGGAAACTCGTCGATTATGAAAACTTTAGAGATGTCTTTCCCGGCGTTGACCTCGCGGGCGGGGCCTGTTATTTCCTTTGGGACCGTGACAATGAAGGGATCTGTGAAGTAACGAACTATAGCAAGGATGAGCCTCTCGTGGCCGAACGCTATATGGATGAATTTGATGTGTTTATCAGACAGAACCTTGCGCTGGAAATAGTCCATAAAGTGCAGAACTCAAACAAGAAATTCCTTGATGAACGTGTGTCTTCGAGAAAACCGTTTGGTATTCCGTCAAACTATATGCCACAGGATTACGGTGTTCCATGTCAATTTATTCAACGTATTGGGGTTCGCTATGCAAAAAAAGCAGATGTAGATGATTCAAAAGGATATTTAAACAAATGGAAGTTGCTTATTCCGGCAGCTCCAATTGCTGGACAAACTGATTTTTCTAAACCGGTGCGCTTCTTCTATGATGGCAATACCAGAATATCCAAACCGGGCGAATGCTGTACTGAATCGTGGTTGGTTGCTGGGGCCTTTGATACTGAGGAAGAGGCCGTATCCTATAAATCGTACATATTCACAAAAATAGTACGCTTTCTTCTTCTCCAGACCGTTGTTTCACAGCATATTTCTACGAAAAGCTTCTGCTTTATCCCTGAATTGGGTAAATACAACGGTACATATACCGATGAGATGCTGTGCGAAAAATGGGGAATCACGAACGAAGAGTATGAATATATCGATTCGAGGATAAGCGATGCTGGAGGTGACGAGTAATGGCAGAAATGGAATTCTTCCCTCAACGCCCGGAATCGCACCCTACGATATACGCTTATGAATTCGTAGGCGTGGCCTCCCATCAGGGCTATATCAAGGTCGGCTATACCGATCGTGACGTTGAGACTCGTGTAAAGGAACAGATTCATACCGCCGCCGTGCCGTATCGCATCCTCGGCCAGTGGTCCGCCATGAAAAATGACGGCAGCTGCTTCACTGACCATGACGTCCACGCCGTTCTGAAAGCAAAGGGCAAACAGCAGCTGAACGCCGGTGAGGACCGCAACGAGTGGTTCAAATGCACGCTGAACGATGTGAAGGCCGCTGTTGTGGCCGTTCAGACCGGTGCGGAAAATGTTGAGGAGCGTACACAGACCTTCGCCATGCGTCCGGAGCAGGAATACGCCGTGGATATGACCATGAAGTATTTCAAATCGGCCTATGAGGAAGGCAGCGGCAGAACGCCGAAATTCCTCTGGAACGCCAAGATGCGCTTCGGCAAGACCTTTGCGGCCTATCAGCTGGCAAAGAAAATGGGCATGAAGCGTGTGCTGATCCTCACCTTCAAACCGGCGGTGCAGACCGCATGGCGTGAGGACCTTCTGACGCATATGGATTTTGAGGGCTGGCAATTCATCACACGGCCTACCGTCCCCGGCGGTCTGACAAACGATCAGCAGTACAGACAAGCGGATAAATCCCGGCCCATCGTCTGCTTCGGCTCGTTTCAGGATTTTCTCGGTGTAAACAAGGAGACCGGCGGCATCAAGGCCAATAACGAATGGGTCCACACCACGAACTGGGATCTCGTCATTTTCGATGAATACCACTTCGGCGCATGGAAGGACAGCGCAAAAAAACTGTTCGAGCAGGATGAGGATACCTACGAAGAGGACCTTTCCAAATACGATGCCGGTAATGCCTACGATGAAACGTGGCTGCCGATCACTACGACCTATTACCTCTATCTCTCCGGCACGCCGTTCCGTGCGCTGAATTCCGGTGAGTTCATTGAGGAGCAGATTTATAACTGGACCTATTCCGATGAACAGAGGGCCAAGGCCGAATGGAAAGGCGAAGGCGTCAATCCCTACGCTGCTCTGCCGAGAATGGTCATGCTTACATACAAGATCCCGGAGAGCATCCAGCGCATTGCCAAACAGGGTGAGTTTGACGAATTCGATCTTAACGTATTCTTCGCCGCCGAAGGCACCGGCAAGGACGCACATTTCAAATATGAGGATTATGTGCAGAAATGGCTGGATCTAATTCGTGGCTCCTATCTGGAGACCAGCGTTGATGAATTGAAGCTGGGAGCGCAGAAGCCGCCTATGCCGTATTCCGACACCCGTCTTCTGAATGTGCTGTCGCATACGCTGTGGTTCATGCCGAACGTGGCCTCCTGTTATGCTATGGCCAATCTGTTGGCGCAGAAGCAGAACAGCTTCTATCACGATTACAAGGTCAACGTCTGCGCCGGAACACAGGCCGGTATCGGTGTGGCCGCTCTGGAGCCTGTTCGCCGTTCTATGGGCGATCCGCTGGAGACGAAGACCATCACGCTCTCCTGCGGCAAGCTGACCACAGGCGTCACCATCAGACCGTGGACCGGCATCTTCATGCTCCGTAACCTCTCCTCGCCGGAGACCTATTTCCAAGCGGCCTTCCGTGTGCAGAGCCCGTGGGAGATCACGAAGGACAACGGTGAGCATGAGATTGTAAAACAGGAGTGCTACGTCTTTGACTTTGCGCTGGACCGTGCGCTCCGCCAGATTTCCGATTATTCCTGCCGCCTGAATGTGGCCGAAAGCAATCCGGAAAAGAAGGTCGGTGAGTTCATCAATTTCCTGCCGGTGCTGGCGTATGACGGCAGTGCCATGCGTCAGGTCAATGCGGCTGAAATCCTCGATATCGCTATGGCCGGTACATCCGCCACGCTGCTTGCGAAACGCTGGGAGAGTGCATTGCTCGTTAATGTTGATAACGACACGCTTGCCCGTCTGCTTGCCAGCGAGGAGGCGATGGATGCTCTCATGCGTATTGAAGGATTCCGTAGCCTGAACGCCGATATTGAAACCATTATAAACAAGTCCAATGCCGTCAAGAAGGCCAAGCGTGACGGCGAAAAGCTGACGCCGAAGGAAAAGAAAGAGCTGACGGACGCCGAAAAGGAATACAAGTCCAAGCGAAAGATGATTCAGGAAAAGCTGATCAAATTCGCTACCCGTGTGCCGGTCTTCATGTATTTGACCGATTACCGGGAATACAGCCTGCAGGACGTCATCACGCAATTGGAGCCGGAGCTGTTCAAGAAGGTCACCGGTCTGGACGTGAAGGATTTCGAACTGCTCGTATCGCTGAACGTATTCAACGAGGCCCTGATGAACGATGCCGTTTACAAATTCAAACGGTATGAAGACGCCAGCCTGATTTACACCGGTATTGATAAGCACACAGGCGAAAATGTTGGTCTGTACAGTACCGTTATCAGCCGTGCGGATTATGACGCTATGGCCGGTCAGCTTGCGGCATCCATGACGGCGGACGCTCCCCGTGATGATGATCTTCCGGAGCGGCCCGTTTTCACGAACATCAGCAGCTACGATTTCGATGATGAGGAGGACGAACTGCCGAAAGTGGCCGAGCCGAAGGCAAAATACGAGACGAAACGTAAACCGCTCGTTGAGCCGTCCAAGCCGGTATCCACGCCGACATACCGTCCGTCCTATGTGCCGCCTACACCATCCGTAACGCCGGTGGTGAAAAAGCCTACCGTGCATATTGACACATCAAAGGTCCACGCCGGAACTATCGTTTCGCACAAAGCATTCGGCCCCGGTCAGGTCAAGGGTATCGATGGAGGTCTTATTGTCGTTGTCTTCGGCGGTGTAGATAAGAAGTTCCAGTTCCCCGGAGCCTTTGAACAGGGCTTCTTGAAACTGGACGAATAACGCCTGATAGGGCAAAAGACAGCAGAATTATAACTATCGTGCAAATAGCCACATTGGGGAAACATACCAATCCTCAATGTGGCTATTTTTTTGCCCATTTCCCGGAAAGGGGGTGATAGATCATGAGGAACGCAAATAAACGGAAAGGAGGCTCATGTGTCATGGTCAGCGTGATTATCATGAAAACGGAGGCAACGTAATGGCAAAGAAACTGGATGCTGAGCAGATCGAGCGTGCCAGACACAAGAGCGAAAAAAGCAGCCGCCGGGAGGAAGAAAAGAGACACATACAGGAGACCATTGCGAAAAACCGCAGTGGTGAGCGTAAGGGCCGTGTAATCATGCCGGAGCGCAAGGAGTATGCGTTTCAGGAGGCCGCCAAGGTGCGTGTTGCCGCATACTGCCGTGTCAGCACAGCTGAAGAAGCACAGGTCGGCAGTTTTGAGATGCAGGTCCAGCACTTCACATCCGTTATAGAAAGCAATCCAAATTATGAGCTGGTGAAAATCTATACGGACGAAGGTGTGAGCGGTACCTCTGTGGCCGGTCGAAAGGGATTCCAAGAAATGATGGCTGATGCTGAAAAGGGCAAAATCGACCTGATTCTGACCAAGAGCATCAGCCGTTTCGGTCGGAACATCGTGGATATCCTCACGGCTCTGCGCAAGCTAAGCGATCTGACGCCTCCGGTGGCTGTCAATTTTGAGTCCGAAGGGATCAATACCAGTGACGGCAAAAACAAGCTGGTAATATCGATTCTTTCGGCTCTGGCAGAGCTTGAAAGCCAGCAAAAGAGCATCGCAATCAAAGAAGGCATACGCTACCGTATGCAGGAGGGGCTGTACAAATTCTCAGTCCGGAACACCATCGGATACTACCGGGATTATTCCGGCAGGATCAAGGTGGAGCCAGCTGAGGCCCGTATTGTGGAATACATCTTCGAGAGCTTTCTGGAAGGTGCGTCTCCGCAGGAAATTGCAGATTCCCTCACAGAACAAGGCATCCGCTCTCCCAAGGGTATGGAACGATGGAGGCAAGCCACAATCCGCAGTATCCTCTCCAACGAGAAGTATTGCGGTGACGTGCTGTACCAGAAGACCTATTCCAAAGACTATCTGACGCATAAATCCGTTAAGAACCGGGACGTCCTGCCGCAGTATTACTGGGAAAATAACCACACGGCCATCATTGACCGGGAAACGTGGCAAAAGGCCCAAGAGCTGCTTTCCTCCGGGAATTTCGGTAGACATGGCAAGCCGCTGGCCGCCATGAAAAAGAAATTCGTGGTGGCGAAGGTGAAATCCGGTGTACTGCGTGGTTTCATGCTGCTGGATATGGATTGGACCAAGGAAGAACGTGATACGGTCATCAAAATCATTGAAAACACGGAGCTTGACCTGAATCAAGCAGAAAGGAGCCAAGATTATGGCTATTGATTTTTCCAAGATTAACCTTGAGGTTATCGACATCAACACTAATGCCGATCCTGATATCTACATCAATCAGAACGGCATCACCTTCAGCAAGCGTGTGCTGGAGGATTTGAACTATCCACAGAACGTGCAGTACGGTTTTGATCCGGCCCAGCACGTTTTTGCCATCAAGGTCTGCAAGAGTAACGAGGCACGGGCCACCAGTTTCTCCAAGCCTCGTGCGGAGCAGACCACCACGCTCAGCTGCGGCAACAAGAATCTGAAGGAGGTGGTTGTGAAGATGATCCCTGACTACGATCCGAAGAAACGATACAAGGTCACAGGCGAATTCGATGCCGAAAACCGTGTGATGTACTTCGACATGACCACAGCGGAGGTGTCGCTGTTCCGGGCCACCGATAAGTAAGCCCTGTTCCCGGATATAAAAAACGGGCCGTATCGATGGGTCACTCCACCGGTACGGCCTTGTTTGATGCAGAAACAGAAAAACGGCCACACCGGGCTTTTACCCAATGTGACCGTGATTCCTTTTTTCCCGCTTGAAGACGTATGGATAATGGTTTTTGAATTATCCCTTATCCGCTTCGCCTTTGTCGGCAGGTTTTTGTTTTGTATTATTCATTTTTCATTATTCAATATTCATCGTTCATTCGACAGGTTTTTCGTAATGAAGATTGAATAATGAAGTCGCTTACGCTGATGAATAATGAATAATTGATTTGCTTGATGACTGTCTTGAAATCAAACGAATTTTAATCGCATCCATAAATACTGCAAAGAGCAACAAGCAACAATAAGAATTCAAATCCATATACAAAATCGGCAATTATATCTTTTTCATAGCCCACCACCAAATCGGAGCGAAGTTCGCTTTGCTCCGATTTTTTTGCAAGGAAAGCCACTGCTATAGAAATTGGATTGCGGTTCTCGATCTGACGACCTGCCTGAATTGCCGCTCCCGCCACGGTCAAATTTATCGGATGGATGAGATCCCGGACATAGATCCGCCGCTTCACCCGAACTGCCGGTGCGAGATAAAACCAATGAACGCGGTGATTGCCGGACAGGGAACAAAAGATGGGCAAAACGGCGCCGATTACTGGATGAAGCATTTTGCAGATTTGCCGGAGTACTACATTACAGAAGGCGAATTGGTTGCGTTAGGTTGGAAATGGGGAAAATCGCCTGCCAAATTTGCGCCAGGGAAAATGGTTACAATGGGAAGCTATCAGAACCGAAACGGACATTTACCTCAAATTCCAGGAAGAATCTGGTACGAGGCGGACATCAACTATTACAACGGAAGACGGAACGGCCACCGTCTGTTATGGTCGAACGACGGATTGCTATTTGTCACCTATGATCATTATGAGACATTTTTGGAAATCATCTAAAGGAGGTTATGCGCAATGGAAGAGAAAAAAATCGTCACGCTGGATTTAACCGGCCGCAAGTACCTGGGGGAGATTCACCAAAGAATCAAAAAGGCATTTGATTTCCCCGATTTTTATGGAGAAAATTGGGATGCATTTTGGGACCTGTTGCGAACGGAATGTGATGCAGACAAAGTAGTAGTCTTGGGAGAAGAGGCTGTATCAGAAGAGCTGAAACCAAGCGTTAAAATGATATATGAGATTTTAAAGGAATTTCAGGAACACCATGCCAAATACGGAGATCAGGTTGAGATCAAAATACACAGTTAAGGAAACTGATTGTAGGCGTATTTCTTTGTTGACTCGGCCAGGCATCTAAAGTGTCCACCCCTTCCAAAACAAGAACCCTGTCGGCTGTTGTCGGCAGGTTTTTGTTTTGTATTATTCATTTTTCATTATTCAATATTCATCGTTCATTCGACAGAATTTTCGTGATTTGCTTGATGACTGTCTTGAAATCAAACGAATTTTAATCGCATCCATAAATACTGCAAAGAGCAATAAGCAACAGTAAGAATTCAAATCCATATACAAAATCGGCAATTATATCTTTTTCATAGCCCACCACCAAATCGGAGCAAAGTTCGCTTTGCTCCGATTTTTTTGCAAGGAAAGCGATCGCTATAGAAATTGGATTGCGGTTCTCGATCTGACGACCTGCCTGAATTGCCGCGACCGGCATGGTCAGATTTATCGGATGGATGAATTTCCCGGCGAACAGCCGCCTCTTCATCCCAACTGCCGGTGTCAGATACAGCCGATGGACGCGGTAAGGGCGGGGAGAGGCCTCGGCCGCAGCCGAGCTGCAGCCAAGCCTGCAAACCATGAACGGGATTTTGCAGGAGCTAAAGGAACACCGAGCCAAATACGACGAGCTGATTGAAATAGAAATACACGGCTGAAACAGGCCGTTTTTCCGTCCTGCGAGGCCCGCTCTAAAGCGGATCCCTGCTTTTTTTCATCCCAAACACAGACTATATCGGGTTCCCGGCCGCCATTCTTTTGTTCAAACGCATAAATTCCCCTCCCGGGAAAAAACTATATACAGCCTTAACACGCATCTCAGGAGGGAGAAAACATGCCAACCGACTCGCAAAGCATCACCGGACGCATCCATTCGGTCGAGACCTTCGGCGCGCTGGACGGGCCGGGGCTGCGATATATCCTATTTTTGCAGGGCTGCCCCATGCGGTGCGTCTACTGCCACAATCCCGATGCCCTCGATTTCTTCGGCGGGGAGGAAAAAACCGTCGCCGCCGTCATGGCGGATATTTTAAAATACAGATCGTTTTTAAAGCAGGGAGGCGTGACCCTCTCGGGCGGAGAGCCGCTGGCCCAGCCCGAGTTCTGCACCGCTTTGATCGCCGCCGGACGGGCCGAGGGGCTGCACATGGCGGTCGACACCTCGGGCGGGGTGGCGCTGAAGCTTTGCCGCCCGGCGGTCGAGGCGGCCGACCTTCTGCTCCTCGATATCAAGGCGGCGGAAGAGGCCCTTTGCAGGGCTGTTTCGGGCGCGGGGCTCACGCACCCGCTGGCCATCCTCAATGTGCGGGAGGCGCTTAAAAAGCCGGTCTGGATCCGGCATGTGGTCGTGCCGGGGCTGACCCTATCCGACCGGGCGCTGACCGCGCTTGGGAAACTGGTCGGACGGTACGCCTGCGTGGAGAAGGCCGAACTGCTCCCCTTCCACAAGCTGGGGGAGTATAAATGGGAGGCACTTGGGCTGGACTACACCCTCCGTGATACGCCGCCCCCGACCGAGGCCGAAATGGCCCACGCGCGCGCGGTGTTTGAGGCGGCGTACCGGGACGTCCGGAAGACACAGCTACCCTCTTACAAACACACAAAAGCCGGAGGTTAACTCCGGCTTTTGTTTTGTACAAGCCCTTTGCTGCGCGCCGCACGGCGGGGCTACGCCTTCTTAAAGGAATCCTTGAGCGCCACCGTCCGATTAAAGACCGGGCACTCCGCCGACGAATCGCGGTCACAGCAGAAATAGCCCTGCCGCATGAATTGCCAGGTCTGTCCCGGCCGGCTGGCCGCCACCGCCGGCTCAAATTTACAGCCGCGCAGGGTCACCAGGGATTCGGGGTTCAGGTTATCGGCAAAGGAGGACACCCCCTCCTCATCTGAGGGGTTTTCCACTAAAAACAGCCGGTCATACAACCGAACCTCCCCGTCGACTGCATCGGCCGCGTTGACCCAGTGGAGGGTGCCCTTGACCTTCCGGCCGTCGGGCGCCTCGCCGCCGAAGCTCTCGGCATCATAAGTGCAGTGGACAGCCGTGATATTGCCGGCCACGTCGGTCTCGTGCGAGGCGTACCGGACGAGATAGGCGCCCTTGAGCCGCACCTCCCGATCGGGGGAGAGGCGAAAATACTTCTTCACCGGCTCGAGCATAAAATCGTCCGACTCAATGTACACCTCCCGCGAGAAGGTGACCCGGCGCTTGCCAAGCTCCGGCCGGGCGGGGTTGATATCGACCTCCACCTCCTCGGTTTTACCCTCGGGATAGTTGTCGATCACCAGCCGCAGCGGGCGGAGAACCGCCATTGCCCGCTCGGCGTTCTGGTTGAGATCATCCCGCACGCAGGACTCCAACAGGGCATAGTCGATCACGCTGTAGGCCTTGGCCACGCCGATCTTCTCACAAAAAGCGCGGATGGCCGCGGCCGGATAGCCCCGCCGCCGCATCCCGCAGAGAGTAGCCATCCGCGGGTCGTCCCAGCCGTTCACCAGACCCTCAGTGACCAGCTTGAGGCATTTGCGCTTGCTGGTCAGGGTGTAGCCGACATTCATCCGGGCAAATTCAATCTGGCGGGAGGGATTGGGCAGCTCCAGCTTCTCCAAAAACCAGTTGTAGAGCGGGCGATGGTTTTCAAACTCCAGCGAACAGAGGGAGTGGGTAACCCCCTCCCTGGTGTCGGAGAGGGGATGGGCGAAGTCGTACATCGGGTACACGCACCACTTGTCCCCGGTGCGGTGATGGGTCGCCTTCATGATCCGGTAGATGACTGGGTCGCGCATATTCAGATTGGGGGAGGCCATGTCGATCCTGGCCCGCAACGCCTTCTCCCCGTTTTCGAACTCACCGGCCGTCATCCGGCGGAAAAGGTCGAGATTCTCCTCCACACTGCGGTCGCGGCAGGGACTTTCCCGCCCCGGCTCAGTCAACGTGCCGCGGTAGGCGCGCATCTCCTCCGGCGAGAGGTCATCAACGTACGCCAGCCCTTTTTCAATCAGACGGACGGCGCACTCGTGGATAAAATCGAAATAGTCCGAGGCGAAATACACGTGATCCCAGTGAAAACCGAGCCACTGGATATCCTCCTCAATGGCGTCGATGTACTCGACATCCTCCTTCACCGGGTTGGTGTCGTCAAAACGCAGGTTGCAGGTCCCGCCGTATTTTTCGGCCGTGCCGAAGTCGATGCAGATCGCCTTGGCGTGCCCGATGTGGAGATATCCGTTCGGCTCGGGCGGAAAGCGGGTCTGCACCCGGGTATACGCCCCTTCGGCCAGATCCTCGTCGATCAGCTCATGGATAAAGTTGGAGGGGGCAGCCGGCTCGGCCGGTTCCTCCATCGGGGCTTTTTTCATCTCTTCCATATTCCTCATTCCTTCCTTTTCCGCCGGAGCACCGGCTGACGGAGGTACGCCCTCCGCGGGGGCAAAAACATATGCGACTGAGATTCTTCCAGATTCTGCGGTTATAAAAAATAGCCGCTCAATCAAATTTGAATGAGAAAAATCTCGGCGACGGGTATTTTTTATAGTCCTGTACCCCGGTTGTCATGCTTTCGCATGACAACCGGGGGATGGCATTGAAATCGGGCTTTTATTGCAAAGCAATAAAAACCATTACGCCCGCTTCCAGACGGCGACGGCTGCCTGCATCCGGCGGACAGCCTCCTCCCGCCCGAGCAGAGCCATGATCGAGCAGAGATCGGGAGTATTGCGCCGCCCAGTCACTGCAATGCGGATGACCGTACTGGCGTCGCCCGGGCCGCCCTTATAGGCGGTCGGGTTCTGCTTATACGCCTTGGTATCGTCGGCAAAACCGACGCCGGGACAGATACGCTTGACTCCATCGAACCAGGCGGTGCGGTCGAGCGCCGGATCATAGCCGGGGGCGTAAGCCTCCAGAACGGCGGCCGCATCGGCCGGGGAGATGTTTTCCGGCAGGTCGTAACAGGGGGTGAAGGTCTCTGCAAAAAAATAGGCCGTATAATCGGGCGCCTCGTCCCATTTGGCCAGGTCCTTGCGTGGCTTCACCCCGCCCCGGTCAATAGAAAATATACTTTTTGTATACTCTCTGTCCCTGTCCAGCAAATTATAATACGGATGGTTGTATTCCTTGGCCCAGGCGAGCACCGCGTCGCATACCTCCCCGGCTGAGAGGCGGGCAATGACCCCTTTGCTGACATCAAGCAGCTTGTTCCAATCGTACAAAGCGCCCGAGACGCTCATTTTCTTCAAGTTAAACTTAAACCGTTCATACGGCTCAGCCGGATTAGCCCGCCGCCAATCCTCAAAATCAGAGGCGGCGATGGTCATCAGATACTCCATCACGCTGACGGCCGGGAACCCCTGCTCCAAAAAGAAGCGGACGGCCGCCTCGGGATCTTTGCGCTTGGAGATTTTCCGTTTGGCGCCGTTTTCCTCCTTCATAATCGGGGCGACATGGACATATTTCGGCGGCTTGAAGCCGAGCAGCCGAAAAAGCTGCAAATGCTTGGGGGTAGAGGAGATCCACTCATCCCCCCGGATAACGTGGGTCGTATGCATCAGGTGGTCGTCAACCGCATGGGCGAAATGATAGGTCGGAATACCGTCCGATTTAAGCAGAACAAAATCCTCGTCATTCTCAGGCATTTCGATCCGTCCCTTAATGCCGTCGTCGAAGACAACCTTGTTCTCTTCCTTCCCCGGCGAACGGAGGCGCACGACAAAGGGGAGCCCGGCCGCCAACTTTTCCTCGATTTCGGCCAAAGAGAGACCGCGGCAACGGGCGTATGCCCCATGGTAGCCGGTACGGATCTTCTCTTTCTCCTGCTGTTCGCGGACGGCGGCCAGTTCCTCCGCCGTGCAGAAGCAGGGATAGGCCAATCCCTGCCGGACCAGCTCCTTAACATAACAGCGGTAGATGGCCGCCCGCTTGCTCTGCTGATAGGGGCCGTAGGCTCCGACCTCCTCCGCGGCGGAGACAAAACCCTCGTCGATTTCGATGCCGAAGCCGCGCAGGCCGCCGATGATGTCGGCTACGCCGCCTTCGACCTCCCGCTTTTTGTCTGTGTCCTCGATTCGACTGAAAAAGACCCCCCCGGTTGAGGAGGCAACCAGCCGGTTGACCATTGCGACAAACAGCGTCCCGATATGCAGATAGCCGGTCGGGCTGGGCGCGATGCGGGTAACCCGCGCCCCTTCAGGCAGGTCGCGGGGAGGATACATGGCCTCATACTCGGCCGGGGTTCTGTCCACATCGGGCAGGATCAGATCGGCCAATTTTTCCAGTTCGGTCACAGGGCGGCGCCTCCTTTTTCAGCAAGAAAGGTATGTAAAGGGGTGATGTCCAACCGGTCGAAACCGGCGAAAAAATCCAGGAGAGCGGCGGCGGTTTTCCTTACCCCGCCGGGCAGGTTGCTTTCAAGATTCATCGGCAGGATGGGATCATGGACGCTCATGCGGAGGAGGAACCAGCCATCCCCCCCGTCGACCGAGACGCGAAGACCCTCCCGGTTGTCGCCGGCAATCGTCCATCCCGCCTGCCGGCGGCAATATGCCTCCAGCTCCTTTAGCACGCGCTCGCCGTAGGCGCAGAAATCCGGCGCCAGAATGGAAAAGCGCAGCTCGGCCTCCTCCGCCGGTTTGGAGAGGCCGCCGATCAGGTCGTCGAGGGTCTTCCCCTCCGTCCGCAACGCGGCCAGCTTGATAATGATTTTGGTAATCAGATAGGCCCCGTCGTCGAGGAAATAATTCTCCCGCAGGGCGGCATGGCCGGAGGTCTCGATCGCCAGGGGGCAGTTGACGCCCTGCTTGTTCAGACGGACGGCCTCGTTAATCACGTTCTTATATCCGCGCTTAAAACGGTGGTGGACGCCGCCCAGGGTCTGTTCGATAAACGTCTTCAGCCCATCGGAGGTCACCGAATCGGTCACGATGGTGCCACCCGGGTTCCCCTCCAGCGCGATCGAGGCGGCCAACGCGATCAGGACGTTGCGGTTGATCTCCTCCCCCGACGCGTCGACACAGCCGGCCCGGTCAACGTCGGTATCAAAAATGATGCCGAGGTCGGCGTGGTTGTCCACCGCAGCTTTCCGGATACTCTCCATCGCGGCGGGATTTTCCGGGTTGGGGATATGATTCGGGAACATGCCGTCCGGCTCTAAAAACTGGCTGCCAGAAAGGTCAGCGCCCAGCCTTTCCAGCACGTCGGAGGCATAAAAGCCGCCCGCGCCGTTGCCGGCATCGACGACAAAGTGAAAGCCGGCAAGCGGGGCATCCTCCTCCGTTTTGCCGAGGGCCCTGCAGATCATCTGCCGCAGCAGCTCAGCATAGCGGGGCATATAGTCAAACTCAATCACCCGGCCACCAAGGGCGGTCTGTACCTCTCCCTTTGCGGCAAGGTCGAGAATTTCGGTAATTTCCTCCCCCTCCAGCCCGCCGCCAGGGGTGAAAAATTTCAGCCCATTGCGGTCGAAGGGATGATGGCTGGCCGTAATCTGCACTGCCGCGTCAGCGCCGCCGTCGACCGTAATCATAAACATGGCGGGGGTAGAGGACAGCCCGCAGTCAAAAACCGTAAAGCCCATATCGGTCAGTGCCTCCTCCACCGCGCGGCTGATCCGCCCGGCCGACACGCGGGAATCATGACCGACCGCGATCTTTAAAGCGCCGGGGGTTTTTCCATTCCGACCGCACAGCCAGCGGCCGAAGCCGGCAGCCATGGCCTTGACCGTCTCATCAGTCAAGGTAACCGGCGAGCCGGGCGTCTCCACCGCAACGCCGCGGATGTCGGTTCCGCTCTTAAAGCTTTTGTAATTCACGTTTGACATAAACCTTCTCCTCATATTTACTGCCCTTTGCTTTGGCGCCCGCCTCGTAAAAAACGACCGTATAGAAAAAAAGCGGGAAACCTGCGCCCTCTTTATTCCCTGCCGCTGCGGGGGCGGGCAAAAAAGGAGGGAGGCAGATCCGATTGTTTCGGTACACCTGTGGTATAATGTTATATTATAGCATAGCCGCTTCGGGAATTCCATATATATTCTGCATAATTTTGGCTCGAATATGTCCCGGACCGATTGCCGAAAGGAAAACTTTGTGTTAAACTATAAATAACCCATTCCGCAGAAGGGCAAAGAAAGCCGGCAAACCGCCGGTATCCCCGCCCTACGGCGTTTTGAAAGAAAGGATGATCCAGTTTATGCAAAGCTACAAAGTAACCCTCCTCAAAGGGGACGGCATCGGGCCGGAAATCGTGGACGAGGCGGTCAAGGTTCTGGCCGCCGTGGGGGAGAAGTACGGTTTCTCAATCGAATATACCGAGGCGCTGCTGGGCGGCGCCGCCATCGACGCCACCGGCGTCCCCCTGCCGGAGGAGACGATCGCGGCCTGCAAAAAGAGCAACGCGGTATTTTTAGGCGCGGTCGGCGGATACAAGTGGGACACCCTTCCCGGGCACCTGCGGCCGGAGGCCGGCCTGCTCGGCATCCGGGCGGCACTCGGCCTCTACGCCAACCTGCGGCCGGCCACCATCTTCCCGGCGCTGAAAAACGCCTCTCCCCTGAAGAGCGAAATCATCGGCGACGCCCTCGACATTCTGGTCGTGCGGGAGCTGACCGGCGGCATCTATTTCGGCGAGCGCGGCCGCAAAACGGTCGACGGCCAGCCGGCCGCCTTCGACACCGAGCAGTACACGGTGCCCGAAATCCGCCGCATTGCCAAAACCGCCTTTGAGGTTGCGATGAAGCGGAACAAAAAGGTCACCTCGGTCGACAAGGCCAACGTGCTGGAATCCTCCCGCCTGTGGAGGGAGACCGTGCTGGAGGTTGCCAAGGCGTATCCGGAGGTTGAACTGAATCATCTTTATGTCGACAACGCCGCCATGCAACTTGTCCGCAACCCCGGGCAGTTTGACGTGATCGTGACCTCCAACATTTTCGGCGATATTCTGTCGGATGAGGCGTCGATGATCTCCGGCTCGATCGGGATGCTGGCCTCGGCCAGCCTGGGCGAGGGGAGTTTCGGCCTGTATGAGCCGATTCACGGCTCGGCGCCCGACATCGCCGGCACCGGAAGTGCCAATCCGCTGGCCACTATCCTTTCGGCCGGAATGATGCTGCGCTACTCCTTCGGGGAGAATGCGGCGGCCGACGCCATCACCGCGGCGGTCGAGTCGGTGCTGGACACCGCCCGCACAGCCGATATTTACGAGCCGGGCTTTCAAAAGGTCACCTGCGGCGAGATGGGCGACCTCGTCGTCGCGGCGCTGAAGTAGATCTTTACCCGGGTGAATAACGATGAGAAAAAACCGATCCACGGCAAATCAGTGCCGTGGATCGGTTTTTTACAACGGGATCACGTCGCCTTTCGTCACCGCCGAAGAGCCGGGCCGCCGCCTACAGCGTATGGTAGAAAAGGCTGATGTCCTCATACCCGCCGTCTTTCCTGTGAAATCCGCCCGGGATCACGCCCAGCGGCATAAATCCCAGCTTCTCATACAACCGAATGGCGCCGCGATTGGAATTAACTACCGCATTGAACTGGAGAATGCGAAAGCCCTGCTCCCGGCCGGCCGTCAAGCTGTGACGCACCAGCGCCTCCCCCACATGACGGCCGCGCGCGGCCGCGGCAACGGCGTAGCTTGCGTTGGCGATATGTCCGCACCGTCCGACATTGTTTGGATGGAGGATGTAGAGACCGCACACCTTCCCCTCCCGTTCGGCGACGGCGCAAAGGGTCTGCTGCGCGAAAAACGTGGCCGCCTCCGGCCCGCTCAGCGGGTCGGTCTGCGGAAAATAGGCACCGTCCTCCACCACGGCGTTCCAGATGCGCCGCATGGCGGGGAGGTCGGCCTCCTCATATTTTCGAATCTGTACCTCCATACATCTCTTCTCCTTCGCAAAAGGAGAATCCGGCAAGGGTTTCCCTCAGGCCGGATTCTCCCTACTGTATTTATTCGAACACAAAAATTTCCATTTTGTATATTATCGAATCTTGCAACCAGCCGGCATGCCATCAGCAAACAGAACCCTGACCCCCTCCGCCGTATCTGCGGCGAGGATCATCCCGGCGCTCTCCACCCCGCAAAGGGTGGCCGGTTTAAGATTGGCGACCACTACGACAGTGCGGCCGGTCAGCTCCTCCGGCTTATAGTACTGCGCGATGCCCGAGGCGACCGTCCGCGGCGTTCCGCTTCCATCGTCCAGGGTGAGCTTCAACAGCTTTTTCGCCTTTTTCACCGGCTCGCAGGCGACGACCTTCGCCGTTCGCAGCTCAATCTTCGCAAAATCGTCGATCGAAATTTCAGACAGCTTCAACGTGTTTTCCGCCTTTTCCTCCGGCGCTGCGACCGCCTGCTTTTCGGCAAGCTCGGCCAGCAGCTTCTCCCCGTCGATCCGACCGAACAGCGGCGTCGGCGTGCCGACCCGACCGCCGGAGGGGAGGGCCCCAAACGCGCGCAGGCTGTCGTAATCGGCGACGGATGTCCCGATCTGCCCCAGCATAGCCTTAGCGGTATCGGGCATGAAAGGGGAAAGCAGCACGGCGAGGAAGCGCAGACTCTCCAGCAAATTATAAAGTACAGTGGCCAGGCGGGGCTTTTTCTCCTCCTCCTTCGCAAGAAGCCAGGGGGTTGTCTCGTCAATATATTTGTTGCTCCGCTTGGCGAGGGAGAGGATTGCTGCCAGTGCGTCGCTGACCCGGTACTCGGCAAGCAGGCGATCGACCGTTTCCACCGTCTCCACCGCGAGGGCGGACAGCTCGTCATCCACCGGCTCCCGGACGCCGGCGTTCTCCACCGCGCCGTCAAAATATTTCTGCGACATGGCGACCGTCCGGTTGCAGAGGTTGCCAAGCGTGTTGGCCAGGTCGGAATTGTACCGCTCGATCATGGTCTGATAGGTGATCGACCCGTCGGAGGTATAGGGCATTTCGGACAGCAGATAATAGCGCACCGCGTCGACGCCGAACAGCTTGACAAGATCGTCGGCATAGATGACGTTGCCGCGGGATTTAGACATCTTATCCTCCCCAAACAGCAGCCAAGGGTGCCCGAACACCTGCTTCGGCAGCGGCTCGCCCAGCGCCATCAGCAGAATCGGCCAATAGATGGTATGAAACCGCACAATGTCCTTACCGATGATGTGGACGTCAGCCGGCCAGTATTTTTTATAGGTATCCGAAGCGCCGTCGGGGTCGTAGCCAAGCGCGGTGATATAGTTGGAAAGCGCGTCGATCCACACATAAATGACATGGCCGTTGTCAAAATCAACCGGCACCCCCCATTTGAAAGAGGTGCGGGACACGCACAGATCCTGCAACCCCGGCTTGATAAAGTTGTTAAGCATCTCTTTCTTACGGGACTCAGGATAAATAAAATTCTCGTTTTGCTCGATATAGTCCTCGAGCTGCTTCTGGTATTTCGACAGGCGGAGGAAGTACGCCTCCTCCTTGGCGGGCTTTACCTCCCGCCCGCAGTCGGGACATTTGCCGTCGATTAGCTGGCTCTCGGTCCAGAAGGACTCGCAGGGGGTGCAGTAAAGCCCCTCATACTCGCTTTTATAAATGTCGCCCTGCTCGTAGAGCTTTTTGAAAATTTTCTGCACAACGCGCTCGTGCTGCGGATCGGTCGTGCGGATAAAGTGGTCGTAGGTCGTGTTGAGCAGGTCGCAAATCTCCCGTATTTCGCCCGACACCTTATCCACATATTCCTTGGGCGAGACGCCGGCCGCGGCCGCATACTCCTCGATCTTCTGGCCGTGCTCGTCGGTGCCGGTCAGGAAGAATACATCGTAACCCTGCAGCCGCTTGTACCGCGCCAGCGCGTCGGTCAGCACAATCTCGTAACTATTGCCGATGTGCGGCTTGCGCGAGGTGTAGGCGATCGCGGTGGTGATATAAAATTTCTGTTTTTCCATTCCTGTTTTCTCCTTTACGCCGTTCCGAAGCGAATCTTTATCTCGCTGGCGCCGGGACAATAAATAAAAAGCGGCCCTAAAAACGGCTCATATCTTTTCTGCGCCATATATTTATATTATAACTTTAAAAAGAGAGAATTTCAACCAAAAGAAAGCCGGCCGGGATTTCCTCTTGCTGAACGGCGGCAGATGCTGTATACTGATCAGAGAATCTCTTGCGCAAACAGACTTCCGGAAAGAGGGCGTCTGGCTTTCTTTCCTGACCTCAGCGCACCGATACAGCAAGGAGGCGGCGCTTCATGACGCGCGAATCACTCAAAAAAGCGAAGGAACGGGCAGCCAAAGCGGTCGATCTGATTGAAAAGGAATATCCTGCCGAATGCTCGCTGGAGGCGACCGATCCCTTACAGCTTCTGATTGCCACCCGCCTCTCAGCCCAATGCACCGACGCCCGGGTCAACCTGGTGACCCCGGCCCTCTTCGCCCGCTTCCCGGACGCGGAGAGCTTTGCCGCCGCCGACGTGAAGGAGGTGGAGGCACTGATCAAGACCTGCGGTCTCTATAAAACCAAGGCGGCCGATATTGTCGAATGCTGCAAAAAAATCGTCTCCGAATTCGGGGGACGAGTGCCCGACACGATTGAGGAGCTGACCAGCCTCAAGGGCATCGGAAGAAAGACGGCCAATCTGATCTGCGGAGACGTATACGGCAAGCCGGCAGTGGTTGCCGACACCCATTTTATCCGCATATGCGGCCGGCTGGGCTTTACCGACACCAGGGATCCGTATAAGGTGGAGATGCGGATGCGTGAACTCCTCCCGCCCGAAAAATCAAGCGATTTCTGCCACCGGATCGTGCGGCACGGCCGGGCGGTCTGCACCGCACGGCGCGCCTATTGCGAGGCGTGCTGTCTGGCGGAGATCTGTCCCAAACGGCTGAGCTAATCCCGGGCAGAAGCGATTGGAAAATAGCGACGTCAAGTGGATTTTCAGCCGCACTGCTCTGTTTAAAAACTTTTAGAATCATTTACACAAAAAAACGCATCGGATGTTTTATCCGATGCGTTTTTTGCGTTCCGAATATTATATACACGCAGTATATTTATTTGGTAATCTTCTCTTTGCCGCCCATGTAGGGACGCAGAACCTCCGGAATATTGACGCTGCCGTCGTCGTTCAGATTGTTCTCCAAAAACGCGATCAGCATCCGGGGCGGAGCCACCACCGTGTTGTTGAGGGTGTGGGCAAAGTAGTTTCCCTTCTCCCCCTTGACGCGGATTTTCAGCCGGCGGGCCTGCGCGTCGCCAAGGTTGGAGCAGCTTCCAACCTCAAAATATTTCTGCTGGCGGGGGGACCAAGCCTCTACATCATACGATTTGACCTTCAAATCGGCAAGATCGCCTGAGCAGCACTCGATCGTGCGGACCGGAATATCCATCGAACGGAAGAGGTCGACGGTATTCTGCCACAGCTTATCGAACCACATGGCAGAATCCTCCGGCTTGCAGACGACGATCATCTCCTGCTTTTCAAACTGGTGGATGCGATAGACACCTCGTTCCTCGATGCCGTGAGCGCCCTTTTCCTTCCGGAAGCAGGGGGAATAGCTGGTCAGGGTGTAGGGGAGCTTCTCCTCCGGCTGGATGGTGTCGATAAACCGTCCAATCATAGAGTGCTCGCTCGTCCCGATGAGGTAGAGGTCCTCCCCCTCGATTTTATACATCATGGCGTCCATTTCGTCAAAACTCATGACCCCCGAAACGACCTTGCTGCGGATCATAAACGGCGGGATACAGTAGGTAAAGCCCCGATCAATCATGAAATCGCGGGCATAGCTGAGGATGGCCGAATGCAGCTGGGCAATATCCCCCGTCAAATAGTAAAATCCGTTGCCGGCCACCTTGCGCGCGCTGTCGAGGTCGAGACCGTTCAGCGCTTCCATAATCTCGGCATGATAGGGCACCGGGAATTCAGGGACGACCGGCTCTCCAAACCGCTGCAGCTCGACATTTTCACTATCGTCCCTGCCGACCGGAACAGAAGGATCGATAATGTTCGGCAGGGTCATCATGATTTTTGTGATTTTTTCCTGCAGCTCAGCCTCCTTTTCCTGCAGCTCGGCCAGCCGCTTAGCTGAGACCGCGACCGTCTGCTTGGCCGCTTCAGCCTCTTCCTTTTTTCCCTGCGCCATCAGGCCGCCGATCTGCTTGGAGATGCGGTTGCGCTCGGCACGCAGGGCGTCAGCCTCCACAATGGCGGCGCGGTTCTCCGCATCGAGGGCGATGACCTCATCTACCAGGGGCAGCTTGTGCTCCTGAAATTTTTTTTGGATGTTTTCCTTTACAATTTCGGGATTTTCCCGCACAAATCTCAGATCCAACATGTTGCTTTCTTCCTTTCGCGTTGTTTAACCCTTACCACTCGTTTCCGGCCAGCCGCGCCGCGATCGAGGCCAAATCGTCCTTGCTGTAAAACTCGATCTCAATCGTTCCCTTCGCCCCTGAGGGAGTGATTTTCACCCGGCGGCCAAGCTCAGATTTCATCGCCAACTCCAACTCGACGTAAAACTTGTCTTTTTTTTCAACAGAGGGCTTACGCTTGGGGCGGACAGGCTTGTCCCCCCGTGCGAGGCGCTCCAATTCCCGCACTGAGGCGCCGCTTTTGGCCAATTCGATTCCTCTTTTTCGCTTTCCGACGTCGGATATGCTAAGCAGGGCGCGGGCATGGCCGGCTGTGATATCTCCGCTACGGACCAGGTCAAGCTCGTCCGGCTCCAGGCCGAGCAGACGGATGGCGTTAGCAACGGTCGGCCGGGATTTTCCAACCCGGCTGGCGGCCTCTTCCTGCGTCATGCCATATTCCTCAATCAGCGCCCGATAACCGAGCGCCTCTTCCACCGGATTCAGATCCTCCCGCTGAAGGTTTTCAATCAGGGCAACCTCCATCGCTTCCGTATTACCCATATCCCGGATGATAACCGGGACGGAGGTCAAGCCAGCCATGCGGCATGCCCGCCAGCGGCGCTCACCCGCGACGATCTGATACCCGCCGGTCGGAAGCGGCCGCACCAGGATGGGCTGCAACAGACCGTGCTTTGCGATACTGTCGGCGAGATCAGCCAACGACCGCTCATCAAAATCCTTTCGGGGCTGATCGCGATTCGGCTCAATCTCAGCCAGACGGATTTCAACCGACGCCCCCTCGTCCGCAGCGTTTTCTGAAAAAAGAGCGTTCAGCCCTTTTCCAAGGCCGCCTTTTTTTGTCGCCATATTTTCATCCCTCCTGCTTTTTATTGTTTCTGATTATTTCTTTTGCCAAGGATTCATAGGCCTTTGCGCCCTTTGATCTCTTGTCATAATATTGTATCGGTTTGCCATAGCTGGGTGCCTCCGACAGGCGGACGGCGCGGGGAATGATCGCTTTAAACACCTTCCCGGGGAAGAAATTCTCCACCTCAGCCTTAACCTGCGCGGTCAAATTGAGCCGCCGGTCATACATGGTCAACAGCACACCCTCCAGCTCCAGAGTCGCGTTGTAGAGCCGCTTGACCTGCCGCACAGTGGTCATCAACTGAGAAAGCCCCTCTATCGCATAATACTCGCACTGAATCGGCACCAAAAGGGTGTCGCTCGCCGTCAGAGCATTGACCGTAATCAAGCTCAGTGACGGCGGGCAGTCCATAAAGATATAGTCATATTCCTCCCGCAGAGCGGCCAGCGCGTTTTTCAGGATATATTCGCGATCCTCGAGTTCAGCCAGCTCCAGTTCAGCCGCGACCAGGTCGATCGTGGCGGGAACCACGTCCACATTTTTGAATTCCGTGGTCTGCACTGTCTCTGTGGCCGGGAGGTCGGAGGTCAAAAGGCTGTAGGAGGAATTTTCCACATCTTTTTTGTTAATTCCAAAACCGCTGGTCGCGTTGCCCTGTGGGTCAATGTCAACCAGCAGCACTTTCTTTTTCGCAATACCCATGGCTGCAGCGAGGCTGACGGCCGTGGTCGTCTTGCCTACCCCGCCTTTCTGATTCACGATCGAAATGATTTTTCCCAAAACATCCACTCCTACAGCACGTGTTCAATATGAACCTTTTAAAATAATCCACGCAGAATAATCGGAGGCGCTTATCCGGCCTCAGTCAGCTTTTCAGCTATTATACCACACGGAAATATAAAGTGGAAGAGGCTTTCCGATGAAAATCAAATTTTTGTGCAATAGATGTTTCATGTGAAACACATGATAAAACACCGCGCAACAACTTGCGCGGTGTTTTAAGGCCAAACCGTTCAGGACGCACTGCTTTTTTTCGGAATGGTAACAATATATTCGATATAATCCTCCGTCTCGTTTTTGTGCGTGGTTGCGTTCACACCTGACTGCCGCATGTTGTCAACCATGTTTGTAATGCTGTTGACAAACAGACGGATATCCTTCACGATGACAACCCGGCGGGGCGGAGTAGGCGCATTCTTGGGCGGCACGAGTAGCTCGGCGATATATTTTTCCGTATCCCGGACACTCATTTCCTCCGCAATAATTTTATCCAAGGCCGCCTTTCTGCGGGCGGGAGATTCCACCCGTACCAGCGCCCGCGCATGCCGTTCGGTCAGTCGGGCGGCAAAGATGCGGTCGCGTTCTTCCTGCGTCAGCTTGAGCAGTCGAAGTTTGTTGGAAAGGGTCGACTGCGCCATACCCAGGTGTTCAGCTATCTCCTGCTGTGTAAAACCCAGTATGTGAATCGTGCGGGAAATGGCTTCGGCCTCTTCAAAAATTGTCAAATCGCTGCGCTGAATATTCTCAACCAGTGCAATTACAGCCGAGGTGGAGTCATCGGTCTGATGAATTACACAGGGAATTTCGCGCAGCCCGGCCATGCGGCTGGCTCGCAGTCGGCGCTCTCCCGCAATTACCTGGTAAAACTCACCGCAAGGCTGAACGGCAATCGGCTGCAAGACACCGTTTCTCCGGATACTTTCGGCCAGGCTGTTCAACTCATATTCGTCAAAGTATCGGCGCGGCTGGTTTGGATTCGGACGAATCAGGTGTATATCTATCATTTGCAAACAGCGGTTTTTCCAAGAGTGCCGATTAAAGGGAAAGGGTAGCATGAGCATTCTCCTCCCGTGTTGTTTTGTAAAGATTATAACCGATTTTTCCAATTATTTCCACAGCTTTTTGTCTGCTTTTTTTGCGGGGATAAAACAAAAAACCTCCTTTTACAGAGGTTTTTTTGTGATTTTAACGCCTTGGCGCGGATATTTTGCCGGAGTCTGCGATATTTTCTTTATATCTATAATCGTCCTTATCTCCCCCTTGGGCAACTGATAACGGTGTATGATGCCCTGCTTTCCACCAAGAATCCCGATTGCACCGGCCGCCTCATCCATTTCATCCTCGGCGGCAGGGCCTTTCATACACAGGAAATGCCCTCCCTTGCGCACAAATGGCATGCAATACTCCGCCAACGCCGGTAATCGAGCCACAGCACGCGCAGTTGCATAATCAAAACTTTCTCGCAGCCCGGCTTTCTGCCCTCCGTCTTCTGCACGAAGATGGAGCAGTTCCGCAGATAGTTCCAGTTCCTGTAAAACCTCCCGCAAAAACAGAAGGCGTTTGTTTAGCCCGTCTAACAATGTTAGCCGCAAGTCCGGGCGGGCAATCTTTAAAACAACACCCGGAAAGCCGGCTCCGGTTCCCACGTCAATCAATTTTGCGTGTTGTTTAAGTGAATTGAATTTTAGAAGATATAAACTGTCCAGAAAGTGTTTTTCCCCCACCTCTTCCGGTTCGGTAATCGCTGTAAGATTCATTTTTTGATTCCACTCGAGCAAAAGCGTAGCATATCGGTTCATCCGACTCTTTGCGAGGTCATCAAGAAGCAGTCCGAACGCAGCACATTCCTTTTCAATTTTTTCAATCGGTAGCATTGACATCCTCCTTCGACGACCGTCTTTGCTTTTCCAGCCAAACCAATAGAGCGGAGACGTCCGCAGGGCTGACCCCCGGAATGCGTGAAGCCTGACCAAGACTGAGCGGCTGCACGGCATCCAACTTTTCCCGTGCCTCGGTTCGAAGACCATCAATCTCAGCATAATGCAGGTCTTCCGGAAGCGGACGGCCTTCCAAACGCCGCATTTCCGCAACCTGTACAAGCTGTTTTTTAATATATCCCTCGTATTTGATCTCCACCTCAACCTTTTCGGTGATTAGTGACGGAAGTTTCGGCCTCTGCGGATCAAAAGGCGCCAAGCTGACATAGTCCATTTGCGGCCGGCGGAGCAATTCATCCATGCGCACCCCCGTTTCAATTTTTGATGTTCCACGTGAAACAAGCAGCGCATTTAATTCCGCAGAAGGAGAGAGCATCGTCTCACGCAGCCGGGCGATCTCAGCTTCTTTCAAATCTCGTCGCTCAACAAACCGACGGTAGGCATCCTGACGCACCAGTCCTATTTTATGACCGACCGGCGTCAGCCTCTCATCCGCATTGTCCTGCCGCAAAAGCAGGCGATATTCTGATCGGGAAGTCATCATTCGATAAGGATCTGTGCACCCCTTGGTCACAAGGTCATCAATCAGTGTTCCGATATAAGAGGTCGAGCGATCCAGAACCAGCGGCTCACGTCCCAGGCAGGAGAGCGCCGCATTAACCCCGGCCACAAGCCCCTGTGCCGCCGCCTCCTCATATCCGGAGGAGCCATTAAACTGCCCGGCCCCATATAAGCCGGGGAGAGATTTCAGCTCAAGCGTCGGACGCAAAGCCTGAGGATCCACACAGTCGTACTCAATGGCATAGGCTGTCCGCATCAACTGAACATGCTCCAACCCCTCAATCGTCCGGTAAAAAGCAAGCTGTACCTCCTCCGGCAGAGAGGAGGACATCCCCTGCAAATACATCTCCTCCGTAAGAGCGCCACAGGGTTCGATGAACAACTGATGCCGCTGTTTATCGGGGAATCGCACAATTTTATCCTCAATGCTCGGGCAATAACGCGGGCCTACACCTTCAATCACACCGGCAAAAAGAGGGGAGCGATCCAGGTTTTTTAAAATCACCGCTTTGGTTTGGTCGTTGGTATAGGAAATGTGGCAAACCGCCGTGTTGGGCCTCGGCGTATCGGTCGAGTAGCTAAAGGTCGTAATCTCTGTATCTCCGTGCTGTGTCTCCAGATTTTCGAAATGGATGCTGCGGCGCAGAACCCGCGCCGGCGTCCCGGTTTTGAATCGCCGCAACGGAAGTCCCAGTTTTTTCAAAGACGCCGCCAATTCGGTCGCCGGAAAGGTTCCGTCCGGACCGCTGGCATAGTTGACTTCTCCAACAAACACACGGCCACCCAGAAAGGTCCCGGTCGCAACAACAACCGTTTTCGCATGATACTCCCCGCCCAAACGGGCGTGGGCTATCCACCCCGACGCATCCTGCCGCAGTTCGAGAATCTCCCCCTGCCGCAGTTCAAGCCCCGGCTGCAGCTCCAACACGTGCTTCATGTAATCACTGTAAGCTCTGCGGTCAACCTGCGCCCGCAGAGAATGCACCGCCGGTCCTTTCCCCCGATTAAGCATCCGGATCTGCAAATAGGTCGCATCGGCAGCTTTACCCATTTCTCCGCCCAGGGCATCGATCTCCCGCACCAGGTGCCCTTTCGCCGTACCGCCGATGGCCGGATTGCACGGACAGTTCCCGACCCAATCCATATTTATGGTAAACACCGCCGTTCGGCATCCGAGTCGGGCTGCGGCCAAGGCCGCCTCTATTCCCGCGTGTCCGGCACCAATAACCAGCACATCATAATTTCCTGCAAAATATGCCATATTCTTCTCTCCAATACCGATCCATCTGCAATAAATAATACAATTGGAAATATATGTTTAACGTTTTTAATACCGTTTGTATATTTCGCTCTGTGGCCTCTGGAAAATTCAAAAACATACCTAAGTACAATCAGCTTGTCCCCATTGTCTCCATCCCGAAAGCACAGTCAAGACGAGCGAGGGGGGCGCCCCTCGCTCCCGTCAATCGCCGGAACGAGAGAGAAAATCCCTCCCACTGCGGCATGCCCAAGTATTATTTTCCAACGCAAAAACGAGAAAAAACTTCATCCGCAACGGCGGTTGTGACCCGCTCTCCGGTTAAAGAAAAAAGTGCGTTCAGCGCATCATCCAGACAAACGCCGACCGCATCCAATGTAATTCCGGCCGTGAGCACCGCCTTTGTCTCTCGAACGGCCGCGAGAGCCTCTTCAGCACAGGCTCGCTGGCGTTCGGTAGAGAGAATAACCGGGTCGTCGCTGAGATCAGACAGTCCCGTGACCTCTTCAACCGCTGCGCCCAGCAATGCGGCTGCCCCCCGATCCAAGGCGGAAATCGTCACGACAGGGAAGCCATACGCTTCTACCGCTGATCGGTCGATTTGTTCGGGCAGGTCGGACTTATTGATCACCACAACCGTCTGCTTCCCTTCGCAAAGGGAAAGCAGCGCCCGGTCCTCCGCCGTCAGGGGAGAGGAGGCATCCAGCAAAAGCAAAACCAGCCTCGCCCGTTCCAAACGGTCGCGGGTCCGCTGTACGCCAATCGCCTCCACCCGGTCGTCCGTCTTCCGCAGGCCGGCCGTGTCCGCCAGCCGGAGACAAATTCCGCCAAGCATGACCGATTCCTCCACAATATCGCGGGTTGTCCCGGCTACATCGGTCACAATCGAACGTTCCTCCCCAACCAACAGATTCATCAGGGTCGATTTCCCCACATTCGGACGACCGACAATCACGGTGTCGACCCCCTCCCGCAGAAGCCTACCCGCGTCATAGATTGTAAGCAAATGAGAAAGCATCTCCTCAGCCGCTTCTAAATTCCGCAAAAACACACCGGATTCCAGTCCCGGCATATCTTCGTCCGGATAGTCGATGTAAGCGGCAAGATCCCCCGCACAGCGCAGCAAAAAGGCTCGAATCTGCTCTACCTCGCGGGAAAGCGCGCCGTCCTTCACCTGCATCGCGGCGCGGTGCGCTTCCTCCCCTTTGGCGGAGATAAGCTGCATCACACTCTCAGCCTGTGCAAGATCGAGTTTGCCGTTCAAAAAAGCGCGCCGGGTGAACTCTCCCCCCTCGGCCAAGCGGGCGCCGACTGCCAGCAAAGCGCGCAGCAGCGTTTTGACAATGTAGCTGCCGCCATGGACAGAAAGTTCTACAACATCCTCCCCCGTATAGCTGGCCGGCGCGGCAAAGACGAGGGCAACCGCCTCGTCAATCGGGCCATCCGGGCCGTGCACCCGCCCATATAGTGCGGTATATCCCGGCGCGTCGATGATCCGCCGGTTTTTGTGGGAAACAAATACACGGTCACAAATTTCCCGTGCCGCAGGGCCGGAGACGCGGATCGTTCCAATGCCGCCGGTGCCCGCCGGGGTAGAAATAGCCGCAATGGTATCGGTATAGGACATATCACTCAACCCTCCGGATATGCAAAAAAGGGCTTAACGCCCTTTTTTGTTTCTTCTTTATTTAACAGACAGGCAATCCGCCGATCCTCTGTAAACAACCGGCGCGCTGCTTCTCCACCCCGCGGCGGAGAAATTTCCGTCTTTGCAATATCCCAGGCGCAACCCTATTTATTCAGGTCGATTTTCCCGTACAGCGGGCGATCGTCCACGTCGCTTTTTGGCGGGCGGGAAGCCGCTGAAGAAACCGCGCTGCTGCGGCGATCATCCCGACGACCGTCCCGGCGATCTCTACCGCCGTTGCCGTTGCGGAAACCGCTGCGCGGCCGACCACCGTTATATCCGCCCTTACCGCCCGCGGGACGAACCCCGTCGGTCGGGCTGATGACCACACGCCGTCCGGCGCCGTCACCAACCGAGTTAGAGGTAACGCCATCAATTTTTTGCACAGCAGTATGAATGATTCGCCGCTCATAAGGATTCATCGGCTCAAGGGTGCGGCTGCGGCCGGTACGGAGCACCTGGCTCGACATGCGGCGAGCCAAGCCCTGCAGCGTCTGCTCCCGTTTCTCGCGATAGTTGCCGGTGTTGAGGACAATCCGGGTATATCCGCCGCCATTGTTCGCGGCTAAAGACGCCAGGTACTGCAAGGCATCGAGCGTCTCGCCTCTGCGGCCGATCACGACCCCGAGATTTCCGCCGTCAAGGTCAATGCGATAGCCGCCTTCAATCTCGCCAACCCGCATGGCGACATCGGGTACTTCCATGGCCGCAAAAACCTTTGAAAGATAGGCAACCGCGCGGCCGGCCGGAGAATCCGCCGACACCTCTGAAGCGGGGACAAAAATAATCTGCTCCTCCACCTCAGCCGGTTCGGTTTTTTCCGCCTTCTGCGTCATCGGGGCAACAGGCTTTTTCACCGTCTCTTCCCGTTTGGGAGCGGTTTTTTGTACAGCCGGCTTTTTCTGCGCCGGCGCGGCAGATTTTTCGGCCTTTTCAGCCGGTTTTTGCGATTTCGCGGGCTTGGGATCAGGCAGCTCGGTAAACACCCGCACCTTGGCCGGGCACCCACCGAACAGGCCGAAGGTTTTCTTCTTCGGCGTTTCAAGCACCTCAAAATCAATATCCGTGGTAATATTTGAACCAAGCAAGAGCAGTGCGTTTTCCTTCGCTTCTTCAATTGTCTCGCCGGTACCGATGGCTTCTTTAACCAAAATCAACGTCCTCCTTTTAAAAGGGTCACGCGTTTTCCTCTTCCGTCCTGCGTGAGGCAGCCCGCGCAATACGGAGTTTTTCGTCGGCCTTGCGTTTGATAGCCGCTTTTGCGTGATCGTTCGCGATAATTTTATACGGGCTGTAAATGTGAGAGACAACCAGTTGAATCCCGCCCGAAATCAAGTTGGAGTAAATCCAGTACAGACCGACGGCGCCCGGCACCGTAAATGCAATCCATAGCGAAATCAACGGCATGGTCAGCATCATAGCCGCCATGCTCGGCGCATCGGGGTTAATCTTTTTCTGCATCCGCATCGAGAGGATGGAGGTCAGCATGGCTGTGACAAAGGACAGGATCGGAATCAACCAGATCCACTGGAAATCCCCGAATATGTTGAGAGAGAATTCCGGCGTCTGGGTCAAATCCAGGCCAAAAAAGCTGAAGTTCAGCGTCTGTGCCTTATCCACAATGCCCGCGCCGGCATCCCCGAGCTTGTCCAGATTGTTTAAAATGGCGATCTCGTTATAATTCGCCTGAGCCGTGACGCCCTGGTTGGCAAGCACCGTAACCGCGTTATTGATCACATCGTCCGAAATCCGGAGGATAATCGACAACGGCCGGGTTACACAATAATAAATGGCCATGATGAAAATCATCCGGATCACCATCGGCAGACAGCCGCCGGCGGTGGAGATTTTCTCCTCCTGATACAGGCGGCTCAGCTCGGTATTGAACCTGGTTTTATCGTCGCCGTATTTTTTGCGCAGCGCGTCTACCTTCGGCTTGATGCGGGTCTGTCCCGCGTTGCTCTTTTGCGATTTGATCGAAAGAGGGAGCAGCAAAAGGTTGACAAGTATCGTGAAAAGCAATACCGCGAGGGCGAAGTTCCCGCCGGTCAAATCGCTGAAAAATTTCAAAATCAGACCAATAGGTTTACTTAAAAAATCCATGTTTTCCGCTTTCTCTGTGCTCTTTTCCGCCTTTCCCGAAAACCCTTTTCAGGAGAGGTGCACAGTTCGTCAATGATTTTCTTTGCAAAATCTCTTAAAACCGCCGCTTTTTCGGCTTTTTCGGCGGCACGGGATCGTAGCCGCCCCTGGAGAAAGGATTGCAGCGAAGAATTCGCCAGACCGCAAGAGCCGAGCCCTTGAGCGCACCGTGAATCTCGATCGCCTCCATCGCATAGGCCGAACAGGTCGGCCGAAACCGGCAGGACGGGGGCGTAAGGGGAGAAATCCCCTTACGGTAAATCCCGATCCCTTTGAGGAGCAGCCATTTAACCGGATTCCTCATGACGTTTTCCGCAACGACACGCCGGCCGTCGCAAGCTGCCGGCGCATCTGCCGCGCAACCTCCGTACTTTTGACAAAGGGGGTTTTGCCGCGGGCGACAAAGACAAGGTCGTAGCCGCCCTCTACTTCCGGCAAAACAGCGCGGGCCGCCGCCAGAATCACCCGGCGGGCGCGGTTGCGCTTTACCGCATTGCCAATCTTCTTGCCGGTGGTGATGCCGATCCGGCACCGCCCGCTCCGATTGCGCAGAGCGTAAACAACAAGCACCGGGCTGACCGCGGATTTTCCCCGTCCGTAAAGGCGACGGAACTCCTTGTTCAGCTTAAAGGTTTCAAACCTGTCCATACGCGTCCTGCAAACCTCCGGCAAATTCATGGGATCCGCGCCGCGCGCGGCTTCCCGGCTTAGTGGGTGAGGGACTTTCTGCCCTTCGCTCTGCGGCGGGCAATCACCTTGCGCCCGTTGCTGTCGGACATCCTTTTCCGAAAGCCGTGCTCCTTTTTACGGTGCAGTTTTTTAGGCTGATAGGTTCTTTTCATCTTTGGCTCAACTCCATTCCTTCCGCAAATCTCAAAATTATGCCTTCTGAATGTAAGTTCCGCCGGGCGGAGACCGGCGAAACGGCAATGTTTGCCCGGACATTCCGGGTAAAGGGATGTCCGACTCCGTCGCCGACTGCGTCCGGGATTTTTAAGGACATACCCTATCAATCTACGATTATACAGTAAATTATGGCCTTATGTCAACATAATTTTCAGAAAACCTTTTGGTGTTTTCATCATCTTCAATATATGGGGAAAAATAAAAAACCGACCACAATTTCTGTGGTCGGTCAGCCGGACACGCGCGGGATCCCCCTCACAAGGCAAGATAGGCCAGCGCCAACAGCAGCATCCGATCCTTCCCGTCGTCGCCCAGCAGCACCAGCAAAAGCAAAATCAGCACCCGATCATTTCCCAATCCGGAAAGCAGACTCAGCGGCCAACCCGGCCCCGCCGGAGCGGAGGGGGCAGGGGCGCAGGGCGACAAAGGAGGCGTCGGCGGGACGGCTGTCCTTTGCTGTGCCGTCCCGGCTCCCGATTTTCCGGGTGTCCCGGAGTTTCCGGCGCCCGGCCGTCCCGGCGACCCCGGCGTGTCCGAAGAAGCGCCCCTGCCGGATCTTCCCGGCATTCCTCCGGGCGCGTGCCCGGGCGGCGGGGACGCACCGCGTCCATCAGACGGTCTTTGCCGCCCCGCGCCCTGCTGCGCGGGAGTAGCCGCACCGGTCAGATCTCTCGAGCGGCGGCCCATTTCCCGCACCCGTTCGGCCGCGTCAAGCTGCATCTTTGCAAAATCGCTCATGCTGTATTCCGCCATCTTTCCCCGCCTCGCTTAAAACAGGTCCAGCCCCGTCTCCTTGAGCAGGGGGAGGATCTGCAAAATTTTCATCAGCTTTACCGCTTTGTCGACCCGCTCCTGCCGTTCAGGGGAGAGAAGCGGCCGCAGCGCCAGCAGCAGCCGGGCGCGATCATCCTCCTGCGCGCTTTTCAGGATATTGCCGATTTTCAAAAACGCACCCAGCTCTCCCATAGGCAGGCCGGGCATCCCCGAAAGCAGGCCGGATAGATCCATCTCCCCTTCCGGCTCAGCCGGCGGGGGAGGGGGGACGGAGGGTGCGGGGGACGAATCTTCCGTACCGCCGGAAAGCAGTCCGGAGGTTAGCGCCTTGATTAGATCGGCGCCTTCGGGGCTTTCAATCAAAGAAGTAAGCTGTTTCGCCAGATCGTCCACCGTCAAACCTCCTTTCCCGTTTATTTGTTTCCGATCAGTCGTTTGAGCAGCGCCTTGGCCTGCGGGGTCGAGAGTAGCCGCTCGGTCGCCTCCTTGTCGGAAAGCACCGTTTGCAGCCGGGCGCTCTGCTCAGACGACAGCTTGCTGAGAAATGCTGACAAATCTCCAGATTGTACCGCTTTTTCGACATCCTTTGGATTGTTCTGACCAAGATCGTGCGCTTTCAAAATTTCTGCCAGTTTCTGCGGATCAATATTCTGCATTGCAATCACCACCGTTTTTTCATATAATAGTCTATGCGAAAAGGAGTTGGGATTATGAGGATTCTTGTGGTATCAGATTCCCACGGCCGGATTTCGGCTTTGCGGGAGGTTCTGGAGCTGCATGGGGCGCGGGATGTGATCTTCCTCGGCGACGGACTGCGGGATGTGGAGGAAATGGAGGCGCTCTATCCCGACCGGCGGTTTTACAAGGTCGCGGGCAACTGCGATTTCGGCGCGAACGAGCCGACCACCGGTCATCTGGAGCTGGCCGGCCGCCGGATTTTCTATACCCACGGGCACGCCTACTACGTCAAGCACGGTCTTGGAGAGTTCAAAGCCGCAGCGCGCCGGGCCGGTGCCGACATTGCGTTGTACGGCCACACACACGAAGCCTTTTGCACCTATGAGGATGGGCTGTACATCATGAATCCCGGCGCCGTATCGGGCGGGGAGACCTGTTACGGCTTGATCGACATCACGCCGGCCGGCGTCGTTGTCCACCCGGAAAAGCTGTGACCGCCCTTATTTCATAGTATGCAAAAGGGTTCCGTCCGGCGCACAGGCTTTTGTGAAATTGTTTTTGCCCTTGACAAGCGAACCTGTTTTCAGGCACAATCAAAACCGGTCGGGCTGCAAATTTGCAGCCCGACCGGTTTGTTTTCAGACCCATGTTGTTCGATCTGTTCATATAAAACGGCTGTCAATCAGCCCCGCCGTTTTTACAATGATCCCGGAATGCGCGCCTGTTTCTTCTGTCGGCGTCCCTCTACCGTTTGGCGTGGGCCTTCAGCAGAACCTCCACGTCGTCGGCCGTTGCAAGTGCCATGACCATCCCGGCCAGCGTATCGGCCTCCTCCCTTGTCCAAAGGGAAATTGCCTTCCGCGTAGCGAGCACAGAGGTCGGGCTGACGCTGTATTCCTCCAGCCCGAAGGAGATCAGCAGCGGAATAAGCAAGGGATCCGCCGCTGCCTCGCCGCACATGCCCACCGGGATCCCAGCCGCCCTGGCGCTGCCGATAATCTCCCGCAAAGCGCGCAGCACGGCCGGATTATAGGTGGAATAGAGATTTGCCACCCGGCTGTTTCCCCGGTCGACCGCCATGGTATAGCCAGTCAGATCGTTGGTGCCGATGCTGAAGAAATCTGCCTCCTTCGCCAACAGATCAGCCGTCAGCGCGGCGGCCGGCGTCTCGATCATCACGCCGAGCGGCATGGCCTTGCGGAAGGGCTTGCCCTCGGCCGCCAGCTCGGCCTCGCATTCAGCAAGCAGCGCCCGGGTGCGGCGCACCTCCTCCACCGAAGTGACCAGAGGCAGCATGATTTTGATGTTTCCCTCGGCGCCGGCCCGCAGCAGGGCGCGAAGCTGAACCTTGAAAATCTCCGGCCGGTCGAGGCAAAAGCGAATCGCCCGATGCCCCAAAAAAGGATTCTCCTCTTTTTCCATCTGAAGATAGGGGATATCCTTATCTCCGCCAACGTCGAGGGTACGGATAATAACCTCCCGACCGCCCATGGCCGCCGCGGCGTCGCGATAAGCCTCGTACTGCTCCTCCTCCGAAGGGAGGGCGGCGCGGTCCATAAAGAGGAATTCGGTTCGGAAAAGGCCGACGCCCTCTCCATCGTTTTTCACCACCTGCGCCGCCTCAGCCGCCTTTCCGATGTTGCCGTAAAGGGCGACCTGCGTCCCATCCGCTGTGAGGGTCGGCTTGCCGGCAAAGGCGCGCAGCGCAGCCCGCCTCGCCTCCTGCTCGCGGCGGAGCTTTTCATACCGGACGGCCGTCTGGTCATCCGGGGAAAGAAGAACAATCCCCTCGCTTCCGTCGACGATGACCCGATCACCGGTTCGGATTGCCCCGGCCACGCCGGAGATTCCCAAAACCGCCGGAATTTCCAGCGCGCGGGCGAGTATCGCCGAGTGGGAGGTTCGCCCGCCCAGCTCGGTCACGATGGCGGCGACCCGCTCCCGGTCGATCCCCACCGTCATGGAAGGGGTGAAATCCCTGGCCACTATCACCGTGCCCGGCTCCACCGCCGTAAGGTCGATGTCGTCCCGGCCCAGCAAAAGCTTCAGGATCCTTGTACGCAGGTCGCGGATGTCGGTCGCCCTCTGCCGGGTCAGCTCATCCTCCACCGTCGAGAACATGTCGATATACATCTGGCAAACCAGATCGAGCGCCGCCTCAGCCGTGCGGCCGTCGTCGATGTATTCTCCCATCTGGGAAACAAGAAAGGGATCCTCGATCATCATAATCTGACCGTTCAGGATGGCGGCCTGCTTCTCCCCGACGCTGTCCTTCATCCTCTCCCACATGGCGTGGGTCTGCTCCTTGAAAGCCTTAACCGCCTCATTAAGACGGCTGCGCTCATTCTCCCGCCCGGTGAACACCGCGCCGGAGTAGTCCAGATCCGGATCGGCCAAAACGACCGCCCTGCCGATCCCAATGCCGGCCGAGCCGGCGATTCCGTTGTATACCATTCCGGTTTACCCCCTTATCCGGGCCGCTTATTTCTCGCCAAGCCCGCTTTCGATGAAGGAGACCGCCTCTTCCAGTGCGGCCGCCTCGTCCTCGCCGTCACAGATCACCGTGATCTCCGACCCGAATTTGATGCAGGCCGCCATGATGTTCATAATGCTTTTGGCATTGATTTTCCTGCCGTTAAAATCAAAGGTGACGTCGCTTTTGTATTTCACCATTTTAGAGATGAATTCGTTTGCCGGCCGCATGTGAAATCCCATTTCATTGACGACCTTGACCTGCTTTTGTACCATATATAATTCCGTCCTTTCTATAAAACCGGCCCGTTTTTTCCTCCGGCTCCGGCGCGATCGGCCGCCTGTGAAATTCAGGCCGCCTCTTTATTTTTCTTCAGCAAAGCGAGCATGAACATCCCGACAACCGAGCCGGCCGCCAGCGCAATGACGTACCCCAGCACATTACCCACGACCGGGAAGACGAACAACCCTCCGTGCGGCGCGCGCAGGGTGCAGCCGAAAGCCATCGAAAGTCCACCGGCCACGGCCGAGCCGACGACACAGGCGGGAATGACCCGCAGCGGGTCGGCTGCGGCGAAGGGGATTGCCCCCTCGGTGATAAAGCAGAGGCCCATGATATAATTGACGATGCCCGACTTGCGCTCCTCCGGCGTGAACCTGCGCTTAAAAAAGGTGGTGGCGAGCGCAATAGCCAGGGGCGGGATCATTCCGCCGATCATGACCGCTGCCATAATATCGAAGTTGCCGTTCGCAATGGCTGCCGTGCCGAAGACATAGGCCGCCTTGTTGATCGGGCCGCCCATGTCGACCGACATCATCCCGCCGAGCAGGCAGCCGAGGACGATCTTGCTGATGCCGCCCATACTGTTCAAAAGTTCCGTGATGCCGGTGTTGATCATGGCAACAAACGGGTTGATGGCGCACATAACCACCCCAATCAGCAGCACCCCGATCAGCGGATAGATCAGAACCGGCTTGACTCCCTCAAGCGAGCGGGGCAGCCTGCCGCAGAGCTTTTCCAGTCCCAACACCAGATAGCCTCCGATAAAGCCGGCCAGCAGCGCGCCGAGAAATCCGGCCGAAACCGCCGTCGAGCTGTCCAGGTTGGTAAAGGAGATTCCGTAGTTTGCAATCGCGCCGCCAACAAACCCGACCAAAAGGCCGGGGCGGTCGGCAATGCTCATGGCGATATAGCCGGCGAGAACAGGCAGCATAAAGCCGAAGGCCGTATTGCCGATGGTTTTCAGGAAGGCGGCCAGCGGGGTATTCATGCCGAAGTTGGACGGATCAATCGCATAGTTGTCGAACAAAAAGGCCAGTGCGATCAAAATACCGCCGCCGGTCACAAAGGGCAGCATATGGGAAACGCCGTTCATCAGATGTTTGTAGATTCGGCGGCCGGCGCCCTCTTTTTCGGCGGAGGCCGGCTCGGCCGCGCTGCTGCTGTGATGATAGATCGGAGCCGAGCCGTCCAGGATTTTGCCGATCAGCTCCTCCGGCTTATGGATCCCGTCGGCCACCTTGGTAATCAACGTGCGCTTGCCGTCGAACCGGGCCATCTCCACATCCCGGTCGGCCGCGACAATGATCCCGTCGGCCGCCTCGATCTCCGCTGCGGTAAGCACATTCTTCGCCCCGCCGCTGCCGTCGGTCTCGGCCTTGAGGGTGACGCCCATCTCCCGCGCCTTTTTCTCCAGCGCCTCGGCCGCCATAAAGGTGTGCGCGATGCCGGTCGGGCAGGCGGTAACGGCCAGGATCCGGTACCCCGCCGCCGGCTCCGCATCCGCGGCCGGTTCACCCCCCGTTGGTTCGCCGTATTTTTCCTCCTCCTTCCGGTCGATCAGGGAGAGAAATTCCTCCGACGTTTTCGCGTTTCTGAGAGCAGCTGCAAAGTCCGGCTCCATCAGCATAACCATCAGGCGGGAAAGGATCTCCAAATGCAGGTCGCCGTCCGGCGTCGCCGCAATCATAAAGAGAAGCTTTACCGGCTGACCGTCGGGCGCACCGTAATCGACGCCGTCCGGTACCGTCGCGGCGGCAAGACCGGGAAACTTTACACTCTCCGATTTGGCGTGGGGAACGGCGATGCCCTCCCCGATGGCGGTGGTTCCCTGCGCCTCCCGTGCCAGGATGGCCGCCTTATACCCGGCCGGATCGGCCAGGTGCCCGCTTTTTTCCTGCAAAGACACCAGAAGCTCGATCGCCTCCTCTTTTGAGGAAAGCGCCGTGCCGAGCGCGATACCGCCCGGTTTTAAAAGATCGGTAATACGCATTTTCTGTATAACCCCTTTCTGTCTTTTCCAATGTGTTTTCGGTTCGCTACAACAGGCCGGAGTTTCCCCCGACGTCCCGTTCGCTCCCTGCGATATCCGTTGTCAGTCCCGTGCGGTCCGCTGCATCAGCCGGTCGATTTCTTCCCTTTGCGCCAACCCATCGGAAAAGGCGGTCGCGCTGCCGGCCGCCGTCCCCAGCCGCAGGGCATAGAGCAGGTCTCCGGTCTCTATATATCCCGCGAGGAATCCGGCCACCATCGAATCTCCCGCGCCGACCGAGTTTTTGACCTTTCCCTCCGGCGCGGCAAGAACGTGGCGGACGCCGGCCTCGGTCACTAGCAGCGCGCCGTCCCCGGCGAGGGAGACCAGCACGTTCCGCGCGCCCCGTTCCTGCAGTTTTCGGGCGCCGGCCTCGATTTCATCCATGGTTCTAAGCTCAGTTCCGAGAATCTCTCCCAGCTCGAAGCCGTTCGGTTTGATCAGGAAAGGATGATGTTTCAGCACATTTACAAGCAGGTCGCCGGTTGCGTCCACAATCGACTCAATTCCTTTTCCCGAAAGACTTTGCAAAATTTTCTCATACACGTCGTCCGGCAGAGAGGGTGGTATACTCCCCGAAAGGCAGAGGTAGTCGCCCGCCTTCAGCCGGCCGAGTTTTTTATACAGTGCGTTCAGCGCGTCGAGTCCAATATCCGGCCCGTTCGCATTGATGTCGGTTTCCGCGTCGGCCTTGATTTTGACATTGATGCGGGTCAGTCCCGTCCCAAGTTCGATAAAATCGGTGCGAACGCCGGACGCCTCCAGCCCGTCGCGCAAAGCCGTGCCGGTAAAACCGGCCGTAAACGCGATGGCGGTGTTTAGCAGGCCGAGGGTCTGCAACACGCAGGAGACATTAATCCCCTTCCCGCCGTAGTAAACCGCCTCCGATGCGGCGCGGTTGACCTCACCCGGGTGCAGTGCCGGCATATGAAGCACATAATCAATCGCCGGATTGAAAGTAACGGTATAGATCATAAGGCAAACCTCTTCTTTCCCTTAAACAATACGTGCCAGGGGCAAATGTCTCTTTATAAAATTTCCTTAATGGTCGCAGCCTTGCGGTATTTCTCCTCCGGAACGCGGTCGGTGAGAATACAGGCCTTATCCAGCCCGAGAAAGGTGACGGCCGAAACCATGCCGAATTTGCTGCTGTCGGCTAAAATAAAACTGACAAAAGCCTGCCGGCAGGCTTCGGTTTTCAGCAAGGCCTCCTCCGGATCAGGGGTGGTAAAGCCGCGGGAAACCGAAATCCCGTTCACGCCGAGAAACGCCTTGGTAAAATTGTACTGCCGCAGCATGCCGGAGGCCAGCGCCCCAACCACCGCCTGGGTGGAGAGCTTGATCTCTCCGCCGACAATATAGGCCTTGCAGCCTTTCTGAATCAGTTTCCGTGCGTGAACAATTCCATTTGTGACAAAGGTCGCGCGACTGCTTTCAATATAATCAATCATTCGCTCGGTCGTCGTGCCCGCGTCGATATATATAAAATCGCTGTCGTCGATCTGGGCAGCGGCGTACCGCGCGATGCGATCCTTCTCCGCCATATGAAGCCGCTGCTTGGTCGGTACATCAGGCTCGTCGGGCAAAAACCGGCCGCCCACCCGGGTTGCACCGCCGCGTACTTTTATAAGTTTGCCTTGTTTATCCAGATTTATAAGGTCGCGCCGCACGGTAGACTCGGAAATTTTAAGGCTGTCGCAAAGCTCCTGCACCGTAACGGCGCCTCGCGCCTCCATTTCCTGCAGGATTGCGTTATAGCGTTCTTCTGTCAGCATCGTTCGGACCATCCTTTCACAAAAAGCTATGGTTTATAATTTTATGCTCAAAATCATTCAAAATTCTTCAACTTTCGTTTTGCTTTTCGGTTGATTTCTGGATTGTAATCTCAATATAGCAAACAAATCTTTCATTGTCAAGCATTTTTAATCAAATTCATTCAAAAATATTTTATATTCGATCAATACAGATCGTTATCTTTCATAAAAATTCACTTTTCCCCCTTTCCGAGAAAAGAAAAGATTGAAAACCCTTTTTGATCTGTATATAATATAGGATAGACAATGCAGTCTGAGGTGTAATGTGTTTTTTGCGGAAATTCTGAAAAATGCAGGGGCATTACGGCTTTTTTGTTCGTCTTGCCAAAAATCTTCGACCGAAAGCGCCAAAAAAAGATACCGGTTTCAGAACGCCCGAAGCAGCGGGGATTGCGCCTTGTAATGACGGGCAACACAGAAAGCGGTGGTTTTTATTCTCTCGGCGCAATATATTATCTATGAATTTATAGACACAAAATCATCATCACCACAGATCAAATCATCCGTCCAAAAAGGGGGAAACCATATGGTAAGCGCCGGTCTGATCCGAAAAAACGCCGCCGCGGTTATAAAAAAGATTCTTCCGCAGTGCACCGCTGTAACCGGCATCTTTTGCCTGTTTTCGCTTCTGGGCGTTTTTTTCGGTCAATTGTTTTCGCTCTTTTTCCCCGCCTCTATTCGTACGGAAATTATCCTTGCTCTCTCAGCGATTTTCAATATTTTCCTCGTCACGCCGCTGACCCTCGGAATTCAGCGATGGGCCTGGCGGCTGACCGGCGGCGCCGACGACAGCCTGCGCACGGTTCTTTACGCCTTCGGTGATGGGGAGGGCTACCGCCGCGCGCTCGGTTTTTCCCTGCGATATAATTTGCGGCTGTACGCGCTGCAGCTCGCCGGCCTTCCCGCGCTTTTGCTGGAAAAATGGGATGCGTCCTCCTCCACAACCGGGGTGTTATCCGACGTTTGGGGCACGGCCGCGCCGGTTTTGTCGGCCGCCGCCGCGCTGCTGGAACTGATTGGCGGCATTTTTTGCCTCTGGCTGACCCTGCGCTATTTTCTGGCCCCCTACCTGCTGTCCAATGACGAAACGCTCTCTCCGGCGCAGGCACTGCGTCTCTCCTTCAAAATGATGTCGAGGCGGGCAGGCGGACTGCTTGGCTTTTTCCTCAGCTTTATCGGTTGGGGGCTGCTTTGCCTCCTGGTTCTGCCGGTTATGTATGTGCTGCCGCTGATTTGGATCAGCGGGGCAATCTACGCCCGGTATCTGATAGCCGATTACAACAGCTTTTATATGACAGGAGGAATTCTGCATGCCTGATCTTTTTATGCGACCCATATGCACGGCGGAGGAGTTCGCCTCTCTCAGCCGGTTTGCCGCCGACATCTGGCGGGAGCATTTTTCCCCGCTCCTGCCGCCGGGACAGACCGAATATATGATCGAAAAATTCCAGTCGGCGGCAGCCATGGAGCGCCAGACAGCAGAAGAGGGCTACCGCTATTATCAGATGGAGGCGGACGGCCTTCAGGTCGGATATTTTGCCATCAAGCCGGATGGCTCCCGCCTCTTTTTAAGCAAGCTGTATGTTGAAAAATCCAATCGGGGAAAAGGATATTCCTCCGCCGCGCTGAATTTTATCAAAAGGCATTGCAAAGAAAACGGCTTTTCGGCCGTCTGGCTGACCGTCAACCGACACAACGCCGGACCGATCGCCGTCTACCGCCATTTCGGATTCCGTGTAATTGAGGAGAAGGTGACCGACATCGGCGGCGGCTATGTCATGGATGATTATTTTATGGAACTTTTGGTGGAATAGCCTTCGGGTCTGCTTCTTAAAACGAACATAAAGATAAAACCCCGTCAGGAATGCATCGGGTTTCTAAGGACAGATGGCAGAATCATTATACTAAATATTTAAACAAAAAAACGCACACATCAATACTATTAAATCTCTATTTGAATAGAATAAAACTTTGTCAATCAAACGATAGACAACAGGATAAGGTTAGTGGAATTTATGGATATGAACAGTTCTAAAAGAACTAAATTTGCTTGTTATTTTACATATCTTGCAATGTCGTCGGTATTTAGCTTGCCGCCGCTTTTATTTGCTACTTTTAGAGAAATGTACGGAATATCCTATACACTTCTCGGAACGCTGGTTCTTGTAAACTTTTGCACACAACTTGGCATAGATTTAGTATTTAGTTTTTTTAGTAAATATTTCAATATACACAAAACCATTCGGTTAATGCCTCTTATTACAGCATTCGGACTTTGCGTATATGCTTTAATTCCCTTTATTTTTCCACAATATGCATATGTCGGACTTATTATGGGAACATTCATATTTTCTATAGCGGCGGGACTTGGTGAAGTGTTAGTAAGTCCTACTGTAGCTGCACTACCTTCTGATAATTCGGAAAGAGACATGAGTGTTTTGCATTCTCTTTACGGTTATGGCTTCGTTGGTGTTGTCGTGATCAGCACATTGTTTCTCCGGTTCATAGGCAAAGAGTATTGGATGTATTTAACTTTATTTTGGGCTTTGTTACCGATTATAGCCTCGATTCTTCTTTCAATTTCCGAACTTCCCAATATGGATGCAGAGCAAAATAAAATCAAAGCAGTAAACTCAAAGTATAGAACTAAAAGCATTGTTCTTTGTATGGCTTGTATTTTCTTGGGCGCTTGTGCTGAAAATACAATGTCGAATTGGATTTCTGTTTATACTGAAAGTGCTTTGCAAATGCCAAAGGTGTGGGGAGATATTTTTGGTATGGCACTTTTCGCTATACTACTTGCACTTACAAGAACCTTTTATGCAAAATATGGAAAGAATATCCATAAAGTTTTAACAATTAGTATGTTAGGCGCTATTGTCTGCTATGCTATAGTTGCTATGTCACCCAACGTTATCCTTTCCTTGATTGCTTGTGCTGCAGTTGGTATTTGCACATCTATGCTATGGCCAGGCACTTTAATTCTAATGGAAGAAAAAGTGCCTGCAGTTGGAGTTGCAGCTTATGCACTTATGGCTGCAGGCGGTGATTTTGGAGCCTCCTTCGCACCGCAAACATTAGGCATCATTGTCGATAACATTTCTATGTCTGATTGGGCAAGAAATTTTGGCAGCACATTATCATTGTCGCCCGAACAATTGGGCTTTAAAATCGGTATGCTCATGGCCACTATATTTCCGATTTTAGGGTTGTGCCTTTTAGCATACATGAAAAAATATTTTAGCAAAGGTGCGGAAATTAGCCATTAAACTCCCATTTTACAATGAACGCTATCAGCAAAAACACCCGGCAAGATTTCGAAATCCTGCCGGGTGTTTCTCTAGGCGTTTCCTCCTGCATTGATAAAAGCGATTACCTGCGACCGCGGAGTAAAATTTTGGAACCGAGCTAACATTGAACGGCGCCTGAATTGCGACATTTATTTTACCGATCCATATTGCGCCCGGCAGAAAGGAACCAATGAAAATACAAACAATCTGCTGCGGAAGTTTTATCCAAAAGGCAGAAATCTTTCCCGGGTCAGTCCGACTACACTAAAACGAAACCTGGCGTTGATTAACGCCAGGCTCCGTAAGGTTCTTAACTTTTCTTCTGCTCTTGATTTATGGGATCGTCAACTGTTTAACTGTTGCACTTAGTTTGACAATTTACTATATCATTAATAAATTGGTTAAATGCAAAACTTTTTGAAAAAGGCCTATTCTTCTTCCGGATTTGCGGCCGAATCCAACTCTTCCCCCTCCGGTTCCTGCTCTTCGGCCGAAACAATCGCCGCGTCGGCCTCCGGCGCCTCGGGCAGAGAGATTTCCTCCTCCTCGCTGTGTGCGGCGCGGGCAATGGTGAGAATGCGCTCACCCTCCGCAACCCGCATGACCCGAACACCCTTGGCCGGGCGGGCAAAGGTGCTGATCTCGGCAATCGGGATGCGGATGATGACGCCGTCGGAGGAAATCAGGATAACATCCTCATCCTCCTCCACCACGCTCATGGCGGCAACGTCGCCATAGCTCGCGGCGCGGTAGTTGATAATCCCCTTGCCGCCGCGGGACTGAGTGCGGTAATCCTCCGCCAGACTGAGGCGGCCATAGCCGGTTTCGGTCACCGTGAGAAGCTTCGGATTTCCGGTAAAGACAGTCATGCCGACCACCTCGTCTCCATCCTTCAGCCGGATGGCTCGCACGCCGCGGGTCACACGGCCCATGGCGCGGGCGTCGCTTTCAGGAAAGCGAATGGCCATGCCTTTTTTGGTGGCCACCAGAATCTCTTGCCCACTGTCGGAAATCTGGACAAACCGAAGCTCGTCCCCCTCCTCCAGAACGATAGCGATTACGCCGCTCCTGCGGACGTTTTGGAACATGCCGAGAGAGGTTCGTTTGATAACCCCTTTGGCCGTCACCATACAAACATAATGCGCATCGTCAAATTCACTCAGCGGCAGCATGATGGTGATTTTCTCCTCCGGCTGCAGGGGGAGGATGTTAATCAGATTCATCCCCTTGGCGGTTCGCCCGCCCTCGGGAATTTCATAAGCCTTCAGCTTATACACTCGACCCAGGTTACTGAACATCATGACATAATCGTGAGAGGAGCAGACAAACATCGAGTCGACGTCATCATCTTCCCTCGTCGCCATGCCCATAATGCCTCGGCCGCCGCGGTGCTGCGCGGCATAGGTATCGGATGGCAGCCGTTTGATATAGCCCTGCTCCGACCGGGTGATGACACATTCCTCCACCGGGATGAGATCCTCAATATCTACCTCGCCCGAAACGGCCGTGATTTCGGTCCGCCGGTCGTCCGCAAATTTATCGCGGAGATTGAGGGCCTCGGTCTTGACGATCTCCAGTACACGGGCGTGATTGGCAAGGATATCCTGCAAATCTTTGATTTTTTCCACCAGGGCGGCCAGCTCTTCCTCAATTTTACTCCGCTCAAGGCCGGTCAGTCGGCCGAGCGGCATCTGCACGATGGCGGTCGCCTGCACATCATCCAGCGAAAAGCGATCCATCAGGTTCTGCTTGCCCTCCGGGATCGATTTGGAGGCGCGCAGGATCGCAATTACCTCGTCGATAAAGTCAAGCGCAATCTTGAGTCCTTCCAGAATGTGCGCACGCTCCTGCGCTTTTTTCAGCTCAAACCGGGTGCGGCGGCTGATAATCTCGCATTGGTAATCGATGTAGTTTTGCAGCATCTCCTTCAGGGTGAGAATTTTGGGCTGACCGTCGACCAGCGCCAGCATAATCACACCGAAGGTGGTTTGCAGTTGGGTGTAGGTGAACAGATGATTCAGCACCACCTGCGGGTTGGCGTTGGCCTTGACGTCGATGACAATGCGGATTCCCTCCCGGTTGGAGTAGTCGACGATGTCGTCCAGGCCGTCGATCCGCTTCTCATTAATCATATCGTTGATGGATTTGACCAGCATCTGCTTATTAACCATGTAGGGGATTTCCGAAACGATAATCTGATAGCGGCCGTTTCGTCCCTCCTCAATCTCGGTCCGGGCGCGCAGGGTGATCTTTCCCCGCCCGGTGGCGTAGGCGGCGCGGATACCCGCGTGTCCCATAATCAGCGCCCCGGTCGGGAAATCCGGACCCTTGATATACTGGCAGATGTCGGCAAGCTCGGCCTCCGGATTGTCGATCAGGCAACACATGCCGTCGATCACCTCGCCCAGATTGTGGGGAGGAATGTTGGTTGCCATGCCGACCGCAATGCCCTGAGATCCGTTGACCAAAAGCTGCGGAAACCGCGCCGGAAGCACCGTCGGCTCCTTCAGCCGGTCATCGTAGTTGGTCATAAAATCGACCGTATCCTTGTCGATATCGTCCAGCATGTGGGTCGAGATTTTGCTCATCCGCGCCTCCGTATACCGATAGGCGGCGGCGGGATACCCGTCGATCGAACCGAAGTTGCCGTGTCCGTCGACCAGCATGTACCGAAGAGAGAAATCCTGCGCCATTCGAACCAGCGCGTCATAGACGCTGGCGTCGCCGTGGGGATGGTACCGGCCGAGAACCGACCCGACCGTGTCGGCGCACTTGCGGTAAGCCTTGTCCGGGGAAAGTCCGTTTTCATACATGGTGTACAGGATTCTTCTGTGTACCGGCTTTAATCCGTCGCGCACATCGGGCAGTGCGCGGCTGACAATAACCGACATCGAGTATTGGAGGAAGCTTTCCTCCACCTCGTCGACAATTTCTACCGGAATGATTTTTTGTTCTTCGTCATTCCATTTGCTTTCTTCACTCACTGCGTCTCACCTCACTTATATATCCAGATTGTTTGCGTAAACCGCGTTTTCTTCAATAAATTTGCGGCGAGGCTCCACCTCGTCCCCCATCAGGCGGGAGAAAACATCGCTCGCCTTTTCGGCGTCGGCCATGGTCACCTTGAGCATGGTGCGGAATTCAGGATCCATGGTCGTCTCCCACAATTGTTCGGCGTCCATCTCACCAAGACCCTTGTACCGCTGGACGTCGCAATTTCCGTCAAACTGGGCGATATACTTGTCCCGCTCCCCGTCCGAAAAAGCGTAAAAATGCTTCTTTCCCTTACTGATACGGAAAAGCGGCGGCTGCGCCAGAAAAATATGTCCCTCTTCAATCAACTGCGGCATATACCGGAAGAAAAAGGTCAGCAGCAGCGTCCGGATATGCGAACCGTCGACATCGGCATCGGCCATAACGACGATTTTATTATACCGCAGCTTGGAAATGTCAAAATTATCCCCGATTCCGGTGCCGAGCGCGATAACAACCGGCGTCAGCTTGTCGTTGCCGTATACCTTGTCGATTCGTGCCTTCTCTACATTCAGCATTTTTCCCCAGAGAGGCAGAATTGCCTGATAATTGCGGTCGCGCCCTTTGACGGCCGAGCCGCCGGCGCTGTCTCCCTCGACGATATAAATTTCGGTTTTGGTCGGGTCGTTGGAGATACAGTCGGCCAATTTCTCCGGCATACGGACCCGCGACATCCCCGATTTGCTACGCTGGAGATCACGGGCCTTTTGCGCCGCCTCTCTCGCGTTGGAGGCCGCCATGGATTTTTCCAATATTACCTTAGCGACGGCCGGATTTTCCTCAAGATAATCGCTGAGCTGCTGATTAACAAGGTTATTAACCACCGTACCCATGGAGGTATTTCCAAGCTTTGACTTGGTCTGTCCCTCAAACTGGGCGTCCTGCAGCTTGACGCTGATGACCGCCACCAGCCCTTCCTGGATATCCTCCCCCTTCAGATTGGGATCGCTGTCCTTGAGCATCTTGAACCGGCGGCCGTAATTGTTGATGGTACGGGTCAGTGCGGTTTTAAACGCCGATTCATGCGTACCGCCGTCAACCGTATGAATATTGTTTGCAAAACTGATAATTTTGGTATCATATCCGTCGTTGAAAAGCAGCGCAATTTCCGCCGCATGTTTTTCCCCGTTTACAGAGAGATAAATCGGTTTCTCATGCAGCGGGGTGCGCTTGGATTTTGACATAATAAATTCAACATAGGAACGAATCCCTCCCTCGTAATGGAGGGTGTCGCTGCGCTGCTCCGACTCGCTCGAGCGGGAGTCGGAGAGGATAATTTTGACCCCGGCGTTGAGGAAGGCCTGCTCCCGCAGCCGGGTCAGCAGGGTGTCATAATCAAAAACTGTCGTATCGGTAAAAATATCCGGATCCGGCTTGAATGTAACGACCGTTCCAGTCTCCTCCGTGTCACCGATGATGTGCAGCTCATCGATCGGCGTGCCGGTCTCATACCGCTGGGAGTAACGATGCTTGCCGTCGCGCACCTCCACCTCCAGCCAGGTGGAAAGCGCGTTGACGACCGAAGCGCCAACGCCGTGCAGCCCGCCGGAAACCTTATACCCGCTGCCACCGAATTTACCGCCGGCATGCAGTACGGTAAAGACAACCGAAACGGTCGGAATGCCCATTTTCGGATGTATTCCTACCGGGATACCGCGCCCGTTATCCGTAACCCGAATGATGTCGCCTTCCAAAATCTCCACCTGAATGGTATCACAGTAACCGGCCAGCGTCTCGTCGATCGCGTTATCGACAATTTCATACACAAGATGATGGAGTCCTCGTTCTCCGGTTGAGCCGATATACATACCCGGCCGCTTTTTGACGGCCTCCAGTCCCTCAAGCACCTGTATGGAATTTTCATCATAACTTTCGGTTACCTGCGTGGAAATATCTTTTTCTAAATTCTCCACAATTTTTATCCTCCCATTCTATAACGCCCGGCCGCGCAGGGTTGTGCTGGCTAACTGTGAAATATAAACCCGCCTGCCGCTGGGCCGCGTTTCATCCTTACACACAACGAAAGATTTCGGCAGCTCATAGGTAACGTTGACCACATCGCCTAATTTTTCCGCTTCGGCCAGATAGGTTCGCGTATTCTTCGATACTGTAGCGGTGTCCAGATCAAAAATACCCAGAATATCCCGCTTCAAAACAATCGTATCCGCGCCGAGATGAATATACATAATCCGCCTGCTCCTTTTTTAAAGCGCCCTTTTTATCGTTCGGAAATTCGACCGTTTTCCATATGAAATACTTTTCCTTTCGCAAGCGTTTCAACCGGGCCTGGATCACAGCAGGTGATAAAAACCTGCCACCCCCCAATGTGATTGAGAATATATTCCTGCCTTGAAAGGTCCAGCTCGCTCATCACATCGTCGAGGAGGGCGACCGGCTGTTCTCCGGTTGTTTCGCGTAAAACCTCCGCCTCTGCAAGCTTTAAGGCCAGTACGGCCGAGCGTTTTTGTCCCTGCGAGCCAAAGGCGCGCACCGGCCGCGTATTGATCAAGATGTCCATATCATCCCGATGCGGCCCGACCGAGGTCGCGCCGGTCTGCATATCATTTTCCCGTGAGCGGGAGAGCGCCTCCAGCAAGGCGGCGGCATTTTGGCGTTCATCCTCCGAACAGATTTCCGCTTTCGACTGATAGGATATCTGTAAATTTTCCTTTCCACCCGCGATACCGGCATAAATTTCCGGTGCGTATTTGCAAAGAGTATGCAGATACCGCAGTCGGTAGCGGATAATCCGACCGCCAAACCCGGCAATTGAATTTTCAAAAATAGAAATAAGATCAAAAATTTCAGGATGAAATTTTGCATCCCGCAAAGCACTGTTGCGTTGCTGTACCGCGCGATAATATCTACGCTGTAAATCTATATATTTCGGATAAATCTGACTGATAGCGGCATCCATAAATTTTCGCCGGATTTCCGGTCCGTTTTCCACAAGCTTTAAATGCAGAGGAGAAAAAACAACCGCGTGAAATGCGCCGGCCAACTCGCTGGCCTGTTTTTTTTCAACTCCATTGAGGATAAACTCCCGCTTTTGGCCAAGATGAAGCTCGGCCTCCTGCATCCGATCCTCCCCAAAAAAGCGCAGTCTGATTTTCGCATTTTCCCGTCCGAAAGCAGGAAGTTCCCCTTCCTTCGATCCGCGAAAACTTTTTCCTCCGGTAAACAGCCAGACAGCCTCAATCAAATTGGTTTTTCCCTGTGCATTGTCGCCGTAAATGACGTTCACTCCCGGATCGGCCGCAATTTCACACGGTTCCAAATTTCGAAACCCTTCACAGAATAAATCTACAACCTGCATAAGCTACACAATTTGAAAAGCCGCATCGGCATATTCAATCCTGTCCCCCGTGCGCAACTTTTTTCCGCGCTGAAGACAAACCTCTCCATTCACGCACACTTCACCGCTCTGGATGACAAACTTGGCGTGTCCGCCGGTGGATACAACACCTTCAAATTTCATCAAATCATCCAAACGGATAAATTCCGACTGAATCGCCACTTCTTTAACCTTCATTCTTTAACCTCATCGGCATAACCATAAAGGTAAAGGCCGTACCGCTCACCGGCTTTACAATCATCGGCGCGAAAGAACCATTGAATTCAAGCAAAACCTCATCCGTTTCAGCCGCACGGAGGGCGTCCAGCAAATATTTATTATTAAAACCAATTTCGATCGGCGCACCGTCCAGATTGATAGCGCAATAATCCTCCGCCTTGCCCATAGAAGTCACACAGCTAATATCCATAATATCATCTTTAATATTACAGCGCAGAGGACTTTTCAGCCGATCATTGATTACAAGTGAAATTCGCTCGACTGTGTCGATCAGATTTCGGGTATCCACCCGTACCGTGGAGGCAAAAACCTTTGGCACGGTGTTTTCATAATCGATGAATTCACCATCAAGCAGCCGAGAAATCAAAATAAAATTTCCAATTTCAAAGCTGATATGCCGCCGTCCGACATTGATGACGACCGGCTCCTCCTCATCCGAAATAATTTTGATCGCTTCGCCAACCGCGCTGCCGGTAGCGATAAATTTGATCGTTTCCTGTGAAGCAACATTCTCCTCCCGCACGGCGAGACGAAACCCGTCGACCGCAACCAAACGGAGAATCCCGTCCTTCATATCAAACAGTATACCTGTGTGCACAGGCTTTGCATCGCTGACCGCCACGGCAAAAATCGTCTGCCGCACCATGCTTTTCAGCGTTTCTCCCGAGAGTTCAAGCCGTTTGCTTTCACTTAAAGAGGGAATTTCCGGAAATTCAGAGGTATCCATTCCCATAATATCAAATTTAGCCGAACCGCTTTCAATATGACAAATGTTCTTCTCATCAACAGAGAGGGTAACTTCCTCTCCCGGGAGACGGCGTACAATATCGCAAAGCAGGTGGGCATTGATGATGATTTCCCCGCTCTCCATAATCCGTGCATCGAGGGTTGTAGTCATACCGATCTCTAAATTATAAGAAACCAATTTAATTCGTTCCTCTTCTGTCAGGATCATGATTCCTTCCAAAGCCGGAATAGTTGATTTGGTGGAAACTGCCCGGGCCACATGGGTAATTGCCTCGTTAAAAGCTTTTCGATCCAATATAATTTTCATGCAATATCATCTCCCAATTCAGGTGATTCAAATTTATGCGGATTTTGATAAAGATAGCTGTTTGCGCTTTTGAATGATTATAGATATTCGTAGTAATCGTAGGGAAGGTGGAAAAGTTAAAATCATGTAAAAAGAAAGATAATCTGCGGATTTTTCCGCTTTTTTCCCTGTGGATTGCGCTTTTATAAAAAAGATAAAAAAACAGAAAAATATTTTTTTAAACAGAGGTGTTTATAAATGTTTAAACATTCCAGTTGAAAAAAGGGAAAAAATCCGAATTATGTAAAGTCATGGTAACCAAAAGGATAAATAAAATTGTTTATATATCCTGAAGATTTTTGATAATATCATCTACAATCTCTTTTTCATGTGGATTGCTTTTCAATATCGATTCAATTTTTCCAAGACTGTACACTACGGTAGAATGGTCGATAGAGAAGATTTCCCCGATTTTTTTCTGTGTCAGGGTCATCATGGATCGGGTAATATAAATTGCCACCTGTCTTGCAAATACGATGGGGCCGTTTTTCTTTTTGGAAAGAATGTCGTTTTCACTGACCGAATAGGTGCGCGCAACCTCTGAAATAATTTTATCGGCCGTGATGGGATCGGAAATTTCGTTGCTTTTGATGTCCCGAATAACCGTGCGTGCCATAGAAAGGTCAACTTTTCCGCCTTCGATATTAATATGCGCTTGAAAATTTTTGACGACCCCTTCAAGCTGGCGGATGTTGTTCTTAACCTGTTCCGCAACATAATAAACGACGTCGTCATTCAGTTCCAGACCGAAATTTTCAGCCTTGCGTTTGATGATGCCGACCCGGGTTTCAAAATCCGGGGGCGCTATATCGGTCAGCAAAGCCCCTTCAAACCGGTAGCGGATGCGTTCATCCAGCGTTTTGATATCTTTCGGCGGTCGGTCGGAGGTTAAAACAATCTGCTTGTCGTTTTGCAGTAAGGTGTTAAAGGTATTGAAAAATTCTTCCTGCGTGGATTCTTTTCCGGCGATAAATTGAATGTCGTCCATCATCAGAACGTCAATATCGCGATACCGGTTGCGAAAAGCGGTGACTGCGTCCCGATTAAAGTGCAGGGCAGAGATCAATTCGTTTGTGAAATCCTCCGTCCGGACGTAAAGCTGCTTTTTTTCCGGAAATTTTTCTTTAATCCGATTGTGAATAGCTAAAAGAAGATGCGTTTTTCCAACGCCGGAATTTCCATAGATGAACAAAGGATTGTATGCCGCTGACGGTCGCTCGGCGACGGCGAGTGCTGCCGCGTGCGCAAAGCTGTTGGAAGAACCGACAATAAAATTTTCAAAGGAATAATTTGAATCGGTCAGGGTAAAATTCACCGACGGCTTTATGGGAGATTCTGCTTCCCCCTCCGTTTCGCGCACGACGAATTTCAATTTGATTGAAAAACCGAGAATATCTTCAAAACATTCCTCCAGCAGAGCGCAATAATTCTGCTTGACAATGTTCATCTTAAATTCCGAATTGATCGCCATGGTAACTTCATTATTTTCCAAAGAGACCGGCCGCAGAATTTTGATCCAGGTATTGTATCCCGGTTCGGACAAACGACCCTCTAAAATAAAGCTTTTGCATTTATCGCAGACTAAATCCCATACGTCGTTGATAGAGTCCATTTTGATTTTTTCATTCCTTTCGAAGGGGGCTTTTTGGATTATTTTTATCTAATAAAGTATAGCATAAAATCCGTATGAATACAAGCAAAACCAGGTTTAAAAGGGTAGAATATTTAGAATTTCTGACTTTTTGCGATAAAAGAAGAAATATCTGAAAACCAAATCAAAAAATATTGATTTCAACGATTCAAAATCACATGTTTTGAATCATTGAAGTATTTGGTGGCTATGCGAAAACCTGCATAATTTTTCACGTAAAAAACCGGAAATTTTAAACCGGTCAAAAAATGAACGATTCAAAATTTCCGATTTAAAAAGCAAAGGTTTCGGCCAGGCATTTTACCAATATAAATTACGGGATGTACAGTGAGGATAGAAAATGCATCTAAACATTGGATTTTTGTTTTTTCAGAGCAAAAAACAAAAAACAAACGGCATAAATCAGCAGCCCGATGTCCAGAATGCTGCCGGATTTTCCCTCGTGCAGAAGATCTGTGCGTCCCATGATGAGGAGAATATATCGCGGCAGGGTAGAAACGGCGCAAAGACTGGCGGCGGCCAAACCAAACGCCGTTGCCATCCGAAGATTTTTTTTACATTCGATATTGTTGACTGCCTTTCCGTGAGCCAGCAGAAACAAAAGAGAGGTACAAAGCATAAAAATCTCAATAATATTTTCCGAAATATTTGCGATCCCGGTAAAACTGATAAAAGAAGAAATCAGTCGGTAAATCCAGGTAATCACCGGAAAAATCATTAAAAACATACCTTTTTTTATACCGCCGAAACAACTGGCAGCCTGAAGGCAGAAGCCCAGCGCGGATAAGATACATAAAAGCATGTATAACAAGGCTTGAAAAGAGAAAATCGAATATCCGGCTTCATTCGAAAGGGTAAATAACTGGCCGCTGATTGCAATGTATGCGGATTCGATTAAAAAAACAAAGCCAAATAAAAGGGAAACGACTCCAAAACCAATCGACCGGAAAGAAATATCCTCTGTGTAATCGTTTTTAAAATAAGAAAACAAAATAAAAAGAATCGGAATCACAGCAAGAAGAATGCTTATAAAAATATTAAACTGCATCTGATCATCCAGAAAAAATCCGGTCGACGGATCAATCAGAGAGAAAAGCTGAATAAACCTTCCAAGCACCAGCACAGGAAGGGCAATAAAAAATAAAAACAGAATTTTTTTCGCTTTCAAGAAAAACATCCTTTTCAAAAAATTTCTGATCTTCAAAAAATCCAAGGCATTAAAAAATCTGTTGTTTCATATAATGAAAACAAATCGTCCGGCATCTGACAAGCTATTTCTAAATTATAATAGAAATCATATTTAATTATATTATTTTATAACGAATAAAACCGATTGTCAATAAAAAGGAGAAGATAGATGAAAAGACCTTATCTCAATCTTTTTGTAATTTTGGTGATTGCCTGTCTTCTGCTGCCATTTGCAGCGGTTGGACAGCCCAAAACAGGAGAGAATTCGGACGATCGATCGGCCCCTTTGACCGGTAATATTAAAGTATATGTGGAACAAACGAAAAAAACGCTGAGTTTAAGTAAAAAGGAATATTTGACCGGCGTGCTGTTTGCGGAAATTTCCCCTACATACAACGATGAGGCGATCAAGGCGCAGGCTGTCGCCGCCTATACTTTTTTACAGTACAGGCGTGAAAACGCAGAAAAAGATGCGGCTTATGACATCACCGACAATCCGGAAAACGGGCAGGGATATATGTCTCCCGATACGGCAAAAGAAACATTCGGGGATCAGTATGAGGCATATAAATTGCATCTTGAGTCCCTGATTGACGCGGTACAGAATTATGTAATCACCTATTCGGAAAAGCCGATCTGCGCTATGTATCATGCCGTATCGGGCGGCAAGACCGAGTCGGCCGAAAATATATACGGCGGCAGTTATCCGTATCTTATCGCGGTTGAAAGTGTAGGAGATCTGCTTTGCCCCGCGTATCTTTCTACAGCGACCTTTAAAAAAGAAGAGGTAAAACAAATTCTGCAAAACGACGGGAAAACGATAGGCGAAGGCGCCGCTGTCTTTTCGGGGGAGGATCGCAGTCCCTCCGGCACGATTTTGAGCATACAGCTATACGGCAACACATATAAAGGGACCGAGGTACGCAAACTTTTTTCCCTGAACTCCGCCAATTTTGATGTGGAGGAGGGAGAGGACTCAGTCACCTTCCGGGTGCGCGGCAAAGGACACGGTGTCGGGATGAGTCAATACGGCGCGAACTATATGGCCTCTCTGGGCAGTACATTTTTGGAAATTTTGAGCTGGTATTATCCCGGATGTGAAATGAAAAATGAAGCGTAGGAAATCTATTAAAAAATGTTTTGGCCGTAAAAAATACAAATTTGACTTTTAGACACAAATCAGGTATGCTGAAAAAAACATCAGGCATCCGAAAGGCTGGTCGGTGTAAATCGGACAAAAGGAAGGACAATTCCATGCAAAGGCGTTGTAAAAATATTCTGATTCTGATCGTGGCGCTGGTTTTTGCGGCTGTCGGCTGCGGCTGTGATCTGGATTTTGCGTCATCCGGTCAGAATGCGGGAATTTCTTATTCCGATCGTTTTGAGGAAACGGGAGAGCTTATTCTCCGTTTTCTCTATGTCGGGCAGGCGGATTGCACGTTGATTTCGCTTCCGGACGGGACGACCCTGCTGGTCGATGGCGGAAATGATTCGGATGGAGAAGAAATTGCCGGATATATAAAGTCTTTGGGGATTGACCGGCTGGATTTGGTGGTGGCGACCCACCCGCATGAGGATCATATCGGCGGTCTGGACAAAATTTTGAAAGAATTCCCGGCCGGGGCAATCTATGCACCGGAGTTGCCGGCCTCGGCCGAGCCGGATACTAAGAACTACCGGGATTTTGTTGCGGCGGCAAAAGGGCAGGACTGCGGTCTTTCCGCTCTTGCGGCCGGTCAGACCATGTATAACGCCGGCGGCGTGACCATCGACTGTCTTTCCCCTGACGCGCGGGATGTTTACAGCGATCTCAACAACTATTCCATCGTTTTGCGGATTACTTACGGCAATCAGAATTTTCTGCTTATGGGAGATGCGGAAACAGAGGTAGAAAGCGTCCTTTTACACGAAGGATACACCCTGTCGGCCACGCTGATCAAAGCGGGACATCATGGAAGCAAAACCTCCTCTTCCCAAAAATTTATTGCGGCGGTTTCGCCTGAATTTGCGATTCTCTCCTGCGGACGGGAAAACACCTACGGCTTTCCGCACGCACAAACGCTGAAGACCTTTGCCGCCATGGGAACGCAGGTATTCTCTTTATCGGAATGCGGATCGGTCTTTGCGGTCTGCGACGGGATCGGGACAACCGTGACCGAGTACGGGGAGCTGAACCTGGATGGATCGAAGTAAGGTGAAAAGCAGTTTTTACGATATTGCCTGAATGTTAGGAAAGGCACAGAAAAGTTCAAATGCACAACAGGGTTTAAGCCTTTCCGCTCAAACTTGAAAATATACAAAACTCTGCGTGTTTGGGCGCAAAGACCAAACACATAGGAAAGGCACAGAAAAGTTCAAATGCACAACAGGGTTTAAGCCTTTCCGCTGATACCCCCGCCAACGCGGGCATAGTGAAACAGGTATTGCTGTACGATGCCGGCATAGGGCACCGCACAGTCGGGCAGCCGGCCGCCGAATAACTCCCGCATGACCCGTTTGATCCAGATGTCCTCGGGAAAGCATTCAATCCGACCCGCTCCGAACAGCAGGGCGCAGTCGGCCACCTTCGGCCCTACGCCGTTGATTTGCATCAGCATCTCCCGCGCCTTTTGCAGCGGCAGGCTCTCGCAGGCTGAGAGGTCGACCGTTCCGTCGGTTACCTTCCTTGCTGCGTCGAGGATGTATTTTGCCCGAAAGCCGCTGCGCAGAGGGGCAAGAGCCTCGAGCGAAAGAGGGGCAAGCCGTGCGGCGGTTGGAAAGGCGTATCCGCCCTCTACCGGATCGCCGAAGGTTTCGCACAGGCGGGCGATGATCCCCTTGATCCGGGGAATGTTGTTGTTTTGGGAAAGAATGAAGGAACAAAGTGTCTCCCACAAATCCTGGTGCAAAAGGCGTATGCCGGCGGCGTACCGCCCGGCTTTTTGCAGCACCGGATGCTGCTCCATGGCTGCGAGAACGGCGGTATAATCCCGGTCAAGATCAAAATATTGTCGCCAGACCGTTTCAAACTCCGCGCGTGTTGTGTGATAAAGGATCAGGCAGTCTCCCTCCAGTCGGAGGCGAAGCAGCCGGCCGTAGGCGATTCCCTCCCACCCGCCGTCCGGCAGGGGAGAAAATCTGAAGCACTGGCCGCAGTCGAGGGTATCGGCAAGCGAAAAGCAGTTCACCGGCCGGATAAGAAGGCTCTCCCCCTCTTCCCGAATTTGTAAGGATTGTGCGGACATCTGCAAAACCTCTCTTTTTGAAATATAGAAATGTGTCGTCTCGGCCCCGGACGTGTCCGCCGGGGGTTTTCATCCCGCCGAAAATATGGTAGACTGTATAAAAAGGGCGAAATTCCACAATTTCAGTACGGCTGTGTGGATAAAGGAGATTGTGAAACATGCGGGACGACATTTGCACTATCCCGGTCAGCGAGGTGTTTGAGGAAACGGGCGGATGCCCGATTTGCCGGATGCGCGACCGGGTGGAGGCGCGGCTTCTCGATTATATCATGGGGCCGGCGATGATGGAGCCGGACGTACGGCAGAGCACCAATGAAACCGGATTTTGCGCCGAACATCTTGAACAAATGATGGCCCGGCGGGGCCGTCTCTCCCTCGCGCTGATGCTGGAAACCCATTTGCAGCAAATCCGGGAGGAAATTGTGGAAAAGTCCGGGCCTTTCACAAACCCGGCCAAAAAGGGGATGAAGGCCGCCTCGGTGACGGAGGATTGTTTCCTCTGCCGCAAGATCGACTGGGGTATGGAGCGGATGCTGGCTACTGTCTGCTGCCTGTATGAGGAGGAGGGGGATTTCCGCCGCCTGTTCGACGCGCAAACCGGCTTCTGCCTGCCTCATTACGCGGCGCTGTTGCAGGCGGCCGATAAAAAGCAGATGCGCGGCCACTACGTCGGTTTTGAAAAGGCGCTTTCGTCTGCAGTGGCAGGGGAACTTGCCGCGCTGCTTTCCGATATGCGGAGATATTGCAGTATGTACGACTATCGCAACAGCGGGGAGAACGCCGATTGGGGAACCTCCCGCGACGCAGTTGAGCGGGCGGTCGGTTTTTTGACCTCGCACAGGCCGGAATAGCTCAGCGAAAGCAGTCCCGAAGCTTATCTGCATCCTCGATCTTAAAGCTGCTTTTATAAAAGCTGAGAATTCCGTCGGCCTGCATACGTGACAGCTCTCTCGACAGGGCGGAGCGGTTGGCGCCCAGCAGGGCAGCCAGATCTTCCCTCGACAGGGAGGTGTTGAAGGTGCGTCCGCCGGCGTCGGACATGCAGTCAAGCAGGAATTCCGCGATCCGGCAGCGCAGGGAACGGTTGGACAGATAGCGTATTTTGCGGTTGAGGCGGAAGAATTTTTCTGAAATCTCGGTTAGCAGATTCACTCGCAGCTGCCGGTGGGCGGCGCAGTTTTCCGCGCAGCCGTCCATAATCCGATCAAAGGGCAGGAAGAGGATTCGGCAGTCTTCCGCCGCACGCATATTGACCGGACTGCCGGAGGAACCGCCCGACATCAGCAGGTCGCCGAACATTTCTCCGGCCGCGAAGGTCTGGACGATGCTCTGCTCGCCGTTCAGGTGCGGGCTTTCGGCGCAGGTGCGGCCCTCCAGCAAAATACCGGCGGCCGTGATTCTTTCGTCGGCTAAAAACAGATATTCTCCCTTTTCATAATCCTGCACCCGGCAGTGCAGACAGCCGAACAGCCGCGCGATATCCTCCTCGTCGATTCCCCGGAAGAGAATGGCGCGGCGCAGCAGGGCGTAATACGGGGCAAGCGGAGCAGTTTTGCCGAGATTTTGCATAACCAGACCTTCTTTTGTTGCTATGGCAACGTTCTTTTCCAATTAGTATACTATAATAAAGAAATCCCGTCAAGGGAAACCGGCAGGCGCATCCGGCTAAAAGCTGTTTGATTTGCAAACCTGCCGCATGTTGGAAAGGAATGGTCTGATTATGATGAAAAAAGGAATCGCACTGGCATTGGCGCTGCTGATGCTGTTTAGTCTTGTCTCCTGCGGAGAGGGAGGCGGCACTTCCTCCCCCCAGCCGGAGAACACCTCGTCCGCGGCCGCGGTGGATATGAACGTTTATACCCTCAAAGGGCCGACCGGCATGGGCATGACCAAGCTGATGGCCGATTCGGACGCGGGAACCGCTTCGAACAACTATCATTTCACGCTCTCCTCCGCACCGGATGAGATTGTATCGGCTATCTCCTCCGGCAGCGCCGATATCGCCGCCTGCCCGATCAATCTTGCCTCCACGCTGTATAAGAAAACCGGCGGCGCGGTGGAGATTCTGGCGGTCAACACCCTCGGCGTTTTGTATGTGCTGGAAAACGGAGAGTCCATTCAGAGCATCGCCGACCTGAAGGGTAAGACAATTTATGCTACCGGGCAGGGCTCGACGCCGGAGTATATCCTCAACTATGTGCTGGAGAAAAACGGCATCGACCCGGCGGCTGACGTGACTATCGAGTACAAAACCGAGCACAGCGAGCTTGCCACCCTCGCCGCCTCGGGTGACGCAGCCATCGCGGTCCTGCCCGAACCCAATGTGACCGCCGCCCTGGCGCAGAGCCAGGCGGGCCTTCGCATCGCCCTCGACCTGACCGAGGAGTGGGAGAAGGTCAGTGACAGCAAACTGGCGCAGGGCTGTATCATCGTTCGCAAAGAATTTCTGGAGGCAAACGCCGACGCGGTGGACAAATTTCTTGCGGAATACGGCCGGTCGGTTACCTATGTGAATGAAAACCTGGACGACGCTTCGGCGCTGATCGAACAGTATGGCATCATGGCCAAAGCCGCTTTGGCCAAAAAGGCCATTCCGAACTGCAACATTGTTTTCCTGACCGGGAATGAGATGGAACAGGTCGCGAGGGCGAATCTGCAGGTTCTGTTCGACGCCAACCCCTCGTCCGTGGGAGGAGCACTGCCGGATGACAGTTTCTACTACAAAGGCTATCAGGGTTAAACGAATTTTTATAAAGGCAGGAAAAAAGGCGGCCGTGGCCGCCTTTTGGCTTTTGCTCTGGCAGGGGATATACCTGCTCGTGCAAAAGGAGATTCTGATCGCCTCGCCCCTCGCCACCGCCCGCCGGATCATCGAACTGTGCGGCACAGCGGAATTTTGGAGGATCACCGGCGGTTCGCTGCTGCGGATTCTCTGTGGATTTCTTTCGGGGCTGCTGATCGGGACGGCGCTGGCAACCCTGTCGGCCGCCATGCCTTTCCTGCATGCCCTTTTCCGACCGCTGGTCGGGATCGCCAAGGCGACGCCGGTCGCCTCTTTCATCATTCTGGCCCTGTGCTGGATCGGCACCGGAAAGGTTCCGGCGTTTATCGCCGCGCTGATGGTCTTTCCCATCCTCTTCGGCAATGTATACGAGGGCATCCGCACCACGCCGGCCGATCTTCTTGAAATGGGGGGGAGCTTTTGTCTGTCCCGAAAAACGGTGTTTTTGCAGATTTATCTGCCTCATGTTTTTCCCTATTTTCTGGCCGGGACGACGACCGCCCTTGGTCTCGCTTGGAAGGCGGGCATTGCGGCCGAAGTGCTCAGCACCCCGCGCGACTCGATCGGCCTGATGCTGCATAACGCAAAAATTTATATTGAGACGGTTGACCTCTTCGCCTGGACGGTGGTCGTAATTCTGCTCAGCATGCTGCTCGAGCGGCTGCTGGTGCTGCTGCTCGGCCGCCTGACTTTCCATGTTCCGCTGCGCCGGAGCAGCGCGCCGGCTGCAAACCGGCAGCCGGCCTCCGCTTCGTACGCGGTATCCGGTATTTCCAAACGTTTTGGGGATAACCGGGTGCTGGACGATACCTCCGTTACCCTGCCGGCCGGCGTGACCGCTCTGATGGGTCCGTCGGGCAGCGGAAAAACAACCCTGCTGCGCATCCTCACCGGACTGGAGCAGTCGGATGCGCCGGTGAAGGGGGCGTTTTGCCGCCGGCCGTCCGTCCTGTTTCAGGAGGATCGCTTGCTCGAGACGGCCACGGTGGCTGAAAATATCCGGCTGGTCAACCCGGCCGCCGACGTATCCGGCCTTTTGCGGGACATGGGACTTGAGGGGACGGCCGATCTTTATCCAAAGGACTTGAGCGGCGGCATGCGCCGCCGGGTCGCGCTTGCCCGCACTCTTGGCTATACGGGAGACGCCGTTTTCCTGGACGAGCCGTTCAAGGGGCTGGACGCCGAACTGAAGGAACGGGTCGCGGCCCGTACCTTCTCCCGGCTGCGGGGATGTCCGGTGCTTTTGGTCACCCACGATGCGGAAGAGGCGGTTCGCTTTGCCGACCGGATTCTCCGCCTTTCGAACGGAAAGGTTGTCGAAGCAACCGAAAGCAATCCGGACGCAAAGGATGGTGAGCAGAAATGAATTCGATGCTGATCAGCGCCTGCCTGCTTGGTGTCCGGTGTCGGTACGACGGACAGAGCCGGCCGCTTTCCGACGCGGATATCCGCCGCCTGCGGGAGGAATACATCCTTATCCCGGTCTGTCCGGAGGTATACGGCGGCCTGCCCACGCCCCGTCCGCCGGCTGAGCGGCAGGGAGAACGGGTTGTAACGCAGTCGGGGGCGGATGTAACCGCCGCATATCTTCGCGGGGCGGAAGAGACCCTGCGTCTGGCGGCCGTTTTCGGCTGTCGGACGGCGCTGCTGAAGGCGCGCAGCCCCTCCTGCGGGAAGGGGGAAATCTATGACGGCGGTTTTTGCGGTCGGCTGGTTTCCGGAGACGGGGTTTTGGCCGAGCGTCTGACAGCCGCCGGGGTGGAGATATTTCGGGAAACCGAAATCGACCGTTTGCTGTCTGAGTAAAAGAGAAACAACACGCCGCCATCGGAAACTTCCGGTGGCGGCGTGTCTGGTTACAGGGGAGTCCCTGTCCGGCACGGCCGGAAGGGGAAGGAAAAAAGTATTTACAAAGGCTGGATGCGGCGGGAATAAAGCCGACTGACTGAAACTTGTGGGAGTACAAAGAAAAAGGCCTTCCGGCAAAAACCGGAGAAGCTACTCCCCCTGCCAGCCCTTACAGACGTCGACCCACTCGGCCGCGCCGGCGCAGACCTCCAGCTCCGGGACGGTCAGCCTCACCGCGCTGTTCGCACTGCCGCAGGCGGGGTAGACGACGTCGAACCGGCGCAGCGATTCGTCCAGATAGACCGCAGCGCCCTCGTTTACACCAAAGGGACAGACGCCGCCGACCGCGTGGCCGGTTTTTTTCTCCACCTCGTCAAAGGGGAGCATTTTGGCCTTGACGCCGAATTTTGCTTTAAATTTCTGGTTGTCGACCTTTGCGTCGCCGGCCGCCACGATCAGAATCGCGCCGTCTCCCAGCGCGAAGGAGAGGGTTTTGGCGATGCGCTCGGGCGCGCAGTTCAGCGCCTTTGCCGCCAGTTCGACCGTGGCGCTCGACACGTCGAAGGTGCGAATCCGGTCGGAAAACCCGAATGTTTCAAGGCAGGCGGTTGCTTTTTCGATGGACATGGAAAAGCCTCCTTTACAGCGTGAAATTTGAACCTTTATAAAGCGGTATCTGTTTCGGAATCGAATGCCTGTAGCTCGTTTATCTCCAGTTTTTTGATGTAGCGGTTCAAACTGATCTGCTGCGCGATGCAATAGGGCAGCAGAATGATTACGTTGGCGGCGACCACGATGATCCAAGAATGGAACAGCATCGAGCCAAAATAAATAATGCCGAATTTTATGACGATACCGATCAGATAGAACCAGAATTGCAGCTTCATTTTTCCGATTCCGCAAACGATAGTTGACAGAACCGATTGATAGATAAACACGGAACCGTAGCAGGCAAAGACGACGGCATACAGGTAATTGACCTCAAATGATTTTTCAGCCAACCAGATATTCAGGATGAACTGCAAAAACGGAATGAGAAGAAATTCAAAAATAACGGCAGCCGCCGCCGCAAACCGCAGGGTTTTAAACAGTTTTTTAAACCAGGCGTATTTGCCTTCCGCGATGGCTTTGGTGATCGCCGACCAGACCGGAGACAGTGAGATGGTAAAGATCATCCCCACCAGGCTGAACAGCTTGTAATAGATATGATAGGGAACCACGTCGTCCGGGGACGCGAAATTGGAAATCAAAAATTCATTTGTGTTGGCAATCAGCATGTAAAGAATCTGACAGGCAAAGAAGATGCCGCCCAGCGTAAGCACACTTTTGGCGAGTTGGTTTTCAAAATATTTAAATCTGGGGAAACAGCCCTTTAACCGTGTGGAGAAAACCACCACCGTGGCAACAAGCAGCGGCAGGGTTGAAAAGAACATATAGGCGTAGGAAAGCATGATGATGTTGGCCTCTGAACCTCTGTCAGGGGCCAGGAGGACGAAGGAGAGCTGCAGGATGCTGGTACAAAGGGAAAGAAGGTTGTTCACCGCGGACTTTTGCAGCGCGTACAGGATGGAAGTAATAATGCGTAAAAAGAACTGCGTCATGATGCCGACAAAGACACAGCGCACGACCTTCAGCAAAACGGCGGGGCGGATGACCTCCTGTGAAATGTTGAACACCCCGTTCCAGCTTACAAAGCCGGAAAGAAGCAGGCCGACAATTGTGACAAGAAGAGAAACCGCACCCAGCATGATGTATCCGGAGGAGATGTATTTTCGCGTTTTTTCCATGTCGCCCGACGCAATGGCGGGCACCAGCTTGTTTCGCAATCCGTTGCCGATGCCGAGATCGAAACTGAGTACCCAGGTGATCACCGACAGTACGGTATACCAGACGCCCAAAACGGCCTGATCATCGAAATACCGCATAAATGCCGGCGTCGAGAACAGAGAAATCACCAGGGCGCCTCCCTTTACGGCAAAGGCGCCAAAGATATTGCCAAATATGGATTTTGTGTTGGAATCTGCTTTTTTCAGCTTGTCAAAAATGCGCATTCTTTTTTTCCTTTATCTTTTATCAAATGTGGTGAGGAGGGTATGCATGTTTTCTTGAAAATCCGCATCCAGTCGGCACAGAAGCGCGCGGCTGTCATAGGGATCGTTCCGGGGAATTTTCAGAATAGCGCTGGCAATTTCCTCCGGCGTCTGTTTTTCATAATAGTACATGGATTCTCCGACCGCGGATGTTTCGATGGCGGGAATACGTATGCTTACGACGCGGAGTCCGTTCGCCAGATAAGACAGGATTTTCGACGGAAAAGAGGAGCCGTTGAAGGCCGCATCGGGGTTTTGCGTACTCAGCCCGATGTCGCAGCTTTGGAGGAAGCGGATGTATTCCTCTCCCGACAGGCAGCCGTCATAGCTGATTCGACAGGCGCAGGTTTTGGAAAGTGAATCTACAAGATTCACGATCTGTGATATTTCGGAATGGCTGCCGAAGCCTATGATGTGAATATGGTACCCAAACGGTAGGAATTTAGCCGCCGCCGCCGCCGCCGCCCCACCTTTGCGAGGATCAAATGTTCCGGCATACACGATATGTGTAAAACCATCGTTGAACAGTCTTTCGCGTTTCGGCTCCGGCAGATAGGTTCCAAGGCAGACGGTATAGGGTTTCCCGTGCGGATTATACCTTTCGGCCAGCATTCGGGTGGAAAAAATATATCCGTCGGCGCAGTCGATCCAGCGCAGTTCTTTTTCTTTGGAAATATTCGGCGCGACGTCCGAGTAAATTTCGCAAACCTGCAGGATCAGGCGAAAGTGTTGCTTTTTCTGTATCTTCCGAATTGTGTCCGCATAAATCATGGAGTGATAGACAATCAGCGTATCCTCTGCCGTCAGGGCGGAAAGTTCCCGTCGCAGATCGCGCTTTCGGCGCAGCCGCAAAAACAAACGTCCCGGAAGATTTTTAGAGGATACGCGAGGATAGGAAGGCAGAAAAACAACCTTTGACCGGTCATCGAGCGCAACCTCTTCCCGTGGGGTGGCTGCATTAGCCTCGGCCTGTGACGGAGAGAGGAGAGTCACCGCCAGACCCGTTTGTCGCAGAGCCGTGCAGACATAATCCATCATGGTTACCGCCGCCGGCGAACAGATTCTTTTATGTGCAGGCATACTGTAGTATCCAAGATAAACAACCTTTCCCAAACCGTTTCCTCCTTTAAGAAAATAGCCGCCAAATCTGTTTTGAATCAGAAAAAGCTTTACGGCGGGTGTTTTTTGCCGCCGTAAAATTCGGCCGCCACGCCTTGCGCATGGTGAGAAATTTGGCATTTGAATCCTGTCTTTATTGTGGAACAATAAAAAATGGTGGCAGGATGTGAACGGGGACGGACAGACCGGCGTGTCCGTCTGAAAAAATGAGGGCACGCCGGTCTTCTCTTTCATAAAAAAGAAGCTGTCCTTTTGTCAGTCGTTGTTTTGTACAGAATGATAGAGCGCGAGATACCCTTCCGCCATGACCCGATCGGCATAGCGGTCGCAGGCCGTCCGGCTGAGGGTCGCCTTGTCCGGAGGGGCCGCAAGAAAGCCGCGTACCACTCGTTCCAGTCCCGCAACATCTCCGAAGGGGACAAAGCCGCTGCCCTCTGTAAGGGCGAAGGTTTCCGGCGCGCCGGCCAGAAACCCGGCCACCGGCGTCCCGCAGCAGAGGCTCTCTGCCGTAATCATCGAAAAGGTTTCCCGTTTGCTGGTGAGCAGGGTGACGTCGGCGAGGGAATAATACGCCGCAAGCTCCTTTTGATCCTGCGTGCGCGCAACCGGGGTCACATTGGCGGGCAGCGCCGTCGGATCGCCGTTAAACCCCACGATAAGAAAGCGGCAGTCGGGCATCCGTTCAGCCAGCTCCAGCACATAGCGGCCGCCCTTAATCGGGTGATTGAAGTTGGGCGTCACATGCAAAAGAATGTTTTCTTCCGATATATTTAAACGCCGGCGCAGCTCGTTTGGATCGGCATATCGGAAGATTTCGGTATTAACGCCGTTTAAAACCGTTACGCAAGGGACGTCCCGAAAAATGGGGGAATGCCTTGCCCGCTCGGTCAGCCAGTCGGAAACACCGACGGCTGTAAGGGTGCCGAACCCGTCGACCGCCCGTTGCATTTTTCGGTAGCAGTGCGCCGCGTCGTCGCGGAAGAAGCGAGAAATTTTCCCCTCTATTCGTTTGCAGCGGGTGCACGCAGTCCTCCATTTTTCACAGGTTCCGGCATGTTCGCAGCCGGCGGTGTGCATAATTTCGGCATGCAGGGTGAGGACGGTCGGTATCTTTTCCTTTTTTAAAAAATTCAGCAGACGGTATACGTTGACAAAATGCGCGTTCAGGCAGTGCAGGTGCACGATGTCCGGCCTCTGACTCCGGATCATATGGATCAGCCGCCGCGTCGCCAGAGGAGAATAGCCGAAATCCACCGAAAACAAGCGGGAGAGAAGGGAATGCAGCTTGGCCTCCCACTCGGAGGAGATTTTGTACACGCCCGGTTCGGCGGGGCTGCGCTTTCTTCCGTAACAGACGACCGATTCTATTCCCTGTGCCCGAAAAAAATCGTGGAGGGAGGCGGCGAGCTTACCGGTGCTCCCGTTCCGGAAAACGCTGTTGATTTGTAAGATTTTCATGGCGAAAAACTCCCTCTGGCGTGAAATCAAAAGATGGTACGGCCGGCTGTTTGGGGAATCCGCCTCAGTCCCGAAAATACAGATCCCGGGTATATACTTTTTCCTCAACGTCGGATAATTCTTCGCTTTTGCGGTTGGCCAGGATAAGGTCGGCACAGCGTTTGAACTCCGACAGGTCGCGGATGACCCGGCTGTTGAAGAAAAGATCCTCCTTCATCGACGGCTCGTATACCACTACTTCGATGCCCTTGGCCTTGATCCGTTTCATAACCCCCTGAATAGAGCTTTGGCGGAAGTTGTCGCTGTTCGCCTTCATGGTCAAGCGGTATACGCCGACGACCGATGGCTTTTTCTGAATAATCTGGTCGGCGATAAAATCCTTCCGCGTGGCGTTGGAGTCGACGATGGCCGAAATCAGGTTTTGCGGCACGTCGGCATAGTTGGCCCGAAGCTGTTTGGTATCCTTGGGCAGGCAGTAGCCGCCGTATCCAAAGGAGGGGTTGTTGTAAAAATCGCCGATCCGCGGATCAAGACAAACCCCCTCTATAATCGACCGGGGATTCAGCCCCTTGGTTGCCGCGTAGGTGTCGAGTTCGTTGAAATACGCCACCCGCAGGGCGAGAAAGGTGTTGGAAAAAAGTTTGACCGCCTCCGCCTCGGTCAGGGCGGGGAACAGGGTCGGAATGTCGGTCTTCAGCGCCCCTTCGGTCAGAAGGGCGGCGAACCGCTCTGCTGCGGCCCTCAGCCGGGCGTTGCCGGCGGGACAGCCGACCAGGATGCGGCTGGGATAGAGATTGTCGTAGAGCGCGTGCCCCTCCCGCAGGAATTCCGGGCTGAACAGGATATTCTCGCAGGCGTAATGTGCCCGGATTTTTTCGGTGTACCCGACCGGGACGGTCGACTTGATAATCATGATCGCGTCGGGATTGACACGGAGCACCTGCTCGATTACGCTTTCGACGGCCGATGTGTCGAAGTAGTTCTGATCCGGATCGTAATTGGTCGGCGCGGCAATCAGGACGAATTCCGCCTCTTTATAAGCACTGTCCCCGTCGGTCGTGGCCAGCAGGTCGAGCGGCCGGGTTTCCAGATACTCCTGGATTTCCCGGTCAACAATGGGGGAGTGCTTTCGGTTAATCATTTCTACCTTTTGGGGGAGAATGTCTACCGCCAGCACCCGATTGTGCTGGGCCAGCAAAACGGCCATCGACAGGCCGACATATCCCGTTCCCGCTACGGCGATGTTCATATTGAGACAACCTCTTTTCCAAAAAATGTTCGATTGCAAAGGGCGGCGTTTTTAAAAGGCCGTTTTGCGGGTTTATTTCAAAAAGAACGCCCGATACCACTCGGCGAAGCGGCGAAGGCCTTCCCGCAAGGGTGTGGACGGCCGAAAGCCGAAATCACGCTCGAGCGCGGAGGTGTCGGCATAGGTGACCGGTACGTCGCCAGGCTGCATGGGAACCAGCTTTTTATGGGATTCAAAATCATAATCGGGCGGCAGAACGCCGGCGCGCACAAGCTCTTCCTGCAAAATGGTTACAAAATCCAGCAGGTTTTCAGGATGGTTGTTTCCAATATTATATAACGCATAAGGAGGAATCGGCAGGCCGTCCGCGCCGGCCTTTCGTTCGGGCGCGCACTGTATAACGCGTTTGATACCCTCAACAATGTCGTCGATGTAGGTAAAATCCCGCTTGCAGTTGCCATAGTTAAAAATTTCGATCGTTTTGCCGGCACGCAGCTTATCGGTAAAGCCGAAGTAGGCCATGTCCGGACGTCCCGCCGGGCCGTATACGGTAAAGAACCGCAGTCCGGTCGAGGGGATGTTGTACAGCTTGGCATAGGCGTGGGCCATCAGCTCGTTGCTTTTTTTGGTGGCGGCGTAGAGGCTGACAGGGTTATCCACCTTGTCCTCGGTACTGTAGGGAACCTTCGCGTTGGAGCCGTAAACCGAGGAGCTGGAGGCATAGACCAGATGCGCCACGCCCGGCCGGTCGCCGTCGTAGGAATGCCGGCAGGCCTCTAAAACATTGTAAAAACCGATCAGATTAGACTGAATGTACACATCGGGGTTGGTGATGGAATATCGGACGCCGGCCTGTGCTGCGAGGTTGACCACAACCGAAGGCTTGTATGTATCAAAAAGTTCGTCAACCTGCTGTCTGTTTGCAATATCTCCTTTAACAAAGGTCCAACGAGAACCCGATTCGGCCGCCTGACCCGCCAAGGCCTCAAGCTGCTGAAGCCGTGCGGCTTTGATGGCCGGGTCGTAGTAATGGTTCAGGTTGTCCACGCCGACTACATGGATCGCTTCCGCCGAGCGGAGAAGCTCCATCGCCAGATTGGCCCCGATAAACCCGGCTGCGCCGGTGATCAGGACGGTGGCGCCCGACAAGGGGATATTTTGATTCAGCATATGAAAACTCCTTACTGTAACATTTCTTACGAAAAGGCACAAGCGCCCGTAGGGCGTGTTTTATCTCCCAAAACCGTTTTTCGTGGACAGGGACAAAATCAGTTTTCCCAGAAGGGGATGTAGTCAAACACCCGAAGAATGTCGGCGCTTGTGATTGCCTTCCAGTAGAAATAGCAAATGAAAAACAAACACATTATGACGTTGGCCAGTGCGGCAAGCTGTTTGTATTTCGGTTTGCAGCGGGTGATGATTTTAGGAATCAGCAGCGGTAAGAAGAGCAGATAATAGTAATTCATCCGCATGGCGATGCTGTTGATCGGTGCAAAGCATTGCAGACAGATAGAAAACAAAAGCAGGTTGCGCAGACCGATGGTATTCGGATCGAGAGCCTCCTCCTCCGGGATGGCAAAGGCGAATATGGCAAGCAGGATGAAGAGAATCAGCATGGAATAGGCGCCGGTAGAGTCAAGGCGACTGTACCGGTCGGCGTATTTCTCTCCCATGAAGCGGATAATAAAGGAGAAAATCTGTTTGTTGAAAATATAAATCACAGCCATGCCTGGAATAACCGTCCACAAGGCTTTTTTGGTGATTTTCGCGTGATACAGCGGATACAGAAGCAGCAAAACCAGCGCGGAGGTATGAAAGGTATATGCCAGCAATACGGTCAGAAGGAAACGGAGAAGCTTCTTCTCCCGCATGAAGTAATAAGCGGGAACCACGAGCGCGATGGCCAGCGACTGCCGCAGGCCGGAGAAAAACATGCTGAACATCGGGAGAATCAGAAAAATGGAGATGCTTAAAAAAGCCTGTTCACTTTCTTTACAATACAGGATGGCGATCGGCACAACGGTTGCGGCGGCGACAACGGTTAAAAAGAACTGTTCGTTGACCCAAATAGAGGAAATCACCTTGTTCAAAAGCACATAGCCAGGCTCAACCGTGTCAAAACGGCTGAAAATCTCACTCCACGGGGTGGAGGCAATCTGCCGGAAGCGGGGCAGGTACTGGGCGAGGTCCACGCCGACCTGGCTGTTTCTCATGGCAAGCAGTAAAAAATACAAAGCGAAGAAGACCACAAGAATTCTGGATTGTTTTTTTTGTTTTTTCAGTTTATCGTTTGTCCGGCCGAGGAACAGGGTCAGAATTGCCGGAACACCGACCAAAGCAAGATATACAAACATTATATTTCCTTCGTAAATCAAATTAGTTCCCTCGATCAAATTGGGGTCCTCTGTGTTTCTTTATAATTATCGCACGATAGGCTTTTTTGATCCAGGCGTAGGCAAAGCCTGTAACCGTGTACAAGTGCACAAGCGCACGCTGTTTTATAGATAAAGGCGCGTCCTGCTTTAAAACGCCGAGCAGACGGTCTTTCTGCTGTTTGCGCTGTTCCTTGGCTTGCTTACAGGCCAGGAGAAAGAGAAAGGGTCGTCCGGCCGTTTTGTCCGCCCGGTAATATCGGATCTCTTTTTCAATCAGCATACCTTCCTCTGCCGCGAGACGGTCGCTTAACCGGTTGGTGGTTTGTCCCGCATGGATGCGGATTTTGACCAAAACCTCCGGTACGCTGAGAAAAGGTGTGCCCGCAAACAGGATTCTTGCCCAATAATCCTCATCCTGCGTGGTTTTCAGCTCTTCGTCAAACGGGCCGCAGACGTTCAGAACCGTTTTGTGGATCAGAAGGGTGCAGCCGTATAGCCCGATCTCCTTCAGCGCGTGCATTTCGTACATCTGAATCGCGGAGAAACGTCCGTCCACACATCTCTGCGGCCGGAAAACCGGCCGGCCGTTTTCATCCATGGAGGCGGTGGAACAGCGCACGACGCAGGGCTCTCCCCCTCCCAAACGCGCGGCGGCGTCCATTTGCATTTGTATTTTTTCGGGAAGATACAGATCGTCGTGGCTGAGCCAGGAGAACCACTCTCCCTGCATGTTGGCAATACCGAAATTCAGTGCCGACGCCACGCCGCCGTTTTCTTTATAAAAATACCGGATCCGGTCGCCATAGCTTTGGGCGATCCGCTCGGTTTTTCCCCCGTCCGGAGAGCCGTCGTTTACAACAATGACCTCAATATTCGGATAGGTCTGCGCCAGCGCGCTGTCAATGGCCTCCCGCAGATAGGGGTCGCCGTTGTATACGGGGATAATGATGGACACCAGCGGTTGATTGTTCATGTAGATCCGACACTCTCCCTACGCTTTTCTGCGTTTTAATATTTTTCGCATGCACATGGTCAAAAACAGGTACAGGGTTACCAATCGGTGTTTGGCGGAAAAGAAGAATACCCTCCAGTAAAACGGGCAGGCGGAGGCGTCCAGATCGGAGAACGCGGTTCGGTAAACCTCCTGCCGGAGGAAAGCCTTCGCCTCTCTTCTGGCGGATTTGTAGGAATGCAGCAGCGCGGCGTTGCCGCCCAGCGGGATCACGCTGCAGCAGATACGGCTGTGAAAGGCTTTCCAAACATCCGGGTCGTCACAGTTTTCTGAAATATACTTCTTCATATATTCAATCCACCACCGCCATTTTTCCCAAAGATCGTCCCGATGGGATTTGGAGACCGAGCCCGGCGTGCTCCGGCGGTAGTGATACAGCGGCCGGTCAATATAGACCGCCGAGCGGGCGTGAACCGAAAATTCAAAATTGAATTGCAGGGCTTCGGAGGGGAGCTTGTACGTATCAACAAACCGTATCTTGTGGTCCCGGATCACGCTGGTTTTGTACAGTCGTGCCCAAACCGGCGTCAGCCGGTCGAGGCGGGAGGGATCGCGCAGCTTCTCTCCAACAAGGCCGAGGGTCGGAATCAAGATTTCCTTTTTATATGCATCTCCGGTAAAAAGAAATTCCGCGTGGGGAAAGAGCTTGCGCACGGTCGACCGGGTGTCGGTTTCATTATAATTGGCGCAGATACACAGATCGGCGTGATGCGCCTCTGCCGCCATGTAAAGCTGTTCGCAAAGCGTTGGCTCCGCCCAGTCGTCGCTGTCAACCAGAAGGATATATTCGCCCGCGGCGTGTTCTATGCCTTGATTTCGTGCGCGCGATACACCTTGATTTTCCTGGTGAATGACCCGGACGCGCGCGTCCTTGGCGGCGCAGGCGTCGCAAATACGCCCGGAGCCGTCGGTGCTGCCGTCGTCGATCAGGAGGATTTCAATCTCTGTCAGGGTCTGGCACAACAGGCTGTCCAAACAGGCGGGAAGGTAATCTTCGGCATTATAAACGGGAATGATAACGGAAACAAGCGGTGAAGAGATCATTGCGTCGGCTCCTGTCCTTTAAAATATGAAACACGCAAATCGCGGGAAGCGATCGGGTACCATGCGCTCAGTCCGCAGCGGAGGGAATGGTTTTCTCCGGCAAAACAAACTGATCCCCGAGGATGCGGTCAAACGCGTCCGGCTCAAACAGGGTATAGCCGCTGGCGTTGTAAAAGGTCATTTCGCCGAAAACGATCTGTCCGTCGATATTATAAAAATCCACGCGAACGTGCGGAAAGCCGGCGGCGAGGGTTTCGGCATACTCCACCATTAAATCGAAATTGGCCGGCTTTTCCAGCGGGGAGGTAATGGGATTATAATCCAAACGGCGATAGGGCATCTGGTTGAAGTCCCGGTCGAAAAAGCCGAGTTTTCCGTTTGCATGATTATCGGTATAATCAATCATGGTATAAAGACAGTATACTTTCCCGTCAAAGCAGAAGAATTTATAATCCGGCAGATCGTTGTTCTTGTCCCGCGGCAGCAGTTTTTCAAAAATCAGCTTTGGTGGGATGTGGACATAGCACCATTCCCGTCCGAGGGAATGCCCCATGTTCCGAAACCATTTGGACGAAATATCCCGCAGATGATCCGCAGTTTCGTTTTTCTTATCGGATACAAAATAATTTGTGCCGGATCCGTTGTTTGCTTTCATGGCGAAGCTTTGCGGAAGGCTGTCCCACTCCACCTGATCGGGCGTGTCGTATACGGCGTAAAGGTCGTTGAGAATATGGCCCAGTCCGCGCTCTTCCACGAACCGGCGGACGGCGTATTTATCCGAGCATCGGGTAAGCAGATCGGTACGGTAGTAGAGCTTGTACCATTGAATTTTTTCGGTATATCTTTGCGGATTTTTCAAATGCAGTTTCCGCCCGGTTTTAAGCCGGTACTGGATTTTGAGCATCGGTTTGTCCGGAATAAAGTTGAACAGCCTGATGATCGAAACACGCAGATTCCGGCTCTTTATAATTTTTTTGTAAAAATTCATGGCGGTTCCTCAATATCCCAGGATTTTTTTCATACTTTGATTGACGATGTCCACGGCATAGACCTGTTTGCAGCGCGCATAGGATCGCTCTCCCATGGCGCGGCGCAGTTCCGGATCCCCCGCCAGATCGGCCATGCGGCGGGCAAGCGCCTCGGCGCTGCGCGGCTCCACCAGGAATCCGGTGTCCGAGTCGACAACCGCCTCCCTGCAGCCGGGCCAGTCGGTTGTAATGACCGCGCGCCCGCAGGACATCGCTTCCAGAATGGTGCGCGGAACGCCCTCCCTGTAATACGAGGGGAGGACAAACACGCTGCACGCCCGGTAAAAAGAGACCGGATCCTTGACCTCGCCCGGGAACTCGATCGAGCCGTCCGCGATATACGGTGCAATGTCGTCCTTTTGCAGCGCGCCGAGCGATGAGTCAAACCCGCCGAGCAGGATGCAGCGCGCTTCCGGGTGCTGCCGTCTGATTTCGCGGGCGGCGGCACAGTACTCCATCACGCCTTTTTCCCGGATGATGCGCCCGACCATCAGGAAAACGGGGGCGTCGGGCAGGTCGGTTTTTAAAAACCGTTCCATATTGACGCCCGAGCCATCTACCTTCTCGGCCTTGGCCGCGGGCAGATACCTGTCATCAACAAACTGGCGCAAATCGTCGCTGTTTTGAAAAATGACCTTCTCACAAGCCGCGAAAGCCCGTTTATACAATAGCTTTGTCAATCTGCGGACCGCCTTCGCTTTCAGGCTGTCGGAAGCGTATACCCGCCCAAGTCCGGTCACCATGGCGAAAATGTGCGGTACGCCGGCCGCCTTTGCCGCAAGGCTGCCATAGATCACCGGCTTGATGGTATAGCTGAAAACAAGGTCGGGTTTTTGTTCTTTTATAATCCGCTTCAAAGCACGCAGATATTGCAGATCCCCTTTGATGCTGGTGTTGTCCTTGATTAGCGGAATCTCGATAAACTCCCGCACACCGAGGGAAAGAATATCCTCAACAAAATCGCGGTTCGGGCCGGTAACCAGCACTTCGTGTCCGGCCGCGAGAATATCCCGAATCAGATCCCCGCGGAAGTTGAAGACGGTTTTGTTTTTAGGGGAAACGATCAAAACTTTCATAGGTTTTCTGCACACTCCAAATTCTTCAGAATCAGATTCCACAGCCGGGAGGGGTTGCCCTCGCCGACGAAGGCGTTGTGCGGGGATAGCAGCAGGTTGGGTATATCCCAGAAGGGATGCTCCGGCGGCAGCGGTTCCTCCTCGAACACGTCGAGCACAGCGCCGAGCAGCCGGGTTTGGAGTGCCGGGAGCAGGGCCGCCTCCTCCACAATCCGCCCGCGGGAGAGATTGACCAGTACCGCGCCCGGCTGCATGGCGGCGAAGGCGGCCTCGCCGAACATGCCTTCGGTTTGCGGCGTGAGAGGCAGCGTGAGCACAACAATATCGCAGTGCGGCAGGGTTTCATACAGCGCGCTGAGCGGCAGCACCGATGAGAAACCCGACGCTTGTACCGGCGCAAGATCGATGCCCAGCACCCGACAGCCAAAGGCGGCAAAGCGGATGGCGCATTCCGTCCCGACGCTGCCGCACCCGAGGATGCAGACCGTTTTTCCCGAAAGCTCCAACAGGCCGCGGTGCTTTTGCCATATGTGGGCGGCCTGATTCTTTATAAAAAAGCGGGTTTGCTTATACAACTGCAATACCCCGGACAGGGCGAACTCCGCCATCGGGAGGCTGTACACCCCGCGGGCGGTGTGCCACCGGATGCCGCGGCGTTCGACCTCCTCCACAGGGAGGCGGTCGAACCCGGCGCTGGTTAGCTGGATATATTTTAAGTTTGAAAACTTGTCTATCGAATGATTGAGAAATATTCCGTTTCCAATTATTCCTTCAATATATTCACAGGGACAAGGAATGTCGCTTTTTTCGTTCTGGAGAAAGACTACCTTATGCCCTAACGCTTCGATTTCAGCAATATGCTCTTCAGCATTTCCCCAGGCACCAGTAATCAATATATTCATGAATTCCCCCCTCCCGAACGAATTCAGCAGCTAAAGCTGCCTTCTTTTTACTGCAGCTACAGCCTCTGCAACCTTGTTTTTATTATTTTCAAAAAACCCGCTGTGTACAGCCACGCTCTTCTCGAACTCTCTTATTTCCCTCAAACCATTCACAAAGGTAGAACTGATAACCCCCATGTGATGGATCTTATCCGCATTGCAAAAACTTCGGGACAGAATTGCACGTGTCGATCCAAGGCGGTAATGCTCTATTATAACCTTCTCCGACGGCAGCGTTCCGTTGCCGAGTGACGCTATCCCGCCGAAGCCGTAAAAAATCCCTTTCTTTTTGAACTTGTAACACAGATCTTCAACTGTCCCACTAGCAAGAAGCTCGAACATGAATGTCATGCCATAGCCCAGGCTCAGGTCGTTCAGGCCTATATAAATTTCATCCATATCCAACTTCAAAATATCGTCAATTACGGCTACAGCCTCCGGCGTTTCCACCAAAGGCATTGTCTTTGCTCGTCCGTCAACAAGACGGAGGAATTTCTCAACTTCTGCGGCCGTCTTAAAATATGGGAGCATTAAAACTTTTGCCCCATTTTCAATTGCAATGTTTATTTCTGCCTCTGATGAAATGTATTCGCTGGTGGCTTCATGTATTGGATTAACCCTGACAAGCAACTCCGCTGTTGTAATAGCTTCGGAAATTGCTTTGACATCGCCCAATGTATGGTGACTTTGAACCGTATCCATACCACCCTGGCGCTGTGCCTTTCCGATATATTCCATATCAACAAAGATGCGGTCCACCCCTGCTGTCTCAGCAATTTGGGCTATCTCCGGTCGATTCGTTATGTACATCAAATTCAATGCCATTACTTTGCCACTCTTTCTCTCTCCTCTGAATTCACTGAAACTGTCGCACCGACATTCTCGTTATCAGCATTTGTGAAAACCTTAAATACTGTCATAAACAAAATCTTTATATCAAGAATGAATGAACAATGCTCTGAATACCAAACATTCATGGCAATACGGTCATGCCATTCAACGGTTTTTCTGCCGTGAACCTGCGCCCAGCCGGTGATACCCGGGCGGACGTCGAACATTTTCTTTTGCTCGTCGGTGTATTCTTCATACGGCCAGGGGTGATAGGTGAGGGGCGGCCGCGGACCGATCAGAGCCATATCGCCCCGCAGGATATTCAGCAATTGCGGCAACTCGTCAAGACTGGTCGCCCGGAGAACGCGCCCCACCCGGGTGACGCGACTGTCCCCCTTCCCGGAATAGACGCCGCTGCCGGTAGACTCAGCTCCGACGCACATGGAACGGAATTTTAAAATCCGAAAGACCCTGCCGTCCTTTCCAATCCGGTTCTGCCGGAAGAGCGCCGGGCCGGGAGAGTCCATTTTGACCGCCGCCGCCAAAATCAGCATCGGAACAGCCAGCAGAATCAGGCCGACCGCGGACAGCAGACAGTCGATCGCCCGTTTAAGAAAGCGTTTATACATAGATATCAACCTACCAGACAAAGAATAGAAAATGATAGATCCTTAACATATTCAGAGGGTTTATTGATTCCGCGCCCGGCACACGCTGCATGTTGCAAAATCCGGCGGCGCGGATTGAAATTTCCCCAAATGCTTCATGGATTCTAACGGCTTGCACCGTCCGTTTTTTGGGGGGCGTTCATCCTGCCGTTGAAAGCGCAAACACCATGAGGATACGGGCGGTTTGAGCAAATTGTATATTTACTAATCATTGTATTATGAAAACGGATATTTGTCAACAAGCCGGGGCAGGAACTTGATAGAATCACCTGGACCGATCGGGAAATTCGGACGGAACACCGGCAGTTATAGTGTAGATGTTTCGCTTTCGGGGATCCTACAATATTGCGGTTGTGCAAAAGGTCTGGCCGGTGCATCCGCCGCGTCGGAGAGATTTGGATATTTTTTCTTTGGGAGCCGATTTCTCCATTCGCATATTTTGCCGATTCTGACAAACAATAGCTATATCAAAAAGCATCAAGCAAGGAGAGATCATATATATGAAAGCAACAGGAATCGTTCGAAGAATCGACGATCTCGGCCGGGTGGTCATTCCGAAAGAGATTCGCCGCACCATGCGGATCCGGGAAGGCGACCCGTCACAGATAACATTGACACCATTCATGAAGTTTAAAACAGCCGTAAATTCACTGAAAAACAGGCTGGGAAAGTAAGAAAGGAGTCAAAGTTGTGGAAAAATCACTATTCGAACAAATGGGAGGTACATACAGACAAGTGGGAGATTATCTGATCCCGAATCTGGAGCTTCCGCCGCAGGACAATCGCCCCATTGGAATATGGGGACAGCGACATCTGAGATATATCAAGCAGAACAAAAAGAGTCTGTATATCGAGCTAAAAATGTCTGGCAAGCTGAACGATCACCTTGCTGATGTCAACGAAGAAGCTGAAGAAATGTTTTCTCGGCTGGTAAAACAGATGGCCGAGAAGCAAGGTGTTACTGAACAACTGAAGGCCGAGAACCAAATGAACTGGGTTGGACGGATGAATTGTATACGAAATCAAGCAACAGAAATTATTAATAACGAACTCATATACGCATAAAAATAATGGCGGCAGATAATTCTGTCGCCATTATTTTTTAAGGCCTTTTGCTATTGCAATTAGATGATCTAATTGCTCCGAATCTAAATGCTTAGCTATTTTGAGTAAGTCATTTGCCTTACTTGGATTTACAGATGAGTCATCGAAAAATTCGCTTGGGGTTATACCTAAGTATTCGCAAATATAAATTATGCCGTCTAATGAAGGCTTTGATTTTCCTGTTTCTATGTTATTAATATATCCAGGGTTTTGTCCGATTGATAAACTCATGTCTCGTGCAGAAACACCTTTTGATTCCCGTAGTTTTGCCAACCGAAGTGCAAAATCTTCTGAAGTCACATTAATCACCGCCTTTATTATATTCTAACCTATATATAAGGCGATAATATTATCCAACAAGCTGCAATTATATTGAAATAACATCTGATAGATGATATAATAAAGATATTATTGGATTTTATCAAACAGTGGTGATTTTTTGACTATATATACGGTATGCTTTTTTGGACATCGATATGTCGATGAGCCGATTAGCATTGATTCGCAGCTTTATGAGTTAATTTGCAATTTAATACGAAATAAAGAATATGTGGATTTTCTGATAGGTCGCGATGGTGACTTTGATCAACTTGCATCCTCGGCTATTATTAGGGCAAAGAAAAATATTTTTGACGCAAACAGTTCACATGTATGGGTAATGCCTTATGCAAGAGCAGAATACATCAACAATTCTAAAGATTATGACGAATATTATGACGCAGTGGAAATATGCGAAAGATCTGCTGAATGTCATCCAAAGGCAGCTATTGCTATACGTAATCAATATATGATTGATCGGTCAGATCTCTGCGTATTTTACGTGAAGCATAATTATGGCGGAGCATGGAATGCCCTAAAATATGCTGAAAAGCTTGAGAAAAACAAAATTCTACTCGAATGAAAGCAATGCATCTTGACAATCGTAAACATTTGTAGTATGATTGTATCAATCAAGGTGGTGAAGTGCGTGCGTCAGCGTATTTTTAAATTAGTTGAGGTTGCAGACGAAAACGATAGAGTAAGCAATATTTATGATATTGGAATGATGATCACAATTATTGCAAGCCTTATTCCTCTCGCTTTTAAGTCAACAAATATCGTATTTGAATGGCTCGACTATATAACAGTTGTCATTTTTATAATTGATTACATACTTCGTCTGATAACAGCCGACTATAAACTGTCCGGTCAAAAGGCAAAGGCTTTTATTATTTATCCGTTTACTCCGATGGCTATTATTGATTTGTTGTCAATTTTGCCCTCTGTTACAATGCTGAATAGCGGATTTAAGCTTTTGAAATTGTTTAGACTTCTGCGTACCTTTAGAGTATTAAGAGCGTTGAAATTTTTAAGATATTCTAAAAGCTTTGTTATTATTGCAAATGTCTTTAAAAAGCAAAAGCGCGTACTCAGCGCAGTTGCAACCTTAGCAGTTGCGTACGTGTTGATATCAGCTCTTGTGATTTTCAATGTTGAACCGGAATCGTTTAATTCGTTTTTTGATGCTATTTATTGGGCAACAGTTTCCCTTACCACCATGGGATATGGAGATATTTATCCTGTGACTACTATCGGAAGAATTGTAACTATGGTTTCATCGATATTCGGAATTGCAATTATTGCGTTACCGTCAGGCATAATAACAGCAGGTTATCTTGATGAAATCAAGAGAAAAGACTAATTGGAGGTGCTGAAATTGGCAGGTAAAAAATTAGTAATACCGTCGAAAAAATATAAAGGTGATACCTCTGTTGTATCGGCACGTTTACCTAATGAAATGATTAAAGATTTAGATAACATTGCCGAAAGCACCGGAAGGAACAGAAACGAAATCATTATGATGTGTCTCGAATATGCTATCGACAACCTTGACACAGACGGAAAAGAGGAATAAGTGTTGAAAAAGAATAGTATTGTTTTAATTATTTATTCAATAGTAGTCGCCGTGTATGCTGCCCTTTCCTTAATTCTTACCGTCGAAAAAAACTCTGTGTTTTGGACAGGATTCGGTTTTGTTATTTTTTCTATTGCAATTATGGGACTAATTACTGCTATAGCAACAAGCAAGAAAAGCTCGGCATTTCCGATTGAAATATCTATTGTGACTTTTTCCGGAATATATGTTGTTGCAGTTCTTTGTATTAATATCCTCTGCGGTTATTTATTAAAAGCCGGTATAAATTTATTTGTCAGTATTCACATTATCTGCCTTGCGCTGTTTGCTGTTACGACACTGCTGATGTTCATTACAAAATCCGGAATTATTAAACAAAACAACGCTGTCAACGGTAAGATATGCGAGATGCAGGTTTTGATATATGACTTTGAGAAAATCAAGACGAAACTGATCGATATGCAGGACAGCACCCGTAAAGAAGCAATGTCACTTATCGACAGTTTGCTTGATGAACTGCGGTTTTCCGATTTTGGTGTTTCGGTAGATGTTTCGGATATTGACGGCAAGTTAAGAAACAAGGCTGAAAATTTATCATCAGAAGTTGATAACCTGATTTCAATAAAATCTGAAGATCTTTCAAGCATGGAACTGATGGTAAATGATATTAAAAAAACAATTAAGGACAGAAATATGCAAATTCGCCTTATGAGCAGCAATATTTGAGGAGGATATGAGCAATGGCAATTGTAGAGGTAGTAAAGTATAACGGCAATCCGGATGTATTTGCTTGGAAGTATCCGAGCGAGGAACTCGGAACATGGACACAGCTTATCGTCAATGAATCTCAGGAAGCAATTCTTTTCAAGGGCGGAAAGGCTCTGGATGTGTTTGGCAGCGGCAGGCACACTCTTGAAACAGCAAACATTCCGATTCTGAATAAAATAATCAATTTACCCTTCGGCGGACGCTCTCCGTTTACTGCGGAAGTATGGTATATCAACAAGGTTAACTCTCTTGATATTAAATGGGGCACGGCTTCACCGATACAGTTGCAAGATCCGAAGTATTCCGTTTTTATACCCGTAAGGGCATTCGGTCAGTTCGGTATTCGTATTGAAAATTCAAAACAGTTTTTAGTGAAGCTTGTCGGTACCTTGCCAATCTTTGATAAAACAAGCGTGGTTAAATATTTCCGTGGCCTTTATCTCACAAAGGTTAAAGATGCTATTTCATCCTATCTTGTACATAAGCAAATCAGCATTATGGAGATAAACGCCTACATTGAGGAGTTATCTTCTTATCTTCAGGAAAAAATGCAGCCGGTATTAGAGGAATACGGTATAAAACTGATAAACTTCTATGTAAACGATATCAGTGTGCCGGAAGATGACAGTGCCGTTAAAAAGTTAAAGGATGCCCTTGCCAAGAAGGCCGAAATGAATATTATCGGCTACAATTATCAGCAAGAGCGTTCTTTCGATACCTTGGAAGGTGCTGCAAAAAACAACGGCTCGTCAGCTAACCTGATGGGCGCCGGGATGGGGCTTGGAATGGGCGTTACTATGGGCGGTGCTGTAGGTAATCAATTTGGCGGAATATCAAAAAACATTAATACATCGGCTGAGGATACAAAGTCCTGTCCGTCATGTGGTGCGATAATGGCCAAAAGCAAACGCTTTTGTTTTGAATGTGGATGCGACACAAACAAGGCTATGGAAAAAGAAAAGAACGATAATGGAATTGTTACTTGCAATAAGTGCGGTGCAAAATACAAAAACACAATGAAATTCTGTCCTGAATGCGGTGATAAATATAATCCTTGTCCGAAATGCGGTGCAGATCTGCCGGAAGGCGCAACCAGTTGTACAGCTTGCGGTTACGAATTCCCGACACCTTGTCCTCATTGTGGAGCAACACTTCCCGGAAAAAATGTTAAATTCTGTCCGGAATGTGGAAAGTCATTGATTAGAACATGCCCTACCTGTAACAATCCGATTACGGGTAATCCAAAGTTCTGCCCGGAATGCGGAACTAAATTGGAATAAGGTGAAACCGAATGAAACTGATTAAAAAGAATTTGCTCAGTGCTTTAATATTTGCTTTAATCATTGCTGTTTCTATGGTGATTTACGTATTGCTTCCCTACGATAAAACTGATTTTGATAATCTGATAATACAGTGCATAGTATCGTCTCAGTTGCTTAGTTTTATCAACGTACTTGTGTATAATGCGGTTTCAAGCAAAGAGAAGCTATCATTGGCTGCCGGTGGATATACTTCTTCGGTAGTATATGTTGTACTTTCGGCGGCTATATCAGTCCTGTTTTCTATATATTACAGGCACGCCGAAAAAACCTATCTTATAATCTTGACTGTCATGACAGCTGTATTCGTCATTGCATCTATCCTGATATATATAATAGGCAAATCTACCGCTTCAAATGCAGCAAGGGTTGAAGAATCAAGCGCAGCTTTTAAGGCACTTGAATACTTAACGGAATCTATTTGCAGAGATAATGATAATCCTGCTTACGATACAATACTTAGAAAAATATCGGAAGCAATAAAATCCTGCGATCAAAGCAGTTATGTGGAAACAGACAACGAAATCGATCAGTGCCTTCATCAGCTGAGAGCTCAAATGGATAGCAATAACACAGATAAAAAGAAAATTGAAGCAATCTGCGAAAAAATAACAGCACTCATAAAACAACGCACTTCTGAAGTCAGCGGGTTAAAACTTGGAGGAATTTAAGTATGGCATCGAACAATGTTGAAACAGCTCTAAAGAAAGCAAAAGCTAAAGGCGTGACACAACAGGTGTTTGGGTGGATTATAACAATATTTTGCGGTCTAATTGCATCAGTGGGTGCAGGGACCTCTGGCTTTAAGGAAACCGTCGATGTTGTTATGGTTACTATGTTTGCTGTGTTTACTGTTTTAGGCGTTAGGCTAATCACAAAAGGCTATAAGCGTAAAAAATTGATAAAAAACTATTATGATTATTCCGCTCGGCTTTCCGCTGACCCCGATAAATCTATTGATTTATTATCCTCCTCTATTGGAACAACAGTTGCTGTTGTCACAAAAAACATTTCTGATATGATTGCTTTAGGCTTTTTTCCCGGAGTTTTCCTCGATACAACTCACAACCGTATTGTAATGAAAGCCGAAAAGCCAATTGTGACACAGACAGTTCCTGCTGCGGCTACTACTGACGCAACACAACCTATAAAATACATTACGGTTCAGTGCAAGGGATGCGGTGCTACAAATAAAATCATTGCAGGAACTGTTGGGGAATGTGAATTCTGCGGATCGCAGATATCAGATAATTGAGGAGGAGTCAGCTGTGCAGAAAAAGTCTTTTTCATGGGGAATTATTATTGTAATGCTTATTGTGTTTTTTCCTGTGGCAATATACATGATAATTAAGAAAATGACAGATGAGAAATTTAACTACATAAAAAATGGAAAATCCCTTAAAATTTTAGGAATCGTTTTGTTGTGCTTTGCAGGACTTTATCTGATTATGGGTTTAACTGACGGTTTTCAACCAAATGAAGATGGTTCCAGTGTTGTCGGCGGTGTTATTGTTTGTGAACTCATTTTCGGCGGTTGTGGTGCGCTTTGTCTGATAAAGGGAATGAAATACATCAAACGTGGTGAAAAATTCAACCGCTATGTTTCTATTATCAACGCAAGCAATGATTTGCTTATTGATAATATTGCAGCAGCTGTGCCTACTACATATGACAAAGCAATTACAGATATCCAATCAATGCTGGATGCCGGATTCTTCATGAATTCTTATTTGGATTTAAATAAGCGAGAGCTGATTATGAAAAAAACAGTTTCTCAAGCAAGTGTTACCGTGAATGCGGTATATGCCGGTTCACAGGGTGGCGAAAATAGCCAGCCTCATTCAGTTACCTGTCCAAATTGCGGTGCAACAAATACAGTTGTTCCGGGAGCCAAGAATGAATGTGAATACTGCGGATCGCCGCTATAAGTGCTGGAAAATAAATCGAGGGGTGAATGGAATTGAAACATATTCGAGTTATACAAAAGATAACTGTCTTTATATTTTCTGCATTCATTAGCTATTTCCCGGCATACATCATTGTTTATATGATAACATGGATTCTCAACATATTTAAGCCGATTCCAGAAGGTGTTGATATGTATAGAGAAGCAAATAGACTGGCGCTTGAAGCGTTCCCGGACAAACATATGGTATCTGTTATCGCAATTGTTGTTGGAATATGCATTGGAACAATATTTGCATTTTGGTGGAAACCTGAGAGGTTTAGTGAATCTGCCAAAATCAATCATTATGTTCGAAAGGACGCAGCATTTCACTCTAATGAAGAAGATGAGTATGAACAAGAGCCAAAGCATAGAGATGAACTTAAAAAGGCCAACAATTCAGATGATTGGTTTGATCATTCGTTAGAAGATCATGACAACGAAGACGGCTGGTGTACCGAGTGCGAGGAATTTGAAGAAGATTTAGACGATTAGGGGTGAATGATGGTGCTCTGGTTTTGGCTTGCTTTGGAATTTACAGTGATAATAGGTGGATTGGCTTTATGGAGCTATTTTTTAACAAAGAAAAAGAAACGCCAAACTCAAATATACGCAATTATCAAAGCGGCAAATGAAAAGCAAATATCAATGCAAAAATTGATAAGTACCCTTCAATTAGATTTTACTGCTATTTCAAAGGATATTGAGTCAATGTCACTAAATCATTATGATTATCCACTACTAAAAGGGGCTTATATCGATATAGGAAATCAATATATTGTTTTAGATCCAAAGTCACTCGAACGATTAGAAAAAAAGCAGAAAAAGCACTCACGATTCAGTAACGAATGTAAAGAAATAATTACGGTTAACTGTAAAAACTGCGGTGCTGAAAACACAATAGTAAAAGGCATTGCTAAAAATTGTGAATATTGCGGTTCGCCGCTAAAATAGGAGGAAAAAATATGATATGTCCAAAATGTGGTTCGGAAAGTTCCGGAAAATTCTGTGAGAATTGCGGTTCACCCCTGAATGCGAAGAAATTTTGCTCAAACTGCGGTGCGGAATTATCTGGAAAGTTTTGTCCGGAGTGTGGCACACCGGCAGATAACACCTCTAACAATACACCAAATAATGTGCCACAACAGCTAACCTCAACTAATGAGGAAGTGGTTTTGTGGGAAGGAAAGCCTTCCGGTATAATGGATAAAGCCAAAACAGCAATGAATGTAAATTCGGTTACATATACAGTAACAAACCAAAGAATCACCATGATCAAAGGTTTGCTTTCTACGCAGGTTGAAGAAATAGAGCTGTATAAAGTAAAGGACCAAAAAATTGAGCAGTCGCTTATTGAAAAGGCTACAAATGTCGGAAATATCGTTATTTATTCTGTAGATCAATCAACGCCTGTAATTAAAATTGAACATATTGAAAATCCGATGCAAGTGAAGGATATTATCAGAAAAGCAGTACTTGAAGCCAAAGGTTCTAAAAATATTATCTATAAGGAAGGCCTATAAAACATTAAACCAAGATCTTTATTTGTCAGGGGATGAAAGCTTTGCCATTATTAAAATGTGAATCATGTGGAGCTCCTTTAAAGACTGAATACGGACAAAATTATGTGATTTGCGAATATTGCGGAACCCAAACGGTTTTAAATGAGCCCGTAGTTCAGTCTACTACTATTAATGGTTTCCCTGATGAAAAAGATCAAAATACCAACAAGCTTTTTCTTAGTATTCCTTCTTGCGGATCATCAATTTTTCAAAAAAAGATCTTCAACATTTATGGGGATCATGCAGAATTGATTGATAAGGAGACATTGGCTGTTGAACAAAATATTTTATTCAGTAATGTTGTGAAATTTCAGCAGATGCTTGGAATGGCTATGATCATTTTCAAAATGTCGGATGGTAGCCGAATCTTTATAAAACTTATGTATGAAGGAAAAACAAAAGAAGCACTAAATGTTCTCAATGGCTTGGTTAAGCCAATTAAATAAAACTTTGGAGGAAAAAAACATGAAATGCAATCAATGCGGCACAGATTTTGAGGGCAAATTTTGTCCTAATTGTGGAGCACCTAATCCGTCAGAGGCGAACGGAGCACAGACACAGCAAGCCACACCGGTTTACACACAACCCGTCATGCAGCAACCGGTGCAAAAGCCCAAAAAGCCTATATTCAAAAAATGGTGGTTCTGGGTTATCATTGTTGTGGTAGTTATAGCTATTGCAGCAAACCTTGGTGGTAACGGTGATAAGTCACCTACAAAGGACACCGGTTCAGGTACATCAAGTACAAGCAGCACTTCATCTGCGAAAGATGAAACATTCGGAGTAAATGATACAGCTGTTTTCAAAACAATAAAAGTAACAGCGAATGAATTAAAAGAATCAGCGGGTACCGATTTCTTTAAACCTGCCGAGGGGAAAACATTTGTCGGTGTTCAGTTTACCATTGAAAATACATCTGATCAAGATCAAGCAATTAGCTCAATTCTTTTGTTTGACGCCTATGTTGACGGCGTTAAATGTGACTATTCTGTCAATGCTAACTGCGTATTTACCGACGGTACACTCGATGGAACTATTTCTGCCGGAAAGAAAATGGTAGGTTATTATTCAGTTGAAGTTCCTGCAAATTGGTCTGAGCTTGAACTTCAGGTAAAATCAAATTGGCTTTCAAACTCAAAAGCAGCATTCGTTTTTAACAAATAATCGGTCTAAATAGCAAGAAAAGTCCTGCTGTTACTAAAGCGTGATGCTTTTGGTATTAGCAGGATTTTCTATTCTTCAAACAATTATTACTTGAGTTCGAAATTATATTAATATGTGAGCTATATTTCTTTAAGTTTAAAAATGTAGAAATAAATTAGCAAGTGCTATTTTACGAAAAGTGCGCAAGAATGAATAACGTTTCAGGCAACAGAGCAGATGCTAAATAAGTTCATATGCAAGTAAAGGGCACAGCCACTACTGTTTATTCAGCAGTGTTTGCGCCCTTTATCTGTTTATAGAAATTTTATTTTGTACCTGCTCACACCACAAAACTGTTGCCGCTCCATCAAATCCTTCGACAGCAAAGACAGCCATTTCTTGCCGAAGGCGGTTGAGCCGAAATAGGCATCAAAACTACTGACGGGAAGAAGAACCCAATCACTGTCGTCACGCTTGTTTGCTCGGTAATAGGCTACCAAAGTGGGAATTACGGTATCGGGTACACCTCTCGGAGTGCTTTTATTGAAGTATTGCAATTCTTCCGGCGTAAAATCAATATTTGTATTTCGCAAAGCGCCTTGTTCCAACGCTTCGGCGAGAATATCATCAAATCGCAATACCCATGCACCCTTTGTATTTAGGGCAAACAGCGGCACTTGAAACTGCTTTACTTTCTTCTTCCATTCCAGATTGAATCCGTTTGCAAGAATATCGCAGTTTTTCACGGCACTTGCACTGACAATGTCGGGATTCTTGCGCACAAAGCGAATGATTCCGTGCACATGGCGATACAGCCATCCTTCACCTTTCTCGTTTACCAATTCGGGAAAAGCAACTGAAAGTTCTCTGAAATCCACCGCTGGCTCCGGACGTTTGCCCGGGGCCTTTTTTGCGTTATCGGGAATACTGCACCACGCACAAAGTGCATTCCGCGCATAAGCTATGCGGTCATAAGGATTCTCGACGGCAATACTGCCGTCCGGATTGTGAAAAAGGTATCCCCGTGCAAGAACAGTCAGAATGCGACCAAGCCCGTCAAAGGAAGTCAGCGTTGTAAAGGTGAATCTGCCCATATAGGTGGTATCACGCTTTCCACTTGCGATGTAAGCAGTCTTTTTGGTATAAGCCAAAAACTCATTCCATTCGTTTGTCATCTCCGAAACCACCTCTTTTTCTGCGGCTTTGGTTCGCTAAAAATATGACTGCGGTCAAGGGTTAACTCAAGCAATGCACCCGGCAGGATTTCTAATGCAAACTGCCGTTTTCCGAGAGCAATTGCACATTTGGCGGCTTCCGCAAAGTCGGTTTGCTGTTTGGCATCCGGTGGCTGTAAACAAGCAAGACATCTTTTATTAAGCGTCTCTTTGTAGTCCGGTTCCTTTTCTATGTCTTTCAGCATAAGCCGTAAATCCTTACTGTCTCCCTTTTTGGCGGTAAGGTGCTTCCTGATATCTCGTCTGCTGTACATATCATCGTAATCACAGATAATATCGCCGAGAATACGGAATCCGCCGTTTCTGAAATCACAAAACAAGTCGTTAAAACTGAAATCTGTCGAAATCGGAAGAACGGAAAGAAGCACTTTCTCCCGTTCTTCCTTCGGCGTGTAAATCCATTCACTTTCACTTAGCCTATGTCTTGCCTTGCGCATGTTCTGCGGAGATACTCGATCAAAGGCATGATACAGCGCATCGACAGAATATTCCTGCTCCTGCCCGCGTGCATACAAAATCCGTCCGATATCAGTCCTGCGCGTCATGTACTCGGTGTCAATATGCAGATACCGACAGCGGCGTTGTGCTTCCTCATAATCGTCAATGAGAGCTATCATACGGGAAAGCATTTCTTTGTTCAACTTATCTTTCCAGCCTGGTTCATTTGCAAACAGAAACAGAGATTCATCACTGACCGGAATCGGCGTGCATTTTTGTGTGTCAAGCTCAAGCCTGCGTGCGTAATACGGCAGTTTTTCAAGATTAGAACTAACGTCATCCCAATTGACTGATTGGTAGAATTTGTTTAGCTTTTGGTTTTGCGTCGGTTCGTACCACTTCGGGTTATCACTCTTATCGACGATATATTTATACTTCAAAAATGCACTGCGCTTCACCTTGCGTGTACCCAGATATTCCGACAAGTCCGGTTTGATACCGCTTTTTGCGGAATCAATTTCAAGCCCTGTCAGAATAGCAAGCGTTTCTGTTTCCTTGCGGCAATTTTCCCGTTCTTCACCGTTAGAGTTTTCATCATATGCAATCACACTGCGGTTAAGCGCTGCATTGCTGATCTGACCGACACGGGAGGAAAAGGTGCTGCGCACCGATTTAAATCGGGATTCCCAGTCGTTTGCGTCTTGTATGAGTGGCTCTGCGGTCGGTATTTTCAAAAGCGGTTTGTCATCAGCGTTTCTTGCAACACAGCGGTTGATTAACGGATCGGATATGGTTTTCACCATATCACCGTCATAATCCGCACCGCCGAGATGGTCGGGTATCAGGCTTCGGGAATCTACCATAACCACATAACGAAGATGAGAAAGATACTTTTCCCGTATTTCTCCAACTTCCGAAAGTGGAATAACGGTTGCTTCTTCGTTTCGGGAGATGTGCGGGTTACGCAGGAGCGTATACGTATCGTTTTCTGTGTAACAGGGTTTCGGTGCATAGAAGGTGCTGCCCGAAAGACATTCCGCTTCAAGTACCGAATATGCTTCTGTATCTTTTATGAGATAGGCAAGCAGCCGCATCAAATCATCGGATAAATAGCGGTTGTCTCCCGAAACCGTCAGTCTGCCGACACCGTAGCCGGATAAGATATGTTCCGCCTTGCTTTGCAGTTCCTTTGCAAATATCGGCTCCTCTGCATACAGTCCGTTCTTTTCAATAAGCTTTGCGCGCTGGTACTTTCGGTCGGTTCTTTCAATGGTTTCGTCGTTTAAGTCCTGCAAGAAGTATCTGCGCCTCTCACCGTTGTCACCGATATAGTTCCAATAAGCCATTTCGGTGGCTTTTGTTACCCATTCCCGCCTGTCCCATTCCGGTGTGTGCGTCCATCCAAGAGGCAAGTCGGAAGGTCTGAATTCTTCGTCTGTGATTGCTGCTGTGTTCAGAAACTGATAGTTAAATTCCGTGAATTGTTGTTCTTTCAAAGAATCCATTCCCGAAACATACAGCGCATGACGGTACTTGCGACAACGTCCCAGATATTCGGCAAAGGAAAGGCCGTTTTCCTTCATCCAGCCAAAACCCTTGAACATGCTTTTGGTCAAAATCATCTGTACTTCGGAAACCGCATGAGAAACACCAAAAATATCGGTGATATGTGTAACACCAAGCTCTGTATACAACGATTTGAAATTGACTTCATGAACCACACCTTTGATATACGGCATGCGAATCTGAAAAGAATGATGACGAATAATAGCGTCACAGGTGTACGGGTTGAGCTTCTTCGACAATTCGGCCGAAATAAGCCCCTCACCGTCAAACTCGGTTACTTCAATGTCTGCGGTTTTTTCGACTCTTGTATAGGTTCGCATTGGACTGTCGGTACCGTCGTCTTCAACCGTAATCGTCGGAACACCCGAAACAATGCTTTTCGGATTATCCACAAGAACAATGCTTTTATCATCAAGCTGAAAATCATCTATTCTTCTGCCGCCGGTGAACAGAAGTCCGTTATAGGCATAGAACTTGGAAAGCTGACACAGTCCGATATTCATGCCGAGCATCATGCGTTCTCGAATTGGTTCAAAGAAATCTGCACGGATAAAGGATAACCTTGACTGTCGGCTCATACTGGCAGAGCGCTCAAAGGCAAGATAACGGTTTGCTCCTTTTCCGAAATCAAGATAGATCCCCTCCGGGCGGAACATATACTCGGCAATCCGTTGTTGTTCTGCAATCTTCCCGATAGGATTTCGGTCAAAGATTCCGGAAAAATCAATATACACAATGATATCAGCAAGGTCATTGCAGATATCCATATTCGCTTTGAAATTATCCCCGTGCAGGATGCACATCAGCTGATAAAACATCGGGCAATCATCCTGCCGTGTCATATCCACGAGATATTCCTTTGAAGAATCGGAAGCATCAAAAGAAAACCGATACCCGGCGTCTGTTTGCACAGCGGCAGAAATGATACTTTGTGCCGCTATCTCCGGCACGGTATTGTTGATAATAAAAAACGGCTTGCGCAGGTATGGATGAGCCATGCCGACCAGACAAGCAAAGAAAAGCAGGAAAAGCTGCGAAGCTTTATTGCCGACTGCCGATCCAAAAAAATATTTGTTTGTGTATATGAGTCCGGCGATGGTGATCTTGTGGAAAATACAAAGGAGCTTCTTGCCTACAATTATAATAACTGTGTAAATCGAACCAATACACAAAAATCGAGAGACGACGCGAGATAAAACTAAGCGGCGGCAGGAGTTGTTATTTCTGCTGCCGCAATTTTTTTCGAAAAATTGCAATAACACTTTACAAAAATGCACTTATGGTTTATAATAAGTGCATTACCGTAAAGGAGGCGTGCGTTATGACGCGTTCGGATTATTACACTAAGCTTGAATCAATAATCTTGAGTAACAATGGACTACTTCGATCAAAGGATGCAACCGATGCCGGAGTACCGCGATTATATGTGATTGAATATGCCAAGCTGCACTCACTTGAAAATGTGCAGAAAGGCATTTATCTGTCAAATGATGCTATTGCGGATGGCATGTATCTTCTGCAATGCGCGCACCCAAATTTAATTTTCTCTCATGAAACTGCTCTGTTTCTTCATGAATTGACAGATCGTGAGCCATTACAATATACTGCTACGGTCAAGTCCGGATATAATCCGGTTCGACTCAACGAAAAAGGTGTTAAAGTTTATAAGGTGAAACCGGAATTGTTTGAGCTTGGTCTTGTTACAATTGAAACACCATTCGGAAGAACAGTGCGAACTTATAACCGTGAACGCACAATTTGTGATATTATCCGCAGCCGTAGCCGGATTGACTTTCAAAGCGTACAAACATCCTTGAAACTCTACACATCCGGCAAAAACAAAAATCTACCACTTCTTATGCGTTACGCAAAGGAATTCAAAGTGGATAATATACTTCAAAAATACTTGGAGGTGCTACTATAATGATTTCTTCATCACGGCAGTTGAAAGATCTGATTCGTAATATGTCAAAGGACAAAAAGACCGAAGCACACATTTTGATGCGCAATTATATGATGGAACGCCTTCTTGAACGCATCTCTTTATCAAAATACAAGAACAATTTCATTTTGAAGGGTGGCATGCTTGTTGCCGCAATGGTAGGCTTGGATTCTCGTAGCACCATGGATTTAGATGCCACCGTGAAGGGCTTTGATGTATCCGTTGATTCCGTTCAGAATATCCTATCGGAAATTATCTCGGTGAACATTGATGATGGCGTTACATTCAGTGTTAAGTCCGTCTCAAATATTATGGATGATGCGGAATATTCGGGTGTTCGAGTTTCCCTTGATACAACCTTTGACGGCATGAGGACGCCACTGAAAGTAGATATTTCAACCGGAGATGTTATTACACCGAGTGCGGTCCGGTATCGTTTCAAGCTGATGCTTGAGAATCGTTCCCTCGCTGTTTGGGCATATAATCTTGAAACAGTGCTTGCGGAAAAGCTTGAAACAATCATTGCAAGGGGTATTACCAACACTCGGATGAGGGATTTTTACGATATTCATATTCTCGGGATTTTACAAAAAGACAATATAAACTCTGAAGATCTACATGCGGCGATTCTCGCTGTTATGAAAAAGAGGGAATCTGAAAAGCTGATATCCGATATTTCATTGGTTCTAAATGAAATTGAGGAAAGTAAGGGTATGCAAAATCTTTGGACGAATTACCGTAAATCCTTTAGTTATGCTTCTGACATTGATTGGAAAACAGTTATGGCATCTGTCAGATTAATGATAAATTTCGCAAATCTGAAAAATTAAGCTTAGAAAAGCAAGGGCATATATGTGGTATTTTCCATATATTTGGCCTTGCTTTTTTCTGTTTATGCCCAATACACAATATGAAATTTTAAAAACCTATTGTCTTTTTTAAATTCGTGTGTTACAATGTTGTTGTAATACATACGAAAGGAGAAAACAACATTGATAGTTGACGGATACACTCGAATTTCCGTAGATTTACAGGAAGAAAATCAGGAAAATACGAGTATTGAAAATCAAAAACGCATCATAAAAGACTATGTTGCGGAAAACTTTCCCGATGCAAAGCTAAAGCTTTATGAAGATCGTGACCGTTCGGGATATACCTTCTCACAACGAGAGCACTATCAGGAAATGCGCAAAGAACTGATGTCGGGCGATGTAAAAATTCTTATAGTCAAGGATTTTTCCCGTTTTTCCCGCCGAAACAGTCTCGGCCTATTGGAGCTTGAAACGCTCCGGGATGCAGGTGTGCGCATTATTTCTATTGGAGACAACATCGATTATCCGACTAAAGATGACTGGATGCTGATCCAGTTCAAGTTTCTGATGAACGAAATGCCGGTAACCGACACTTCAAAAAAAATTAAACATATTATCGCGAATCGCCAGAAAAACGGAGAATGGATTTGCGCCGTTCCCTACGGCTATCGCCTGATTAACACCAAAGAAATGTTATATGAAATTGATCCGCCCGCCGCAGAGGTCGTCCGAGAGGTCTTTCGGCTCTATAACAACGGATGGGGATATAAGAAGATTGCCAATCACCTGACTGAGTCGGGTGTGCCCACACCACGAGCAAACGAGATTGCGCACAAGGAAGCAGAGGGTAAAACGACCAAGCTGAAATCTAAAAACGAATGGAGCATTATTTCGGTTAGTTCTATCATTCAAAACGATTTTTATATCGGAACGCTGCGTCAGAAAAAATACACCCGCAAAGGCATTAACGGAAAAGATGTGCGGATAGACGATGACGAACAGATTGTCATCGAAAATGCACATGACCCGATAATTGACATGAAGACCTTTGCGTATGCGAAAGAACAGTTGAATCTACGCTCAAAATCGAACTATCGCGGAGAGAAAAAGTATGCCACCGACTATTCGGGATTTCTGTTTTGCGGCGACTGCGGCAGTCCGATGTTTTCCATGTCCCGTCCTGACCTTGCGGCAGCTTACACCTGCGGAACCTATCACAGACGGGGACTCAAGGGCTGCACCTCTCATCATATCCGTGTAGATTTGCTTGATGAACTGCTAAAAGGCTATATTCTCCGTGTGCGTGATAACTGCGAGAGGATGATTACGGAGCTTGAACAAGCAATAAAAGAACAACCACAGAGAGAAGCAGAGCTTGGATTGACGGTTGACAGTATTGAGCAACAGATTACCGATGCGAAAGATCAGCTCAAAGAGCTGTACAAGCAAAAGGTGTTAGCCTCTCTTGGCAAGTCCGATGCCAAGGCAAAAATCCGCGAGCAGGTTTATGAGGAAATGGAAACGGAGTTGACCGAGCGGATTGCCGGGCTTGAAAAACAGTTTGCGGAAGTCAGCGATATGCGCAACACAATGATTCAGACCAACCGCAAAGCGAAAACAGTTATTGATGTGTTTGAGGATGTGCTGCGCAAGGAGAAACTTGATAAGCGGGATATCGGGCTAATCGTTGACCGCATCACGGTTTATGAGGATCACCTGAATGTCAAGCTGAAAACCGATGTGGACACACTCCTGTCCCTTGAGGACAAGGAAGAAACCGTAAATTTTCCTAAGGGCAGTAAGGATATCGAAAAAGACGTGATAGTCCAGTCAAGCACCAACAGACGGGACAAGGTCTTTACTGTCAATGTTATCAGTAGCGGTGACCCGCTGGAGATTTATACCGACAACGATGGAGAGGTTATTTTCAAAAAATATTCCCCGATCGGGGAGTTGTCGGATTTTGCCGGGCAGTTTGCCGATGTGATGGCCAGAAGCTGCGAGCTGCCGGTGCTGATCTGCGACCGGGATCACTGCGTTGCGGCGGCGGGCATTTCAAAAAAAGAGGTGCTGGAGCGGCGGATTTCCTCTCATCTGGAGGAGATTATGGAATCCCGCCGCAGCGTCGCCGTGCACAAGGGGGATATCGGCAAGGTGCCTCCGCTTGAAGGGATGGATATTCGTCTGGTGGTGGCGATTCCGATTATTGCGGCCGGCGATGTGGCTGGGGCGGTGACCCTTGTGACCGATGGAGAGGCTGTGGCCAACGATACCGATTTCAAAATGTGCCAGATCGCGGCTGCCTTCCTCGGCAAGCAGATGGAGGAGTAAGGCCCGGCCTCCTGCTTGCGGAATATTGACAAAGAGGCGCCTTGCCCTATGCAAAAAAGAGCCCTGTCCGCCGGCTGAACTGTGAACCGAACCGGTAAAATCGGACAATAGACAACCCCCTCATGCAGGATAATAGCTGCATGAGGGGGTATATGTATATGGCAAGAAATATCAACATACAATGGAATTGATGCCTCAAATCAAAGAAATGCTGGCGGCAGAAATGACACAGGCCGAAGCGGGACAGGTCGAGGCGCCCACCCACCGCCGAAAGAGGGCGTGGTCGGCGCCCGCCTGATTTATGACGGGGATATAGGCCACGTTCACCGGCGAGGTGCCGGTTCAGTCGACGGACACTCCGTTGGCAGAGGTGAAGCGGATCGCCGCGCGGGGAGATACGGCGGGCGCTGACAAAATTGGCGGAGGCCCGTGCCCCCCTCCAGCTTGACTTGGTGCAGATTTTCGAGGTAGTGGAAGATTGTGGCGTGGAGACCGCCGGGGAGAGACGGAAGATCGGGGCGCCTTGTGCCCGCGCTTTGATCCGGATTTTTGCAAAAGAAAAGACTGAAGAGAATCCTCAGTCTTTTCTTTTGCGCTGATAAAACCGTTACGAGCTTTTCATCAAAAAAAGAAGGCTAAAGGGGGCGGCTACATAAAAAGTATAAAACGGTAATTTTAAGCGATATTCTCATTGTGTATTCAATTTCTTTTGTTTAGCGTAACCTATAAAGCCAAGTATTAGCAACGGAACACCAAACATAAAATATGCGAGGAAAAACAATGTGCCTACTGCATATAAAATTCCGGCAACGAGCGCTGCCCAACTTTTTTTAATAAGGAAGCCCAACCAACCAAACACCGCACCTATTAAAAAAATTTAAATACAACCTATGATGAGATTTTTAAAATATAAATTGCTTTGCGCAGCAAAGTTACCGAGTTCTCTTGCCGGTTCTCTCTTATCTATTATCTGAAAACGGCAATTTTCTTTCAGAGAACAGAGAAGAACGAAAAAGTGAAAAGTAGGAAAGCACAAAAAGGAACGACAATTTTCGACAGAAAATTGTCGTTCCTTTTTGGCAATAGACCATTCTTTTGATACCAACGCCCCCCCTTTTTTGAGTTTTTGAGCATTAGGGGGTTCGTTTTGAAAACAAGGGGTTCAGTAACGTGTGGAACAGGAAAAAGCATAACATTTGCTACAACAAATGAGATTGCTGCCGGAAACAAGGCACACGATTATGCTTTATGAAATTCACCCGCCCACTCAAAGCCTTTCTTTGCAATAATCACTGCAATGATTTCATTGATAACAGCCGCAGCGGCTATGGTACCCTGGATGATTTGTGCGCAATCGGGAGCAGCTGCGGACAGGGTGGAAACAGCAATGCCGGTGAATACCAATGAGACTCCGGAATGGGGAAGTAATGTAAATCCAAGATATTTTTGCACTGTTTTCGGCATTTTTGTCGCCTTTGCACCGAGTCTTGCACCGAAATATTTTCCGAGAGCCCGAAATACAATATACAACGCGGTAAACAGTCCTGCACCCAATATCGCATGATAATCCAGCGGTGCGCCGAGATTCAAAATAACGATAATCATAGATACGGACAAAATAGGATTGAAATCCGAAACGATTTCAGCAAGCCGCTCTTCCGATACGATATTTGAAAATGCGGCAGAAAACGCCATGCCCATAAGCATAAAATTCAGCATGGGGGAAGGCATCAGACATGTGTTGCACAAATAGCCGATTCCTGATGTAACCAATATCATTGAAATTAAAATGCCGAGCGTAACTGCTTTACTCTTTTTCTTTCTCAGCAAGAATCCGGCCGGGATTCCCGTAACTGCGCCGATCAGCAATGGCAACAGAATCATCACAGGAATTGTCCAAACCGGCATCGCTGCGCCGGAAATGCCTCGGGCAACAATGGCAACTGTGGTGAAAAACACGGCAACGCCCACCATATCGTCCAGAGCTGCCATTGGAATTAAGGTTCTTGTCACCGGACCGTCTGTTTTAAATTCCCGTACAATAGAAAGAGCGGGTGCAGGAGCTGTTGCAAGTGCAATTCCTCCGAACAAGAAGGCAAGATATACCGGGATGTCGCTGATGACAAATACAACACTGAATGCAAGGGAAACTAACAAAAAAGTACATAGCGATTGTGAAAGCGTAGTAAAAATTAACGCTTTTCCATACTGCCTCATTCGTTTCCAAACAAGTTCTGTTCCAATCATCAATCCTACCGCACATTCAAGAACATGGATAATGTTCTGATACCATCCTGCCTGAATCAACACATCCGGTATCAGAGAAAAAGCATACGGACCGAGTATCATTCCGGCAATCAGCCAGCCGAGAATCGACGGCAGTTTAATTTTAGATACCAATTTACCGACAATAAAAGCGATTGCAACAGCGGCAACCCATCTCAATATCAACAATATCATTTTTGTTTCTCCTGTTCTGCAATCCCATACAGTATAAAATCAAACAGTTTAGGCAACTCTTTTTCATGAGCTGACAATGTCTCGGAAAACGACAAATTGCCTATCGCAGGAGAACTGAAATAACCGTTGAACATATTCTGCATAAGCTTTAAATATTGCAAGCAGTTTTCTCTCGTCACGCCCGGGCGCAATGTAATCTGATTCAATAAGTGTTCGTATATGCTCTGGTTAAAGCTGTCAAATTCCGTTCGAGCTTTCTCAATATCCTTTTTCAATTTGTCAGGTGGCTGTAAGATAGAATCAAAGAAAATTCTCGATTCATTTTCGTGCTCTCGAAAGAAAGACAGCCTTGCCGCTGTGTATTTCTGTATATCTGTTCCGACATTTTTGCCTTTCAGATATTCCGAAAGGCTGTGAAAACACTGACGTACACAGGCAAGGAAAAGCTCGTCTTTATTTTCAAAATTATGATACAGCAATCCTTTTGATATTCCTGCGTTGCAGATATTGTTAAGTGATGATGCCGCGTAACCCTTTGACCCGAATTCATCCATTGCAGCCACAAGGATTCGCTCTTTCGTTCGTTCTGTTTTTTCCTCTTTTCGCATCTTTGTGCCTCCTTAAGGCAAAATATAGACTGCACAATCTATATTATAACAATTATAGACCGAAAGGTCAATAATATTAATCGATGTTTTCTATACCCTGTCTTCGGCCAATGAGAGAAAAGCGGTAATGATATGAACGAAGTGTTGTTTGTTTGTGAACTTTAGCACTCTCCTCAAAATTTATCTCCACGAATAGCGGCTAAATCAATTTTTTAACGATTACTCAAAGATTTAACGATTGCCCCATAAATTTAATGATTACCAAAATTTCAACGATTGCTTGGGGTATCGAAACACCGAAAGCCGCATATAAGAACAACACCCGACAGGGAAATCATCCTGGCAGGGTGTCTGCTTTTGCGGTAATGTCGCTGTAAAGCTCCATTCTATGCGGTTTTTCGTACAAAGCTAAAGACCGTTACTTCGATACGCTTTGTATCAAAATAACGGTCTTTTCTGAAAAGGTCGGACGATTTAGACCCATACAGCGCTTTGACGCATGGATTCGAACCCTCGTAATCAATTATTCATCAGCATAAGCGAATTCATCATTCAATATTCATTGAAAATCCTGTCGAATGAATGATGAATAGTGAATAATGAATAATACAAAACGAAAATCCTGCCGACAATAATCGACAGGATTTTCGTTTTGTAAAGACTTGATGAAAAAGATGCCGTTATTAGCGCTTGCTTTATTTTAATGCCTGTTCTTCATGCCAAGTTTTTCTCATGCAAAATATATTTATAAATTGCTTTGCGTCAGCAAAGCTACCGATTTTCTTATCTGTTCTCTTTTATCTGTTATCCGGAAGCGACAATTTTCTTTCAGAGAACAGAGAAGAACGAAAAAGTGAAAAGAGAAAAGTACAAAAAGAAACGACAACTTTCTGTCGAAAATTGTCGCTTCTTTTTGCGAAAGACCGCGCAAACGGAGCAGAAACGAGGTAAAACCGCACAAAAGTACACCTATTGTATCGTCTGCTGGTCAATCAAATTAGATTTCTTCAACGAAGTGGTTGTTATACATATCCCAATATTTTCGATATACAAAATCACGGTTGTTGTCAAAGTTGAGCTGATACATTCGGAATATTACAGGAAAGTCTTTGGGCTGCCATTGTTCTTCATATGAATAGCAGTATTTCATACCAACTTTCCGCATTACATTTCCGCTTCTCGGATTGTTTCGGTCGTGTGTTGCTGTAATATATGGCAGACCGTCTTTTTTTACCTGTTCAACAACAGCCTTGCCAGCTTCCGTAACCATTCCCTGATGCCAGAATTCTTTACGGAGTCCGTAACCGAAATCATGGTGTTCCTCCGTATCTACATTTATGTAGCCGATTGGATAATTGTCGCTTTTCAGGCAGATAGCATAGGCATATGCCTGCGGCTGCGCATATTTTGCTGCATACCTTTCTGCATAAAACTGTTTCGTTTCTTCAAGGCTTTTCATTGGGTACCATGGTAAGAATTGATTAACTTCTTCATCTTTAAGAATAAGAAAAAGAGCATCCATATCTTCCTCAGAAAACTTTCGCAAAATCAAGCGTTCAGTTTTCAGTGTTGGTGTATTCACAAGTTTATTCCTTTCGTTTATCAGCCGATGTTTATGATACTTTCAATCATAACTTCTCCAAATTTCATTTGATTATAGCATATAAATATGATTTTTTCAATTCTACGCAAAACGCCCTCGACTGCCGGTATCTCTTCGGCCGCCGAGGGTATTTGCCATACATATTCGTGTTCCGGTACCTATGTTTTGGGTTATTTTACCCCGGAAAGCAGGAAAAACCTCTCTTGTCTTGGTAGACAAAAGAGGTTTCTTTCTGGCCCGCCCGGAGGGATTCGAACCCCCGACCTTCAGAATCGGAATCTGCTACGCTATCCAGCTGCGCTACGGGCGGTGATGCGAGAAATATTATAGCACCTTGCTGCGGGATTGTCAAATCAAATTCCCCCAGGGACAAAAATTTTTTGAGGCCTTTTAAAAAATGGTTGACACCATTTGTTTGGCCGCTTATAATGAATAAGGCAATTTTTGGGGGAGTAGTCGGCATATTATATGCTGTTAAATCAACATCCTGTCGCTTTCTGCCGCTTGGCGGGGCTTCTGGTTTAACATGAAACGACAAGACCTGTATTTCGCCCGGACGGGCGGAGTATCGGTCTTGTTGTTTTTTGCGGAAGCATTTCGGTCGGCCGCGCTCTTTCGGGTATACTGATTATCGAGGAGGATTTTTATGGAGTTTTTGTATTCAAGTTTTCTGGCGCTGACCTGGCAGCAGGTGGTCATGTACCTTGTGGGCGGCCTGCTTATCTACCTTGCCATCTGCAAGGATTTTGAGCCGGCGCTGCTGCTGCCGATGGGCTTCGGCGCAATTTTGGTCAACCTGCCCTTTTCCGGCGTGATTGATCAGGTTATGGCCGGCGCGGGAGAGACCAATGGTATCATTCAATGGCTGTTTGAGGTCGGGATCGAAGCGTCGGAGGCTATGCCCATACTGCTGTTTATCGGTATCGGCGCGATGATTGACTTTGGCCCTCTGTTGGCAAGGCCTAAAATGTTTTTGTTCGGTGCGGCCGCTCAGTTCGGCATTTTTGCGGCGATTGTGGTTGCGGTGCTGCTCGGCTTCGATCTCAAGGACGCGGCGTCCATTGGTATGATCGGCGCGGCCGACGGCCCGACCTCCATCCTTGTGTCGCAGGTGCTCGGTTCCAATTTCGTCGGGCCGATCGCGGTGGTTGCCTACTCCTATATGGCGCTGGTGCCGATCATTCAGCCGGTCGTCATAAAAACCATCACCACCAAAAAAGAGCGTATGATCCGGATGGAGCATACGTCCAAGGTGATTTCCAAGCGCACCCGGATTCTCTTCCCGATTATTGTTACCATTGTGGCCGGTCTGGTCGCGCCGATGTCGGTGTCGCTGGTCGGCTCGCTGATGTTCGGAAATCTTATCCGGGAGTGTGGCGTGCTGAATCGCCTGTCCCAGACGGCGCAAAATGAATTTTCCAACATTATCACGCTGCTGCTTGGGCTGACCATCTCCTTCAGCATGCGGGCGGAGCAGTTTGTCAGCCTGCAAACCATTTATATCATGGTGCTGGGACTGCTGGCCTTTATTTTCGATACCATCGGCGGCGTGCTTTTCGCCAAGCTGCTGAATCTTTTCTCGAAAAACAAGATCAATCCCATGATCGGCGCAGCCGGAATCTCCGCTTTCCCGATGGCGGCGCGTGTAGTGCAAAAGCTCTCGCTGTCGGAGGATAAGACCAACCACCTGCTGATGGAGGCGGTCGGCGCCAACGTATCCGGGCAGATTGCTTCGGTCGTGGCCGGCGGTATGATCCTCGGATTCTTCTCATAACAAAAGGGGGAAATGACAATGTCCGAAATATTGAAACAGGCGTTCCTGATTATGGGGCAGGGCATGGGCGGCATTATGGCGGTTATTCTTCTGCTGACGCTGATTGTATACCTTTTGTCCAAGCTGGATGCTGTCTCACAGCACAAAAACAAGGAAAAGGAACAGTAAGTTTTCCGGTTGTTGCCCATTTTCGGGCATCCGGGGGCCGGTTTCTCCCTAATACCAAACGGGTTTATAAGGAGAGACGGGTATGGCGAGTACAAATAAAACGACCAACGGACTGAATCAATGGGTGCTGAGCGACACCCCGAAGATGGAGGATTTCAACGCCGATAACCAGATTCTCGATGCGGCGATTACCAAGGCCAACGCCCCACTGACAGGCATTGGAGAGGGCGGCATCACGGGAGAATATCTGGCGGAAGGGATCCGGGCCTTCGGCCGGTTCTGCATTGTGCTGGAAAACTCCAATTTTGACACGCCGCTGGTGCCGGACACTGCGGGAGCTCCCCTCTATGTCCGTGCCGGGGATCACATCAGCCTGGCCAACTGGAGTCAGGGAGACGATTACCAGCAGCTTTATATCGGAGTTAAGGAGATCCTACCGTATTACGGCGTGGAGGCCGGTCTGGATCTGATCCGGGCGGAGGGGATTTACAAGGTGGTCAACACCGCGCTGAGCTGCAATCCGGAATCAGATTTTATAAGCGCGCTGCTGATCCACCATGTGCCGGGAAACAGCGAGTATACCTATGGCCAGATCTGGATCGGCACGGGGATATACAAACGCTACAAGCTGCAAAGCACCGGCAAATGGACAGCCTGGACGGAGGTTTCGGGCAATCTGCAAAAGCGGCAGAGCGGGGATTCCTCCGCGCGGCCGGACGCGCCGCAGGCCGGCGAGTGCTATTTTGACGAGACGCTCGGCAAGCCGGTTTGGTGGCAGGCGGCCGGGGAACAGTGGGTGGACGCTGCGGGTACAGCGGTCTAGGCCTGGGGCCGGGCGCTGTAGGAGAGCGGCTTGCGCATCGGAGCAAAGCGGGATATCTCGCCTTTGGCAAAAAACAGAAATGGTTTTCGAACCGCCGCATGTGTGTCATGCGGCGGTTTTTCTTTTTCGGGTTCATGCGCAGCCTGCGGTGTTTCCCGACTTTTTCTCCATACACGGCAGAGCGCGTTGTCCGTTTTTGTGCAAAAAGAATCCGGCCGCGCCAAACGGTGGGATAAAATTTTGCACACTCTCTTGACAGCGCGGGATCGCATCTGTATAATAAACATGATTTAAAACGTTTTAAGAATGGGTGGTGACGTCTCATGCGCCGCTTTTTGGCTATTGACATCGGCGCGTCCAGCGGGCGACATATCCTGGGCTGGATGGAGGATGGGCGGCTTCAGCTCCGGGAGGTATACCGGTTTAAAAACAAAATGGTGCGGGAGAATGGGCATCTCTGCTGGAATTTGCCCTATCTCTCGAGGGAGATTCTGTCCGGCCTTCGCCGGTGCAAAGAGCTGGATTGTCCGCCGTCCTTTGTCGGCATCGACACCTGGGGTGTGGATTTTGTACTGGTCAACGGAGAGGGGCTTCCGGTCGGCGACGCGGTCGCTTACCGGGACGGCCGGACCGACGGCGTGCGGGAGCGCGTGGCGGAGATTCTCTCCCCCGAGGTGCAGTACAACCGCACCGGGATCCAGCCGCAGCCTTTTAATACCATCTATCAGCTTTGCACCGTGCGGGAGGAGCAGAAGCGAGCCGATCGGCTGCTGTTTGTGCCGGAGTATCTGAATGCCTTCCTGACCGGAGAGATGCGAAGCGAATATACAATCGCTTCGACCAGCGGACTGCTTGACTGCCGAACCCGGGACTGGGATCGGGAGATGATGGAAAGGCTCGGCATTCGGTCCGCTTTGTTTGGAACGATCGAGATGCCCGGCGTATCGCTCGGCCGCTTCCGGCCGGAGGTGGCACAGTCGGTTGGGTTTTCGGCCGAGGTGATTCTAACCGCCGCCCACGATACCGCGTCGGCCGTGCTCGCCGTGCCGGAGGCGGAGAGCCTCTATATTAGTTCGGGGACCTGGTCGCTGCTGGGTACCGAGCTGGCCGAGCCGATCACCTCTCCCGAAAGCTTGGCGGCCGGTTTTACCAATGAGGGGGGCGGCTACGGCGGCTACCGGTATCTGAAAAACATCATGGGTCTTTGGATGATTCAGTCCATCCGGTCGGAGCTGGGCGGCGCGCACAGCTTTGACGACCTCTGCCGCATGGCAGAGGACAGCCGGTTTGACGCTGTGGTTGATGTAAACGACGACAGCTTTCTCGCGCCCAAAAGCATGAGCGCGGCGGTTCGGCTGTACTGTGAGCGGCATAGTCTGCCGGTGCCGCGCTATACTGGGGATTTGCTGCGCTGCGTTTATCGCAGCCTTGCCGAGAGCTATGCCGGCGCAGTGGAGGGCCTTTGCCGTCTGACGGGCAAGCGGTTCGACCGGGTTCACATCGTCGGCGGCGGCAGCCGGGACAGCTATCTCAACCGGCTGACAGCCGAAGCGGTCGGCCTGCCGGTTGTGACCGGCCCGACCGAGGCGACGGCCGCCGGCAATCTGCTGGTGCAGATGATTGCGGCCGGGGAAATTGCGGATCTGGCCGAGGGACGCCGGATTATCCGCGCCTCTCTCGATGTAGAGGGGGCGCCAACCATAGGAAGGAGTGGTCACGTTGAATAATCAGAATGCGTCGTATTCCCGTGCGACGGAACAGTATAGAAGGATTGGTGTCGAGCCGGAGGCAGCGCTCGAGCGCCTGGCCGGTATCCCGGTCTCGGTGCACTGCTGGCAGGGAGATGACGTCCGCGGGTTTGAGGGGAGCGACACGCTGACCGGCGGAATCGCCGCGACCGGAGACTATCCCGGCCGGGCCGGGAATGCAGCCGAACTGATGGCCGATTTTGACGCCGCTATGCGGCTGGTTCCGGGAAAAAAGCGGATCAATCTCCATGCCTCCTATGCGATTACGGAGCGGCCGGTGGAGCGGGATGCCCTGCTGCCCGAGCATTTCGCCGCATGGGTGGATTTTGCGAGGGAACGAGGCTATGGGATTGATTTCAACCCGACCTTTTTCTCTCACCCGATGGCGGCCGACAACCTCACCCTCTCCCACCCGGACGAGAATGTGCGGCGCTTCTGGATCCGGCACGGCAAGGCCTGCCGCCGCATCGCCGCCTATTTTGGGGAGGCGCTCGGCACCCCGAGCCTTTGCAACATATGGATTCCCGACGGATATAAAAACACGCCGGCCGACCGGCTTTCGCCCCGTCTGCGTCTGAAGGCGAGCCTGGATGAGATTTACGCCGACCGCTACGACCCGCGGTACATTGTCGACTCGGTCGAGAGCAAGGTGTTTGGCCTCGGGCTGGAGGCTTATACCGTCGGTTCGTCGGAATTTTATCTGAACTATGCCGCCCGGAAAGAGGGGGTTTACAACCTGCTGGATAACGGGCACTATCATCCGGATGAGAAGGTGAGCGACAAAATCTCGGCCATGCTGGCCTTTTGCGACCGGCTGCCGCTGCACGTGACCCGGCCGCTCCACTGGGACAGCGACCACGTCGTTTTGCTGGAGGATGAGCTGCTCGCTATCGCGGGGGAGATCGTCGCCGCAAACGCGGAGGATAAGGTGATGATCGGCCTTGACTACTTTGATGCGAGCATCAACCGGGTCGCCGCCTGGGTGATCGGGACGCGGAATATGCAAAAGGCACTGCTGCACGCCCTGCTGACTCCCTGGGACGACCTGAGCCGGATGCAGGAGACGGGGGATTTTACTGCCCTTCTCGCCGCCGGGGAGGATCAGAAAACCCTCCCGTTCGGCGAAATCTGGGCCGAATACTGCCGTCGGCAGGACGTGCCGGCTGACGGCGAGTGGTACGCGCACGTGCGGGAATATGAGGAAACCGTTCTTAAAAAAAGGGGCTGAAGGAAGATATGGAGATTTTGGAAAACAGCGCCGTCCGGGGTTTTATCCGCATGTGCGGCGACGGCTGGCGGCAGGGTTGGCATGAGCGCAACGGCGGTAACCTCACCTATCGCATGACGGCGGAGGAGGCGGACGCCTGCCGTCCGGGCTTTGATTACAGCCGGCCGTTCGTTCCGATGGGGGTGGAGGCAAAGAGCCTCGCCGGGGAATGCTTTCTCACGACCGGGAGCGGAAAATTCCTCCGCAATGTGGAGGAGGCGCCGGCCGAAAACATCGGCATTGTCGAAATAAACGACAGGGGAGACGCTTGGCGGATCGTCTGGGGCCTTTTGAACGGGGCGCGCCCGACCAGCGAGTTTCCGAGTCATTTTCTCAACCACAGCGTCAAGGCGGCGGCCGATCCCAGCTACCGGGTGATTTACCACGCCCACACGCCCAGCCTGATTGCGCTGACCTATGTTCTTCCGCTGACGGCGCGGGAGTTCAGCCGCGTCCTCTGGCAGAGTGCGACCGAGTGTCCGGTGGTTTTTCCCGGCGGGGTCGGCGTGGTCGGGTGGATGGTGCCCGGCGGAGCGGAGATTGCGCTGGCGACCTCTGAACAGATGCGGTCGTTCGACGCGGTGGTTTGGGCGCATCACGGCCTCTTCTGCGCGGGACCGGACTTTGATACGACCTTCGGCTTGATGCACACGATCGAAAAGGCGGCCGACATCTATGTCCGGGCGAGGAGCACCGGCCTTCCCATCCGGCAGACCATCACGGACGACAATCTGCGGGCGATCGCCCGGGAATTCGGCGTCACGCTGCGGGAGGAGTTTCTGGATGAGTGACGCGGCTCCCCGTTTCTGACAGCCGCAAAAAATGGGGGAAAGATCGCTTGAGAGTAGGAATTTCGATTCCCTTTAGTTCCATTAGAACAGATGCAGACGTTTGGGCATAAAGTTGAAACGCATAGCAAAGGCAGAGTAAATTTTACGTTTGTACAAAGCGAAAACCTTTGCGCGCGGCCGGAAAAAGACAGAGCCAAAGGCCATCGCCCCCTTGGCTCAAAGTCAGATAAAAAACGAATAAAGCGCGGCAAGGGCCGAGGTCGAGATCAATGACAACCCGGTAGAAAACAAAAAGCCAGTCAACCGCGCTTCCCCTTCCTAACCGACCAGAGAGAAAAACCCCCCGGAACCTGGCGGACAGGGGCAAGATTAAAGCAAAAATAGAATTATTTTTGCAAGGAGTGCGATGGATTTTATATCCCGGCCGGTATGGCGGGCTGCGCTTTTGTGTACGGGGCATACCAAAAATAAAAACCCCGGCGGTTGGCTTTTGTCCAACCGCCGGGGTTTTGCCGTGCTGAATAAAATTTTCAGGGAAAATCTGCACCGGGGGAAAATTCCACGTTACGCGCCGTCGTAGGCGAGGATACTCTCAACATCATATCCTGCCAGGCGCGCCCGGCCGTTCAGCCCCTTCAGCTCGATCAGAAACAGGATTTTGACCACACGGCCGCCGAGTGCCTCAATCAGCCGGACGATTGCGCCGGTCGTGCCGCCGGTGGCTAAAAGGTCGTCGAAGATTACGACCCGGTCGCCCGGCCGGATGGCCTGACGGTGCATCTCAAGCACGGCGCTTCCGTATTCGAGATCATATGCCTCGGAAACGGTGGCGCAGGGAAGCTTGCCCGGTTTGCGCACCGCGACGAACGGTTTGTGCAGATTATAAGCCAGCGGCATGCCGAACAAAAAACCTCTGGATTCGGGCGCGGCAACGCGGTCGAAATCGAGGCCGGACAGCTTCTCCTGCAAAGAATCCACTGCCAGGCGGATGCCGTCCGCACTGTCCAAAATGCCGGTGACATCGCGGAAGAGCACGCCCGGTTTTGGAAAATCCGGTATTGTTCGCAGATAAGGTTCAATCGAATTCATATTGTACACCATCCTCTTTGATTTCTGATTCAGACTTGCCTGTTCTGCGGAGGGCTGAAGAGCGCCTGCGTCAGCCGGTCGGCTGCCTCAGCGTCCTCATACGCGACTGGTCGATGGGAAGTTACAGGCCGGCGGAATTCACATTGTCTATTTCCTTTCGTTTGCAAGACAAAGCAACTCCTGAGCCTTGTCCGGCGCACTGCAGGGAACATAATAGTCGCAGCGGTCGTAGGCCTGTGGCATGACATAATTGTATGTAATCATGCGGTTTTTCAAAAAAGGAATTTTGTCGTCGTTCAGCAGATTTTCCAGCAACCCGGCCGGAATCCCCTCCAGGGTTGAGAGGAAAACGGGATCGTTTCCCTCCGCCGGACGGGTTTTTTGTATCCGCAGGAGGGGCAGCGTTTTTCCTCCTCCCCGAGGGCCAGCCGGCAGCGTTCGCAGCAGAGCATGTGAAAAACCTCCCCGACTTTTTCGTTATGCAGGAAATCCGTTTGGGATGTGGACGGGTATGAAAGGCGGGCGGGCTATATCCGGCTCCATTTGACGCCGTCCTTGGTGTCCTCAAGCTGGATGCCCATCTCCTTCAACTGGTCGCGGATGGCGTCGGCCGTCGCAAAATCACGGTTTTTGCGTGCCTCGCTCCGCTGGGCGATCAGCGCCTCCACCTGCGCGTCCAGGGAGTCCTCCTGCACATTGTAGAGCAGCCCCAGTACCCCGCACAGCTCATCAAAGAGGGCGAGCGCCGCCTCTAACTGGTTTTTGGTCGCCCCGCCGGAGACGGCCAGCGTGTTGCACTCCCGTGCAAGTCCGAAGACGGCCGCCAGCGCGTCGGCCGTGTTGAGGTCGTCCTCCATCGCTGCGGTGAATTCCGCCCGCCGGACAGCCAGAAAATCCGGGATGTCGGCTGCCTCCTCCCCCGCGTGGGAGATGGCGAAGGTCAGATTTTCCCGGCAGGTGTACAGTCGTTCAAGGGCGTTTTTGCTCTGCTCTAAAATATCGAGGCTGTAGTTGATCGGGCTGCGGTAGTGTGAGGCGATCATGATGTACCGGATCGGCTCATAGCCGAATTTCTCTGCTACCTCCCGCACGGTGAAAAAGTTGCCGAGCGATTTGGACATTTTGCGGTTGTCGACGTTGATGTAGCCGTTGTGCATCCAGTAATGGGAAAACGCGCAACCGTTGGCACACTCGGACTGGGCAATCTCATTCTCATGATGGGGGAAGATCAGATCCTTGCCGCCGCAGTGGACGTCGATCGTTTTGCCGAGGTAGCGTCCCGCCATGGCCGAGCATTCGATATGCCAGCCTGGCCGCCCGTCCCCCCAAGGGGAGGGCCAGGACGGCTCTCCCGGCTTGGCCCCCTTCCAGAGGCAGAAATCCATCGGATCCTCCTTCACGGCGGTGTCGGCGTCGCTGACCCGCTCGCTCGCGCCGGCCTGCAGCTCCTCGAGCGGCTGGTGGGAGAGCTTGCCATAGCCGTCGAATTTTCCCGCCCGGAAATAGACGTCGCCGCCGGCGGGATAGGCATAGCCCTTTTCTATAAGGCTGCCGATCAGGGAGAGGATGGCGTCGATATTTTCGGTCGCGCGGGGGTGGACGGTCGCCTTGCGGATATTAAGGCCGTTGGCGTCGGTCCAGAATTCCGCAATGTAGCGTTCGGCTACCTCGGGCACGGTGATGCCCTCCTCGTTGGCCTTTTTGATCAGCTTGTCGTCGATGTCGGTGAAATTCTGGACGAAGTTGACCCGGTAGCCCCGCCATTCCAGATACCGGCGCAGCACGTCGAACACGCAGAGCGGCCGGGCGTTGCCGATGTGGATGAAATTATAGACCGTCGGCCCGCAGGCGTAGATGGAGACCTCCCCCTCTTTCAAGGGGACAAGCTCCTCTTTGGTGCGGGTCAGGGTGTTGAAGATTTTCATATCGTATGCCATTCCTTTCTTTCGGCGGGTGTTTTGCAGCAACTCCTGTTTTTTGTGTTCGGGCTGCCGGGGTCTTTGCCGGGAGAGCGGGCGGCGCCCGGCGGTTTTGGTTTTGCGGGTGGCCGCCCTTGTTTATTTTTGCTCTTTCGGATTTTTTCGGGAGTCTTCCCCGTCGGCCAGCACCTTTTCCAGCAGGTCGATGCGGTGCTGCAACCGGCACAGCTCCTGCGCGACCGGGTCGGGCATGTGCACCTGATCCATCATCGGACAGACCCGGACGCCGTTTTGCTTGACCACCCGGGCGGGTACGCCGACGACGGTCGAGTTGGGGGGGACCTCCTCCAGCACGACGGCACCTGCCGCGATGCGGGAGTTGTCCCCAACCTTAAAGGGACCGAGCACCTTGGCGCCCGAGCTGATCATGACATTGTTGCCGATGGTTGGATGCCGCTTGCCGGTATCCTTCCCCGTACCGCCTAGGGTCACACCCTGATAAATCAGGACATCGTCGCCAACCTCGGCCGTTTCTCCGATGACGACACCGGTGCCATGGTCGATAAAGAGGCGGCGGCCGATTTTTGCGGCCGGATGAATCTCGATCCCGGTTTTCCGCACAGCCCGCTGGGAGATCCAGCGGGCCAGAAATTTCAGGTTATGCCGGTAGAACCAGTTGGCCCTCCGGTGCATTCGCACAGCGCGCAGACCGGGGTAGAGCAGCAATATCTCCAACGCGCTGCGGGCGGCTGGATCATGCTCCCGGGCGGCGGCAATATCCTCTTTTATATTTTTAAACACAGTATCACCATTCTTTCCTTTGGGACAAAAATTGTTTTTGCAGCGCACATCTCACAAAAGACATATAGGCTGCTGAAAGGTGCGGGACGTGCGGAGGAGATTTGCGTGTATTCTGCACAAAAAAGAAAAAGCGCCCCCATTGTCCCCAAAAGGGGCAACGGAGGCGATGTGTTTTACACCACGGTTCCACTCCTGTTTTTCGCTCAAATGGGCGGTAACGGCGCCGGGCCGCGCACGGATACTGCCGGACCGGCCGGGTTCCCCCTGCGTGCTATCGGGTGCATTCTCCGTCCCGCGGTTGCAAAGGCGCTTACAGCCGGCGGCGCCTACTCTCTTTTGCAAAAGCGGTGGGGCGGGTACTTCTCCCGAATCGCTGCATTTACCTATATTATATGTCAAAAGGGTCAAAATGTCCATACCCAATCTTTGTATCGCAAAAGGAGGAGCTCCGGCGGCTTTGGTGTTCTGCGGCGGGCTCAAGTCTGGCGGACAAACTTTGTAAACAGGACGAGGCCCTTATCGGTTTGTGTTGATGAAACCGGCGTTGTCCCGGAGGTAAATCGCACCCGAAAGCAGGGTCATCCCGGCCGAAAGCCAGAGGAGCACGGCCGACAGAACATACAGAATATCGGGGAGGATTCCCGGCGTGGCGGAGAGATCGCCCGCTACGTAATAGACCAGTGTCGTGATGATAGCCGTCATCTGACAGACCGTTTTGGCCTTGCCCCAGATGTTGGCGGCGATAACCCGTCCGCTGCCGGCAGCGGTCAGCCGCAGCGAGGTGATGAGAAACTCCCTCGTTAAAACGATCATGGTGATCCAGACGACGCCGCAGCCGAAATCCAGCCAGATGAAGCCGAGAAAAGCGGCGGTGGTCAGCATTTTATCGGCCAGCGGGTCGAGAAATTTCCCGAAATCGGTGACCAGCCCGCGGCTGCGGGCAATTTTTCCGTCCGCCAGATCGGTGAGCGAGGCGGCGATAAACACCAGCAGCGCCAGCAGGAAATGTCCGGGAAAACGGATGGTCAGCAGCGCGAGAAAGACCGGCGCCAGCAAAATACGCAGTACAGTCAGTTTGTTTGGCAGATTCATCCTGCTTTCCTCCTTTTCATTCTGATTTTCATCTTTATACAAGCTCGCCCAGCAGGTCGTATTCAATCGTGTCGTTGATCCGCACCAGGACAAAGGATCCGACCTCCAACGGACGCGGGGAGAGAAAGAACACCTTGCCGTCGATATCCGGCGCGTCGGCCGCGCTCCGGCCAAAATAGCAGCGGATATAGCTGTCGTACCCCTCTACCAGTACCTCGAGCGTCTTTCCCTGTTTTTCGGCGTTCCTTTCGGCGGAGATGGTTAGCTGGTCGTTCATGATATTTTCCATCCGATCCTGGCGCACCTGCGCCTCCACCTGATCGGGGAAATCGGCGGCCGGCGTCCCTTCCTCCGCCGAGTAGGCGAAGCAGCCCAGCCGATCAAAACGGATTTCACGCACAAACTCGGCCAGGGAGGTGAAGGCTGCCTCATCCTCGCCGGGGAAGCCGGTGATCAGGGTGGTGCGCAGCGTAACGCCGGGCAGCTTTGCCCGGATATGGGACAGCAGCGCGGTCAGGCTCTCCCGGTCGCCGGTGCGGTTCATGCGGCGCAGAATCTCCCCGTCGCAGTGCTGTAAAGGAATATCGAGATAGGGCACCAGCTTTTCTTCCCCGGCGATGGTGTCAAGTAGCCGGTCGGTGATCCGGTCGGGATAGGTGTAGAGGGTGCGGATCCAGTGCAGCCCCTCGATCTCGCAGAGCTTTTGCAGCAGTTCGGCCAGCTTGGGCTCGCCATATAGATCGGCGCCGTAGCCGGTGGTGTCCTGTGCGACGACGATCAGTTCCTTTACCCCGCCGACGGCGAGGCGGCGGGCTTCGGCCAGCACCTCCTCCATCGGGCGGCTTCGGAAGCGGCCGCGGATCGCGGGAATAGCGCAATAGGTGCAGCAGTTGTCGCATCCATCCGCCACCTTGAGATAGGCGGTATAAGGCGGTGTGGTCAGTATCCGGCCACCGTCCATCAGCAGATCTTCCGCCGGGGCGTAGGCATTGGCTGTTTTGCCCTCCAGCGCGGAAGAAACGAGGGATACGATCTCCGCGTTCCGGCCGATGCCGACCACCAGGTCGACCTCCGGGATCAGGCTGGTGATCTCGTCCCGGTAGCGTTCGGCCAGGCAGCCGGTAACAATCAGCGCCTTGAGGCTGCCGCTGGTTTTATAGGCGGCAACCTCTAAAATATTCTCGATCGCCTCGGTCTTGGCTTCCTCAATAAAGCCGCAGGTATTGACGATGACTGCGTCGGCCTGCGCCTCATCCGACGTGATCTCAAACCCGGCGTCGGCCAAACGGGCGAGCATCTGCTCGGCGTCAATCTGATTTTTCGGACATCCTAAGGACACCATTCCGATTTTTGCGGTCATGTGATTCAATCATCCTTTTTATATTTGTGTATGCGAAACGTTCGGTATGCGCTGCGGTTTTTAAGGAGCTTTTTGTTATCTTGCGCGAGGAAGACGCCGGTTGTCCGATTATCTACCAATCCTCCATCTCCTCTGAAAGATAAGGGCGCAGAGCGGCGCGGATATCGCCGTAGGCAAAGCCGCGGCGGGCCAGCGCGGCCGTTACCCGACGCACCCCCTTCTCGTCCGAGAGGCTGCGTCGGTATTTTTGTTCGATCAGTTCCCGGAGCTGCTCGGCCGGATCGGGGGAGAGGGTTTCCACTGCCTGCTCGACCGTTTCGCGCGGGAGGCCTCTGGCTGTCATTTGATATATCGCGTCCCGGGCCGAGACCTTTTTGACAAACAGAAGCTGTTCGGCCAGCCGGGCGGCGTAAGCCTCATCGTTGATCAGGCCAAGCTCTTCCATCCGTCGGGCGGCGGCGCAGGCCGCGGCGCGGCCGAAATCGGGCGCCAGCTTTTGCGACAGCTCGGCGGCGGCGTAGTCCCGGCCCGAAAGCAGCCAGAGCGCCCGGCTTTTGGCCCGGGCAAAGTCTGAACGCTCGATCAGGGTCAGCAGCGCCTCTTCGGTCAGTTCCGTGCCGGGAGCCAGCCCCGCCTCCTCCGCTGTGCCGCGGTCGAGGAGGAGCAGGCCGGCTGAATCCAGCCGGCGGGCGGGGGGCAGCTCGTCGCCGAGCGGGAGATCCTCTCCCGCTCGGTCAAAGCTGACGGCGACGAGCTGTTTCCTCCGGGTTGAGAGGCAGAGGATCCGCATCAGTCGTCGACCGCCACGTCAATGTTGACCTTGGGACGCGGCCGCTCCTCCTGCGGGGCGGAGGCGACGGTTTGCTCCTCCGGCACGGCAGAGGGGGCAGTCGGCTTGATTTCTCCCACCGGGGCGGATTTGCCCTTTTTCTGCAATGCGTTCTGCTGTTCGATCATCGCAGCACGCACTTTTTCCTCAATCTCAGCCGCGAGATCGGGATTGTCGGCCAGATATTGCTTGGTTTTGTCCCGGCCCTGCGCCAGCCGCAGCTCTCCGTAATAATACCAGGCGCCGCTGCGCTTGACGATACCGGTCGCCTCTCCGATATCGACCAGCTCCCCTTCGCGGGAGATGCCCTGGCCGTACATAATATCAAATTCCGCCTCCCGGAAGGGGGGCGCGACCTTGTTTTTTACCACCTTGACGCGGGTGTGGTTGCCGACCAGTTGGTTGCCGGCTTTGAGCGTTTCGGTCCGGCGGATGTCCATGCGCACGCTGGCATAGAATTTCAACGCCCGTCCACCGGTCGTCGTTTCCGGATTGCCGTACATAACGCCGATCTTCTCCCGAAGCTGGTTGATGAAGATGGCGACGCAGTTAGAGGCCGAGATGGCTCCCGCCAGCTTGCGGAGAGCCTGCGACATCAGGCGGGCGTGCACACCGACGTGGGAATCGCCCATCTCGCCCTCGATTTCCGCTTTGGGCACCAGCGCCGCGACCGAGTCGATGACGATGGCGTCAATGGCGCCCGAGCGGATAAGGGCCTCAGTAATCTCGAGTGCTTGTTCGCCGGTATCCGGCTGGGAGACGAGCAGCGAGTCGATATCGACCCCGAGGTTAGCGGCGTAGACCGGATCGAGAGCATGCTCCACGTCGATAAAGGCTGCCGTTCCGCCCTGCTTTTGCGCCTGCGCCACGACCTGCAAGGCAATGGTCGTTTTGCCTGAGGATTCAGGGCCGTAAATCTCTACAATCCGGCCGCGCGGCACACCGCCGATGCCGAGTGCATAGTCAAGTGAAAGCGACCCGGTTGAGATATGGTCGACGTTCATGGTCTGGTTCTGTCCCAGCAGCATGACCGACCCCTTGCCGAAGCGTTTTTCAATCTCCGAAAGGGCGGTGTCCAGCGCCTTGGCTTTGTCGCCGTTCATCGTTTGATCCAAGCGTTTAATTTTCTCCTTATTGACTGCCATATGCATTCTCCGTTCCGCCGGAAAACCGGCTGTATTCTCAAAAAAAGCGCGGGTCATTTTACCCTTTCCGCCGGGCGGTAACCACCCGGTCGATACCCGAAAGATCGCGGTGCAGCTCGATCCCGTCCAAGCCGGCGGCTGCAAACAGGGTGGCGACCGCCTCCGCCTGGCCGAAGCCGACCTCCACCGCGAGACAGCCGCCCGGGCGCAGCGCCCCGCTCCACAGCGCGGCGATCGCCCGATAGAAGCGCAGACCGTCCACTCCGCCGTCGAGGGCCGTTTGCGGCTCCCGGCTAACCTCCGGCTGGAGGTTGGCCAAATCCGCCGCCCGGATATACGGCGGATTAGAGAGAATCAGGTCGGCTGTTCTCTCCCCCGGTCCGTCGAAGAGGTCGCCCTGCTCGGCGTGTACAGTATAACTGTGATTCAGTCCGATATTCCGGACAGCAAACGTATAAGCCTCCGGCAGCAGTTCAATGGCCGTTATTCGTGCGTCCGGCGCGTGCTTTGCGACCGCGACGGCGACGCATCCGCTTCCGGAGCAGAGGTCGATTACTTCGCTTTGCGGAAATTCACGGAGGAAATTCAACCCCGCGTCGACCAGAAGCTCGGTCTCCGGCCGGGGAATCAGAACCCCTTCACCCACGGCAAAGGGCAGACCGTAAAATTCCCACTTTCCGAGAATATATTGCAGCGGTCGCCCCCCGGCCCGTTCGGTCGTCATGCGGCGGAGGGTTTCCAAAGCAGGGGGAGAGATCTCCTCCTGCGAGACAAGCAGCAGTCGGCCGGGCGGAATGTCCAGCGCGGCGGCGGCAAGCTGGCGCGCGTCGAAACCGGCGTCGGGAAGATCGGCTGCCGCCAGCACGGCGCGGGCGGCGCGGACAGCCGACTCTACCGTCATCTCCAGACGTCCTCCTCCGGATTTTCGGGGATGACCGCTTCGATGGAGGCGATGGCCACCTCGATCATCGAGTCGTCCGGCTCCTTGGTGGTCAGGTGCTGCAGCCACATACCCGGCGCCGAGATAATCCGGGTGATCGGGTTGTCATGCCGTCCGCAGAACCGGATCAGCTCGTACCCAAGACCGCAGATAACCGGCAGCATCAAAATCTTGAAAAACACCCAAATCATCCTGTATTTGGTCAAAACAGGCAGGCAGATGGATAAAATCGCGTACAGGATGATGCTGACGATCAGCATCAGGATCATGAAAGAGGTGCCGCAGCGCGGATGGAAGCGGCGCTGCTTGCGGACGTTTTCGACCGTCAGGGGCTCGCCGGCTTCATAACAGAAGATCGTTTTATGTTCGGCGCCGTGGTACATAAAGACCCGCTTGATCTCCTTCATCAAAGAGACGGCGGCCACATACCCGACGAAGATGGCCATTTTCAGCACCCCTTCAAACAGGGCACGCCAGTTGGAAATATCCCGTCCGACGATCGATCGGAGTCCGTCGAAGAGGGTTGCGGGCAGCCACATAAACAGGAAAAGAGCCAGCGCCACGCCCAGAACCGACGCGATCGCCATGATGACGCCCATCAGTGCGCCGTTTTCGGTTTTTTCTTTCTCTTTCTGTTCCAGCTCGGCCAGAATTTCCGCCTTGTCCCGCCCGGTTTTGGCCGAAAGACGGGCGGCTTTTTTCTCCCGCTTTTCGGCGGCTTTTTTCTCGTCCTCTTCTTCCTCCAGCTCGGTCATGCCCGATTTTTCGGCCGAGAACATCAGAGCCTTGTACCCGGTAAGCATGGATTCAACCAGGTTGACCGCGCCCCGGATAACCGGCCAGCCGAGAAGTTTGCATTTTTCCTTCGCGTGGCTTTCCTTCATATCTTCAATCAGGATATTGCCGTCCGGCTCTCGCACGGCGACGACCGTGCGGCGCGGGCCCTTCATCATAATGCCTTCGATCAGGGCCTGACCGCCGATCGTGGTTGCTTTTTTACAGCTCATTCCACTGTCCATTCCTTTCTATTATCCGGAAGATGTACGGTCTGAAAGGAATCTCTCAAACCTTTTCCTTCGGCTCTGCATCCTTCTTCTCATCGGCCGTGGCGGCTTCGCTCGGGATGGTCACGGCAGAGGGGGGAATCAGTTCCGCCGCGCCTTCTTCCTCGGTCTCCTCCTCAATGGTTGGGATCACGATGGTGACGGTGGTGCCGACCCCCTCCTTACTCTCGAGGAAAAGAAGACCCTGGTGCTGCTTGACAATCTCATCCGCGACGGCCAGCCCGATCCCTGAGCCGCGGACGGTTTTGTCGGCCTTATAGAATTTTTCTTTCACGCGGTCGATGTCCTTGGACGGAATGCCGGTACCGGTGTCGGTGACCGTGATGCGGACGCACCCTTCTTCAAGAGAGGATTCGATCAGCACCTGACCTCCCGGCTTGTTATACTTGATCGCGTTGTCGATGATGTTGATAAAGACCTGCTTCAGCCGGTCGGAATCCCCCATCACCAGGGGGGAGAATTTCGGCTTTACAAATACCAGTTCGATATTCTGGCGGCGGGCCAGTTCGTTGTACATATAAACCGCTTCATCCAGCGTGTCGATCAGCCGGAAACGAGTCATGTTCATCGAGAGGCTGCCCGACTGCATACGAGAGAAATCCAGCAGCTCCTCCACCAGGCCGGAAAGCCGCCCGGCCTCGTTCAAAATCACGTCGACCCCCTTGGAGACCAGCTCCGGGTCACTGTCAACCGACATTTTGATGGTTTCTCCCCAGCCGCGGATGGCGGTCAGCGGCGTGCGCAGCTCGTGCGAGACCGAGGAGATAAAATCGTTTTTCATTTTCTCGGTCTGGCCAAGCTCGCTGGCGATGTAGTTGATCGAGTCGCACAGCGCCCCGATCTCCCCGTCGTCGTCCGAGTCGATCCGCGCTGCGAAGTCGCCCATCGCAATCTTGCGCGCGGCCGAGGTAACCTCCTGCATCGGACGGACGATGGATTTGACAAAGTATAAGCCGGAGACCACTGCGAAGCCCAGGATAAAAATCCCACCCACCAGATACATACCAACGACCATCAGGATGTGGCGGGTCACATTCTCGGTTGAGACGACCCAGCGCACCGCCCCGTTGGAGACGCCGTCGTTTTCACCCAGGATATAGGTGCCGGCGTAAATGCCCTGTCCCGAGCTGGATTTGCCCTTCCAGGTTGCCGACCCGGCGGAGGATTTGAGTGCGGCGTTATAATCCGGCATGTTGGCCTGGATCGGCTGAAAGCCGCTGGTGGAAACGAAAACTTCCCCCGTGCTGTCGATGATCTGAATTTCAACCTTATGCTTGAACTCAAACTGTTCGGCATACTCGCGGGCGCGGGACTCAAACGACTCCGCCGGGACCATGGCGAGCACGTTGAACGCCTGCGCGTAGGAGGAGGCGGCCGACGCAAGGCTGCTGTAATAGTAATTGCTGTAAAAGAGGGCAAAGGTGAATTCGGCAATGACGATTACGCCGGCAAATACGGCGAATACGTTGAGCAGCCACCGGCGGGTAATTCCCTTTGCGACCAGCAGTCTGCCCGGCATTTGAATTTTCAAGCCGTCCTTCCCCCCTTTTTTTGAATTTTACTTTGCGGCCGGAAGTCAGTCGGTCGCCCACTTATAGCCCATGCCCCAAACCGTAACCAGATGCTTGGGAGAGGAGGGCTCATCCTCGATCTTCATCCGAAGACGACGTATGTTGACATCGACGATTTTTTCCTCCCCGAAATAGGCGTCCCCCCACACCCGGTTGAGAATATCGGTGCGGTCGAGGGCAGTGTCGGGATGGGTGAAAAAATATTCGACGATCTGGAATTCCACTTGGGTCAGTTCAATGTTTCTGCCATTTTTCAGTAGTGAACGACGGCGGAGGTTAAGCGTAAATTCGCCCAGTGTGATCTCATCCCCGGCGGGCGCGCCGGATACTGCTTTCTTTTGCATTTCGACCCGGCGGTAAAGGGAATCGACCCGCGCAGTCAGTTCGGATGGGCTGAAAGGCTTGGTGATATAGTCGTCGGCTCCCAGCATCAGTCCACTGATTTTATCCATCTCCTGCGTTTTGGCGGTCAGCATGATGATTCCCAGCGTGGGAGAGTTTTTTCGCAGCTCCTTACAAACCGTCAGGCCGTCGATGCCCGGCATCGAGATATCCAGAAGCACAATGTCAAAATCACCCTCGTCGTAATAAAGCCGTAACGCCTCTTCCCCGTTCGGCGCTTCGACCGTCGTGTAGCCGGCGCGGTTGAGATTGATGACCTCAAACTCGCGGATGGCGGTTTCGTCCTCGACAACCAGAACTTTTTTCATATGGATATGACCACCCTTTCGCATGAAAAGTCTGAAAATAAAATTTTCGGGCCTTTCTCTCTCCATATACTTCCATAGTGCGGCGGTCGTTTTATCCCGCCGTGCGCGTCTTCAGCAGAACCAATGCCGATTCGATCCCGGCCTCATCCAGCGAGAGCGCGTGATCCCGGTTCATGATATAGGCTGCGTAAACAAAATCCTTATCCGAGCGCACCGCGAAGTATGCGCCGTATTTGCTGAGGTCACGCCCGTCCCAGTCGGCTTGGGTGAACCGCTGGATACGAAAAAGATCCGCTTCTTTGATCTGCATTTCTGAATTCCAGACTGAAAACTGAAAAACCGAGGAATCGGCATTGCGGCTGACCGTGATTTTAGAGGTTGAATCCTCCAGCCATTTGTCGGGATACCGGACATAGTAGCCGGCCGTATAGTTCATTACGGCGGTCAGCACAGTCTCAAACTTCTTTTCATCGTAATGCCGCCAGACGGTGTAATACAGTTTTTCATCGTCCGTTCGGGAGGAGAAACCCGGCAGGGCGGTCATCAGCGGCATTTCCATCACGCCGTCGGCGTCCACATCCCACATTTCCACCGCGGTTGGGCGGCTGGTGATCTCGTTTTCATTGGTGGTGCCGTCGTGGAAGGGGGAGACCAGCGCGCTCGACCGGGCAACCTGCAGATTCTCACCGGAGGCTTTCTCTGCGCTGGTGTCCACCGCCTGGAAATACAGAATCTCAGTAATCATGGAGGAGGTTCCCTTGGTTGCGTCGATATAAACGGCTGGTTTTCCGCTGGCAAGCCGGGCGACGACGGGGGTGAGATATCCGGTGACGCTACCGTCCAGTGCGGCGCTTCCCTCCTCTGTCACGCCGGTGTCGTCCAGATGGTACAGCTTGGCGGCCGAGGTCTTTTCAGTCAGGTTCAGATTGACGGTCAGAAGCTGGGAGTACCCAACCTCCATAATATCGCAGATGACGTACTCGGTATAATTTTCCAAAAGACGCTGGGTGAATTTTTCGCTGCTCGCGGTGTAGATGGCTACTTGTTTCTCCAGGGTGGAGAACACGTTCCAGCCGACCACAACCTCCTGTTTTCCGTTGCCGTCCAGATCGGCAAAGCTGACCTGTTCCACCCCGATGGCGGAGATTGGCACACTGCCGACGACCGACCAGACGTTCTCCTCGGTTTTATCAACAAAGGAAATGTAAATCTCCCCCGAGGTGGTGTCATCCGCCATGCTGTAGAAAGCGACCGCTTCCTCCATACCGTCGTCGTCCACGTCATAAAGGACGAAAGCCGAGAAATATTCCCCTTTTTTGGGATAACGCAGATCAATCTCTCCCCCGGCCCAGGTTTCGACCGCGGTTTGGATGGCGTGCATATCGCCGGTTAGCTGGGGCGCTTCCAGCAAAGCGTCGATGTCGCTCCCGACGGTCGAACAGGAGGGCAAAAACAGGCAGAACGATAAAAGCAGAACAATCAGCAAAAAAGTCTTTTTCCGCATGCTTTTCCACTCCTTTCTTCGGTGCGCCGGTACGGGGTCAAAAGGTGTATACAAAATCAATTTATAGTATAGCATATTCAACGGAGAATTTGTAACCAAATTTTAAAAAAATATCGGTTCTGCAAACAGAAAAATAAAAAATATCCGCCAAATCGAATTTGAATAATAAAAATCTCTCTGCGGCGGATATTTTTTGCAGCCGTCTCCCCCGGTTGCCGCGCGTAAGCGGCGGCGAGGGGGAGGGCATTAGAACCATGTTTTTTATTGCGGAGCAATAAAAAATATCCGCCAAATCGAATTTGAATAATAAAAATCTCTCTGCGGCGGATATTTTTTGCAGCCGTCTCCCCCGGTTGCCGCGCGTAAGCGGCGGCGAGGGGGAGGGCATTAGAACCATGTTTTTTATTGCGGAGCAATAAAAAATATCCGCCAAATCGAATTTGAATAATAAAAATCCCTCTGCGGCGGATATTTTTTGCAGTCGTCTCCCCCGGTTGCCGCGCGTAAGCGGCGGCGAGGGGGAGGGCATTAGAAATTCAAAAAGGGGAGTATCCTTTTTTGGATACTCCCCGGGGCGTCAGGTGTTTGGATGGCGGAAACCGCGGCGCCGTTTTGGGTGGGAGATTCAGACGATCGCCTTGTAAATCTCTCCTCTTTTAAATCCGAAGAGGGCAGCGGCCTCCTTCGCGGCGGCTGCCGCAGACAGGCCGTCATCCCGCAGTCCGGCGGCGTATGCGACCGCTTCCTCCAGCGTGTGAGAGGGCTTTTCCTCCTCCGGCGCGCCGCCGACGATCAGCACGAACTCCCCCCTCGGCGGGTTTTGCGCATAGCTTTCGGCTGCGGCGGAGAGGGTGGTGCGCACCGCCTCCTCGTGCAGCTTGGTCAGTTCCCGGACGAGGGCAACCGGCCGGTCGCCCAAAACCTCCAGCATATCCTGCAGGGTGGCGAGCAGCTTGTGCGGCGCTTCATAAAAAATCATGGTACGCCGCTCCTCTTTTAAGGAGAGAAGATGTTCTCTGCGCGAAGGCTTGTTAACCGATAAAAAACCTTCAAAGCAGAAGCGGCCGGACGGCATTCCGGACAGAGCCAGCGCCGTGGTGACCGCGCTGGGCCCCGGCACCGATTCAAGTGGAATCCCCTCTTCGTGGCAGAGGCGTACCAAATCTTCTCCGGGATCGGAGATGGCCGGCATACCCGCGTCGGTCACGAGCGCACAGCACTCCCCCGCGAGCAGACGACGGACAATCTCCTCCCCCCGTTCGCGGCGGTTGTGTTCAAAATAGCTGACCATCGGCTTCTTTATGCCGAAGTGGTTCAGCAGCTTTAAAGTGACGCGGGTATCCTCGGCGGCGATGAAGTCAACCTCTGAAAGAACGCGGATCGCCCGGGGAGAAAAATCCTCCAGATTGCCGATGGGCGTTCCCACGATATACAGCTTTCCCATGCTTGCAGCATTCCTTTCCTTATTGCGAACCTTCGGACTCGGGGCGGGGGTTCCGTCCTGCGCGGTAGAGGCCATAGATGGCTTCCATCTCCCGCGAGGAGCGGCCGTCCTCTTCCAGATACAGGGTGGGTAATACTCGCAGTCCCGGTCGGCCGCCCCGGCGTCCCTCGAGCAGAAAGAGCCATGGTTCGTCCCCCGCGCGCTGACAGACAAAGCGGAGCTTTTTCGGCTCCAGTTCAGCCTGCCGCAGAGCCAGCATGACGTCGCACAGCCGTTCCGGCCGCTGGCAGAGGCAGAAGCGTCCCCCGGTGGAGAGCAAATACGCCGCGGCCATCGCCACCTCCTGCATGGTGCAGGTCAGCTCGTGCCGGGCGGCCGCCCGGGCAGGATCGGGTGCGTGCAGGCCGTCGTTCCCTCTGCGATAGGGCGGATTGCAGGTTACTACCCGGTACTGTCCGCTTCGACCGAGCGTGCGGATCTGCCGCAGATCACCTTCCAAGATCTCCAGCCGGTCGAGGACGCCGCTTTCCTCCGCCGACCGGTGGGCGAGGCGGCAGGCCTCCCCCTGCAGTTCAAGGCCGAGGATAGGGCCGACCTCCCTTTGGCGGCACCAGAGCAGCGGGATGATCCCGCCTCCGCAGCCGAGGTCGGCGGCCGCTTCTCCAGCCTGCGGCGCGGCAAAGTCGGCCAGCAAAACGGCGTCGGTACCGAAGCGATACGCCTTTGTCGTATAGATCACGATGCCGCCGCCCAGTGGTTCGCGCCTGGTCTTTGTTTCCTGCATTCCCACGCCCCCATCCCTTTGCACAAGCATCCTGGATCGGCCGAGCGGCGGGAGTGAATGCCGCCACTACGAACAAAAGCGGAGTGAATTCACTCCGCTTTGCGTTTTGCCTGTATGCACTGTGTTTTGCAAAATTATTCCTCGGAAATCGCGTCGACCGGACATCCGTCCGCGCAGGAACCGCAGGAAATACATGTATCCGCATCGATTACGTACTGGCCTTCACCCTCAGAAATCGCTTCGACGGGGCAGGTGCTTTCGCAGGAGCCACAGCTAATGCAAGCGTCGGAAATTTTGTATGCCATCCTATTTGCCACCTCCCTCTTTTTGATACCATCATCATAACAAACGATGACATAAAAATCAAGTGTTTTGTAAAAAAGGCAGCAGTATGCCAGAAAATTTACAGGAATATTACCCGATCTTTCCCCAAATGGAAAACCGGTGTTTATTTTTCCTTTTCTTTTTCCCTTGCGGCGGCCGGCTTGCCTTTCCCCTTCGGCGGCTGGAGAAGCTTAACCTCGTCCCGGGAGAACTCGCTGAGCTGTGCGTCCTCCTCTCCGACCCGGACTTTGAGCCGGCCGGTCAGGGGACTTGCGTCCACCACAATGCCGCGGCCCTCCGGTGTCTCCACGATCGAGCCGTTGCGGGGCGTGATTTTGTTCAGGTATTCATAAGCGTTCTGCTCGTATTTCAAGCAGCACATCAGCCGTCCGCAACTTCCCGAAATCTTGGTCGGGTTGAGGGAGAGACCCTGTTCCTTGGCCATTTTGATCGAGACCGGCTGAAAGCCGTTCAAAAACCGCGAGCAGCAAAAGGGCTGTCCGCATATGCCAAGGCCGCCGAGCATTTTTGCCTCGTCCCGGACGCCGATTTGCCGCAATTCGATCCGGGTGCGGAAAACCGAGGCCAGATCCTTGACCAGCTCGCGGAAATCCACCCGTCCGTCGGCGGTAAAATAAAACAGGATTTTGCTTCCGTCAAAGGCGTACTCCACATCGACGACCTTCATTTCGAGCCCTTTGGCATCGGCCTTTTTCTGGCAGACGCGCAGCGCGTCCACCTCCCGTTTGCGGTTTTCCTCCATCCGTTTGCGGTCAGCGTCGGTCGCCATGCGCACCAGCTTTTTCAACGGCTTGACAACCTCCCCCTCCTCGACTTCGGTTCGGGGCATTACAACCTCTCCGCATTCGACGCCCCGAGAGGTCTCCACCACGGCGAGAGCGCCCTTCTGCGGTGCAAGCTCGCCGGGGTCGAAGTAGTAGACCCGGCCGCTTTCTTTAAATTTTACGCCAATTACAATTGCCATATTCAAGCTTTGTGCCTTTGCAAGCAAAGGCTTTCCTTTCGTCGGAATCGGAAGCCGCCGTCCCGCGCTTTGCGGCCAGGGCTTCCGGTCGGGCGCGAGGCCCGCGTTTGTTTCAAAAAAGCCAAACGGTGTCTGCGGGGGCGCCGCGCGGTTTCGCCTTTACCACAAGACGAAAACCGACATCTTATTATACATCAGCCGTCCCGTGAAAACAAGCGCATAAATTTGTCAGCAGCAGCGCCGTTCCCGCGTTGGCGAGATTTTGCTCCTCCGCCGCCTCCACTCCGGCGAGCATGTGCGTCAACCGGGGCAGTGAGAGACCCTCGCCGGCCGTCCCGGCGGGCAGAGTGGTTCCGGTTGCTTTGAACGTAATGCGGCGCTCCAGCTCGGCCTTCAGTCCCTGTAAAACGAGGCTGATACGCCGCCGGGCGTCCTTCCCCTCCAGCTTATGCAGAAGGAGCAGAGTATCCAGCTCGCCGCCCAACTCGGCCGCGCGCAGGAGGTCGGCGCACAAAGCGCCTGTCTCATCCGGGCTGCCGAGCAGTTCCATGGCGACGCCGATATTGCCGCCGGCCGCCACGGCTGCCGCGCGAATATCCGCGGCTTCCCGTCCGGGCTCCCGACGCAGGAGGTAAGCAGCCGCCGCCTCCGGCTCCGGGGCCGAGAGGGTGAAGCAGACGCAGCGGGAGAGGATGGTCTCCAACAGGGCGGAGGGCCGTTCGGCCAGCAGGATGAACATCGCCGTGGCCGGCGGCTCCTCCAGCACCTTGAGCAGGGCGTTCGCCGCCGCGTCGTTCATTTTGTCCGCCCCGTCAATCAGAAAAACCCGACGCGCCGCTTGATTGGGCAAAACAAAAGCGGCCTGCCGCAGGACGCGGATCTGCTCTACTTTAATCGCCGCGCAGTCCGGCTCGATAATCGAAATATCGGGATGGGTTCCCTGCCCGGTCAACCGGCACTCCCGGCATTCACCGCAGGGGGGTGCCTCACCCGCACAGACCGCCCCGGCCGCCAGGATGCGCGCCAGCGTATGGCGGCCGAGGCCTTTTTCCCCCCCGATCAGGACGGCATGAGGCAGACGGCCGCCGCGCAGCATGCCTTCGATTGCGCGGACCGTCGGGCGGTTGCCGACAAACTCCGACAGCGTCATAGCTTTTCAAACCGGGTGACGTCGGTGACAAATACGGTTGCCCCGCCGGCTGAAACCGGAATGCTGGCCGCATACTCGTCCGAGATCGGCTCATTTCCGAACAGGCCGCTGTTCGGCATGGCCTGCGTCCGCTTGCGGCAGTAGGTTGAAAAAATGTCGATGATTTCGTTCACCTTCTCATCTGGGGTGCCGATCATGAAGGTGACGTTGCCGACCTTTAGAAATCCACCCGAGGTGGACAGCTTGGTCACCATGTGTCCGGCTTTGGTCAGGGCTACCTGCACTGCGCCGGCGTCATCGGCTCCGACAATGGCAAAAATCAGTTTCATATGTAATCCTTCCTTTCAAAACGATATAAAATCGCAGAACACTTTACGTCCGGACAACCCGCACCTGCGCCCAGCCGGTCTCCTGCAAGAGAGATAGTATCTCTCCCTCCAGCCGCTCGCCCGGAACGGCCACAGGTATGCCGGGGGGGCAGGGACAGACCAGTTCGGCCGCGATCCGGCCGGACGCCCGGTGCAAAGGCAGAATTTCCGCCGGGGCGAAAAGCGCCTCCCGCACGGGGAGAATCGCTTCCGCCCGGGGAAGTGCAGACGGATCGCCCATCTTTTTCGAGCCGATCCGCGGGCGGAGGCGGGAAAGCCCTTCTTTTAGCCGGGCAAAATCCGCCTCCTCATGAAACGGGTGGAGAAGGAACACCATCGCGGCGGGGTCGCAGTACTCCCACATGCAGTCGGGACGAAAGGCGGCGCGGGCGTCGTCCGCCGCAATCCCGTTTTCGGCCAACGGCAGTGTGAAGCGTACCGGGTCCTGCCGCCCCTCTGGCAGAGAGAAACCCAGCCGCCATGCGAATTCCCGCAGCGCCTTTGCCCGTGCCTCCAACCGGTCGAAGGCAGCCTTCCCTCCCCGCTCCAGCCAGTCGAAGCAGAGGTCGAGCGACCCCATGATAAGATAGGAGGGGCTGGTTGAGCCGAACAGCGCCATGCGCTCCCTTGCATCGGATATGTACGTCTCGTTCCCGATATTCAGCAGTGCGCCGCCGGTTAGAACCGGGAGGGTCTTGTGCAAGGAGCAAGCCGTCATATCCGCCCCGAGGGAGAGGGGATGCCGATCCTCCGGCAAAAAGCGCAGATGAGATCCGTGGGCGTTATCGACCAGCAGCGGCGTGCCGAACCGGCGGCAGACCGCTGCGATGGCCGCTATATCGCAGAGCCGGCCGTAATAATCCGGGCTGGTGAGGTAGACGGCGTCGACCGACGTGTTGCAAAGCGCCGCCTCGATCGTCGCCGGCTCGACCACGCCGGAGGAGCCGGGATAGAGCCAGACCGGCTCAAACCCGATCAGGCCGGCGGCCGACACAGCCGAAAAATGAGCGTTACGCCCCATCGCCACCCGGCCGCCGGGCGGCACAGCCAGGGAGAGCATGGCTTTGATAGCCTGGCTGCATCCTCCGGCCGAGAGAAAACTCCCACGGCTGCCGAACAGAGCGGCCGCCCTGTCCTCACAGGCCTGCAGCACTCCGTCGGCGTGGTAGAGGCTGTCAAGCCCTTCCACCTCGGTCAGATCATAGGGGAGAAGGGGGGAGAAGGGCAGCAGGGCCGCCGCCTTCCCGGCGTGGCCGGGGGTATGAAACCGGGAACGGCCGGCCGCGATATATGCCGACATCTCTTCAAACAGCGTACCCATGTCAGCCCTCCTTTTTTTCTGTATTTTTTGCAGCTTTGCGGCCGCCGGTCCGGGGCGGCGCAGAAAGATTACCCCTTATAAAACTCCATCATGGCACGCCAGGCCATGTAGACGTCCAGCTTGGCGACCACCTCGCAGGGGGCGTGCATGGACAGCACCGGCACACCGAGGTCGACGGTGTCGACGTTCAGGTTGGCGATATACATGGCGACTGTGCCGCCGCCGCCTGCGTCGACCTTGCCCAGCTCCCCGATCTGCCAGGCGACGCCGCCCGCGTCGAGCATGCGGCGGATTTCGCCCATATACTCGGCCGAGGCATCGTTGGTGCCGCTTTTCCCGCGGGAGCCGGTGTACTTGGTGATTACGACACCGTGGTTGAGCAGGGCGCAGTTGCGCCGCTCGGACACGTCGGGAAAGGTCGGGTCAAAGGCCGCGTTGACGTCGGCCGACAGACAGCGGGAGGCCGACAGCACCCGATAGCCCCGGGCGCCCTGCGCCTCAGCCAGGTCGTTGATGAAATAGGTCAGGTAGCGGCTCTTCATGCCGGTGTTCCCCTCCGAGCCGATCTCCTCCTTATCGGCCAGCACGGTAACGACCGTCCGGCGGGGGGAGACGGTGTCGAGTGCCGCCATCAGCGCGGGATAGGCGCAGACCCGGTCGTCGTGTCCGTACCCGGCGATCATTGATCGGTCGAAGCCAAGATCTCTGGCCCCGCCCGCCGGAACCAGCGTCAGCTCGGCCGAGAGGAAATCCCCCTCGGTGATGCCGTATTTTTCATGCAGCAGCTTCAAAATATTCAGCTTGACAAGCTCGCTGCCCTCATCCTCCTTAAACGGGCGGCTGCCGATCAGGATGTTCAGCTCCTCGCCCTTGATCCCCTCGGCCAGGGTGCGTTTGCACTGCTCGGCCGCGAGGTGGGGGAGCAGATCGGTGATGATGAAGCAGGGTTCCTCCGCCTCCTCACCGAGGCAGACCTCCACCTTTTCGCCGTCCGCCTTGACCACCACGCCGTGCAGGGCGAGCGGGGTCACTGTCCACTGGTATTTTTTGATGCCGCCGTAATAGTGGGTTTTGAAATAGGCCAGCTCCCCCTCTTCAAACACAGGGTTGGGTTTGAGGTCGATGCGGGGGGAGTCGATATGCGCCGCCGCGATGTTGACGCCGTTTTCGATCGGCTCGGTGCCAATGACGGCCAGCAGCAGCGCCTTTCCCCGGTTATTGAGGTAGATTTTATCCCCCGGGGCGTATTTTTTTCCCGGCTCAAAGGGGGAGAAGCCCCGCGCCTCCGCCATGCGGACGGCGGCGCGGACCGCCTCCCGCTCGGTTTTGGCCTCGCTGATGAAGGCCTTGTAGCCCTCGCAAAAGGCTTCGGCCGCCGCCTGCGTTTCCTCCGGGACGGTCAGAGCCGCGTGCTTATCTCTGTAAAAGAGCCGTTCCTTGAGTTCCTCGCTTGGTTTTTTGTCCATATTATTCTGCATCCTTTCGGTAAATATTTTTATAGATATTCCGTGTTTTCTGCACCCGCTCGACGTAAGCCCGCGTTTCGGCGTAGGGAATGGCGTCGAGCGTGTTGCCGTCGGAGGAATAATCGGCATTTTGCAGCCATCCGGCTACCGCCGTGCGCCCGGCGTGATAGGCCGCGATCGCCGCCGCCTCGTCCCCGAACTCCGCCAAGTTCAGGGAGAGCAGCTTGACCCCGTATTTGATGCTGACCTCCGGGATGAAAAGCTGCTCGGCCGCAAGACCCTGTTCGCCCGTTTTGGTCTGCACCCAGGCAAAGGTCTCCTCGGTCATCTGCATCAGCCCCTTGGCGTCGGCGTGGGAGACGGCCGCCGGATCAAAGCCGCTTTCGCATTTGATGACGGCAAAGACCAGATCGGCGTCTACGCTGTACGCAGTGCTGTACTTTTCCACAATTTCACTGTATTTCCGGGGATAAAATGCCTCGGTCACCTTGGAGAAGGCGAAGCCCAGCAACAGGATGCAAAGGGACACCGTGACCAGGGTGACGAGGATTCGGACGGCTAATTTCATGCGGTACCTTCTTTACTCTCTTTAAGTATTATCTCCGCCGTGCGGCGGATATTCTTCAAAAAATCAGCTTCGCTGCCGGAATTTTCAATGATATAGTCGCAGCGGTCGCGGTAGAACGCCTCTCCCTTGCCGGCGTGAATGCGGATGAGCGCCTGCTCCTTCGTGATGCCGTCCCGGGAGAGGATGCGGGCAAGCCGCGTCTGCTCTTCGCAGAGGACGGCGACACATTTGTCGCAGAGGCGGTCGGCCCCGCTTTCGAACAGGGTCGGCGCGTCAAGCAGAATGTAGGGATGCAGGCGGGAGGCGGCCGCGATTTCCTCCTCAATCCGGGCGGTGATAAAAGGGAAAGAGAGGCGGTTGAGCGTTTCGGTTTTTTGGGGGGACGCAAAGGCGCGCGTGGCCGTTTTTGCCCGGTCGAGGCTGCCGTCTGCGCGGATAATATCCGGGCCGAACGCCTCCGCCAGCAGGGGGAGAAGCGGGCTGCCCGGCCGGGTTACGGCGCGGGCGGTGCGGTCACAGTCGATGTGGAAAAACCGGAGCTCGGCAAAGATCCGGCAGGCGGTGGTCTTGCCCGCGCCGGTCGGTCCGGTCAGTCCCAGTATAAACGGTTTTTTCATCCGGCGCAATCCCTCCGGCTTTTTAAAATTTTGTGCGATTTTGCTGTTTGGTTTTCATTTTCCTTGGCGGATTTTTTGTGGACGCGGGTTTAAACCTGCACAACCTCAAACCCGGCGGCGCGGATCAGCCGATTGTAAACCGCCAGTCCGACTCCTGCCTTTTCCGGCGCGTGAGCATAGGCCGTGGCCGCCCCGATCTCATCCAGCCGGCGCAGCCCGTCGAACAGGGCGCGGGCCTGCCCGGCCGGATCGTCTGCCCCGCCGTAGGGCACGCAGGGGCAGGGAAGAAGCGCCGCCTCCTCCGCAAAACAGAGGGCGGCGACCCCCGGCTGCACACGGCGGCGGACATAGTCGATATAGGCGTCCCGCCCCCCTTCGACCAGAACGACGCGGGTATTCGGCGCGTAATGCTTGTATTTCATGCCGGGGCTGGCCGCCGCCGCCCCTTCTGCCAGGCGGTGGAGAACGGCGTCGTCCACCACAACCGGGCCGACGATTGCTTCAAGCATCTCGACCGTGACGGCGCCCGGGCGAAGCAACCGCGGCCGTTCCCCCGACAGGGAGAGGACGGTCGACTCGACCCCGACGACACAGTCGTGTGAGAGGACGATGGCCTCAACCCTCCCGTCCAGGTCGTCGATTACATGCTTTGCCGTCGTTGGGCTGGGAGATCCGCTCCGGTTGGCCGAGGGGGCGGCCAGCGGCAGGCCGCTGGCCCGGATGATGGCTGAGGCCACCGGATCTTCGGGAAATCGGACGGCCACCGTGTCCAGCCCGGCCGAAACGGCACTGTTTACCCGCTCGCCCTTGGGCAGGATCATGGTCAGCGGGCCCGGCCAGTAGGCTTTGGCCAGCTTTTCCGCCGTTTCGGGAAAGGCGCGGACAAGCCCGTTCAGCATCCCCGTGTCGGAGATGTGCACAATCAACGGGTTGTCGGCCGGCCGACCCTTCGCGGCGAAGATGCGCCGCACCGCATCGGGGTTGAAGGCGTTGGCCGCGAGGCCGTAAACCGTCTCGGTCGGGATGGCAGCCAGGCCTCCGTTTTGCAATATCTTTGCCACGCGGGCGACACCGGCCTTCCCGGCGGCAGAGTCGGGCGTATCTATCCTGATTTTTTCGGTATTCAAAGATGCTTCGCTCTCCTTAAAACCGGGCGGGACGAAAGGAAAAATCCCCCTTGCAAAGGCAGTCCCCCGGTTTGTATTGATCCATTCTGTTTTCTGCTTTTCCCCGGTTTAAGCATCGGTTGCGTGGGCTTTGTAGTACGCCTCGACCGTGGACAGAAATTCCTCCCACCGGCCGGTGTCGCGCAGAGTCTGCGGACAGTTCTTCTCCATATAATCGGCGTGCTGGGTCACCGCGTCAAGGTCGAGGTGGTACGCCCGCAGTAGGTAGGCGACCAGCTTTGCCCCATTGTCCAGCGTCTTTTCAAAATTGCCGTCGGAATTAACGCAAAGCTCGATCCCGATGCCATGGGCGTTGCCTCCCTCAGGATCCTTTGTATCTCCGGCGTGCCAGGCGACCTCGTCGTCCGGGACGTGGTGATAGATTTCGTGATCATCGACCGTATAGTGCCAGGAGGTCTCTCCTCCCTTGCCGCCGGTGAGGTAGTCGCTGTGGCTTTTCGCGTCGGCGCCCGCGGCGGTGTTGCCGGTCTCATGCACGACAATATAGCGAATGGTCCGTTTGACGCCGGTGCGAGCCTCCAGCTCCTCCGGCATCAGGACTGTATGCACCGGAACGCCGTACACCGCGTCGGGATAAACCGGCTCGGCCGGCGCTTTTTCGGAAAGGAGGTTATGTATCCCGACGCACAGGCCGAGGACGGTCAGTGTGCCGAGCGCGATCAGCAGAATCAAAACCGGCGGCCGCAGCCGGCGGCGCCTTTTTCGCCCGCGGGTACAGGAAATCCGCCCGTTCCTTTTTAAAGTCTGCAATGATTATCCCTCCGCCTGCGCCTTGAGCATTTCGGCACGGTAATAGGTGATAAGGCCGTCGATCAGTTCGTCCAGATCGCCGTTCAGCACCTGCTCCAGCTTATAGAGGGTCAGGCCGATCCGGTGGTCAGTCACCCGCCCTTGCGGATAGTTATAGGTGCGGATGCGCTCCGACCTGTCGCCGGTGCCGACCTGTGCCCGGCGGTCGCTCGCGATCTGCGCGTTCTGGTCGGCCAGCATCTGTTCGTACAGGCGGGAGCGCAGCACCTTCATTGCCTTATCTTTGTTCTTGTGCTGGCTGCGTTCGTCCTGGCATTCGACCACCAGCCCGGTCGGCAGATGGGTGATGCGAATGGCCGACTCGGTTTTATTGACGTGCTGGCCGCCTGCTCCTCCGGCGCGGTAGGTGTCGATCTGCAGGTCGGCCGGATTGATCTCCAGCTCGACCTCCTCCGCCTCGGGCAAGACGGCGACCGTCACGGTGGAGGTGTGGATGCGGCCCTGGGTTTCGGTCTCCGGCACGCGCTGCACGCGGTGGACGCCGCTTTCGTATTTCAGGCGGGAGTAGGCGCCTTCCCCCTCGACCATGAAGCTGATCTCTTTATAGCCGCCGAGCTCGGTCTCGCTGGCCGAGACCGGTTCGATCTTCCACCGGCGGCTTTCGGCGTACATGCCGTACATGCGGTAGAGCACCCCGGCGAAGAGGGCGGCTTCCTCCCCGCCCGCACCGCCGCGGATTTCGACCACGACGCTTTTGTCGTCGTTGGGGTCCTTCGGCAGCAGAAGGATTTTCAGCTCCTCCGCAAGGGCCTCGGTTCTTTCCCGGGCGGCCGCCAGCTCCTCCTCCACCATTTCCTTGAAATCCCGGTCGAGGCCGCCGCCCTCCAGCAGTTCGTGCGCCTCGGCCGCGTCTGTTTTGGCGCGCTCGTATTCCTGGTACTTCTCGACCAGGGGAGAGAGCTGCTTATGCTCCTTCATCAGCTTTTTATACTGCTCCTGATCGCTGACAACATCCGGATTCATCAGACTTTCGGAAATCTGTGCGTACCGCGCTGCCACCTGGTTCAGTTTGTCAAACATGCGTATCCTCCAATGTCTTTATCTTAACAAGGCACACTCAACCCTCTTCCGGGCCGGAGAGCACCTGTTGGATGCGTTTTTCGCACTTGGCGCGGGGGACCATGACCTCCCGCCCGCAGCCGAGGCACCTGATCTTGAAATCCATGCCGACGCGCAAAACCGAAAACCGGTTGCAGCCGCAGGGATGGTTCTTCTTCATTACTAATATATCCCCGATCTGAATATGCATAACCAAAAACCTTCCTTTCAGGAAACGGTCGTCTGATCCTCCGCGTTGAGGGAAAGGGTGACTCCCTCCAACCCGGGGGCGGAGACGGTCAGCCCGCCGAACGCGTCGTACAGGAAATCGTCAAACGACAGGGCTGCCGTGCCCTGCCCGTTTGCGCCGGGCAGAATCGAGCCGGTAATCTCGCTTGTCCCATCCAGCCGGGCCAGCGCGGGCGGCGTCCCCTCAGGGGAAAGGCGAAAACCGCCGGGCAATCCGGCCGCCTCTGCCTCCCGATCGCTGACGACCGAGGAGAGGGAAAGGGTGCAGGAAGCCTCCCCCACTGCGCGGAAGGAGAGGGAGAGCCTGTAGAAGCTCAGCCGGTAGCGGTCGGTGCGCAGGTCGGTTTTGGAAATTGCGCCGGTCGTCCGGTTATACTCCACTGTATAGCGCAGCGGCGCCGAGAGGGTATAGCGCTCCCCCTCCATCCGGCCGGGGAAGGCGAGAACATCCATGGTCACGATGGATTCATCCGTCGTGCCGGTGTAGCTGTAGGCCAGTGTGACACCGCCCGCCGTGCTTTGCACATACGGCTTCTGCTCATCCCATATCGAAGCGTCCCTTTGCAGCAGTGCGGCGGCGGTGGGATAATGCTCCAGAAAGGCCGGGCTGATGCCGCAGGGGGTGTCCAGCGCGTCATACAGGGAGAAGAACTCGCTCTCCTCCCCCGAAAAAATGACCGTCATCTGCACGGGGTCGAAGTCGGTGCGGACATTTTTCGGCTGGCTGAAAATGACCCAGAGGATAAAAGCGGCCAGCACAAGGATAATCAGGACGAAGAAAATATTCGACACCAACTGCCGGCGGGGGGACATTTCCTGATCATACGGGTTGTTTCTCGGCATGGAGGGGACGCTCCTTTCCTCAGCAATAAAAATGGATGAGACGGCGTTTTTTGCTCGGCTGCCAGATGGCGTCGTTATTCCGATCCGGACGCCCGTACCAGCGCGTTCGAAAGGGCGGCAAGCTCGGCCAGCGTCAGCTTCTCCGCCCGGACGTCGAGGGAAAGGCCGATCTTTGCAAGGGCGGCGAGGAGCATATCTTTCTCGATTCCTCCGGCGGAGGAGACCGAGTTGACCAGGGTTTTGCGCCGCTGGGCGAAGGCCGCTTTGATCAGCGCGAAGAAAGCGGCTTCATCCTCCAGCTTGACCGGCGGCGTCTGACGGATACGCAGACGCAGCACGGCGCTGTCCACCTTGGGCGCGGGGAGAAACGACCCGGCCGAGACGCCGAACAGCAGCTCCGGCTCGGCGTAATAGGCCACCGCCGCTGTGACCGCGCCGGCCGCGCGGCTGCCCACCGGCGCGCAGAGACGGTCGGCCGCCTCCTTTTGCACCATGACCGTTACCGACCGCACCGGCAGCCGGCTTTCCAGAAGCCGCATGACCAGCGGCGAGGTGATGTAGTAGGGAAGATTGGCGCAGACGACAACCTCCATTCCGGCGAATTCCTCTGCAATCAGCCGGCGCAGGTCCAACCGCATCGCGTCGCCGTAAACGACCCGGCAATTGGAAAATCCCCCGAGGGTTTTCCCAAGCACCGGACGCAGCCGTTCATCCAGCTCGACGGCGACGACCCTGTCGGCCCGGCGGCAAAGTTCGGCCGTCAGGACGCCGACGCCCGGCCCGATTTCCAGCGCGCCGACCGGAGCGTTCCGCACCTCGCCGCAGGCGGCCTCCGCCATACGGGGACAGACGCTCGGATTGATCAGAAAATTCTGCCCCAGTGATTTTTTAAAGGAGAACCCCGCCTCCTCCAGCAGCGACCGTACCGTCCGGATGTCGGATAGGCTGTCGGAAAAGGCGTGCGTCTCAGGGGAAAAGGTCATCGGCGCACATTCCTTTCATAAAATCTTTTTTATAATGGGCGTCCGGCTCGTTCCGGACGAAGGGGCGGAATGCTCGTCTATTCCGCCGCAGGGGCGGCCTGCAGTACCCTGTTTGCGATTCGGGCCGCCGCCCCGATGCCGGAGCCGGCATTCTCCGCCACGACGACAAAGGCATAAGGCTTGCTCTCGCTTCGGGAAAAGCCGACAAACCAGGAGTGGGGAGAATCCTCCCCGATCTCGGCCGTGCCGGTCTTGGCGCAAAGCTCCAGACCGGAGAAATTGCCGTCCCCGTAGTTGTACAGCACGTTGTTCCGCATCATGTCCGACAGCTCGCCTGCCGTCGCCTCGCTCATCATGCGGCCGCCGTTGCGGGAGAGGGCGAATCGCAGCGGAACGCCGGAGGAGGTCTTTATACTCTCGATAAAATAGGGGTTGACCGGACGGCCGCCGTTGGCGATCGCCCCCATCAGCACCATGTAGTGGAATGGGTTGACCATGTCGTTCTGCTGTCCCATGCCCGACCAGGCGAGGTCGATGTTCCGCGCGTCGGTTACGTCGTACCGGCTGGTCGCGCACTGTATTCCATCGACCGAAAAGGCTTTGTTGAAACCCAGCTTCTCCGCCGTACGGGTCATCACCCCGCCGCCGAGGTCGACGGCCATCTGGGCGAAAAAAGCGTTGCAGGAGCGGGTCAGCGCGTCGCCGAGGGTCAGGCTGCCGTGATGGCCGAGGCAGCTGACCCACTCCTCCTCGATTGTGACGCCGCCTGAGCAGGCATACTGCCGGGTGAAGCAGTCGCTCATGTTGTCCAGCGCGGCGGTGGCGGTCACCAGTTTGAAGACCGATCCGGGGGCGTAGATGCCGCTCAGCAGGCGGTTGACATATAAACCGCCGCCGTCGTCCTCCTCCCCTGCCGTGACCGTGTAGGGGTCGGTCGTCGGGGTCGAAACCATGCAGAGCATCTCGCCGGTTTTATAATTGTAGACCCCGACTGTCCCGGAATAGGAGCCGAGAGCGTTCATGGCCGTCACGCAGAGGTCGGCGTCCAGCGTCAGTTGGATATTGTTGCCCTCCCCCTTGCGGCTGTAGACTCCGTTCACAAGATCATAGCCGGTCAACTCGCTTAAAAAGGCGCTGTGCACACCGGTTGCCACCTTGCCTGAAAGGTCGCCCACCGCGTGGAAGGTTGCCTTGCGGACCGAGGAGCTTTCGGCAAAGAAGCGGCTGCCGTCGGCGGTGGAGGCCAGTACCGTACCGTTCCGGTCGGTGATGTCTCCCGCTTTGACCAGGCTGCCATCGGTATACAGGTGCCGGTTGGTCGGATAGGTTGCCCAATCGTCCCCGCGGACCGTGAATTTGGCCATGAGAAAGCCCATCCCGCCGATGAAAACGAGAAGCATCAAAAGCAGTGCGACCGCCCGCCTGGCAATCTGTTTCATAAAGCTGTTCGCCCGCCTTTCTTAAAGCCATACAAAGGGTGAAAATCTCTTCGTTTCATGAAAAATACGCGGCCCGGCTCCGGACCGGTCACGCCCGGCTCTGCCGCCGGCCGCTCGACTGTGCTCTCCGCGGCGCCTTGGACGGGGCGGAGCTTGAGCGGATATCCCGCCCATTCCGGGTGTCCGCGCTTTGTCCGGCCATTCGCATCCGGCCGGAAGAGGAGGAAATATCCGCGTGGACCGGCGCGGGCCTTGTGTTCATTTGCCGGTCGGCCGCCTTAAAAAAGGCCAGCAATCCCCAGGAGGCCACAATACTCGACCCGCCGTTGCTGACGAAAGGCATGGTCACGCCGGTCAGGGGCAGGATGTCGGTCGAACCGAATATGTTGAGGGCGGTCTGGAACACCAGCATCCCGGCCGCGGCCGTTACGGCGATGGCGTAATAAGACGACCGCACACCCTTGCACATCCAAACGGCGTAAAGCGCCAATCCGACGATCATAAATACGGCGCATAGGGCGACAATGCCGCCCCACTCCTCAAACACCATGCCGAAGACAAGATCGGTGTCAGCGGCAAAGACCGAACGCAACCAGCCGTTGCCTCCCCCCGTGCCGAGGAGGCCGCCGCTGCCGATGGCCACCATGGTGCGGGTCTGCTGGTACCCGGTATCGGAAGCGTTTTGCCACACATGTCCCCAGACCGAAAACCGGCGGGTGATGTGGGGCATGAATTTGACCAGCAGCACGATGCCGACCGCCGCCGCGGCCAGGATCGCGCCGACCAGCTTGAAATCTCCCGTCCGCATGAAAATGAGGATCAGCATCGTGACGAAAAAGATGGCGGCTGTGCCGAAATCCTTCATCAGCGCCAGAGCGCCGAAGCAGCCGGCCGACAGTCCCAGAAACAGTATGAAATTCCGGCGGGTCAGAAGATGCTCGAGGGTCGCGGCGCCGGCGAAAACGAAGGCGACCTTGGCAAACTCGGACGGCTGGATGGTGATAAAGCCGAGGTCGATCCAGTTTCGCGAGCCGAAAATCGTTTCTCCCAGCACCAGCGTAAAGCCGAGAAGGGCCAGCACCCCGATCCCGGCGGCATACCGCAGCCGCATGGTCAGACGGATGCTGCGCAGCACCTGAGACAGCAAAACGAAAATGAGGATGCCGCCGACCGTGGCCAGCGCCTCTTTCAGCAGCGATTCGGGCGCGGTGGTGGCACAGACGGCAAAGCCCAGCGTGGTCAGGAAGAAGGCGGGGGTTTCGATCCGCATACTCCCCCCGGCGGCTAAATTGATAAAATAACAGATCCACTCCCCCGCGATCAGCAAGCCGAAAGCGGCCGGAAGCGCCATGTTCAGTCCTTCGGCGTATTTTAAGCAGAGCTCCAGCCCGACCAATAGGGTGAACAGGCTGAGCAGAAGGACGATCACGCCGAAGCCCGGCGCCGGCTTTGTCCGGCCGGATTGCTTTTTTCGTCCCCCCTCGTCCCGCAGTGCGAGCTGGTCATCGGCGTTCGGGCTTGTCAGCCGCATGTGGTAACCCCCAACGCACAGAGTCTCTCCCGCGCGGATATAGCCGGCGTCCTCTAACGCCGCGCCGTCGATTTGGATGTTGTCGTGCCCGCTGACATCCTTTACCCGGAAGAGGCCGTTTTCCTCCCTCGTCAGGACGGCGTTCACGCGGGAGATGGTCGGCAGGTTGATCTGTATGTCGCAGCTGCGCCTGCGGCCCAGGGAGGTTTCGCAAAACGTAATAGGCATGCGCTTTCCATCCTCTCCCACCAGGGTGGCGAGGATGGTCGGCCGGGCTTTTTTTGCGGCCAGCGTCCGGTACCAGAACACGGACAGCAAAACGGCGATGGCCGGGATCAGCCAGCGCGCCGCCGCCAAAAACCAGATATAAAACTGGGTGTAAGCCACTCCCACAACGCGCCTCTCCTTTCTGTTTTAACAGCGGGGTTCGGTATAAAAAAGGCCGGATTTTTCTTTCCGGATTCCTGTCGCCAGGGATGAAAAACATGGGATAAAATATATCACTTTATTATACTATACAATTCTCTGATTTTAAAGTCCCAATTTGTGTCCCCGTTTAAACCCCCGTTTCTGCCGCCCCGAAAACAGGCTTGAATAATCCGGGAAATGTGTGTATAATGACAGTATCTGAATCGGGAAAACAAGCCCCGCGGGCAAAAAAAGCCCTGCGGCGGCCGAACGGAAAGGATGTCGGTAAAGATGTATTCGGATATCATGGATACCATCGGCTTTGTCGCCGCTGCGGATGACGAGGTTGGACAGGCCATGGCGGCCGAGCTTGACCGCCAGCAGCGCAATATTGAACTGATCGCGTCGGAGAATTTTGTCTCTCCCGCCGTGATGGCGGCCATGGGCTCGGTCCTCACCAACAAATATGCGGAGGGGTACCCCGGCAAACGGTATTACGGCGGCTGCGGCTGCGTCGACGTGGTGGAGAATATCGCCCGCGACCGCGCCTGCAAGCTGTTTGGCGCCGATCATGCCAACGTGCAGCCCCACTCAGGGGCACAGGCCAATCAGGCTGTCTATTTCGCCCTGCTGCAGCCGGGCGACACGGTCATGGGCATGAACCTTGCCCACGGCGGACATCTGACCCACGGCTCACCGGTCAACAGCTCGGGCAAAACCTACCATTTCGTTCCCTACGGCGTCGGCGCCGACGGATATATTGATTATGACGAGATGGCGAGGATCGCCCGCGACTGTTCTCCCAAACTCATTGTGGCTGGCGCCTCGGCCTACGCGCGGGAAATTCGGTTTGACAAAATCGCCGAAATCGCTAAGGAGGTCGGCGCGGTTTTCATGGTCGATATGGCCCACATTGCCGGGCTGGTTGCCGCCGGCTTGCATCAGAACCCGGTGGAATACGCCGACATCGTTACTACGACGACGCATAAAACGCTGCGCGGCCCGCGCGGCGGCATGATCCTTTGTAAAGAGGAATACGCCAAGGCCATCGACAAAGCGGTCTTCCCCGGCAACCAGGGCGGCCCTCTGATGCACATCATCGCGGCCAAGGCTGTCTGTTTTGGAGAGGCGCTGCAGCCTGCGTTCAGGGACTATGCCCGCCGCGTGGTGGAGAATGCCAAAGCGTTGGCCGGCGGCCTCACTGCCCGGGGGGTCCGTCTGGTTTCGGGCGGAACCGACAACCACCTCTGCCTGGTCGATCTGCGCGGCACCGGCGTCACCGGCAAGGAGCTGGAGCACCGTTTGGATGAGGTACGCATCACGGTCAACAAAAACGCCGTGCCGGACGATCCGGAATCTCCCTTTGTCACGAGCGGCATCCGGGTGGGAACCCCGGCCGCGACAACCAGAGGGCTGGACACCGCGGATATGGACAAAATCGCGGAATATATCGCCCTCGCCATCACGGATTTCGAAGCGAAGGCCGACTACATCCGCGCCGGCGTGGCTGAAATCTGCGAACGGCATCCTTTGTATAAGTAAGTTCAGATCAAAACGACGGGGCGGCCGGCTGCCGGCCGCCCCGTCTTGTGCGTGAAGAAGGGGTCGAATGAAAAAGCTGATTGTTCAATTCTTAAAATTTTCCGTGGTTGGCGGACTGGCCTTTCTGATCGACGCCGGCATTTATGTCGGGCTGACGGCGCTGTTCGGCGATCATCTGCATTTGGTGTTCAATATCATTTCCTTCAGCGTGTCGGTTGTTTTCAACTATATTTGCTCGATGCGGTTTGTTTTCAAGGGCAGAGCCGGCATGAGCCGCAAAACCGAGATGTTTATTTTTGTGATACTCAGCGTGATCGGCCTCGGCATCAATGAAGCGGCCATGTGGCTGCTGGTTGACGTCTCGCATATCGAGGGGGCGGTGCAGAACCTTCTCGGCAGTGTGGCGGGCGAGGGGATCAGCCGGGCGATCTCCGGACTGAGTGCCAAGATTATCGCCACCGTTGTGGTGCTCTTCTGGAACTTCATCAGCCGGAAAATCTTCCTGGAGGAGAAAGAGAGCAAGCCGGTCTGAGTCGACAGGCTGCGCTGTGCATTGGAAAATAAAACCCGCCGTCGGGAAAAACCGACGGCGGGTTTTTGTGTGTTTGCTGCCATATCCGATGGCACAAAACGGTGCTTTATAATCGGATCGTATGCCAATTGGCGGGGGCATCAAAGGCTGCGGTAGGATAAATTATTGTCGCACAATGGCCTGGCGAAGCTCCACCACGTCGGAGACGGTCAGCGCCCCCTCCCCGGTCAGGTCGCCGAGCTGTTTTTGCAGATCATCAGCGCCGCCGCCCACGATCAGCAGGCGAAGCTCCACCACGTCGGAGACCGAGACGATGCCGTCGCAGTTGAGATCTCCAAGTCGCCAGACGGTTACTGCAACGCTGGCCCGAAGGTCGCAGCCCTCCACGCTGCCGTATACCGTGAAGTTTCCGGGCGCGGCATAGGAGGCGGGATCCACCGCGTCCCAGACGACCGGAAGGGCCTCGTGCTCTCCTGTGCCGCGGACGGCCGTGACTGTCTCTGGGAGGAGGGGCGCACGGCCGGATACCGCCGCCGCCTCGGCCGGGAGAAGTTCCACAATGCCGGGGTCGGCGGAGCCGCCCTCGGTGCGGTAAACGCCCATGTCGTACCAGAGCAGAACATTCTTATCCTCCGGCGTGAGGGAGGAGGCTGCCTCTCCCAGCCCGGACTGGTAACGGTTGGAAACTTCCTCCCCGCTCAGCGCCTTGGTGTAAACCCAGGCGCCGGCGATCCGGCCGCGGAGCTGGTGGGTTTCGGAATCCATTCTTCTCCCGACGGCCAGGGGGTAATCACAGCTTGCCACGCTGTCGGACACGTCGGTGCTGCCAAGCAGTCGGCCGTCCACATAGAGCCGGATCTGACTGCCGGTATACACGCCGGCGATGTGGTGCCAGGTTCCGGGTAGAAAATCGGACGGGAAGCCGGCGCGCACCTCATGCCACTGTCGGTCGGTCTCTCCGTGGACAAAGAACTGGAGGATGCCGCCGTCCGCTTTGATGGTTGTCTGGGTATCGCCCTTGGCAATAAAGACATTGCCGTCCCCAAGATCGGCGGGATTGACCCAGACCTCCAGCGTAAAGGGATTCTTGCCCGAGAGGCTTCGGTTTACCTTGCCGTCGTTCGGCACTGCGAAATAGCCGGACATCGAATAGCCGCCGGGTGCAGTGCTGTCGGCATAGATTCGGGCGGAATCGGTAATTTCCCCGTCAAAGCCGTTGGCGCTCTGGTCGGTGATATAAGCGCGCGCGCCGTAGAGGGTTTTGATCTTCGCCTCGGCCGCGGTAAGATCGGCGTAGTTCTCAACCAGCGCTTTCTGCGCGTCGGTCAGCCTCTCATAAGCCGCCCGTGCGGTGAGAATGCTGTCCCGCTGGCTGTAAGAGAGGAGAATGCCGATTTCCTCTATCGCCTGCTCGACCGCCTCAGCCTCGGACCGGTCGAAGGCGTCCTGGTCAAAGGAGTCGGCCTGCCGCCACTGCTTGCTGCGGGTCATCAGATCCTCCCCTTTCTCATAGGGGACGATGGTATATGAGTAGCTGTAGGGCAGATTGCCCGGCATCAGATATTTCTCCAGCGGCTGTGGCCCGCAGCTGTTGGAGCCGATGCCGCGGGATCTCAGATCAACGTGCAGCACCGTGTGGCTGGGCTTGGATAGCTGATAGGGGTGCCGCTTGCTCATGTCGGTGTGGGTGGTCGACAGCTCCTCGACATTCCAGTACAGAGCGCCGGCCTCCAAAGGCTCGCTGCCCACGACCATAAGGCCGAGGCCGGCTGTGTCCGACTCTACCGCGAAAAAGCGCACGTCGGTGCGGTTGCCACTGTCCTGCGGCCGGACGAAGGGGTAATAGGAATCGAAAACGGTCGTCTCATACACACCGGCAGCCGCACCCTGCTTGCGATCCTGGAAGGTCTCCTGCGGGCCGTTGCCATAGTAGGTGATCCGGTCGTAATCGACCGGCAGGGTCAGTTCGGTTCCGTAGCGGAGCATCTGCCCCATACCCTCGCCGGGCGAGAGATCGGCCTTTACCGTAATCTCTCCCGTGCTGCGGACGGTATAGGTCATGCTCTGCACCGTGTCGTTTGCGTTCGGCAGCCGGAGGGAAACCGCCACCTCGGCCGATTTGCCGTCGGGGGATGGCGTGCAGGAGAAGGACGCGACCTTCATCCCCTCTCCGGCCGTCTGCCACCTGACATCGAGCGAGTCGTGGTCGTTGTCCGTCCTCGCCCGCCAGTAGCTGGGTGTCGGGCCGGCGGTCAGCAGGGGCTTCCCCTGATAGGTGTAGGTGGTCAGCAGGCCGGTGGTCTTATCAAAGCTGGCTGTAAACGCCTCGCCCGAGAGGGTCAGGGTGCCGCCCGCCTCGGCCGTTTGCAGTTGCGGCGCGCCCGACGCATCGTACGCGATATGCTCCACCGTCGCCGGGAGGACAAACTGTTCTGTGGCGACGATCGCGCCGGCCTCAGCCCAGTCGGTCGCCTCTTTCAGCGTGACGGTGAAATTCAGAAAATACTCGCCGTCGGGCGCGAGATTTTCGGGCAGGGTGAAGGGGATGGTCACCGCCCGGCGCTCCTGCGGGGCGAGCACGGTCTCCAGCCGGCCGCTGTCCACGACGGTCTGTCCGTCCTCCACCACCTCCCAGACGATGTCGTACCGGCCGGTGTCGGCAAATTTATATTCGTTGTAAACTTCTACCTGTTTTTGCAAAAGAGAGACGGTGTCGGCCGTGAACCAGATGGATTGATAGACATACTTGACCTCTGCCAGCTCGGGCTGGGGCGTCCGGTCGGAGGAAATCAGCCCGTTGTTGCAGTAATCCTGATGGTTGGCCGTGTCACCCCAGTCGCCGCCGAAGGCGTAATACCGGCCGGCCATATCTTCTCTCCCCGCTTCGGCGTAATAGTCGTAGATCGAATCGTCGAGGCGGGTGGCCGCGTCCGAAAAGTCAAGCCAAAGCAGAACGCTGCCGTCGCCCGGCCGGATCGCATACGCACCGGCGCCGGCGTCGGCGTTGTACTGGGCCAGCACCTCCGCCGCTGTGAGCGCCTTTTTATACACCCGCACTCTTGCGTATTGATTATCGCCGGTGCGGTCGGGATTGACCGCGTCGTATCCGACACCGAATGGGCTGTCGGACGCGGCCACCGGAGAAGTTACGGCGTTATCGCCGCTGATGGGAGAGAGCGCTTCGCCATCGCAATAGAGGGCGAGCCGTGCCCCGTCAAAAACGGCGGCCACATGGTGCCAGTTTCCCAGCCAGCCTTCGGGCGCAGCATATTCATTCTGCACCCACGAGCCCGCCTCGGTGTATACAAAAAAGCGGAGCACAATGCCGCCGTTATACGGATCGGCCCGTAGCCCGAGCTGCCGGTCGCCTTTGGAAAGCAGGACGTTGAGGCCGGTCGACTCGGTCTGTCTGACCTCGGCCTCCAGCGTAAAGGGGGACGTGCCCGACAGGGCCGCGTTCAGCGCGGTCGAGCTTTGCCAGGCCGCGCTGCCCCGCAGCACCTGCCCTTTCACGGCGTCGGTGAGGAGGCTGCCGGAGAGGATGCCGTCCAGCTCCATCGGGCCGTCGTCGGCCGATAGAATGGTGGAGGCGGGAATCGGGCTGGAGAAATTCTGATCCACCCAGTCCCAGATAAAGCCGCCCATCAGGTTGTCGTAAGACCGGATGATGTCCCAGTACTCCATCAGATTGCCGGTGGCGTTGCCCATGGCGTGGGAGTATTCGTTGAGCACAAAGGGCATACGGTCGTCGCTTTGCCCCTGTCGCTCGACATATGCGACATCGGCGTACATCACGCTGATGACGTCGACGCCCCCCTCGGTTCCCAGGGGGAGGTAGGTGACCGGGCGGGTGGAATCGGCCGGACGGATAATCTCCGGAATGGATTTTTCAAACATCCGGGTATAGGGGGAATTTCCGGCCTCGTTCCCGAGCGACCACATGACCACCGAGGTGATATTTTTATGCCGCTCCACATTATACCGGGTGCGGTCGTTATAGGTTTCGGTAAAGTGGTATCCTACCGTATCCACCGTCTGTCCGTTCACCTGAATGGTCGAGCCGGCGATGGGATGGGTTTCCATACTGGTTTCGGCCATGACAAAGAGGCCGTATTTGTCGCAGAGGTAATACAAATACGGATCGTTTGAATAATGGGCGGTCCGCACCGCGTTGAGATTGTTCTGCTTCATCAGGAGCAAATCGGTCTCACACAGCTCGCGGGAGACATATTTGCCCTTCTCGGGATCAATGTCGTGCCGGTTGGTCCCTTTGAAAATCAGAGGCTTGCCGTTGATGAGGATCTGCTGGTAATCCGTGGTGGTGCGGTTGTAGTTTTGATCCACCTCGGTTTTTGTAAAGGTGATCTCCCGGAAGCCGAGCTGCTGGGAAACGGACTCAAACAGCTTACCCGTCGCCTTGTCATAGAGAGAAATCACCAGGGTGTACAAATACGGATCCTCGTCCGACCAGAGGCGTGGCGCTTTCACCGCGCGGCTGAAATCCACGCTGACCTCCCCGCCGGAGGAGATCTTCGCCGCGTCTTTCCGCAGCGGGTCGGCGGCAAAAAGGTTTTCACCCGCCGCATCGAAGAGTTTTACGTCCACGCCGAAGTTTTCTGCGGCGCCGGTGCTCTGGTTGTTCACATCGACTGACAGCTTCAGCTCGGCGTCGGTAAAGGCGTCGTCGAGATCGGTCTCTACCTTATAGTCCCGGATATGTACAGCCGGCGTCGCGGTGAGGTAAACATCCCGGAAAATTCCGCCCAATCGGAGGGCATCCTGCTCCTCAAGCCAGCTTCCGTCGCTCCAGCGATGTACCCGCACGGCCAGCAGATTGTCCTTGCCGTCCGCGGTCAGGAAGGGGGTGAGGTCGAAGGTCGCCGCGTCGTACATATCCTCGCTGTAGCCGACCTCGTGCCCATTGACATAAAGGTACATGGCCGACTCGACCCCTTCGAAGGTGACGTAGACCTTTTTGCCGTTTTTCAGCCAGTCGGAATCCACATCGAAGGTTTTTCGGTAAAATCCGACCGGGTTGGTGACCGTTGGGGCGATGGGAGCCGCATATTTCACGTCCCCGCTGCCCTCGTTTCCGTACTGTCCGGCCCAGGCGTCCTGCGTGTTGGCATAGGCGGGGAAGTCAAAGCCCTGTGACTGCCACGAGGCGGGGAGGGTCACGCTTCTCCATCCACAGGCATAGTTGACGTTCGGCCAGACGGATACATCCCCGGTGCCGTGGTAGGGATTCTCCGCCACCCCGGTGTAATCGGTCTTATAGAATTCCTTGGATATGCCGTCCGCGTCGGCTTCGGCCAGACTCTTGTATACGGTCAGCTCCCAGTCCTCTCCCTCGCCGGTCAGCAGCCGATAGTAGGGGGAAAGGCTCTGGTCGTAGTTGATCGCGCCGAGCCGGGCCGACTCCACGTCGGTGTAGGAGAGTGTGTCGGTCGAGTGATCTTCGCGGTTGACCTGATAAACGTCCGACTGCCGCACCGGGTTGCCGTTTATGTCGGTGCTGTTTACCTCTCCCGTCCACTCCTTGTGGGTGAAATAGGTCTGTCCGGGAGAGAGCGCGCTGCGTGCGGTCAACTCGGGCCAGTCGGCGTCCTCTCTCCAGGGATCGGCGCTGCCGGCCGCGGCCGGCAAAGCGGCAAGTGGCGCGAGCAGGGTGAAGGAAAGGGTGGCGGTTAAAGCAAGTGCAAGGGTTTTCCGGATGTTCATTGGGTCGTTTCCTCCTTTTTGCTGGAAATTTTCGCCGGGAAAAGAATTTTGGTTTCTCCGGGGCAGCAGAGCGTAAAGGTCTCCCCGGTATGATCGGTGACGGTTTCGGCGAACGCGCCGGCAAAGCGGACAAGATAGGGATAGGTGCGGTAGGTGTAGCAAAGGGTATCCGCCCCCTCTATATGAATATCCGGGAAGCCGTCCGCCGTTCGGTCGCCGCGCAGGGTCAGATAGAGCGGAGCCGCCCCGGTTTTGGTGATGCTGACCCCTTCTTCGGTCAGGGTGAAGACCACCTCGCCGCAGGGCGTGCCGGAGAAGGTAACCACCGCCGTGCCGCCCGCTTCTGCATATTGCATTTCGGTATAGGGCAGACCGCCGTCCTCTCCCCGCGCGGCCGACGGGTACAGTCCGCCGCGGACGCCGTGGCCGGAAAACCGGCTGCCATCGGCGACCGGCAGATTGTCATAGGTAATCTTGTCCGAGTCGCAGACCGCGTCCAGATAGCGCTCAGCGTATCCCCCGTCAAAAAGATGAAGATCGCGGATCCAGAACCGTCCGCCCTCGGCATAGAGGTTGATGCGATACCGCCGGCAGTTGAACCAGACCGACTGTTTCCCTGTGTTTTTCCAGTCGGTTTCAGCCACAATGGTCGACGGCGGGGTGGCGGAAAATGTTTGCTTGTACCAGCGCCCGGTCTCCCCCAGTGTTTCGGCAGAAAGGCGGCCGTTTTTCTGCCATTCGGCGATTTTTTCAAGCTGATCGGAAAGCCCGGCGGCCATCGCCGGCCAGCCGAAGCTGTTCTCCTGCCCGGCCTGGGTGTAGCCGAAGGTCAGACAGTTACCGCTGAAATTCTGTGCAAAATACCAGTCGGTCCAGGCAGGGACGCCGCCCCCGCCTGCCTCTCCGCAGTAGACCGGCTCGAGAGTGACCACCCCTTGCACGGCGACGCTGTTTTCCAGATTCTCCGCCACGCCGAGGTCGTACTGCGCCACCGGGTCGGAGCCAAGCATCCGGAAAACCGGGACGTCGATCTGCTCCTCCCGTTTTTGCGCCGGGCAGAAGACGTTGCACCGGCTGGGATAATAGCCTTGTCCGTAGTACCCGCCCCAGAGGGTGTAGCCGTCAGTGCCCCACTGATCCTTGCAGTTGCAGGCCGCGTCGAGGCCGTATTTCCCGCTCGCGTAGGCGAGGGTGTGCGCGTCAAAGACCCAGCTTCCGAAGGATTTCGGATAAAAGCCGAAGACGGCTTTGAAATCCTCGAACAGCACATCGACCATCCGCTCTCGCTCTTTTGGCGTGTACCCGGCCGAAAAGGCGTGCCTCGCATGCCAGTCCCAGGCGTACCGCCCGGTCCAGGGAATGCCGGCTTTTTCCGCTAAGGGTTGTACGATTTCAAACCAGACGCCGATTTCGATCCGGTTGGGATCGGCCGCCTGCAGCGGGTTGGTAAAGGCCGTCCCGAGCAGGGCGTCGTATTGCAACAGGAAGGTCCCCTTCAGTTGGTGCCGCTCCAGCAGAGAGAGCTGACGGCGCACCGGCTCGGCCAAATCGTCCGATGTGCGCGGGTCGTATCCCCGGATAAAGTTGACGATATTGACAATTTGCGGTTTTTGCAAAGCCATTCCTCCGTTTTTTACCGATGTGTCCCCCGGTGTCATGCGAAAGCATGGCAAGAGGGAAGGCGTTTAAATCGTGTTTTTTTGCCCCGCAATAAAAATATATTGCGGTTTGCACAATCTGATTATATAATGGAACCGGAGGAAATACACTGTATTTTTCGACTGACAAGGTGGACAAATCGCTTTTTAAGGACGTGGAAGCATGGCAAATAAATCCTATTACCGTGTGCTGTCGGATACGGACAACAATTTTGCGGTGTTGGATTCGCCGTTTGTTGTGAACTGCACCGGTTATCATTGCTTTTTTGAGGAGGTTCGGGTGGCTTCTCTTCGCCGGGACTATTACCTCTTCTACCTTGTGCGCGGCAGCCTGGAAATTCGGCGACCTCATACAAGCCGCCTGATGCGGGCGGGAGAGCTGTTCGTTTTTCCCCCGGACGAGCCGTTTGCGTATTTCAGTCCGGGCGGCGAGCCGCTTGAATACTATTGGATGCATTTTTCGGGCGGTTATGCGGCCGCGCTGCTGCAAAGCTGCGGCATCACGCCCGGCCGGATCCTGACGCCCGGAAATCACGAGGGCCTGTGCGAAGCGTTCCGCAGCCTCTTCCGCGCGTTTTTGCGCCGCGATGCTTTTTTTGTTCTGGAGGCCGCCGCCAAGGGGGAGGCTTTGCTTGTGCGGACAGGCCGCTATCTGTCCGGCCAGTCGACCGACGCGCCGCGGGATTTTTCCCGGGTCAGCCGGGCGCTGAACGTCATTCACGACGACCTCTCCGTCCCGGTCAGTGTGCAGGATCTGGCCGATGCCGAGCATATGAGCGTCAGCCATTTTCGCAAGCTTTTTCGGGAGGTGACCGGCATGTCGCCGCAGGAATATATGATTTTCGCCCGGCTGAACTATGCCTGCGAACTGTTGCGGCAGACCGACCTGCCTGTCCGCGCGGTCGGCGCGGCCGCCGGGTATGCGGATGGGCAGTATTTCATCCGGCTGTTCGGACACCGGTTCGGTCTTTCTCCCGGGCAGTACCGGGTGAACAGCCGGGCGGGATAGCTGTGCAAGGGGCGGGTGTGCGGCCGCCAAGCCCGAGCAGAGAGGCCTCAACGGATAGACGAAACAGCCAGGGTTTCCTGCGTTTTCTGCGCAAAGTCTTAAAAAACGGGGATGTTGTGGATTCCCGGTGTGCGGATGGTCTGCCCGGAAGAGCGGCGCGGGATATCCCGACTGTATTGTCTGTGCCGTACTGAAAAAGGTTGATGAAAAGAATTGAAAAGGGGTGTTTTAAGATGACCGAGTACCTTTTGTCCAAAGCGGCAATCCGGCGGAACATTGCGGTCGTCCGATCCCGGTTCGGAGATCGGGTTATGGCGGTGATCAAATGCGGCGGCTACGGGTTTGGTATCCCATTCCTCGCCGGCCTTGTGCGGGAGGGCGGCATCAGTCGCTTTGCGGTGTATGATGCCGATGAGCTTGCTGAGCTGCGGCAGGCCGGCTTTTCAGAGGAAACGTTGGTTCTTTCCCCGGTCGAGAGCGAAGCGACCGCCCTGCGGATTCTTGCCCTGGACGGCACGGCCACCGTCGCCTCGCGCGAGGGGGCGGCATGTTTGTTCGCCGCGGCCAAGGCGTGCGGCTTGCACGGACGGGCCCACCTGTATATCAACACCGGCATGGGACGGGGCGGGTACGCCCCGTCGGACGTCGCCGGCATGTCGGAGGTTTTTGCATACCCTCCCCATATTTGCTGTACCGGCATTTATACGCACTTTGCCGCGCCGCTGGATGCTCGAATGGCCCGGCGGCAGATGGCGTCTTTTCTTGGGGCCGTTTCGGCCCTGCGCGAAAGAGGAATAGACCCCGGCCTGGTGCATGCGGCGGGGTCGGCCGCCGCTTTTCACCTGCCGGACTGCCTGCTCGACTGCGTGCGGATTGGATCGGCTTTGACCGGTCGGGTGGCCGGTCCGGCCGATACCGGGCTGGTCCGGGCCGGATATCTGCAAACAGAGGTGGGGACGGTTTTTCGGCTGCGTAAGGGGGAAACGGTCGGATATCTCGGCCATTTTACCGCCCGGAGAGAGCTAACGGCCGCCGTGATCCCGGTCGGGCATTATGACGGATTTGGCCTCGCGCCGGCACCGGATATTGCCGGTGGAAAAGCCTGCCTTCGTCAGATACGGCAGGCGCTCTCCGGGTTTTTGCGCCGCCGGCAACCCTTTGCGGCGGAGATCGGCGGCCGGCGGTTTTCGACCATCGGCCATATCTGTGAGAATAATGCGGTTCTTGACGTTACCGGGGCGCAGGTCAAGCCCGGCGATCTTTGCCGCATAGATATAAGCCCCCTGCTCGTGCGGGAGCATGTCCGCCGCCGTGCGGTTGAGTGACCGGACGGCAGATTTCTTCGCATTTCATCGGCAGAACAAAACCGGCGTCTTAAAAAGGCGCCGGTTTTGTTGATTCTCTTTTTTGCGGTAAACTTACATTTTCCACAGGGTGCTGACGCCGCCCCGCCGCCGGCAGAACAGGAAAATCAGCCCAAAGTACACGGCGGCGGTGACCGCGATCTGGCCGCCGAGGGCGATCCATCCGGCCGGAAGCGGACGGCAGAGCAATCTGGAGAGCAGTACGCCTGTCCCGGCCAGGCCGAGCGGCAGAAAGACGAACCGGAAAAGGGGCAGACGCAACCCGGCGACCTTCAGCAGACGGCGTATATTCATGGATGAGGTAAAGATATTGCTGAAAATCATGATCCACAAAAAGCCGGTCATACCGTATTTCGGGACGAACAGGAATATAGCGGCGATCCGCGCGGAGGAGTCGATCATATTGTACAGCAAGGAATGCTTTTGTTGGGTCAGTCCCTTTAGAATCCCGTCGCAGACGCTCTCCAGATACATGAAAGGCACAATGGGCGCCAGCGCGACCATGATTTTCCCGACCCCTTCGCTGCCGTAGACCAGTAGGGCGATATCTTTCCCGAAGGTCCAGAAAACCGCCATGATCGGGATGGAGGCAATCAGCGTAATCCCAATCGCGCCGGCTGCGGCGCTTTTGACCTTCTGCCGGTTGCCGGTGGCGGTAGCCTCTGAAATTTCAGGCAGGAGGAGGGTGGACAGCGCCCCCAGAAAGGAAGCGGGGAAAAAGAGCAGTGGCATGGCCATGCCTTTCAGCATCCCAAACTCCGAGACGGCCGCTTCGGAGGTGGCGAGCCCGGCCGCCAGACAGGCGGGGATAATCATATTTTCGGCTGAATGGAGCAGGGTGGACAGATACCGGCTGCCCGTGATCGGGGCGGAGGCGGCCACCATCTCCCGACGATAGGGGGAAAGCCTGCCGCCGGCCGGCTTTTTGTGGATCGAAACCGACATGGCCACCAGGAAAAACAGGAAAGAGCAGAATTCGGCTACACTGTCGCCGAATAAAACGGCGGCGCAGGCCGTCTCGAGATCGGCACTGCCGAAAAAGGTCAGCATGGAGACGATGACGCCGATTCGGACAAGCTGTTCAAAAATCTGAGCCGCGGAAGGGATGACGGTGTTATGCTCGGCGATGAAATAGCCGCGCATGCAGGCCGACATGCCCATGAACGGCAGGCTGAAGCAGAGAATTTTCAGGGAGAGCGCCGTCCTCGGGTCGGCGATCAGCAGGGTCGAGACAGTGTCGGCGCCTAAAAAGAAGGCGATGCCCGAAAGACTCAGTACGCCGGCGGAGGAAAGCATGGCGAAGAGCAGCGGGCGAAAGCGGCTGCGGTTGTCGGATGTGGCCGAGATTCTGGCGGTTACCGCCGCCGGCAGACCGGATCCCGCCGCCGCCGCAAGGGTGTAGATGGAAAATACCAGTTGATACAATCCCATTCCTTCGGCGCCGAGCTGGGCGGCCATATAAATGCGGAAGAGAATGCCGATCCCCCGGATGATGAAGGAGGTCAGGGTGAGGGTAGCGGCGTTTTTTAAAAATAATTTATTTTTCAAAAGCAAACTCCTTTTACCGGTATATGGTCGGCGCGGCCAAGCGCGTTGCCGTAGCCGAAGATTTGTTTCATTTAAATATATCGAGGCAGACGGGACAAATATGCCGGAAAGCTGCGCATAATAAAAAATACCGGCCAAATCAAAGTGAAATAAGAGAACACCTTGGCGGCTGGTATTTTTTGCAGCCCTGTCCCCCGGTTGTCATGCGAAAGCATGAGGAGGGGGACGGCGTTTAAATCCTGTTTTTATTGCGGAGCAATAAAAATACCGGCCAAATCAAAGTAAAATAAGAGAATTCCTTGGCGGCTGGTATTTTTTGCAGCCCTGTCCCCCGGTTGTCATGCGAAAGCATGAGGAGGGGGGCGGCGTTTAAATCCTGTTTTTATTGCGGAGCAATAAAAATACCGGCCAAATCAAAGTGAAATAAGAGAATTCCCTGGCGGCTGGTATTTTTTGCAGCCCTGTCCCCCGGTTGTCATGCGAAAGCATGAGGAGGGGGACGGCGTTTAAATCCTGTTTTTATTGCGGAGCAATAAAAATACCGGCCAAATCAAAGTAAAATAAGAGAATTCCTTGGCGGCTGGTATTTTTTGCAGCCCTGTCCCCCGGTTGTCATGCGAAAGCATGAGGAGGGGGACGGCGATTAAATCCTGTTTTTATTGCGGAGCAATAAAAATACCGGCCAAATCAAAGTGAAATAAGAGAATTCCCTGGCGGCTGGTATTTTTTGCAGCCGCAAATTTCGGTTGCCGTGCCCCGCGTACGGCAAGGCGCCGAACCGTGGCTGCGGCCGCCGCCCGACTCTCTGCGCCGGGCCGAAAAACCGTCCCCTCTCTTTTTGTAAAGCGGCCGTTTTTGCGTTTTACGTCGATTTTACAAATTGACCGTTCACGATTTTACAAATATGGATTACGATAGTGCCGGAAAGTGAGGAAAAAGAATTATGAAAAAAGTAACAGCGATTCTTCTTGTCATGGTAATGGTATTTTCGTTTGCCGCGTGCGGCAACAATAACAACACCACTTCTACCGCATCGGGCACAGGTTCGACCGATACAGCCGCAAAATTTGATGCGACCAAGGCGATCACCGTGATCTCCCGCGAAGAGGGCTCGGGCACCCGCGATGCTTTTATTGAGCTGACCGGAGTCCAGACCAAGGACGCGGACGGGAACAAGACCGACAACACCACTGACGAGGCGGTCATCATCGACGGAACCCAGGCGGTTATGAGCAGCGTTGCCAGCAATGAATACGCCATCGGCTACATCTCTCTTGGTTCGCTGAACGATACGGTTAAGGCCGCGAAGGTCGGCGGCGTGGCTCCCTCCGCTTCCAGCATTAAGGATGGCAGCTACATCCTTGCCCGCCCGTTCAACATCGCGACCAAAGAAAACCTGTCGGAGGTTGCGCAGGATTTTGTAGATTACATTCTGAGCACCGACGGTCAAAAGGTGGTTGAAGCCAACGGCTGTGTTGCGCTGGATGCGACGGAGCCTTATGCGGGCAGCAAGCCTTCGGGCAAAATCGTCATCGTCGGTTCCTCCTCCGTCTCTCCGGTCATGGAGAAGCTGAAAGAAGCATATCTCACCGTCAACACCAACGCAACGATTGAGATTCAGACCCTGGATTCCTCCGCTGGAATTTCGGCCGCTGCGTCCGGTACCTGCGACATCGGCATGGCCTCCCGCGCGCTCAAGGACAGCGAAAAAGCGACCCTGACCGAGACCAAGATCGCCATGGACGGCATCGCGGTGATTGTAAACAACGACAACCCGACCGAGGATCTGACCAAAGATCAGATCGCGAAAATCTTCAAGGGCGAGGCTGAGGCCTGGGACGAGATCGGCTAAACAAACCCTCCCAATCAAAGTTTTTATACACAAAGGCCAAATCGGGGGCGATGGGAAGACCTGTCGCCCCGGATTTGTATCCGGAGGGAGCGCGCAAGGCTGCCGACGACATTGCGGACGCTTGTAACCGCAATCATGAAAGGGCGGCACCTGCTCCGATTTGCGGAAGGGATGAATAGTAGTTTGACCAAGACAAAATTTAAAGAAGGCGCCATGCGGCTGGTCTTTTTTATTGCGGCGCTGGCAAGCGTTCTTTCGGTGGCGCTGATCTGCGTTTTCCTGTTTGTCAACGGCGTGCCCGCAATGGCGAAAATCGGACTTTTCAATTTTCTCGGAGGCACCAAATGGGCGCCGACCGATACCCCCGCCAGTTATGGAATTCTCCCCATGATTCTCGGCAGCGTTTACGTCACGGCGGGGGCCATCGTTGTCGGTGTTCCCCTGGGACTTCTCGCGGCTGTATACATGGCGCGTTTCTGTCCCCGGGGTGTTTATAGGTTTTTAAAACCCGCGATCGGGCTTTTGGCCGGTATCCCGTCGGTGATTTACGGCTTTTTCGGACTAATGCTGCTGGTCCCGTTTGTGCGCGACCATTTCGGTGGGAACGGCAGCAGCATCCTGACCGCTTCGGTTCTGCTTGGCATTATGATTCTGCCGACCATTATCGAAGTAAGCGAGTCAGCCATCCGTGCCGTTCCTGACAGCTATTACGAGGGAGCGCTGGCACTCGGCGCAACCCATGAGCGGAGCGTCTTTTCCGCCACGCTTCCGGCGGCCAAATCCGGCATCATGGCCGGGATCGTTCTCGGCATCGGGCGCGCCATCGGAGAGACAATGGCCGTCGTCATGGTGGCCGGCAACCAGCCCCGCATGCCCAAGGGCCTGCTCAAGGGCGTGCGAACCCTCACCGCCAACATCGTGCAGGAGATGGGCTATGCCGCCGACCTGCACAGAGAGGCGCTGATCGCCACGGCGGTGGTGCTCTTTGTCTTTATCCTGATGATCAACCTGCTGCTGTCGGTGCTCAGACGCAAGAAGGTCTGACCCCTTCAGCACACCGGAAAGGTATGGTTATATTCATGGAAGTACTTGAAAAAAAGAATCCCCTTCCCGAAAAGCCGGGAAAGGAGGACGAAACAGCGCTCCAAACGATTAACAAAAGGACGCTGCGGGACCGGCTGCGGGAATACAAACGGTCGCCGCTCTCTCTGGTGCTGCATATTCTGGTTGTTCTGGCGGCGGCCGTGACGGCCGCGGCGCTTCTCTTTATCATTGCGTACATTTTAATCAACGGGATTCCCAACTTAAAACCCAGCCTGTTCTCCCTCACCTATACGTCGGAGAATGTTTCCATGCTGCCGTCGATTATCAACACCCTGATTATGGCGGTACTCTCCCTTCTGATCGCGGGACCGCTCGGGATTTTCTCGGCCATTTATCTGGTCGAGTACGCCGGTCGCGGCAACAAGTTCGTTTCGGTCATTCGCATGACGGCAGAGACTTTGTCGGGTATCCCGTCGATCGTGTACGGTATCTTCGGCATGATCTTTTTTGTCACCACGCTGCATCTCGGTTATTCGATTCTGGCGGGTGCGCTGACCATGTCGATTATGATCCTGCCCCTGATTATGCGCACGACCGAGGAGGCGCTGCAGGCCGTTCCCGATTCTTATCGGGAGGGGAGCTTCGGCCTTGGCGCCGGCCGGCTGCGCACCGTGTTTAAGATTGTGCTGCCCTCGGCCGTGCCGGGCATCCTGGCCGGTGTCATCCTCGCGGTCGGCCGGGTCATCGGAGAGACGGCCGCCCTGATTTTCACGGCCGGCACAGTGGCCGAAATCCCGGACAACCTGCTTTCCTCCGGCCGGACGCTGGCCGTGCATATGTACCAGCTCTCGCGCGAGGCGCTGCATACGGGCGAGGCCTATGCCACCGCGGTGGTAACCCTGCTGGTTGTGCTGCTTCTCAATACTCTGTCGGCGGTAATCGCCCGAAAAATTACCAGGAGGTGACGCCCGTGTCCAAGATCAGTATACAAAATCTCGATCTGTATTACGGGAATTTTCAAGCCCTGAAAACCATAAACTTAGAAATTGAACCGAACCAGATTACCGCTTTTATCGGCCCGTCGGGCTGTGGAAAATCCACCCTGCTGAAAAGCCTCAACCGGATGAATGATTTGGTGGAGGGCTGCCGCATCACCGGAAAGATCACTTTGGACGGGGAGGATATCTACAGCGGGTATGATACGAATTTGCTGCGCAAACGGGTGGGCATGGTTTTTCAGAAACCGAACCCTTTTCCGATGAGCATTTATGACAACATCGCGTTCGGTCCCCGAACCCACGGAATTCATTCCCGAATCAAGCTGGATGAAATCGTGGAAAAGTCCCTGCGGAGCGCCGCCATCTGGGATGAGGTTAAAGATCGCCTGAAAAAGAGCGCGCTCGGTCTTTCGGGCGGGCAGCAGCAGCGGTTGTGCATTGCCCGATCCCTTGCGGTTGAGCCGGAGGTGTTGCTGCTGGACGAGCCGACCAGCGCACTGGATCCCATTTCGACCTCGAAAATCGAGGATCTTGCAACCGAGCTGAAAAAGGATTATACTATTGTCATGGTGACCCATAATATGCAGCAGGCTGCCCGGATCTCGGACAAAACCGCCTTTTTCCTCCTTGGCGAGATGGTCGAATACAACGAAACCGACGCACTTTTCTCCATGCCGCGGGATAAGCGGTGCGAGGATTATATTACCGGGAGGTTTGGATAAATGCGCAACCGATTTGACAAACAGTTGGAGGAGCTTGGAATCGAGCTGACCCGTATGGGCGCGCGGATCGAGGATGCGATCCGTTTTGCCACAAAGGCGCTGACCGGACAGGATCCCGCGGCGGCGGAACTGGCGCTCGAGGCTGACAGCGAAATCGACGAACTTGAAAAAGATATCGAGCAGCGCTGCTTTAAGCTGCTGCTGCACGAGCAGCCGGTGGCCTCTGATTTGCGGCTGGTTTCTTCCGCACTCAAGATGATTACCGATATGGAGCGGATCGGTGACCAGGCGGCCGACATCACCGAACTGGCCATGGCCATGGCAGGGCGGGGACAGGCAGAAAACCTCGATCTCGTCCCCAAAATGGCGGAGGCGACTATCAAGATGGTGACCGGCAGCGTGGAAGCCTTTGTGCGGAAGGATAAGGAGCTGGCCGTTTCGGTCTGTGAAAGCGACGATGTGGTGGACAGCCTCTTCAACCGGGTCAAGGACGACATTGTCGGCATGATCCGGGGGGACGCCGCCTTGAGCGAGCAGGCCATCGACCTTTTGATGGTGGCGAAATATTTCGAACGGATCGGAGATCATGCCGTCAACATCGCCGGCTGGGTAATTTTCTCGATCACGGGACAGCACGGCAAGGAAAAATAATCGGAGTTTTAAAAAAGTGGCGTTTTTTGCAGTAGCGCCCGACGTTGGGATGAAGAGGAGGGGCGGAGTGCTTTATGAAAATCTATATTGTCGAGGACGACGCTGATATCCGCGAAATGGAAAGCTATGCGCTGACCAACAGTGGGTTTGAGGTGGAGGAGTTTTCCACGGCGGCTGATCTGTATCCGGCTCTGAAGCGGGAGCGCCCGGCGCTGCTGTTGCTGGACATCATGCTGCCGGGGGAGGATGGGCTGCAGATTCTCCGTACCCTGCGCGAAAGAAGTGAGACGGCTGATCTTCCGGTCATGATGGTTACCGCAAAAACGACCGAAATGGACACCGTCCGCGGCCTCGACACCGGGGCCGACGATTACATAACCAAGCCCTTTGGCGTGATGGAATTCGTCTCCCGCGTGAAGGCGCTGCTGCGCCGCACGGCCAGTGCGGGACAGAGCGGCGCGTATGCGGTCGGCGGGGTGGTGCTGGACGACCTGGCTCATACGGTCTCGGCCGACGGCACGCCTTGCGAGCTGACCTATAAGGAGTATGAGCTGCTGAAATTCCTGATGCTGAATAAAGAAATTGTCCTCAGCCGCGAAAAGATCATGGATAAGGTCTGGGGCTTTGATTATGAAGGGGAGAGCCGCACGGTCGATATGCACATCAAGACGCTTCGTCAAAAACTCGGCGACTGCGGTGCGCTGATTAAGACGGTTCGAAACGTCGGATATAAAATCAGCGGTTGACCTCTCCGGCCGATCCGGTGACCCGGAATACCAAGCGCAACGGGCGGTCTGCAAAATGCGGGCCGCGCTGTGCTTTTTTCAGCGGGGATATTTTTCCTGGTCGGAGGATTAACCCTTTAGGCGCGCGGTTGTTTTCCGGCGATCCGGTCCGCGGTGCTCTGCTTGGCGGTTCGGTGGTCAAGGGCTGGATTTTGCGCGGGAGCGGACTGCCGGGCGGAGGGAAGCCCGGACCTTCCTTCTCTCCGAAAAAAGGGCGCTTTTTCAGTTGAAAGTGAGGTGACGGTTTATGGAGGAGAAAATTACCGGCCATCTGTTTTTTATGGGTGTGGTGGCGGCGGTTCTGACCGCTGCGCTCACTATTTTTATCTTTAACAGTCGGCTGCAGACCCGTGTGCAAAACGATCTCGCCGGCAGCGCCTCCCTGATTGCCGAGGCGTATGACGGTCTCGACCGGCCGGAGGAGCTACGGCGGTTTTCCGAAAATCTGCGGGTGACGCTGATTGATCCGGACGGATATGTTCTGTTCGACAGCGTGGCCGACGCCGCGGCGATGGAAAATCACGCCGACCGGCCGGAGGTCGCCGCAGCTCTGTCGACCGGAGCGGGGCAGGATGTGCGCCGCTCGGCCACCAACATGACCAATGAGTATTATGCCGCCGTCCGACTGGACGATGGTCGGGTGCTGCGCGTCTCCATTGAGGCAGCTAACGCGCTTGAAACCCTGAGCGGCGCCTATCCGGCGCTGATCTTTCTGTTTGTCGGACTATTGCTGCTGTCGGTTCTTCTGGCGGTTTTCCTGACCCGCAGTCTCATCCGGCCGATCAATCGGCTGGCCGAGACGCTCGACGACCTCGATCCCGTGGGGGAGGAGAAAAGGATTTACCCCGAGTTGGCGCCGTTTGTGGAGAAGATCCAGTCTCAGCGCGCGGAAAACCGCAGCCAGCTCAAAGCGCTTGCCGACGAACAGGAAAAGCTGACCGCGATTATGGAGAGCATGTCCGAAGGATTGATCGTTCTGGGCAGCGACCGGCAGGTGCTTATGCTCAACCGCAGTGCAAAGGAGTATCTGGGTTGTGCCGACAGAGAGACGGAGGCCGGCCGCAATATCCTGTACTTTATCCGGAACCGGGAGATCCTCGACGCCGTCGAGCGGGCCTTCGGGGGAGAAAGCGTGTCGGTTACGGTCGGTCTGAACGGCCGTAAGCTGCAGGTTATGGCCGGCCCGGCCCGAACCGATATTCAGCAGATGGGGGTTATCTGTTTCCTGCTGGATGTGACCGAAAAGGTGCAGATCGAAAAAATGAAGCAGGAGTTTACCGCCAATGTTTCTCATGAGTTGAAAACCCCGCTGACCTCCATCTCCGGCTATGCCGAGATGATTGAGAACGGCATGGCCAAATCGGAGGACGTGGCGGGCTTTGCGGCTCGGATTCACAAGGAGGCCGGACGGCTTTTGACCCTCATCAGCGACATCATCCGCCTGTCTGAGCTGGACGAGATGCCGCAGGCCGACGTATTTGCGCCGGTCGACCTTCTGGAAGTGGCGCGGGACTGTGCCGGAATTCTTGCCCACTCGGCCGAGCAGCATGGGGTACAGATGTTGGTTGAGGGGGAGCCGTCTCTGGTTCATGGCAGTCGGAGTATGCTGGGCGAACTTGTATATAACCTTGCCGACAACGCCATCCGGTATAATAAGCCGGGCGGCAGCGTTACCCTTCGGGTGGAATCGGGTCGGCTGATCGTCTCGGATACCGGTATCGGTATCCCGCAGAAGTATCAGCGCCGTGTGTTTGAGCGGTTCTACCGGGTGGACAAAAGCCGTTCGAAGGAGACGGGCGGCACCGGGCTCGGCCTCGCGATCGTCAAGCACATTGCCCGTCAGCACAGAGCTGAGATTTTCCTGAAAAGCAGTGAAGGCGCCGGAACCGAGATTACTGTGGAATTCCCGTCCGGGTCAGTCGTGTGAAACCGGAAATATGTGCAATATATGCTTTGAAAAAACGCCGTGGGATGTAAATTCCCACGGCGTTTTTTGATGTGCCTCCACTCCTGCTCCGGCGCTTTGCCGGAGCGTATCGCAAAAGAAAAGGGGGCGTGTTTCCACGGCGGATCAGTGTTTTCCCGGCTTGGAGGGATCCTCTTTCAACGCGCGGAATTTGATGACCTCCTTATCCATATCAGAGGGCGGGATGCGGCCCCGTTTATATTCCAGCGCCGTCACACCATACAGGGTCTGGAAGGCGCGGGCAAAGGTGCGGGCGTTGTTGAATCCGGAGGCGAACCCGATCTCGGTGATTGAGAGATCGCTGTTGTGAATCAGGGAGGCCGCGTGCCGCGCCCGGATGGTGTTGACGTAGTGGTTGAAGCCGCAGCCCAGTGTGCGGTTGAACAGCCGGGAGAAATAATATTTGTTATAGCCGAAGTGCGCGGCGAGCTGGGTGACGGTCAGCGGCTCCAGATAATGCTCTTCGATATACATCAAAATGTCGCGCACCGGGCCGAGGTCGCCGGCCGTCCCGGCATAGTCCCGCAGGCCAAGCTGTTCGATCAGGTACCCGAGTATGGCGTACAGATATCCCTTGACGATGATCGAGTCGCTGGTGTCGTTGAATTCCTCCAGCCGGCGGATAGCCTCATAAATCGCGTCGGCACGCCGGCTCCCGATCAGGAACGGTGTTTTGAAAACCGAGTGTTGGGCCAGAAGGTTGAAACGCCCTACCAGGTTGGTCGGAATAATCAGCAGCTCGATCTCCGATTCCTTTGGCGTGCGGTAGTGGTGCACCTCATAGCTCGACGCGACCGAAAGATCTCCCGGATGCAGCAGGGCGGTCTGACCGCTGACGGTGGCTTCAAAGCTTCCCTTGATTACAAAGGCGATCTCAATATTGGAATGAAAATGCGGTCGGCATTCATTGTTGGTCGATTTTTGGCAGCAAAAGGATGTGTTCTCGTCCCGGGCGAGTTCAAAAAAAGCCTGCATGTAATGTGCCTCTCTTTCAGGTCAATTTTTGTCGTGTCTTAAACATTTTTTCTACTTTCTATCCTAAAAGATTTACGTTATTATGTCAATGTGATAATCTTTCCGTTTCTCTGCCGTCGGCAGGAAAGGGGAAGGCGGGCTTTTTCGGAAGGCTTTTCATTCTGAAAATAAGAAAGGAGATCAATTATGCGTAAAAAACTGACCGCGCTTTTTTTAACAGCCGGAATCGTCCTGTCCTGCGGATTGCCTGCCGCGGGCGCCGGCGCTGCGGAAGCCGACTCCGCCAAAGCGGCGGAAGATACGGCGGACCCTCCCGCGATGCAGGAGGTGTATGAGGCGGAGGAGGCAAAGCGCGCCTCCGCGCCGATCGGCAGCGATGCGGACGATTATTCTGCCGACGGGTATGTGGATTATCTTGGCCGGGGGGGCGCGGTGGCCTTTACTGTGACCGTGCCGACCGACGGAGATTATGGCGTGCGGCTCCGCTATACCAACGGCGGCAGCGCCTCTCAGACCGTTGCGGTCTATGCCGGGGATGAAAAGGCGGCCGACTGTGTCCTCACACCCACCGTGAACTGGAACACCTGGGATACCAAGCTGGTCAGTCTGCCGCTCAAGGCGGGCGAAAACACCATCACCTATATGAATGAGACCGGCGAGGTGCTGGATGTCAAGCTGGATAAGATCAGTCTCTCCTGGCTGTATGAGGCGGAGGAGGCTGAGCATCTCGGGAATATGGGGGACAACGACGACCACACCGGGTATTCGGGAAGCGGCTTTGCCGCCGGCTTCCAGAATGACGGGCAGGGGGTCAAGTTCTCGGTCAATACGCCCAAGAGCGGTGAGTATGCGCTGGTGCTGCGGTATGCCGCCGGCGATACCGACTCGATCGGGCAGAGCATCAGCGTGTATGTCAACGGGCAGAAGAGCAAACAGATTGTAAGTTCTCTGCGCAGTTGGGAGCTGTGGGGAGATCTGGCCGTCAACGTCGATCTGAACGAGGGTGCGAATGAGATCATCGTCCGTCGCGATGAGGGCGACGCGGGCCAGATCAATCTGGATTATATCACGGTGAAGGAGGTTTGCTGGACTTATCCCGGCGCGATCGAGAAGATCGAGGGCGAGGGTACCGGCGAACTGAGCCTCCTGTGCGAGAACGCCGAGGTACGGTTGACCTCGGTCGGGGACAACATTGTCAAGGTCTGGGTCGATCCGGAGGGGAAATTCAGCCGGAAGTATGAATCCTTTACGGTGGTTAACGATGCGATTGATCCGCAGAAGCTGACCGTCTCTGAAAAAGCGGACTATTATCTGATCGCGGCCGGAGAATTTGACATCCGCGCCTATAAGGACAGCCTGCGGCTGGTGTATGTCGACAAGGCCGGCAACATCATTCTGGAAAACGATGAGAAGAGCATGGGCTGGACGACCGACGGCGAGTTGGAGGTTAACAACAGGCTGGCCGCCGACGAGCAGTTTTACGGCCTGGGAGAGAAGCTGACCAGCTTCAACCACCGCGGGCAGGAGCTGGTCATGTGGAGCGTCGACGCCTACGGCGACACCCTGGACTCCTCTTTCCCGGAGTGGGAGAACGGCCGCTGGTATCTGGCGACGCCGTATTTCGTCAGCTCCAAGGGCTACGGTATCCTGTTCGACAACTCCAGCCGGACAGTATTTGACCTCGGCCGGACGTCCGCGGATGAATACTCCTTCGGGACATATAACCCCAATCCGGGCGGAGATTTGATCTACTACTTTATCTACGGGCCGGAAATCAAGCAAGTCACTAAAACCTATACCGACCTTGCGGGAAAGAGCTTTTTCGCGCCCGAATACGCATACGGCAATATCCAGTGCCATTATGGCTATACCCAGTCGGATGTTGAGCGTGTGGCCGAGACCTACCGGGAGAAGGAGATTCCGCTCGACGTCATTATGGCGGATATCGAGTGGTATGAGTATCTCTGCACCCCAACCCAGTGGAACAAAACCAATTTCCCCGATCCGGAGGGTATGCTGGAAAAGCTGGACAGCCTTAATCTCCGGTTTGGGCTGGTCAACGATCCCAACGTGACCAATCGGGACAACAACGCCGATTTTATCACGGGGGATCAAAACGGTTATTTTGTCAAAGATCAGAGTGGCACGACCAAGCTGGTCAACTGGCCGTGGGGCGCGGCCTCCGGTCTGACCGATTTCTTCAATCCGTCGGCGGCCGACTGGTGGGGAGAGCAGATGAACACCATCCTGAACCAGGGCGTCGACTGCTTCTGGCTCGACATGAACGAGCCGGCGCGGTACAACACCGACTGGCTTTTCTGGAATGAGGAGGGCAAGGCCTGGGGCACCCTGAGCGAGCTGAAAAACGCCTATGCCATCAAGCATCAGCAGGCGGTTTACAACAAAATGACCGAGAACGGCGACCGTGCCTTTATGCTGACCCGTTCGGGCTACAGCGGCACCCACCGTTACGCCTCCCCCTGGACGGGAGATATTCAGGGAAGCTGGTCGTCCATGCATGAGCAGATCATGATGGGCACCGGCATGTCGATGAGCGGCTATAACTACTGGGGCTTCGACATCGGCGGCTTCTTCGGTTCGCTGTCGGACGATCAGTATAAGCGGTGGATAGAGCTGGCAACCTTTACACCCATCCACCGGTTCCACTACTGTGCCGGCGTGGAGGAGAAGGAGCCATGGACCCACAATTCCGAGGAGCTTTCCAAAAAGTACATCAACCTGCGCTACACCCTCGTGCCTTATATGTATTCCTACACCGCCGACAACATCATCGGCATCGGTATTGAGGAGGGCTATGGTGAGGGCGGCACCGGCATTCCGCTGGTTCGCCCCATGGTCATGGAGTATCCGGAGGATACCAACACCTACAGCATCGATACCCAGTTTATGTGCGGCGAGAGCTTCCTGGTCGCGCCGGTTGTTGAGAGCGCCACGACCAAGGATGTGTATCTGCCCGAAGGGTACTGGTATGATTACGACGACTGCTCGACCGTCTATGCCGGCGGTCGGGAGATGACCTATGACGCGCCGGTCGATCTCCTCCCGGTTTTTGTGAAGGAGGGGTCGATTATCCCGATGCAGTCCGAACGGCAGTACATGGACGATCCTTCCGCCAGCCCCGACGTCACGCTGGATGTTTATCCGACGGTGGAAAGCGGCAGTTTTGATTTTGTGCTGTATGAGGATGACGGCGCGACCGACGATTATCTCGAGGGCGAGTATGCCACCACATCTTATGATTGCACGGTTTCGCGCGGCGCCGCAACCGATACCATGACCCTGAAGATCGGTGCGCGCAGCGGCAGCTATACCGATATTCCCGCCCGTGATTATATGGTACAGTTTCACAACGCAGCTTACGGGAATCTGGCGGTCACCTGTGACGGAACCGCCCTTGCGGCGGCTCAGACCCTCTCCGCTTTGGAGGAGGCGGCCTCCGGCTATTACGCCGACAAAACCACCGGCATCTGCTATATCAAGGTGGCGGACACCGCAAAGGTGCAAACCATCGTCCTGACCGGCGACGCCGGCACCAACGAGGGCATGGTGTATGAGGCGGAGGCCGCCGACCTCTCGGCTGCCGGTACGGCGACCAGCAGCACGGCGGACGGCCGCACCTGCATCACCGGCCTGACCTCGGACGCGGCCATCCGATTCACCGGAATCGTCCCACAGACAGCCGGAGATTACAGTGTAGAGATCATCTATTCCGGCGGCGCGGCCGGCGCGGCCGTGACCCTGTCGACCGAGGGAACGGAGACTGCCGCTTCGGTTGTCAGAACCGAGTCGGAGACTCTGGATGCGGCGATCGGCGTGGTTACGCTGGCCGAGGGGGAGAATACCGTCCGGCTTTCGGCCAGCACGGCCTCCCTTGCCATTGATAAGATCATCATTTCCCGCAAATCGACCGTGGTGGAGACGGTTGGAGCCTATTCTCTGAACCCGGTCGGCGGCACTCTTGAGGGAAACGCGGCGGTAACCGAAAAAGGCGTGGCGTTGACCGCCGCCGCCGACAGCATAACCTATCCGGAGCTGGATACGGTGTGCGAGGGCGAGTATGCCGTCCGCTTTACCTATTATTCCTCGTCGGATACCGTCGTGGAAATTGAGGCAGGCGATTATAAAACGACCGTGACCCTGCCTGCGGCGCAGAGCGCCGATCTGGAAAACGAGATCAGTGTGAACCTTCCGCTTACCCTTTCCGGAAACCGGATCAAGGTAACCAAGACCGGCGGCGGAAGCGTCACCCTTTCCGAGCTGCATTTCCCGTTCGCACCCTACACACTGGGAGAGGCGGTTTCGGATAAGCTGACCAACCCCGGGTTCGAGTCGGGCAGTATCAACGGCTGGATCATGACCGATCTCGACGGCGGCAGTACCAGCGGCGGATACGGAGTAGACGGCTACGATATCTATTCCGGCAGCCGGAAATTCTACTTCTTCGACGGAGATAAGTCGATGAACCGCTGCTTGAATCAGACGGTGACTGGTCTTGATAACGGAACCTATGTGGTCAAGGCAAAAACCAAGCTGTACAATTCAACCGCGCGGCGCGCGCTGCTCGAACTGACCTCCGGCGAGCAAACGGTTTCGGCCGTCATCCAGCGCACCGGGGAGTGGACGACCTCGACTTCGGACGTGATCGAGGTGACTGACGGAACGCTGGCCATCGGCTTTATCTTTGACGCACCGGGAGGAAGCTCTCTGCAGATCGACGACGTTGAGATTTATAAGGTCACGCCGGGCGCTTATTCGGTCTCGATCGACGCGCTGACGCAGGCACTGACCCGCCGGACGGATTACCCTTCCGCCGAGTATACGGCTGAGGCGTGGAAGAATTATCAGACGGCCGCGGCGCTGGCCGACCGACTGATTGTCTCCGGCACGGCCGAGGCGGGCGAGATTCTTGCCCTGACCAAGTATCTGGCTCGGATGGAGGAAATCCTGAAGAACAGCAAAAAGGAGGATGCTCTGCCGGGTGATCTCACCGGAGATGGACAGGTCACCGTTTCGGACGTGGTGGCTCTGCGGCAGCTCATCGTCTCCGGCGCGTGGAGCGCGGAGGAATTGTCGGCCGGCGATCTGGAGGCGGACGGCATCCTCACAGTGAGCGACGTCGTCGCTCTGCGCAGTCTGATTGTCCGGGGCAGTTGACCCGCGGACGGAAAGAGCTTTTTATTCGACGATATTTAAACAGGGCGTACCGAAGCCATTCGGTACGCCCTGTTTTTTAAGTTTCAGATAGAGCTGGTATATCGCTATCGGCGGAGTTTTCATATCCTGCCGGGGATTAATAGCCGAAACTTCCGTCCAGCGAATCGTCCGATCGGATCCAGTCGTTTACGTCAATTTTGCGGTAATTGTCCCGATCATCCCGGATCACAACCCACCGGATGCCGGCGTTGATAACCATCCGTTTGCACATGGAGCAGCAGCAGGAGTTTTGTACATACTCGCCGGTCGCGGCCTCGTTCCCGCAAAGGTACAGGGTGCTGTCCAGCATTTTGTCCCTGGAGGCGCTGATGATAGCGTTGGCCTCTGCGTGGACGCTGCGGCAAAGCTCGTATCGCTCACCGCGGGGAATGTTCAGTGTCTCCCGCACGCAGGAGCCGAGGTCGGAGCAGTTTTTTCGTCCGCGGGGCGCGCCGGCGTACCCGGTCGAGATCACCTCGTCGTTCTTGACGATCACCGCGCCGAAATGCCGACGCAGGCAGGTGCTGCGTTTGGCGACCACCTCCGCCAGGTCGAGATAATAATTGATCTTGTCGCGACGTTCCATATTTGGCAGAACCTCCTGTTTTTATCAAAATTTGGGATAGACGATACAATCGGAGTGCAACGCGCTGTTTTTTCGGTTTTTTCGCCAAAACGCATTGTGCCCTAACTGCACATCTATATGGATTGCTGTGGATATGTGTTTTTCTCAGTATACCATCCGACCGCCTTTTTTTCAATATATCCTTTTTCGGGATCAAAAAACATTTGACTTTCCAAGTTTAATATGGTATATAGAATAAAGTATACCAATCGTCCTGTGACGCGTATGCGCTGCTTTGCCGCTGATTTCTGTTTGCCGGCTTTACGCCCCGGGGGTTGCAGAAAATGCGCATCCCGGGCCTCATACAATTGAATCTGTTTGGCAAACCCATCGAAAGATGGAGACGCAAAGCTATGTATCTAAGACGGTTTTCCGTGATGATCGACTGGCTGCAAACTTTTTTTCGTGCAATGAAAAAGTTGTTTGCGGCCTTTTTGTTTTGTTATATTTCTGCATAATGGGAGGGGGTGTGGATTTGAACGAGGTTCTTCGGCAGGAGAAAAAATATCTGCTGACCGCGGTCGACGCCCTGCGGTTTTCCGGTCGGCTGGAAAAAGCTATGCTGGCGGACGCACATAACGGCGCGTTAGGATACACTATTCGTTCATTGTATTTTGACACGCCGTATGATACGGATTATGAAGAAAAGACGCAGGGCCTTGCGCTGCGGCGGAAAATCCGGCTGCGCTGTTATGACCCAAACGCCGGCTTTGCCATGCTGGAGGTGAAACAGAAATCGGGTGCGCTGCAAAAAAAGCGCTCTCTGCGCATGGAACGCGACGACGCGGCCCGGCTGATCGACGGCGATCGTGCGGTGCTGCTGCGCTATCCCGATCCCTTCGCGGCCGAGGTGTACGGTTTAATGACGCTGGCCGGTTACCGGCCCAAAACGGTGGTGGAATATAAACGCAAGGCTTTTATCGCCAAAGAGAATAAGATTCGCGTCACCTTTGACAGCGACATCCGCGCAAATGAAGCGAACTTCGCCATTTTTTCTGAGAACCTGCCGCTGACGCCGGTTTTTCCCGGCTTTAACACCGTGATGGAGGTTAAGTATAACGGTTTTCTCCTCAGCTATATTAAGGACCTGCTTTGTATGGCTGACCGCGCGCAGCTTTCGGTCAGCAAATACTGTCTGGCCCGTTCGGTCGGCCTGCATGACCATTTTTAAAGGAGTGCTGGAATGTGAAAAAATATATCCTCGAGCTGTTTGATAAGACTGGAGACCTCGCCCCGCAGGATATGATCCTGCATATTCTTGTGGCGGCCGTAATCGGGTTTTTGATCTTTTTGTCCTATCGCCTGTCGCATGACGGCAGTATTTACAGCAAGAAATTCAATGTTTCCCTGGTGATTCTGACCGTGCTGACTGCGACGGTCATGACGGTGATCGGCAACAACATTGCGCTGTCTCTCGGTATGGTCGGTGCGCTGTCGATTGTCCGGTTCCGCACCGCCATCAAGGATTCTCGCGACACGGTGTATATCTTCTGGACCATTATCGTCGGCATCTGCTGCGGCGTGGGAGATTATCTGGTCGCCGGCGTAGGAAGCGCGGCCGTTTTTTTGCTGCTGCTGTTCCTCGGCCGGATTAAAAACGACCAGCGGATGCTGCTCATCGTCCGCGCTGCCCGCACGAGGGAAATGCGGATTGAGGCCATGGTTTTTCAATATTTTGAGCGCGGGGCGGTTCTTCGTGCGAAAAACACAACCGAAACCTCGGTGGAATTTATTTATGAATTGAAAAAGCGGGCTCTCGACGCCGCCGAACGCAGGGAAGAGAAGCATATAACCGACGCGATTTATGAAATCGGGAATATTGAGTATTTGAACATCGTGGCTCAGAACGACGACATTTCGAGCTGATTGGATACCGCCGCTGTTCGGGGGGATAGCCGGAAAGGGGCGGCGCCCTGTATATGGAAAGAAAGGGGAAGGCGGTATGAAATACAAGTTACCAGGGCTGATTATGGTTGTGGTGGTTCTGTTCGTGTCGGCCTCTGCCTTCGCCATGGGAGAGAAAAGCACCGACCGGATCCACCAGCATCTGGAGGCGGAGGAGAAAACGCCCTGCGCCTCCGATACGTCCGACTTTTGCACCCATCTGCCGCTGGTTGTCATCGACACCGGGGGAAAAGAAATTCCCGGGGCGCCAATCGAACCGGTCGCAGCGGCTCAGTTGGCTGAGAAAGAGGAATCCGATCTCTTTACCAAAACCGAAGAGGGCGAAGAAATGCTCGCCGCGCACATTCGGGTGGTTGACCAGGCCGAATGCTATAACCATCCCGGTGACGCGGCGGCGCTCGATTCCTCCATGTATATCCGGATCCGGGGGAACTCCTCCCGGGAATTTGATAAAAAGAGCTATCTGATCCGCCTGTCCGACGCGGACGGGAGCTATAAAAATCAGGCGGTCATGGGCATGGACGCACATTACGAGTGGGTGCTTTATGGTCCCTATCTCGACAAAACATTGATCCGTAACTATATGTGGTACAACATCGCGGGCGAGATCATGGATTACGCCCCCAACGTCCGTTTTTGCGAGGTGATCCTGAACGGCGAGTACCGAGGGCTGTATGTGATGGCGGAAACCCTGACCAGCGGAGAAAACTGTCGGTTAAACCTTACCGAACCGATCGAAGAATTGAACAAAACCGGGTATCTGCTGCGACTCGACCGGGGCAGCAACGACCCGGTCAAGGATATTGAGACCTTTACCAACTATGCCCTGCGCAACAAGCAGGCGATGGATATCAAATATCCGCGGGGCGGGAAGCTGACCGAATCGCTGGCGGCTGCCATTACGCAGGATTTTTCGGATTTTGAAAAATGCCTCTATTCCTATGATTACGACACAGATGATTACGGGTACTGGCATACGCTTGACCCTGATTCCTTTGCCGAGTATTTTATCATCAATGAATTTACCAGCAACTATGATGCGGGCTGGCTCTCAACGTATGTGTACAAGGACCTCGGCGACCGGTTTAAAATGGTAATTTGGGATTTTAACTCGGCTTGCGACAATTACCAGGATCCGATTGATCCTGAGCATTTTGAGCTGCAAAATAATGTGTGGTATTTTATGCTGATGAAGGATGAATATTTTACGAATAAAATTATAACCCGCTATGCCGAGCTGCGGAAAACCTTTTTGTCCGAGGCATATTTGGATACATATATCGACGAGGTGATCGAGTACCTCGGCCCGGCGGTTGAACGGAATTTTTCGGTTTGGGAATATACCTTCGGGCAGGATATGCTCCAGCCGGCCGCGCGCAATCCACGCTCGCACGCCCAAGCGGTTGAACAGCTCAAAACATATATCCATGAACGGGGAGAATGGCTGGACGACAATATTGAGATTCTGAAGCAGTACAGCCATGAATCCAAGGTCAAGAAGTTCAATCACTGAGGGGGCGGGAAACCCAATGAAGAAATTTATCATTGCCGTTGCGGCGGTGGTGGCCGTTTGCCTGCTCTGGGATATCGTCTATTACCGGATGGGACTCTATCTTGACTGGCACCCGGACGCGGCGGTCACAACTTTTATGACGACCGACGCCGACACCATATATATGGACACGGCCGACGGCTATCAGCCGTTTGAGATCCGCGGGGTGAACATGGGCGTCGGCCTCCCGGGAGAATGGGCTACCGACTATGCGATTGATGAAGAAACCTATCTCCGCTGGTTTGCGTATATACAGGAGATGGGAGCCAACACCATCCGGGTGTATACCATTTTGCAGGATGATTTTTATAACGCATTTTATAAATATAATCAGGATCGGTCCGATCCTCTTTATATGATCCACGGCGTCTGGGTTAACGATTATGTCCAGAATTCCCATCTGGACGCCTATGCCGACGAATTCCGGCAGACCTTTCTGAACGACTGCCGCACGGTGGTCGACATTCTGCACGGAAAGAAGAAGCTTTCCCTTGGCCGCGGACTTGGCTCAGGTACATACAACAGGGATGTTTCCCCCTGGGTGATCGGATACATTCTCGGGGTTGAGTGGGAGGATGTGACCGTCACCTATACCAATCACAAATATCCCGATAAAAACAGCTACCAGGGCGAGTATATGTATACGACTGCGGACGCCTCCGCTTTTGAGGTCCTGCTGGCTGAGGTCGGGGACAGCATCATCTCTTATGAAAGCAGCCGGTATAAGCAGCAGCGGCTGATCGCCTTTTCCAACTGGCCGACGACCGACCCCTTCGATTACCCGGAGGACATCACCAGCTACTTCATGAAATGCGCCAAGGTTGACGTGGAGCATATCGCCACGACCGACGCTTTTCTCTCGGGGCAGTTTGCCTCCTATCATGTATATCCATACTATCCCGACTATCTTGCGTATATGGAGGACAAATCCGGTTTTTCCTATACCGACGGAGATATAAATACCTATCTGACCTATTTAAAAAGGCTGACTGCGCATCACACCATGCCGGTGGTGATTTCGGAATACGGCGTCTCGACCGGGAGAGGAATGGCTCAGCGGGATCAGAACACCCGCCGCAATCAGGGACACATGTCCGAAAGCGAGCAGGGAGAGGCGGTCATCGCCTGTTATAAGGATATTATGACGGCCGGCTGTGCCGGAAGCTGTGTTTTCACCTGGCAAGACGAGTGGTTCAAGCGAACCTGGAACACCATGCACGCCGTCGATCTGGACAACACCCCGTACTGGAGCGATTATCAGACCAACGAGCAGTATTTCGGCCTGCTTTCCTTCGACCCCGGCAAAGAGGAGAGCGTCTGCTATGTGGACGGGGAGATCGGCGAGTGGGAGGAATCTGACGTCGTAACCCGTTCCGGGGACAAAACTGTTTCAATGAAGCAGGACGAAAAGTTCCTCTATTTTCTGATTCATGTACCCGGCTTTGACCCGGAGAACGACACGCTTTATCTTCCGATCGATACAACCCAGAAGACGGGCAGCAACTATTGCGAAAATTACGACATCAAGTTTGAGCGGGATGCCGACTTTCTGATGACCATCGACGGGAAAGATAACAGCCGCCTGCTGGTGCAGGAACGGTATGAGGTGCTGCGGGCTATGTTTTATCATGAAACCAACAACGCCGACGCGTATCTGGACCCGCCGGACGCCGACAGCCCGCTTTTTAAAAATATTGATCTGATTCTGCAAACGGCCACGCCGCTGCTCAGTGGCGATATCACGGCGTCCTCCGAAACCTATGAGACGGGGCTGTTGACCTACGGCAACGCCAACCCCGCCTCTCCCGATTTCAATTCGCTGGCCGATTTCATCTTCAGCGGAGAGTATATCGAGATAAAGATTCCCTGGCAGCTTCTGAATTTTGCCAACCCGTCCGAGATGAAAATCCACGATGACTATTACGAGCATTACGGCATTGAGTATCTGACTGTCAGCGAGCTGTATATCGGCGTCGGCAGGTCATCCGACGCGGACGCCCGGATCGGAATGGACGCCTTTTCACTGGAGCCTTGGGGCAAAAAAGTGACCTATCACGAGCGGCTGAAGGCGTCCTATTACAAAATCCGGGATTACTGGTTGTCCCTGGATTCCTGAAAACGGTACAGAAAAATCTGTTGGAAACAAAAGAAAGGCAGGTGTGGTGATGGGAATTGAAGTAATGCTCTATGTGTACGGCGCCATCTGTATCAGCATGATCGTTTTCAACTGTGTCTGCATATTGGTTTTCCGTACCGGCGAACGCCGTCTTAACCGGCGGAGCGGCCGTTTTGAGCGGCGTATGGAGCTACAGCTTACCCGCATCCAAAACGGCGACCCGGTGGAACTTTCCCATTTGAAATACCTGAACCGAAAACTGGCGAGGGTTGGCCGGCTGATGGCGTTTGACGAGGCGGTTACCCGCCTTGCCGAGGCGGATCAAGCCCTTGCCGACCGGTATCTGTATGAGGTTCGGACGGTTTTCACCTATCTTTCGGTCGTGTATCTGAAGCGGGAGGAGACCCAGACGGCTTATTTTGCCTATCTGCTGTCCAAATACAAGCTTTGCCGCAATATGCCTTTTGATTCGATTATGGAGATGCTGCGGGCATATTTGAAAAAGGATAGTTTGTACTGCCGGCAGAACACCATGCGCGCTTTTTACAGTTTTGGGAACGAGGAGGTTGTCGTGGACGCGGTTCGGCAGCTTGACCGGCTGGAAGGGTTTTACCACGGCAAGCTGCTGACCGACGGCCTTTTGACCTTTGAGGGGGATCACGACCGACTGATCGAACTTCTGTGGGAGGTCTTTGATAGCCTGACGACCGAGACGCAGGTGGTTATTCTGAATTATATCCGGTTTGAAAGCGGTCGGTACGGTGACCGTATGCTGGAGATTTTAAAGAATTCTGGCCGCGACAGAGAGCTGCGCTACGCCGCCATTCGGTATTTCGGCCGGTATCCGTATCCCCGGGCGAGGAACGATCTGCTGACCTTGGCCGGGATAACCGACCCTGTCCTTTGGGAATACGCCGCTTTTGCGGCGACCGCGCTGGCCGCGTATCCCGGCCCCGATACGGTCGCGGTGCTGAAAGAGGCGTTGCACAGCGGAAACTGGTATATCCGGTTCAATGCAGCACAGAGCCTGGATGTGCTCAGCGTGTCGTACAGCGAGCTTGCCGATATTATGAACGGCGATGACCGCTACGCACGGGAGATGATGCTCTACCGTCTGGATGAGCGGGAGCGCCGCCCCATGCGGGAGGAGGAGAGGAGGCCGGTACGGGTATGACCATGGATGTCTTTAAACTCTTTTTTGATTATATCGGTGTTTTCTTCCTCCTTTATCTGATCGGGTATTCCACCTTTCTGTTTTTGGCCGTGGCGGTTGGTTCCTCCACGCTTTATGGTCTGCGTCGGAAAAACAAGCTGAAAAACGAGCTTTTGGACAGCTATTATGTCCCGGTCAGCATTATTGTGCCCGCCCATAATGAGGAGGTTACGATTTCCGCTACTGTGCGGTCTCTGCTTGCGCTGGAGTATAAGCTGTATGAGATTATTGTAGTCGACGACGGCTCAACCGACGAGACCTCCGAGCGGGTGATTGAACGATTCGGAATGCAGCCGATCTCCCGTCCGATCCGGCACCAGCTCGACAGCCAACCGGAGGAGTTTGTGTACGAAACGGCCGCCTATTCGGTGCCCCTTACCCTGATTCGCAAGAAAAACGGCGGCAAGGCCGATGCCCTCAACATGGGGATCAACGCCGCAAAATATCCGTATTTTATCTGCATGGACGCCGACTCGGTTTTGCAGAGCGATTCGCTTCAGAAAATCGTTCGGCCGGTGCTCGAACATAACGATGTGGTAGCGGTCGGCGGTGCCGTCCGCCCCTCCAACGGGGTGGAGATCGAAAACGGCCGGGTGGTGCGTTACCGCCTGCCCCGCAATCTTCTCGCCTGTATGCAGGTGCTGGAGTATGACCGCTCTTTTCTGGCGGCGCGGATTCTGTTTGACAAATTCAACGGAAGCATTATCATTTCGGGTGCATTCGGTTTGTTCAAAAAGGATGTGGTCATCGCCGCCGGCGGTTATGACAATACCACGATGGGAGAGGACATGGAGCTTGTAGTCAAGCTGCACGTCTATTGTCGGGAGCACGGACGCAAATACCGGATCAAATACGCGACCGACGCCATTTGCTGGAGTCAGGCGCCCGAACGCCTTGGCGACCTCAAAAAACAACGGCGCCGCTGGCACATCGGCCTGTTTCAGAGCATGACCAAGCACCGCCGCATACTGGCCAATCCCAAATACGGGATGGTCGGTTTCATTTCCTATATTTACTTCCTTTTGTATGAACTGCTTTCACCGTATATTGAGGTGTTCGGCGTTCTGACCATGGTGCTTGCCTTCTTTGTCGATCTGATCAACGTACCGTTCATGATCCTGTTTTTCCTGATCTATGCAGTTTATTCTTCGGTGCTGTCCCTGACCGCCTTTTTCGCGCGCATCCATACCATTGACCTGACCCTCACGTTTTCGGATATTTTGAAGGCGATTCTGCTTTGCTTTGTCGAGGTTGCGTTTTTGCGTTTTTACCTGGCGTTTGTGCGGATGACAGCGCTGTTTGGATATAAAAAGAAAAAATCGAATTGGGGACGTATCGAAAGAAAAAGTATGCATTTGAAATAGAAAGGGGAGTTTTGTATGCAGTTGAATGAATTGAAAAAAGGGTTCCGTGGCTATAAAAAGGAGAGTGTTTATCAGTATATCACGACGATGAATGAGGAGTTTTCCAAAAAGCTTCTTGAAAAGGATGAAAAAAACGAGCAGACCCTTCAGGAATTGCGGGGGCGGGCGGCCGCGTTGGAAGCGGAGCTGGCCCATCTCCGGCAGGAGAACGATCAGCGCCGCCGGATGGAAACGGCGGTGGCCGATTCCATCATCGACGCCAAGACCTATGCCGAGCAACTGCGTTCTGAGAGCCGCCGGCAGGAGGAGGCGCTGCGCGCCGCGCTGGCCGATCGGATGGCCGAAGAAAACCGACGGGTAGACGGTTATGCCGCGCAAATCAGCGGTTTGCGCGATCATCTGCGGGGGCTGCTGACGGCGTTGGACGGCGAGCTGGAAAGTGCGCAAGACCGGCTCGGCGGAATTGCGGCCGACCAACCTGAAGCGGAAGACGGGACGGTCGTCCCGGCCGCCGAACCGGCCGCCGCGGCACCGGGGGAGGAATCTGAGCTTATGACCCCCTCCGGGCAGGAAAGTCATTCGGGCTTCAATATGTCTCTTTTCCGCCGCAATCGGAAAAAGCAGGGATAACCCTGTCGCAAAGGGGCGGTCTGGCTGCGTTTGAATTTTCCGGGGCTATACCGCGCGGTGTTCATCGGGCGCTGGCCTGGACTCGGCGCCGGAAAAGCCATCTTATTACGGAACAAAAGGGACGATTTTATGTATCGTATCAGAAAAGTTTTCCTTCTCCTCTGTCTTGCGGCGCTGCTGTGCTGTTTTTCACCGTCGGCCTCGGCTTCGGCGGAGGTGATTTATGTCGCCGGGAATCCGGATCTCTTCCCCGTGGAGTATTATGACACCGACGATGGAGTTTATCGGGGAGTTCTGCCCGATTTTTTGCAGTCGATTTCCGAAGAGGGACGGTATCAATTTGAATACATCCGTCCGGGCGCGACCGACCGCCGGGAGGAGATGGCCCAAAATCGGCAGGCCGAGCTGATTTCCGGCTGCACGCAGGCGGATGCCGTCCTCGCGGCGGTATGTCCGGACAGCGTCCTGGTCTTTTCGGCCGAACGGGACGGAGTGGTGACCGAATATCGGCTCCGGTTTACCGAGATTGCCGATCCTGCCCTGTGCGCCTATCTGGCCGAGCGGACCGCGGCCGTGGACAAGGGGCAGATACAGGGATATTTGCTGGATAACGCCGGGTCGAGAGGGCCGGGCGTCTGGTTTTATTTTTTGATTGGATTGTTGATCCTGGCCCCAATTCTGCTGGTTTTCCTGATCGTTTTGGTTGTCCGGTACAAAAAACGGCTGCACCAGCGGGAACTGGCCAAGGACACCGATCCGGTAACCGGAATCGGCAATCTGGTGTATTTCAAAAACTATTTCGGACAATATGTGAACGCGCACAACCGTCCGCTTTATTGTGTTGTGTATTTCGCAACCGACGTTGACCGCCTGCGCCGTCTGTGCGGCAGTGAGGAGACCGACTGTATCCTGCAATACATTGCCGGCGTTTTGAACGATCATACGGCCGATACGGACATTTTGGCGCGGGTATCGGACGGCGGATTTGCGGTGGCGCATCTCACAGCCGGACCGGAGGCGCTTGATCGTTGGATCCGTCCGGTTTTCGACCGGATATGCAGCTATTCCGATCAGTTTTCCCGCTCGGTTAAGGTGGAGCTGCATGCTGGGGTGTATGCTCTGCAAAGCGGTGATACCGATCTGGATGAAATGATTTTTAATGCGGCCCAGGGCGCGCGTCAGGCCGAGCAGGAGGATCGGGCGTATACTGTCTGTTCCTCCCGCCTTGTCGACGCTTATAAAGAGGAAGGTGTGCTGCAAGCGCATACGGAGCGGGCGCTCCAGCAGGAGGAAATCCAGCTTTTTCTGCAGTTTTATATTGATTCTGTTACCCACCGGATTGTCGGGGCCGAAGCCCTTTCCCGCTGGATACACCCGGAAAAGGGTATGCTGCTTCCATCCAGGTTTATTCCCTTGATGGAAAAGGAGGGCACCATCCTTCAATTGGACTATTACGTTGTTGAGCGGGTCTGCCGTTTTTTGGAACGGTTGGAGCGCGAGGGAGCCGAGGACTTTTTTATCTCCTGCAATCTGTCGAGGCAGACCTTTATGACCGACGACCTGGCCGACCGGATCGAAGAGATTATGTCCCGTTATGTGTTTGCCCATGAGCGGCTGATTCTTGAACTGACCGAGAATGTGATGGCCAAGATCCCGGAACAGGTCCGCCGCAACATTGTAAAGCTGAAGGCCGGCGGGATTCGAATTGTTTTGGATGATTTCGGAAGCGGGTACGCTTCTTTTGACGATTTGCAGAATTATCTGATTGACGGGCTGAAGCTGGATAAAACCCTGGTCGATCGGGTCGAGAGCGAAAAAGGCCGTGCGATTCTAAAGGGAATCGTGGAAATCGGGCACAGCCTGGGTATGACGGTTTTGGCAGAGGGTGCGGAAACCCTGCAGCAGATCGAGTATCTGACCGCGGCGCGCTGCGATGTAATCCAGGGATTTTATTTTTACCAGCCCATGCCGCAGCAGGAGGCACGCAAGGTTCTCTATTCCGAGAAGGGATTGCCTTTTTCCGACTGAGCGTGCGGCGGACAGAGTCTGCCGGAGCGCGGGTTGAGATGAAATGCAAAAACGACGGGCGTACACACGGAACTTTCCATGTGTACGCCCGTTTGACGGTTTGCAGAGCCGGAACAGCCGAAGGCTGCGGAAAAATACGTTTTTTCAGCGACCGTTTCCCGTTCGCGCCGCCGTATTTTTAACCGGGTTACTTCCGGGCTGTATCCCCTTGCGGAGGGAAACGGTCGCTGTTGTCCCGAACACTGCCGGCTGTGTAGGGCAACGGGAGGTGGAAATCTCCAAATCCGGCGATAAAATGTTCGGATGGATGCTCGTATGCGAGAAAACGGTTGGCCGGCCTCCACAAATCTCCCTCCAGCCGGTAATCGGCCGTCGGCCAGAGCGTCACCGCTGCGTCGGCCAGCCGGTATACCTCGCGGTCGGCGCCGTTGAAGCCGTGGTGCGCGACCTGCACTATGTCCGACTTCAGCAGCGGGCCGTACATCTCCAGCAGGAGGCGGCTCTCCTCCTCTCCCGTGTCGCCGAGGAAGAGGATGCGCTGTCCCCGCACTGTCAGCGCTACAACAGAGGAGGCGTCGTTGTGGTTGCCTACCCGGGCGGGGTAGATTACCTCATGCGATAAAAGTACCTCAAAATCCAGGTTGCGGATCGAAAAGGTCTGACCGGTCGTGATTTTATAATGCGGCGTATCGGCATAACAGCTTTCCATAAGCGCATAGAACTCGGCTGATGTCACGTTATCCTCCGCTCGCCATTCGTCCGCTTCCGGCAGGGCGAGGCTCGGGAAATTATAATAAAACCCCTCGACGGAAAAGCGGCCGCGGTAGTGTTTGGTCATTTCCATAAAACAGCCGATGTGATCCTGATGGATATGGGTGAAATACCAGCCGCAAATGCGAATCTCGCCGCCGCCGGACAGGTCGGAGAGGGCGGCGAACAGCCGATCGTCCTCCCCCTTTGTGAAATAGCCGCCGTCGATCACGAAGAGGCTGCCGTCGCAAGCCCGCACAATATACGACATGCCGCAGTCGATCTCCCGCTGGTCGAGTGACAGCCCACGCAGGCAGCAGGGAGCACTGTCCGGACAGTCCGCCTTCTCCGGAGGGAAAAGCGCCTCCGGCTCATACAGCAGCCGAAGCTCGTCCCGGCCGCCGAGAAACAGGAGCCGGGCGGCGTCGGTGCCGCGCCGCAGGGTGAGGAACCGGTTCTCCCCCGACCGGCGGTCGCTTTGCAACGTCCAGCCGGCGTCGGACAGCCGGGAAGCGTAGTCCACCGCCTCCGCTTCCTTCGCGTTTTGAAAAGCCTGTACTCCCGCGCCGTTGTTGGCGTTGTAAACCGGCGCCTCTTCATCCGCGCGAAAGGGCGGAAGAGGGAAAGCAGCCGGCAGATCGGTTTTTCTCCAAAGACGATTGGCACTCATGTTTGTCTCATCCCTTTTTGTATGAATTGCAAATCAAATGATAGCACAAACCGTCCGGCGATGCAATAACGGGATCGCGCACGGATTGGAAATATTTGCGTTGGACGCCTTTTTTCTTGGGCACAGGTGCTTTCTTTTGGACAGGTGCAAAGGCAAAACTCGGAAAAAGAAGATGAAAACGGAAATTAGCAAATTTTCGCCGCGCGCATCCTCGGCATTCCCAGGATACTCCCTGCGCCTGCTTTGGCGTATTCTGTCTGTGCAGAGAGATTACGCCGAGCCGGACCGGCGGCGAAAATCTGCCCAGACCCGCTCAAACCAGTCGTCGGCTGCCGGAATTGGCCGCCGCGGGCGGTAGAACAGGCGCTCCCCTTCAGTCATCAGGATATCCTTGCCCGCATTTCCCGGGCGATAGCGAAAATCCAGCAGAGGGATTCCGTCGTCGCACAGGATCATACCGCCGCCCGTGCTTCCCTCCCGCGCGGCGGCGTATCGCATGGCCTGCACGATCAGCCGTGCGCTGTACAGGAGGTCGCGGGTTTTCTGCCCGGCCGCCGTATCCGGAAAGCCGAGTCTGCCGAGCGCATCGGCCAGATCGGCTTCGAGCGCGGCCATCTCTCCGGGGCTGCGTAAAACGGCGGCCGAACGGCTCATCCGCCGGGCAAAGGTTTTTCGCAGAGCGAGGTGATTTTCCGGCGTCGGGGTGAAGATCGGCGTTGCGGGAGGCGGCACGGCGGCCTTAGCAGGGCGGGTGCGGGCAATATGCTCCGCTGCCCGCAGGCCGCCCACCTGCCCCGCGTTGAGAGCCGAGCCGCCCGGCCGCCGGTTTCCGAAGGTGCCGGCGCACTCCCCCACGGCATAGAGGCCGCGGACGGTGGTCTGCCAGTTTTCATCCACCGCGGCGCCGCCGTTTTGATGTTGGGCACAGACGGCGATTTCCAGCGGCTCGGCCGCGAGGTCCGCGCCCTTGGAGCGATAGAGTTCGATTGCCGCGGGATTGATGGCGCGCAGCCGGTCGATCGGTCGTCCGGATACCGCGCCGCAGTTTTCAAGATAGGAGCGGCAGACCGGCGAAAGCCGGTCCACTCCCGTCTCCAGTCCGGCCGGATTTTCCCGAAAATCCAGAAAAACCCGCCGGCCGAGGGTTTTGGTCTCGTGCAACACGATCAGGTCGATCAGGGAGGAGCCCGTCGCCTTCTCCGGGTCGAAAGGCCACTCGTATCCCTTGAGAAAAATACGGTTCAGCGCCTCCTCCGGGCGGTCGAAGTAACCGGGCAGAAACTCCCGCCACCGACCGGTTTTATCCAGACTCAGATAGCGGGGCAGGCATTGCTGGTAAGAGCCGGACAGGTTCCACCGCGGCCGCACAGAGGCCAGGCCGTACTGCCAAATATGCAGGTTGCAAAGGGCGGCTCCGGCCTCTGCCGCGAGGGCGAGGCCGCCGGTCTGGCTTTCGGGAAAGACGCTGTCGGCGTAGACGCCGGCCGTCCCGCCGGTGGCGAGGATCAGGTTGGCGCAGGAAAATACGACCGGTCGATTGCTCGCGCCCTCCATTGCCAGAAGGCCGGCCACCTCCCCCGAACGGGTGAGGATATTGACCGCCGCAAAGCCATCGAGAATCGGAATCCCTTTGGCCCGTACCGCGCGTTCGAGCGCCTCGGTCATATAGCGGGAGGTCAGCGGCCCGGCCGAAGTTGCCCGCCGCCGCGGATCGTGGTCGGTTTTATATCCGACAAACTCGCCGTATGTGTTGGTGGGAAAGGGTACGCCGAGAGTGGCCAGTTTCATAAAGCAGCGGACGCTCCCGGCCGCCTCACACAGGGCGGTGTCGCCGTCTGCTCCGCCGGCGAAAAGGTCGGCAGCCATCTGGCGCACGCTGTCCCCCTCTTCCCCCGCGAGGGAGAGTTTATAGTAGGTCTGCTTATCGCTGCCGGCGTTGCGGGAGGCGCCCCAAAGCCGTCCCTCGGTCAGCAGGGCGATGTTGTTCCGGCCAAGACTGTACAGCCAGTCGGCCGCGCCGTAACCGGCGGCGCCGCTGCCGACGATGATGGTATCGAAGCTGGTTTGCATGGCTTTTGTCTCCTTACAGATTTTGAAAAAGGGGAAAGACGGTCTGTTGTCGTTTCTCGTCTTTGTCCGATGTGCCAAACGGCGCGCGGATTTTCGTACGCAAAGGCGGCTACAGTTGTCGGAGGTGGAAGCCGCCGTCGACGTTCAGCACCTGTCCGGTGGCAAAATCCAGCCGGCCGCTGGCCGCCGCCAGCACGGCGTCTGCAACATCCTCCGGCCGGCCGATCCGGCGGATGGGGGTCAGCCCCTTTGAAATCCGGGTGCGATAGGCCTCCTGCACGCCGGCGGTCATATCGGTTTCGATGATACCCGGCCGGATCTCAAAGACCGGGATGCCCACCTCGGCCAGCCGTAGGGCGAACAGATCGGTAATCATATGGATGCCGGCTTTGGAAATGCAGTACTCCCCCCGGTTGAGAGAGGCGGCGTAGGCCGACACCGAGGAAATGTTGATGATCCGGGGACTGTAGTCGGCCTCTCCCACATGGCAGAGCATACGATTGGCCGTCGCTTGGGTAAAGAAAAAGGTGCCCTTCAGATTGGTGTCGAGAACAAAGTCAAAGCTCTCTTCGCTCGTTTCAAGAAGATCCTGCCGCTGCTTTGGTGCGACGCCGGCATTGTTGACGAGCAGGTCGATCCGGCCAAGCAGTTCCTCCGCGTGGGAGACTGTACGCCGGATGGCCTCTACATCCCGGTTGTCGCAGATAAGATACTCCATCCCGTTCGGCGGCACATACGCTCCCCGCCCGGTCAGGAGAACGCGGTAGCCCTGCTTTTGCAGGACGTCGGCTACCGTTCGGCCGATCCCCTTGCGTCCGCCGGTGACAATGGCTGTTTTGAACATAAATTATACGCCCTCCTTCTCTCCGCGGTAAATGGGGAGGTAAACCCCGCCGTCCCGCACAACGCAGCCGGACACCCGTCCCATCCGCATCAGTTCGGTGCATTTTCCGCAGGCGACGCAGCATTTTTCTTTTCGCATTTCACCGGTGTTCAGGATATCTCCCGCAAAATCGGGATAGGCAAAGCCTTCTCGCCCGAAACCGGTGATGGCGGAAATTCCGCTCTCGACCGCGCCGGCCGCAAGCAGCGGCGCGTACTGCCGGAGATAGGAGTGCCCCGAGCTGACAATTTTAAGCTCCGGAAAAGCCGCCGCAATCTCTCCCGTCAGGCGGAAGATTCGGTCGATGCCGGTCAGCGGGTGCTCGGGCGGGGGAGAGGCAGCGTGGTCGGCCGGCCGGTTGACCCAGGCGTTGAAATACGGGTTGCCGATCGTAATATTCAGCAGCTCCAGCCCGAGGCCGCGATGCAGTCTGCCGATCAGCGCCTTGGGTTCGGTCAGGTCGGGCGCTGTTCCCTCACTCGCGCTGCCGAAGCCGTACGGCCGTTCGAACCCATCGTATATGTTCAGCCGGCAGGTTACAAGAAAATCCGGTCCGGTCTCTGCTTTTACTCCGGCGATGACGTTTTGCAGCAGACGGGTGCGGTTTTCCAGACTGCCGCCGTACAGGCCGGGGCGGGTATAGGCCGAGCAAAGCTCTGACAAGAGATAGCGGTGGCAGCACTTGATATCGACGCCGTCGGCGCCGGCCGCTTCGGCCAGCCGGGCGGCGCGGATGTACCGTTCTTCGAGGTTTTGCAGGTATTCGTCGCTGACAATGCGGCTGGGATCTATCGGCCGGCCGTTTTCCAATATCGGGTTGTTGTAGGCAATCAGCGGCTCCGGCCGGCCATTCGGCTTGGCGTACCGGCCGGAGTGGGTGAGCTGCACAATCACAAGCGGAACATATCCGTTTGCCTTTTGGCCGGTCGCTTTGATTTCCGTAATCAGCGTGCGAAAGGCGTCGAGGTTGCTTTCCCGCAGCAAAAGCTGGCGCGGGTTGGCTCTTCCCTCGGGCGTGACGGCGGTCGCCTCCATCCACAGCAGGCCGGCGCCCCCCTCGGCGAAGCGGCGGTAACGGCGGCGGGTCAGCCTCCCCGGTGCGCCGGAGGGAAGGGCGTCACAGCCCTCCATCGGCTGGACGGCCAGCCGGTTGGCGACCTTATGACGGCCGAGGGAGAGCGGCTCCTTCAGCACCTCGGTGTGATCCGAGAGTGGAAAAGCGGCGCCGACCGCCGCCATCTCGGCCTTCAGCGCGTCGATCGAGGGATAATGAAATGCTTGAAAGGGCATGGATTTTCTCTCCTTGCGAAATTTGCGGGGAAATACCCGCTTTTGGATGATTATACCCGTCCGGAAGAGTTGTCGCAAGGGCGTGGGGAGAAGTGGTTTTAATCCTTTTATAAACAGTCTGTTTTCGATCGTGATTGTACAACCGGATGTGTACAATTCACACGTATTGAGCGGCCGGAGCGGGTGTTATGCGCAAAAACGCAATACATTATGCGAAATATCACAATAGAATTGCGTTAAGAGATGCTGTATCATCAAAATAGACAGAAATCGTTGTACTCTGCTTGCAATACAGAGAGCTTTTTTACAGTACTGCGGCGGAGGAACAGAAGGAGGAAACATATGATGCACGGGAAAACAGGACGGTTTACAGCACTGCTGCTGACCCTATGTATGTTGGTCGGTATGTTTGCCGTCGTGCCCACGACCTCGGCAATTGTGGCGGAAGAACACGTTATCTTCAATCTGGACTTCAGCGAGTATGAGGGAGGTACTGCGATCACCGATACCGTCTCGGGCGTGACGCTCAAATCCGACGGAATGGAAGCGGGGACGTATACCGATACAAATGGCGTGACGAAGGCCGGCGCCATCTTCTCCGGGAATACGTCGACCAACGGGATTGCTTGGACCTCCGATGTTCTCGATCCTATGACCAACGCCGGCGAAACGGCAGGATTCAGCTTCAACACCTGGATGCTGTTTACCAATAAATCTTCGGCTACAGAGTGGTTTGCTTTTTCCCGCAACTGCACCGACAGCACCCGCAACCTCTTTATCGCGCAGGTGCATAAGGGAAACAGTAACTCCCTGTCTGCTAATATGTGCTATGATCTGAACGATAACGATCACAAGGCGGACGTTTCAGCCGAGTCGAACAAGATCTATACCAAATACTGGTACATGATTACCATTGTGCAGGATCCTTCGGACGGGTACCTCCACTTCTACCTGAACGGGGAGGAAATCACCAAGGACGGCAATAAGCAACTGCCGTCCTCCATCTATAGTCTTGCCAACAATGCCAAAGACACTGCCACCGGCTATTACAGTATCGGCGGCCGCGCAACCAAAAATGACGGTACCGCACTTTGGAGTGATCCGGTGTTCTCTGGCTATATGGAGAGTTTTACCATGTACAATTGCGCGCTTTCCTCTGATGAGATTTCCGCGCTTTATACCGGGATTGAGACCGACGCCGACGCTGCGGCTGTGATTCAGGAGCAGATCAATGCCCTGCCGGAAGCGTCTGCCGTACAGGCCTGGGACAAGGCCGGAATTGAGGCTGCGCGCGCCGCATATGCACAGGCATCCGAGGCGGTGCAGGCGCTGGTCGATCTTTCCAGACTGACCGCAGCGGAGGCGGCGATCACCGACCTCTACACCAATACGCCGGCTGCGGCGATCGAACTGATCTGCGGCATCCATGAAACGACGGCCTCCCGGCTCGGATCGGTCAAGTCGGCCATCGAAGGATACCGCGCGACCTATGAGACGATGGATGCCGATACGCAAAAGCTTATTACCAACCTGAGTGAGCTGGAGGCGCTGGAGGCTTCTATGGAAGAGATCACCACTTCCTACAAGCAGAGCATTGACGCTTGGGTCGAGGCGCATTCAAGCTGGAGCAAAACGGATTTTTCCAGCGTCCCATGGATGTCAGCCGACGTAATCGGCGTGGAAGATATGGCCGCTACCGCGGCCGCCATGGGTGACGAGATTTATTACGAATGGATGGAGAGAGATCTCTATATCGGTTTCAGGGGAACGGAGAGCCTGGATAATTATCAGACCTTATATATAGAAGCGAACAATACGCCGAGTGACAACCTTGGCAATCCGTGGGGAGACGCGCGTCAGGTAGCTTTTATTCAGGGCGTATTTCCGGGTATCGCTTTCAGCAACAACTATTACATGCCGGTCAAAAACGACCGGAACATCCCAATGCTGAGTAATACCTTTACCTATAACGGCCGGATCTATCAGCAGTTCTGGGGCAGGGTGGGGTCGTATGACGCATCGGTAGAAATAGTCAATAAATCGACCGATGTGGATTACCAGACGTCCACGGTATATCCCGGAAAGGGCGCCGCGAACGAAAACAGCTTCCGGTACGCATATGCAAAATACAATCAGGATAATAAATGGAGTGGCTTGTCCCTCGGTTTGGTGGACGGGGATGCGGCTGCAATGAGCAATTATGCTTATCAGATTGTGCGCAGCGACGCTGGGACCGGACTGCTGCTGAATACAAATGAGAAAATGGCGGCGATTACACTGGGCACCTCTGACGTCGGATATATTGACCAGCTTGCGGCCAACGCGGCGACGGTCGTCACCGGTGATCTGGCCGCAGCATTTGCCGCCGCCTCAGCCGAGGATATTGCGGCGGCGGGCGATCTGGTGTCGGTTTCGGATGCCGAGATCGAGTTTGAAAATGCGATTCTGACGGCCGCTGGATTTTCGGCAAATGTTGCCGACTACACCGCGGTGGACGCGGCCCTGGACAAGGCTGCCGCTCTGACCGAGGGAGACTACACCGAAGCCTCCTGGGCGAAGCTGCAGACCGCGGTGAACGCGGTGGTGCGCGACCTCACAGCCAGCAAGCAGGCGACGGTCGACGGCTATGCCGCCGCGATTGAGGAGGCTATCCTCGCCCTCGTACCTACATCGGTCGAGATGAATCTGACCATCGGCACCGGCATGGTGACCGCCGCGGCCGAGGGTAAGTACGACATCACCTGGAACGCCCACGTGCTGGTCGGGGACACCCTTGCGGTGGAGGACATCAACGCAGCCGGTGTGAAGTTCAAGAACTACGGCGTCTACTACTCGACCGGCAAAGATGTGCTGGCCGACTACAAGAACGCCTCGGCCGATCAAATCCGTAAGATCGTCTTTGCCCAGGGCGAGGATGTGGATGTCTACACCGCCTACGGCTTCCGGCTGAAGAACGTGGTGGAAAACCGTGTACGCGCGGCCATGTTCTACATCGAGTACGAGCTGAACGGACAGAGCTATATCCTGCTCAGCACGGTCGACGAGGTGGTTGCCGTCATCGAAGCGTAAAGCGCACCACGGATACATGAATTAAGCCGCGAACCAACTGTAAAATTTTGCATACAGGAAAACGCCCCACCGAATTCATAGCCACCGGCTAAGCCGGTGGCTTGGGTTGGCCCTATAAGGGTCTATTACCGGCATGTGTCTCAAGACGCACCGAATCTTATTTCATCCGCATCATTTGCCCCACGGCCCGTAAACGGGCAACCGCTGTTCGAACGAAAGGTTTTCCTTTGCCGATACCTTGCTGATAGCAGCTCGCTTTGCTCCACGCTTGAAGCTAAAGCTTTTTTACGGGGCACTTCCACCGGAGAGATTCACCCCCAAAAGTTAGACGCTTTTGGGGGTGAATATTTTTATGGGAAAGAAGGGAGAAAAACAAAAAAGGTACAGAGCAGAATATAAAATAACGGTTATAATGGATATGCGAGAAAACTTTCTTGGATATCGTGAAGCCGTGAGAAAGTATTGGAAAACACAAAGCAGAAACGAAGAAGAATTGTACAAGGATACGGTAAAGAAGTGGGAGCGCATCTATTTGGAAGAAGGAGCCGAGGGTCTTATGAAAGAAAAACGAGGCAAAGCTAAATTACTACAACAACGAGAGAATTTCAGGCAAACTAAAAGGAATGAGTCCGGTGCAATACCGAACTCATTCACAAGTAATTTAATATTTAATTTTGTCTAAACTTTGGGGTTCACTTCAATAGTTCATGAACCTAACACCAGGGGATTTTGGTTATTTTTTCTTCCGATGGGTTTGGATTATCCCGCAACAATCAGCGCACGCAGGGCCACAACGTCAGAGACGGTCAGGGCGCTGTCGCTGCTTTCCAGATTGCCGGCCTCAAACTCGCGTTCCGTCCAACTGCCGCCTACGATCAGCTTGCGCAGCTCGACGACATCGGATACCGTCACAGTGCCGTCACCGTCCACATCGCCGGGTTTTACGGTTTGCACATCATACCGAATGGTGTAGGTCACGCCGTGATGACCGGTAAGACTCTCCACGCTGACATAGGCAACCGGGTTCAGCCGCGTCGCCTGTGTAACATGCAGCTTATAATCCCCGTCGGAGGTTACCGTCAGCCGGGGAAAATCATAAGAATCGGCCTTTACCGTATATTCAGTCGTGTCGGCGTTAAAATCCGCAAGCGGCTGACCGTCGAGCAGAATACCGCTGACGCTGACCTCCTCGCCGGTGGTCATGATCTCATTCACTTTTTCGGCGAACTTTTCCGCCACCTTGGCATATCCGGTGTCGTTGGGATGCAGGCCGTCTCCAAACCATTCCGAATGTCCCTCGGTAAAGCTGTGCATATCCAGAATATCCAAACCATACTCCTCCGCCAGCTTGCGGATAATCGGGATGGTGCCGTTTACATTATTACTTTCGCGGCCGTCGCTCGCGTCATTGTACGAGGTCATCGGCAGGCAAAGCACAATCTTGGGAGAGGACGGCATCGCCTGATACCGTTCAATCAGCTTTCTGTAACCGGTCTCAAACAATTCGGGAAAATCCACATCGGTTTGATTCCAGTAATCCTTCCAGGCGTCGTTGGTGCCCAGCATCATAAAGACAAGATCGGGGTTGGAATTCATTCCCGTGATATAGCCGTTGGTCGTGATATAAGGCAGCCAGCAGGCTTCCTCCGACGCAAAAGCACCGCTGGTGCCGGCGTTGGTCACGGCATACCCATTGCCCAGCAGCCGCTGCAACTGAGAAGGATAGTTGGCCGCGCCGGAAGAAGCACCGATTCCCTCGGTAATGCTGTCCCCCACACAGGTAATCCGGAAGGTCTCTTCCTCCATCTCCGCCATTCTTTCCCGCGCGGATTCCAGCTTATCCACATCCTGCACCGCCAGCCGGCTGACGTCCAGCCGGCTGACGTCGTCCAGCTGGTCATAGAATTCGATCGCCGTCTGGGCGGTCATCACATCCTCACTGAACAGGTAGACCGGCAGCTTGTCGATCGCCCTTTGGGCGACCCGGATTTGGGATTTCTGCTCATCGGTCAGGCTATCCTCCAAATAAACGGTCACATGATAGGTCTTATCTTCACCGGTGGCACTGGTAATCACCAGGTCGTCCGGCTCGCTGAAATTAAATATATCGGTCAGTTGGTCGTCGTCCGAAAAACGCAGGGTCAGTTCCAGCGCCGAGAGGTCGGCTCCCGCAGCCGCGAGAATATTTATACTCTCCCCGTCTACAGCCGCGCCGATCACCGACGGGCCGGCAACTGAGGTAACCGTATTGACCCGGCTGACAACCGAAGCCTCTCCCTCAGGCGAGACGATGGCCACCAGATTTTCAAAATCCTGGCACAGATAGCCGTCCTCGGTTTCGTACGGATTGGAAACCGGCAAGCCGGAAACCGAAAACCGATCGGGGTTCGCGGTGTCCAGATTTTTCCAGGTCGAGGCCCAGGCGGTCAGCAGTTCGTCGGCGATGATATACGCCTCTTCCCCTTTGGCCACAACATAGGAGATGCCGTACGCTTTGTCCAGGCCGCGGTTGGCCTGGGCCGAGGCGCCGGTGCTGTCCGGGCCGAAATATTCCTGATACGCGTATCCGTCGTAATATTCGCAGGCGCTGACCGCGTAGCCCAGGTTGGCACCCATATATGCACAGGTGGCAAACAACTTCTGCATGGTCGCCTTGGTCGCCGAGTCCAGCGCGCCGGCACCCGGCGTGCTGCCCGTGCGGCGCACTTCAGTTCCGTCAGGATCACGGGTAAACGCGCCGGCGGCCGTCTGCTGATACAGCTTGGCCACGCCGGTGGTCGGATCGGTCCATGTGAACTGATTGTTATATAAGGCGATTACACCACCCATTTTTACAGCAAAATAATCCCGTGCCGTAAATGCAATTCCGGGAAAAGGACAAACAATCGCCGCCCATTTGCGCCCTTCGTGCCCCCAGGGGTTGCCAACATTGTTGCTGTCGGCGCCGCTGAATTGGGCGTTGACTATGTCGCCATAATTGGAGAAGCTCTCCATCTCACCGAGGTTGTAGCCGTCGGCGAGCTGTGCGGCATACTCATCCTTAATTGCCTGAACCGTGGCGTTCTTCTCCTCGGTCGTAGCGGCCGCAACCCACGCGGGAGAAGTCCCGGAGGTCGCATTAAAATCCGCCCATGTGAACGTGTCCAGCGCAATAGCCGCGGCACTTATCACGCTGCTGAAAACCAGCGCCGCCGTAAGCAAAAGCCCCATGGCACCCCTTGCAAATTTCCTCATTTTTAAAACCATCCCTTTCACCCATGATCCTCTGAAGTTTCTGTTGCGGCAACGCAGTATGCAAAGAGCCCCTGCCGCAATATGTACAATGCAATTATAACAAAAAACCGATGGTAGTCAACCAAAAATCCGGCGAAAAAGCAAAAAATCCAAAAAATATGCGCCAGATCGCTCTTCAAAACAGCCATATCGCGTACAGCGGATATTTTTTTGCCGGCGCGACCCTCCCAAATGTCGTGTAAGGCGGCGAGAGGACGGCATTTTTAATCGTGTTTTTATTGCGGTATCGCAAAACAAATAAAAAACGGATGAACCCAAATGCGAGAGCCACATAAGGATGTTTCTTATGTAAGGTACGGTGTAACCTCAGAATTGGGGTTGCACCGTTTCCTTTTGTTATGCTACGAACTTGAAGTTTTGCGGGTTTTGCTTGATTTCCTCCATCATAGCGAGGATTTCCTTTTCCGTAGGAATATCAATCATACCAACCGCCGTGAAATAAATATCCACCTTGACTTTGATATGGCCGCTGGAACGATCACTGTTGTGAACCTCGATACGCTGAATGAGAGAATTTACGATTGTTGGCGTAAGTTCTTGAATATCGGTAGTTTCACGAAGTGTTTTCAGAATCAGGCGCATATCAACCGTTTTCTGTTTCGCTGTTTCTAAGGATTTTCTGCTTGTCTCAACGGTTTCTATCAAAGCCTTTTGCTCACTCTCATAATTTTGCATCATACGCTGATAGCGTTCCGTTGACAGGCGACCGAGTGCTTCATCCTCATAAATTTTTGAGATCAGTCGGTCAAGCTCTTTGATGCGCTTTTCGCCGTTCTCTACCATAGAGGATAACCGCTTGAATTCCGTCTGCTGCATTGCGCTGTTTTTCTTTGCCGCAAGGTAGAGAAATATTGATTCGTGACACCGTACAAAGTCCACCAGATCGCTGATAGCTTCCAGCACGATTTTTTCAAGCATTATATTTCGAATATAGTGTATGGTGCATTCGCCTCTGCCGTCCTTGTAATTTGCACAGCGGAAGAATTCCTGATTTTGTTTTAAGCTTTTTGCGGCACAAAAATGCAGTTTCGAGCCGCAGTCGGCACAGAATACAAGGCCGGAAAATAAGCTTTGTCTGCCTGTCGCTGTCGGTCGGCGACGATTTTCTCTTAGTTCCTGTACGCGCAACCATTTTTCTTCACTGATGATGGCTTCCTGTGTGTTAGGGATAATTTGCCACTCTTCCTCCGGAAGATACACTGCTTTGTGCACCTTGTAGCTGACCGTGGTTCGTTTGAAATTGACGGTGCATCCTGTGTACTGACGATTTTCAAGAATATGAACGACTGTTTTCTGATCCCATTTATACGGGTCGGCTGGGATTTTACATCTCGTTTTCTGACCGAGAGAAGCATAATATGCTGTCGGCAGAAGCACCTTTTCCTGTTCCAACTGCTTTGCGATCTGAAGCGGTCCACGGCCGGCAAGACACAAATCGTAGATTTTCCGTACAACTGCGGCAGCAGGTTCATCAATCAGCCACTCATTGTCCTTGTTATCCGGATTCTTCTTATAACCGAAAGCAGCAGCCGTACTGATTCGTTTTCCGTGCTCTGCTTTGTTTTTCCAGACTTGACGGATCTTTTTGGAGGTCTGCGCTGCATACCATTCATTGAAAATATTGTGGAACGGCATCATTTCCATTCCGGCACCCGTCTTGCTGTTGACATTTTCTTGAATGGAAATAAAGGTAACATCGAGTGAAGGATATACCACTTGTGTAAGTCTGCCCATTTCAATTTGCTCACGTCCGAAACGGGATAGGTCTTTTACAATGATTGTGCTGACCTTGCCCGTTTCAACCAGTTGTTCCATCTCCATAAATCCGGGACGGCAAAACGTTGTCCCAGATATACCGTCATCTACAAAAATCTGCGTATTTGTGTAACCGTTCTTCTTCGCATATTCCGTGAGAATCTGCTTTTGATTAGTAATACTGTTGGATTCTTTATCACCCTTATCATCATCAACGGACAGACGGCAATAAAGTGCCGTAATTTTTTCTTCTGTTTGCCCTTTGATATTGTTTGCTGTTGTCATAACTCTTTTCTCCTTTCAGACAACCGGGCATAGCAAAGGCATATATACTTTACTATACCCGGTTTGTTTTTACCATTGTGCGAACTATCAAATAAGATGATTTGATAGAATCAAATCCCTGAATTGCTGCAATACGCTTTGCTTGCCATCGGCATTGAAGTGTGTGGTAACCTCGTAGGTTGTACTACCGATTTTCATTGTGAACTGATTGTCGGGCGTTTCAAGCGACTGTGCGAAATCCGGCTTTTCCTGCTTAACGACTTCAATATTATTCATAAATCCATTTCCTCCTTCATCTCGCACCGCCGTCACGGTTTCGGTGACGGCGGCGATAATCGGCTTCAATAATTTGCAGAATTGCCTTTTCCATATCCTGTGTGGTATAACTTTTCGGGAAGAAACGACGAAGCGTATCTGCCTTGAAGCTGACTTTTTCTTTCTGATTGGCTTTCTCCTCACTCATAATGCTGTAGATGCTGTCTTCTGTCAGTGTTTCTTCCCGGTACATATTCTTCATGCGGACAGCCTGAGCGTAGGACGGAGTGCAGTCCTCCTGCGCCATAGCGTCCAGAACGGAATGCTGAAAATCGGTGTCAAGATAGGAAAGTTCCACGCTTACGGAGAAAGCCATTTTGCCTTCGTCCATATATTCCAGCAGTTCTGGAATAAGATAGGTCAGGCGGATATATCGCTGAATTTGTCTGCCGCTTTCTGTGTCGGAAATGTCGTCACGAGACTTGTGGCCAACTTGTCCACAAGTAACACCTTGATGATTCAGCGCATCCATTTTCAGCTTATACGCAAAGGCTTTCTCACTGGGCAGAATATGCTCCCGGTGCAGATTGCTGTCCACCACAGCTATGGCGGCAGCATCACGGTCGAGAGCATAAATCAAGGCAGGGACTTTCTCAATCCCTGCCTTTTCTGCTGCGTGTAATCTCCGATGCCCGGAAATCACTTCATATTCATCTGTGTTTTCTATCGGTCTGACAACAAGCGGACTGAGAATGCCTTGCTCTTGAATGCTCTCAATCAGGCTGTTCATTTCCTCGTTGTCCTGTACCTTGTAAGGATGTCCCTCAAAGGGACGAAGTTTGTTCACCGGAATCATTACCGGTATTCTGTTTGTTTCTTTCATCGTGTATACGACCTTTCCTTATTTTTATTTAGCGCCGTCATTTCCAGACGGTGTTCGGTTTGCAAAAGCTCATACAGGTGCGGAGATTTTTCAAGAATCCGCTTTGCCTGACTGAGCTTTTTGCGCAGTGGGGTAATTTGTTTAGTTGTTTCTTTTCGGCGGGTTTTGAGTTCTGCTGTTTCCTCCGGCGTTTTTGCCCGGCGAATCTTGTTGCTGATTTTCTGACGGTTGGATTCAAGAGAAGCGATTTCCGTCTGTGTGTTTGAAATGGATGCTTCAAGCTGCGGAATGGTGTGAATGTCATTGCTCCTGAGGAATCCATGGTCAGCCACATAACGCTGGACATCCTTTACCGCAAAGCGAAGCTCCGGCGAAAGAAGCATGGCGTCGGTAAACTCGGCTATAAAATCAATCAGCAAAAGGACAATCAAAAACATCGTGTCCACCAAAACGGTTGCTGTATCATAGCTGTGTTCAGCCTCAAATTCCAACTGCTTCATAACGCTTTCCAACGGAAACTGCTTCGGCTTGTATGGGCGGTGCTCACTTTGCAGACGGAAGAAATAGAAATCTACTTCCTGCTTCTCAAAACGAGCCAGCAGTGCTTCTGGCGTGTAGCCCAGACTGTCAAGGCGAATGGGGCGCTTCCAGCAGGGTGCTTTCAAGGAGAGATGCTCATAATACTCGCCGCTGCGTTCAATCTGATAGCCCATACCTTTTAATCGGGGAATGAGATCGGCGTATTTATGGGAGTATTTCAGACATTCCTCAATATCTGCTTTCAGCATATCCCGGTGCGTCTGCTTGCCGGATTTATGAATCCAGTAAGCACCTTTCTCGCCGCCGTAAAAGTTTGAGTGTTCCAATACGGACTTTCCACGCTCACGGCATATCTCATCGGATATTTCTCGTAAGCGATGGTGGTCTGAAATGTGATTTTCAAACTTTCGCCCAGTGCGGAAGGACACCGAGTTTACCACCATATGATTATGAATGTTATCCGTGTTAAGGTGGGTAGTTACCACGATTTCATAATCATAACCCCACATAGTCCTTGCGGTTTCCAAACCAATCTGATGAGCTTCCTCCGGCGCAACTTCTCCTGTGCGAAAGCTCTGAAAGCCGTGATAGGCGACATTGCCGCCGGACTTGCCGTAACGCTGTTTAGTGGCAGTCATCTGCTCATAGGCTTTTTCGGTAATGCAGTTGATGCCGGTGACATACATTTTTCTGTCGGTTTTGTCATCGTTCTCGGCGTATTCCAAAGCAGCGGCGAGATCGTCATCAAGATATTTGCGCTCAGTGGTTTTATCCGGGTTGTCGGCATAGTCGATTACTTCTTTCAGTCGGCTCTTTACAGGCCAGAATCCTGTGACAGCCATTCCTCCATTTCCTCCGTTTCTTTGCGTATTTCTTCCGCCGTTTTCTTGTACGGCAAAAGCAACGTGGAGTGGATATACTCCACCAGCTCTACAAGCCGTGCCTCTGTTTCCGGGGTAACGGTTGATTTTAATTCATTTGTCACATCGCACAGCTTGCTGTAGAAACGATAAAAGGCATCGGGAAGAACCGCTTTCGGTTCATATCCCAATGCCCTTTGCACCATATATTCGCTGACGGGTAAATTGCATTTGTCAGCAAGCTGTTTGATTTTCTTCTTTTTGCCGGGTTCTGTCCGAAGCTCTATTCGGGCAAGCTTTTCTTTTGGGTTTCTGTTCATCGGGTACCTCCTTTTTCGATTTTTGGGCGCAAAAAAGCCGACGAGATATTCTCATCGACTTCATTTACATATTGAATTGTTTTATTTGTTATCGCTCATAATCTCTGCGATTCTCTTTAGGTAACACTGCTTTAATATACGATTTAACAGCACAGTACACCTCATCAAAAGGCGGCTTGGTTACATCGCCCGCAAAACGGAATTTTTCATAGGAGTGCCTTAAATCTTCAGTGCTGTGAAGAAATCCGTTAAAGTTTTCTAAGCTTCTGCCGCTATTGTTCAGGGTGTGCATAACATCGGCTTTGTCAAAGTCAAACACCTTAGAAATATAATACAAGTCAACGACATCTTTCACTCTGCGGAACACCTTGTCGGTAGAAACTGCCGAAACTTTGTCTGCTATCATCTGCAACGGGGATACACCACGAAACCGTAATCCATCAACCTCATAAATCTTTGTCGGGGTAACAGGACGGTTCACATCGATATCCATAGAAAATAGTATTTCGTCTGTATCCTTGTCAGACAATTCAAACCCGGCAGAGCGACCTTTTCCGTGCATTCTGTAAATGCTCACCTTTAATTCAATACCATTCTTTTTGAGGGCATTTTGCAAAGAGATCATTATCTGTTCGTCCGACGGCGCTGTGTCAGAGTTCCAATTTGCGTCAATATCGACGGTGTGGCGTGTGTCCTCCGTATAATCGGCTTCCATCAGACAGGCTTTCAGTACCATAGACCCCTTAAAGCTAACGGGAATACCGCTGTCATAAATGGCTCTCATAACTTCATACATCAGTTTTTCTTCTGCTGTAATGTTCATATACATTTCACTCCTTAATTCTCATAATATTCGATTGCTTCTCTTGCCAGCTTTTCAAATCTGTTCTGATATTCGGGAACTACAGAGATTCCGTCAAAACTCTCGCCGTTTCGATAATAATATCGGCTCAGTGCTTCCGTAATACCTTGCAAATCCAAAATAGCTTCATTTGCAATGGCATCGGCCAGCGTTCTATTAAAATCAGTAAAGCGTAAGCCGTTCTTTTCCTTTATGCTGTAAGGACTCACCTGATTGCCAAGTACAACCACGCCATTAAAGCGGGAAGCAGAATCATCACTGTAAACCCATATAATATATTCGTCGCTTCGTCCTCCGAAATTCCCCTGACACATCAGAGCTTCATCCAACGCAAATACAACGGATTCGCCGATGCAGTCACGAACTGCCTTTAACCAAGCGATTGCTCCGACATAATCACTTCTCTTTGGGAGGTTATGCTTTGCCGCATTATACTTTGGCAGGGCAACCGTCTTTCTGTTCACAAGGTCTGCTTGCGTACGGACTTCCAACAGATTCATAATATATTCCGGCGGCTTGCGTATTCCTGTTTCCCAATTCTGAACTGTACGAAACGGAATATTATATCTCATAGCAAATTCGCTTTGCGTATCGCCCAAGCGAGTTCTCATTTCACGAATATTCATTTTTATCACCTCACTTGTATAATACACCCATTGAGTGCATTTGTCAATAGTATATGCATAACTTCAAAATTAATTCAGAATTGCTTTGCAGGGTATTAGGGACGGCAGTCCCTAAAGAACAAAGCGGCGAATCCGCCGCTTTTGAAGCGGAACTTGCCGTACAAGTTCCCTGCTTGCTACAGTATGAGACAGCGGCAAGGTGCCGCCGCCATACTGATCTTTGTTCTGTTTTTTCTATCTTTCCGTCGCCGTAATGCTCCTTTCTCCCGTTTCCGGGCATAAAAATAACTCCTTGCCCAATCGGACAGGAGCTTTTGTGTTGAGCCATAATGGCACAAGTTATTATGTGAAAATGCTGTTTGAGCCAAAAACACGCTGCTTTGGCTCAGCCAAACATCTCCAGATCGGAAAGCACATTTTTGGCGTTCTCGGCTTTCTGTTCTTCGGTGAGCTCGGTGGTGGCGGCGACAGACGGCATCGGCTGCGGTGATGCAACCGATACTGTCTGCACCTCCTCACGGAATATCTGACGGATGCTTTCAAGCAAATTGTCGTCGGAAGCGTCTTTGCTTATCCGGGTGAGAACCGCTTCCACAATAAACCGATTTCGTTTCCGACCGAGTGATCGGAGATACTCCGCCGCCTTTCGCTCCGTTTCATCATTCAGACTGAAACGGGTGTTGATTCTGTAATCGTTCATAGCATTTTACCTGCCGAAAGCTGAAGCTCCGCCAGATACTCATAACCCTTTGCAGCGGCACAAATATCCTCGACGAACTTTACCCGGTCAGCGTTAAACTTGTAGAAATTCTTCACAAGGCATCCGCCACCGCCGGTGATATACAGCGTCATCGTGTTCTCATCATACTTGTGTTCCCGAAGACGGCGGAAAATGTCCTGCACATATCCGGCGGCAATGGAGCGAATGATTTTCAGATCAGCGGCGGCGATATTCGCCGCCCCGGTGCAAAGCACCTCGTCAATGATGGCGTCGTTGATTTCACGCTGCGTTTTCTGCATATACAACTCCCGCACTGCAAGGGTACACTGATAGGTGCCGAACTTCTCGGTCGCCATCGTTGCCGACTGCGGTCTGCCGTTAATCATATACAGGAGATTCATCGTACCGTTGCCGATGTCACAAACAAGATTGACGCCGGCAAGCGTTGTGGCGATCTCCGCAATGGCGGCATATCCCTGCGGATAGATGCAGACATCCTCTATGGTGATATGGTATTCGATTTTCTGATAGACAAAGCTGACCTCTTTGTTCTTCGACAGATATGCTGCAAACTCCTTTTTCTGTCCGCTTGTCCAAGTCAGCGGAAGCCCGGCGGCGATAATAACGTTCGCTTCGGTCAAATTCTCCGCTTTCAGTTCCTTTGCGATTGCCACAAGGGTGAGCAGATAGTAGTCCTCGTCCTTGATTTTGTCCGGCACAAATTCCTTGTGCCCCTCGCCGATGAGATAATACCTGCCGTCGTAAACAAGCATATCCTTCGTAAACAGCGGCTCGGAATCGTATCCGGTAATGCCCGTCCTGAAACAGTGATTCTCCGTTTTGATGTTTCCGTACCCGTGGTCGATGCCAATGATTTTGGTGTTGTTATTAGTTTTCATAATAATTCCCTTTCCTGCGCTCAGCGCAAATCTGATTTGTTTTGACGAATGATTTCTGCGTACAGCCTTTTGTCGGCGGGTAACACGGCTCTTTTGAAATAGTTGCAGTAGATACCGCTGACGCATAAAAGCTGTATGCTGTTGTGTTCCTCGCCGTCATCAAGCAGCAGACAATTTCTGTCGATGCAGTTACAACAGAGATTACGCACCAACGTGTTTACCCATTCCACCTGAGACGGTTTGATTTTGAGTATCATAATCCTTTTCTCCTTTCTCCGGGCAGAAAAAAAGCCCCCGGATTTCTCCGACGGCCTCAGTGCCCGGTGTATTAAGGCGATTCTCTCACCCTCGTATATATAATTAGAGGTTTTTTCAAAAAGGGCAACAACTCCATTACATATTGAAAACGATGTGCGTTACAAGCCAAAACCTATTGTATTTATGCGATTTATATGATATAATCTATATAGAACGTTTGTTCTTTTGCGGCGTTAATCAAAATAAATTTTCTTCGTAAAATCAATGAGTACCATATAACGTACTTTCACTTTGTTAGAATATACAGGGAGGCAGAAGTATGAACCGATTTTTATCATTCTTCTGCGCAGATTACCGTGACGGTGCGGTATATATTTCCGGCAAGAAGTTTCCTGCCGGGCAGTTTGCACTGCTACTTCTCAATCAGTATTACAAGGGAGATACCGCCGCAAGGGTTTCTGTCTATAAGCGTTACAACTGGAAGGTTACCGATACACTGAACGCAGGATATCTGAATCCTGAGAATCTGCCGGAAGCGGCGAATGAAATACATTTTATTTTGAAAATGCTTCCACAGGTGCAGCCATTCAAGCAGCTGGATATACCGGCAGAAGAAAAGCGCGTTACGACGCTGCTGTCAGAAGAAAACGGAAACAGGATTTGCGATTACTTCCACCGCAGAGCTAAGGTCGGAGAAATGCAGAGCGAATATGCTGCTTTGGATATGTTACCGCCGGAACACAATAAAACGCTCTTTACGAAATGTGAAAAGCTGATTGAGGACATTCTATCCACGCTCCGCTTTTACGACAGCATCGGAAACGATATGCAGGTTGCCTTTCAGGGTTTACTGAAATTCATCGGTAATCTTGAAAATGCCAAACGGCTTGATGAGGAGCATTTGCTGCCCTTTGCCGAGAAAATCTTTGGAAATCGTCAGGTACTTACACAGACGGATTATGTATCCCTTCAAAATGGCAAAAAGACCGTTATGGTTCGGCGGATTCAGTTTGCGGATTATTACAGCTTCATTCTGACCGATTTTTACGAAGGTCTGCATTACGGACATTATCCGAGAAAGTGCCCCATCTGCAAACGGTATTTTCTGATGGAGGACGCACGGCGGCAGCAATACTGCAACGGATATGCACCGATGAAGCTGACCGGCGGAAAGAAAATGATGTGCCGAAAATATGCCGCACAGCAAAAGCAAAAAGAGACTGCCGAAGGCAACCCGGTTCTGGCAATTCATAAGCGGCGGATGAACTACATCCGCACCGGCGTATGCAGAGGTGTTCTGAAACCCGAAGTTGCAACAGCCGCGAAAAAATACGCTTTTGAACTGAAAGAAGAGGCGATGATGGACGACGATTACGCCCGTCACGGATACGAAAAAGATATGGAACTGAAAGCCTTTTTTGCCGAGGTTCAAAACCGAGTATAATAACAGAAAGGAGGCAGTGCCTTGAAAAAGTGGGAAGAAGATCTCGTACAGTACCGGCTGTTTCCGGCACCGCCGAGAAAACCGCTGAATGAATACATCCGCCTTTATCTTGATGAAAAAGATGAGAAATATATATCTTGGTTTCTCCATTATTTTGAGCCACAGTTGAATACAAGAATAATGAATCTGGTTCAGAACTATGCAATGCAGGGGCATTTTGTGGATATGAAATCCGCCTACATCACAGGACTTGTGAAAGCGCTGAACAGCTATGATGTTTTCCGTGACGTTGACTTTATGCAGTACAAGGAATACATCGTCCTTTCGGAAGTGCTGGAATACATCCGCACAATGCGCACCGGGGTGACAGTGCCAAGCGAACACGAATACAAGCAGCTGCGGAAAAGGATGCTTCTGTTTAACAACCGTGGTAAAAAAAGCGACGACGAAACGATTGAATATATTGCGAGGAAAACCGGAACGACGGCAAAAACCGTAAAAGAAATGCTGACCGCCGGACTTCGTAGCGAAGGAATGGTTCCGTTTTTCAAGAATTACGGTGACGAGGACAGCGAACAGACCGCCGAGGATGTAACCTGTGACAGTAGTCTTTCACCGGAGCAGGAGTTTTTTCGGATTCAAACCCGGATAGCGGTCATGTCCTCTTTTGAGGAGTTATCTCCTCGCCAGCGTTACATAGTGGCACATCATCTGGGCTTTTGTGAGAATTGTTATAAGCATAAAGATAGTATCGCGTTTATTGAGATTGCCGTGAACAACGGGCTTTCCTCCGCCGAAGCAGCAGAAAAAGCGTACAAAAAGGCGATAAAAGAACTTGCCGAAAAAGTGAAAGTGAAGAATGTGCTGTAAAACAGAAAACGCCCCGCTGAGATTCAAGTTTATTTGCTCGAATCCCGGCGGGGTGATTTCATCTTTAATTCAAGTAATGCTTAGCATTCTGCAATGGTATATACTGAATGACATACTATGCGGCTTGCATTTTCAGGTGTTTATCTTGCTTCGTTCATATATACATCCATTAGCTTTCCTGCCCATTCTTCATAAGTAGCATATTGTCCATCGGTACCTTTTGCAGTCAACATATATTCTGCCATTTTGGATACGCCTTCATTTGAGAGCTCTGCCAGTTCTGTAATGCTTGATGTCGGTGCTGCATCTTTGATTTTTTGAGCATATTCGTTATATATTTGCTCATACTTTGAAACGGTCTGAACCGGAGGAGTTTCGGGTTTGCTACTCTCTGTCGGTTTGCTGGATTCAACAGTTTGGCTTGATGTAGTCGATGTGTTTGATTCGGGCACTGTAGTTGAAGTGTCAGATGTTTCTTCGGAGGTTACGGCTGCGCTTGACGTACCTGTCTCTAAATCCTTCGCAGGAGATTTATCACCATTTCCGCCAAGGTTGGCAATTATTCCAATTGCCACTACCGCTATAATAACCCAGAACCACCATTTTTTATAAATCGGTTTTTTGGGATTTTGAGTTGGTTGCTGCATAACGGGTTGTGTATAAATTGGTGCTGATTGCTGCTCTTGAGTATTGTTGGCTTCAGGCTGCACCTGATCTGTTGATGGAGCCGGAGCTCCACAGTTAGGGCAGAACTTACCCTCAAAGTCTGTGCCGCATTGATTGCATTTCATGTTTATTTCCTCCAAATTTCATTTAATTGGCTTAACCAAGCCATTGAGAACATTTAACGCTTCTTTTGTTTTTCCATCCCACAAGCATTTAATATTTTTTCTTTCCTGTCGGTTTAGACATAATGGCATTCGAGCCAAAACAAATGTTGCCATTCACGCCACCTCAACAGTTAAGCATTCCATTTGTTTCCGCAATTTTGGCATACGCAGATGGTTTTCTGCTTGTTAATAACTTTTTGCTTCTTATGCCCGAATATTTTGAAAATTAATGCCGGAAGAGTTAAGAATATCCACTTGAAAAACAACCACCACCAGCCGATGCAGAGCCACCAAATGATTCCGTGATGTTGATTTTTTAGTTTAACCTCGTTAATTACCTGAACACTGATATTTGCACTTCCGCATTTTCTGCAAGTCATGCCCTTTTGAACCGGTGTATAATTTTGAACTGATACTTGGTTTTGTCCGGCAGATGTTCCGCAGTTTGTGCAGAATTTACCCTCAAACTCAGTTCCGCAAACCTGACATTTCATAATTTTTCCTCCTATTTTATAGCGGCGAACCGCAATATTCGCAATTGGCAGATTTCTTTTCGGCTATTTTGTTCGGCGCTCCACAATTTGGGCATTTAATTATTGCATCATTAGTGGATATCATCAACGAATAGCTGGCGACAACACCACTCATTCCGTTTTGTGCTTGTATAACATAATCTTTATCCGCATCGATGTTTACGGTCAGTTTATTACTTTTTACTCCAATGGAACGAGCAGCCTTAAACAGAACAGTATGAGAACCGGGCAATAATTCAATTATCGTTTCTTCTCCGGGCTGTAATGTGGCAACAACCTTTTTATCGACATTTACATCATAAACACTTTCGTTTCCCAATCCCATAGTCAAGGCTTTAAAAAATTTATTTTCGTTTTTAAGAACTTTTAAAACTATCAATCGAAATTCACCTCCAGATGGTATTCGCCCACTTTTATGACTTTTTTCAAAACTTCAAATATCACGTAACTTATAGCGGTGAACCGCAATATTCGCATTCGTTCTTTGCTCCCGGAACAGCTGTATTTGTCGCACCGCAATTGGGGCACTTGACAGAATGCGGCTGATTATTTGTCGCTCCTTGTGCCCCGACAAACATATTGTTTGCGATTACATTTGGCTGAGGGGCAGCTTTGGCCATAATCAGTTCTCTCTTATTCAAGTCTAAATAGGCATTCATAAAGAATCCGGCATCCAACATAGACTGAATATCCTTGACCGCTTGATCATAAGTTGTAGGCACCGCCACCGCAATATTATCGATAAGCAAGTCATTGCTGGCATTGATTATAGCGACATATCGATTATATTTGGTGCCGCGTTTAATGTATTCCATTCCTTTTAAAACGCACAACGCACCGCCGCCGCCAAAAATAATTTCAGCAACAATCACACCACCAACAATGCTTGAACCGTCTTCTGTTTCCAACTCGCCTGAAAAAGCCATTATCAGATAAATCAAAGCAAATCCTAACAATACGTAACCCAATACACGGAGGCCTTTTCCGTTTTTTATGTAGCTGAATTTATCGCCGGTCATTTTTTTAACAATAAAGAAAATACCTACAGGAAAGAATAAAATCAACCATAATGCGATAATTCCCCACGAAGTCGATTTTTTTTGCATTGCCATTTCCTCCTCAATTATCTGATATCTGAGAGCCGCAAAATTCACATTCGCCGACAGTACCTACAATGATTTTGTTGGTTGCCCCGCATCCTCTGCACTGTACAGTAATATACTTCACAGCCTGCGTTGTAGTAGTGGAAGCTGCAACCGGATTTGTTTGGGTAACTATGGGCTTATCCTCTTTCATAACAATACGATTACGAGCGGTATCGAGAAAAGCTTCGGGGAAAAAGCCTAAAGCTATCATATTGAAAATATCTTTTGTGACAGCCGCAACCGTTGTGCCAATAGAGGAAGCTAATAAATCAAGAGATTTATCAGGATCAGCGGAAAGGCGTGGAGAATAGTCGTAGTAGCTTTTTATCAGTTTTTTTCGTTTGTATCCTTTTATTATAAGTCTAACACCTAAAACAGTAAACAAGGCAAACATAGTAACCATAACAACATCAACTGTTTCCTTAAAACCGGAGGATCCTGCACCTACCGACGCCATCAATCCGCAAAATATTGTTATGATCCATCCAAACACCTGCTGTGTTAGTCCTTTTGCCCTTGCTTTTTTTAAAGCAGTCGCAACATTATCCGATGCCATACTTAAATACCCCCAAGCTTTAACCCACTAACTTCAGAAGTGCGTTGTTTTATAAGTGCAAATATTTTTTCAGAAATTGCTTCAACCTTTTTTTCATCGCTGCTGTCGCTATCCATTTGATCTTTTAACTGCTGTAGACACCGATGAATTTTATCATCGGTTTCCACATAGCTGCTTTGATCACACGACTTGATAGCTTCTGATATTTTTTCAAATGATGTTCTGTAAGTGGGATTCTCGTTGTCTCTGCGAATTGATTCTATAATATATTCGAATTCCTTGAAGGCAGCACTGCATTTTTCAATTTTTGCCGTATTTGAAGCCGTGGATTTTCCTATTATATAAATCAAAATAGAAGCAATGACAAATACAGCTGTGATAATTGTAAAGAGTATAAGATATGTTTTTTCAGCGTGTCTGTAATAAATTGAAAACAAAACGGATACTGTCACAGAAAGCCCTACATATATTATCGAAGAAGTGTATCCACCGGCAGCCAATGATAGTTTCTTTTTGCTTGAAACCGCATTATAAACCAGAGCGTTCAGAAAGCCAAGCACCTCAGAAGATATCACACACTGCATTACTAATTTGTCAAAATCGGATTTTTCATAAGGAATCAAGGCGTAAATAATCATTGAAACAGCTATGATGATAGCAAAGATCAAGGCACTGAATAAATTCTTTTTAATCAGTTTCATTTGTCTTCACCTTATTCCAATTTTGTTCCGCACTCCGGGCAGAACTTCAGGGTTCCGGTAATCGGATTACTACAGGAGGGGCAGGTTCTAATCAGCGACTTGCCACATTCCGGACAGAACTTCACATTTTTATCAGGAAGTGTTGCACCGCAGTGAGGACAAGGCGTTGGGAGCTCATAACCACAAGCAGTACAACCGACAGCGCCTTCCGGCAGATCGGCGCCGCATTTCGGGCAGGGGTTATACTTGTCACCGCATTCAGGGCAGAATTTCATTGTGTTTTTATATTTTGCTCCGCAATTGTTACAAGTGACAAAACCTTCCTTGTCCGTTTCTTTTTTCTTGTTTGTATCACATCCGCACTCGGAGCAGAAGCGCTTGCTTTTCGGCATAATGGCTCCGCACGAAGGACAAGGCTTCGTATCTTCAGCTGATGTGTTAATGTTTTTTGATATTCCGCCGAATTGATTACCGACAGCTCCACCCATAGTTACGCCCATTCCAAGCCCCATTCCGGCACCCATAAGGTTAGCAGATGAGCCGTTGTTCTTTGCGGCGCCTTCCAATGTGTCAAAGGAACGCTCCTGCTGATAATTGTAGCCGATAATATTCATCTCGGCCTTCTTTGCAAGTGCATCCTTAAGCTTTTTAACGGCGCTGTCATCTTCCGGCACACTGATATCATTTACATAGAAATTGATCAGTTTTATGCCGTATTCCTCTAATACCGGCTGCATTTTTTCCTGAAGATAAGAAGAAAGTTCTTCAATATAAGCGTTTATCTCCATAATGCTGATTTGTTTATGTACAAGATAAGATGAGATAGCGTCTTTGACCTTTGTAAGGTAAAGGCCTCTGAAGTATTTTACGATACTTGTCTTGTCAAAAATCGGCAAGGTTCCGACCAGCTTAACCAAAAACTGTTTAGAGTTCTCAATGCGAATGCCAAATTGCCCGAATGCCCTTACGGGAATGAAAATAGAATATTTAGGATCTTGCAACTGTATCGGGGAAGCAGTACCCCACTTAATATCAAGAGAATTTACCTTATTGATATACCACACCTCGGCAGTAAACGGAGAACGCCCGCCGAAGGGTAAGTTGATTATTTTATTCAGAATCGGAATGTTTGCAGTTTCGAGGGTGTGTCTGCCACTGCCAAACACATCCAAAGCCTTTCCGCCCTTGAAAAGAATTGCCTCCTGTGATTCATTGACGATAAGCTGCGTCCATGTTCCGAGTTCCTCGCTCGGATACTTCCAAGCAAATACATCCGGATTGCCGTTGTATTTTACTACCTCTACTATTGCCATTGCTCATACCCTCCTCAAATATTGCTGCTCATAAGGCGAATTTGCATATTGCGGTCCTTAATTGCTTTTTTAATATCGTTTACCATCAGTTCCATGCTCGAAAGATCTTCGGATTTTATGGCTATCAGGTTTTCAACTTCTGATGATAGATTTTCAGCTTTGCTCCTTAACTTGCTATCAATATCCGAAACATCTACCGAAACACCGAAGTCTGAAAAACGAAGCTCATCAAGTAAGCTGTCTATGAGAGACATAGCGTCCTTACGGGAACTTCCCTGCATATCTATCAGCTTCGTCTTAATTTTTTCAAAATCATATATCAAAACCTGCATTTCACATATCTTGCCGTTGACAGCATTGTTTTGTTTGATAATTCCTGATTTTGTGATGAACATCAGAAGAGTAGTTACCGCAAATAAAGCAAGACAAATTATGTGGATGCAGACAAAGATGTTTATACCGGCCTTAAGCAGATAACCGCAAAGAATGTTAATGCAAATAACGGCTACAACATATATACCGGATAATGTTACAATTGATATTTCGATAGGAAATGCGGAGCTTTTCTTTCCTGTTGCAATCGCCGTGATTAGCCCCATAATAGCGATAGAAAAAATAACAAAGCCAAACCCTGTCCAAAATACCGGGCTTTTCTCGACGGTGAGGATCAGGGAAAGGGTAGCATATGCCGCAACAATTATTGAATAAATTATTAACACTACACCGTTCTTTTTCATTGCTTAATCCTCTTTTCCGTCAGTGTCAAGGTTATCAATTGCATATTCAAGACACATCATAATGATTTCATTTCTGTTTCTTCCGGTGCTCTCGGCGATGTTATCTAAGTCTTTAATCATTTCGTTAGGTAAACGCGCCGACAAAACAGAAGTATCGCCTTTATACTTTTTCGATGGTATTATTAACTTTTTACCAGCCAATTTTAGCACCTCCATTTAATCCTTTTCCTTGATTTCATCAAGGTATCCGGCGGTTATTATGCCAGACGGTAGTGCAATAATTGCAATTCCGAATATTGATGAAACCATAGTAACAAATCTTCCGATGGTGGTCACGGGATAAATATCTCCATATCCCATTGTTGTAAGCGAAACCGTCGCCCAATATATTGCATCAAAGAATGAATTAAATGACTCCGGCTCAACATTGAAAATCACAAGCGCCGATATCAATACATAAGCTACTGCCAAGGTCGCAACCGCACTGAGAACACGCTTTTGCTTTTTAAAAACGTTTGCAATAATAACAAAGCTTTTTGAGTATCGTAGAAATTTCAAGGCTCTCAACACTCGGAATGTACGCAAAAGTCTGAACAATTTCAAAAGCTTAAATCCGCTATTGAGTATTGTGACGGAAGGCAAAATTGACAATAAATCAATAATGGCCATAGGAGTAAACGGATAGAGAATAAATGCCTTTGCTTTATTACCTGATAACTTATAGTCTGCTGTTATCAGCCGAAGTATGTAATCAATAATAAAGATGGCAACAGTTATATAATCCAGCCATTCAAATACAACATTTGTCGCCTTAAAAGCAAGAGGGACTAAACTGGCAATAATCGTGACCATCATTCCAATGTCATATATATTGCTGACTTTATCCTTCTCGTCTGCAACTTCAATTATTTCAAAAATACGTTTACGCATACGCATCACCACCTTGACTGATACAATTATACTACAAATGTTTACGATTGTCAAGACGCTTTGCATTAATTAAAAATAATTATATCCTTATTTGAATTCTTCGCATATTGTAGTGCATTGAATGCGCCGCCGTGATTATGTTTAATATAGAATACGCAGAGATCTGACCGACGAATCATATATTGATTGCGTATCGTGATAGCTGCTTTTGGATGACATCTGGCAGATCTTTCACAGATTTCGACTTCGTCATAGTATTTATCGTAGTCTTCCGAATTTTTGGTGTATTCCGCTTTTATATAAGGCATAATCCATATATGTGAACTGTTAGCATCAAAAATATTTCTCTTTGCTCTGATGATTGCCGAGGAAACAAGCTGATCGAACTCACCGTCACGCCCAATTAGAAAATCAACATATTCTTTATCGTGTATCAAATTACAAACCAATTCATAGATTTGCGAATCAACGCCAAATGGATCATCAATATATCGATGTCCGAAAAAGCATACCGTATATATGGTCAAAATACCACCTCTGTTTGATGAAATCTAATAGATTACATCATTATAACATCCAACTGATGATATTTCAATAAAAATACAGCCCAACACATAATATAATCATCACCTGTATAGGTTAAAATATAATACAGGGTGGTGAGTATATTGAATACAAAAGATTTTGCACTCAGATTAGCACGTTTACGCGAATCCAAGGGCGTGTCCGCACGTGATATGAGCTTATCAATCGGACAAAATCCCGGATATATTAACAATATTGAAACAGGAAAATCCAAGCCGTCTTTAGACGGTATAATCTATATTTGCGAATACTTAGGCATAACTCCAAGCGAATTTTTTGATGACGCATCTGTCAATCCAAGCAAAGCAAACGAATTGTTGAGAATAGCCAAGCAATTAGATTCTGAGCAACTGGATCATCTCATAGCAATTGCAAAAGGTCTTAAAAAATAATGGCGGCAGAAAATCTGTCGCCATTATTTTTATCCTAATATAATATTTTTGTTTACTATTTCTGCTGTTCGATTTCGTATGCTGTTCATTTTCTGAACCCATTCCATTTGCTCGGATGCTTTAAGCATTTCTGTAACACCTTCTTTTTCTGCCATCTGTTTAACCAAACGAGAAAACATTTCTTCGGCTTCTTCATTTAGGTCTGCAAGATAGTCGTTCAACTTCCCAGAAGTGAGTAGTTCTGTGTAGAGCACTTTGCGGTGCTGCTTAATATACCGCAAATGCCGCTGTCCCCAAATTCCGATAGGACGCTGTTCCGGTTCATCATCCGGCAAGTCGCCCCACGGAAGATAGTAGTCTCCCACTAAGGAATACGAGATTCCTGTTTTCTCATCAACAATGTGTTTTTGCATAGCATTTCTGCCTCCTTCGTGTTTTGTGTCTTTATTATACGAAGAACCTGACTTAAAGTCGAATGTGTGGATAAAAAGGCAAAAGAAAAAGCGTTAAACCTCAAAACTGAGATTTCACGCTTTTCCGCCTTTGCCACGCCACATAGGTGTTATTCCTAATACTTCCTTATGTGGCTCTCGCAAACCGGTTCATCCGTTTTTCTGTTAAAAACTGTTAGCCTTCAAGGTCGTCTTCGTAATCTTTGGTTCCGCCGTTTTCAGAAAGCAGACCCATGACGACCGTGTCGAACAGCTCTACCTCCATATCCGGAGCAGAGTATACCTCTTTCATTGCAAATTCCTCCGTTAACCATAATATAAACTGCTGCAAATACCAACTGTTGGTTATAGTCTAACGCACGAATTTGGGTTTGTCAAGAGATTTTGCAAATTTTTTTATTATATTTGTACAAAACAGCTATACTTGTTCAAATACAAACGCTTATATCATACTTTTTCAGCCAATAATTCAACTGCAGCATATAGGCGATGGTTTGCGGCGTCGTCATCAACTGCCCGTACCAGGGCTGCGCCTTGCTGTCGGTCAGCAGTTTTTCCAGCGCCGGCTTTTGCACGATCTGCAAAATCGGAGCATAAGGGTTTTCGATCACCTTCCGCAGGCGGCGGCTGACCTCGGCCAGATAGGAAGGGTTGTGCGTTTTGGGATAGGGGCTTTTCTTGCGCCAGAGCACCTCATCAGGCAGATACTCCCGCATGGCATAGCGAAGCAGCCCCTTTTCATAATGCTGATAATCCTTATACTCCCACGGGACACTGTAAAGATACTCCGCAATCCGGTAGTCGCAGAAAGGCACCCGCACCTCGAGCGCGTTGTACATGCTCATCCGGTCCTTGCGATCGAGCAAAGTCTGCATAAACCAGTCGAGATTGAGGCGCATCATCTCCCGCATACGCTTTTCGTCCGATGGGATGCCGGACAGGCTGTGTGCCGCCTCTACCGTACCTTTGTAGCGGGAATAGACATACGACTCCGGATCCATTTTTGCGGCGATGTCGGGCTGTAAAAAGCTATACCGGTAGGCGGTCGACTGTGCCCAGGGGAAGCCGTCGGTTTCCCGAATCTCCTTATCCCTGTACCAGGGATAGCCACCGAAAATCTCGTCCGCGCACTCGCCCGAAAGGGCAACGGTGCAGTGCTTTTTGATCTCTCCACAGAAAAGCAGGAGGGATGCGTCGACGTCGGCCATGCCGGGCAGGTCCCGGGCCTCGACCGCCATATAGAGTGCGTCGGCCAGCGCCGGCGTGTCGATGACCGACTTGTGGCTGACGGCGCCGAGATAGTTGTTCATCAACCCGGTAAAATTCGAATCGCTGTTGGGCTGGAACTTGGTCGCCTGAAAATATTTATCATTGTCCCGGTAGTCAACCGTGAAGGTATGCAGCCGCTCTCCCCGTTCGCCGAAATACCGCGCCGCAACCGAGGAAATCAGGCTGGAATCCAGCCCTCCTGATAAAAAGGTGCCGACCGGCACGTCGGAAACGAGCTGCCGGGTGATCGCGTCAACCAGAAGATACCGCACATGCTCGGCCGTCTCCTCAAAGCTGTCGGTGTGCGGCTGCTGCCGCAGCTCCCAGTATTTGCGCAGCTCCAACCGTCCATCGGCAAAATACCCGCAGCAGGCCGGCGGTACCTCCTCGATTCCCGCGAAAACGCCGCAGCCGGGCGTGCGTCCGGGCCCGATCAGCATAACCTCGGCAATGCCGGAGAGGTCAACTCTCGGCTCGATCTTCCCGCCGGCCAGAATGCCCTTGATCTCGGACGAGAAGAGCAGGCTCCCACCGGTTCGGGCGTAAAACAGCGGCTTGACCCCGATCCGGTCGCGGGCTAAAAAGAGGCGCTTGCGCTTTTTCTCCCACACGGCGAAGGCGAAAATACCGTTGAGCTTTTCAACGCACGCCGCCCCGAAGCAGTCGTACGCCTTCAACAGAACCTCAGTATCCGAATGCCCGTCAAAGCGGTAGCCCTTTTGCAAAAGCTCGTTCCGGATTTCCTCGGTATTATACAGCTCGCCGTTATAGACAAGAACCAGCTCTTCCCCCGCCGGAGGATAGAGCATGGGCTGCCCGCCGTGTTCGATATCAATGACGGCCAGCCGGTCGTGGATGAGCACCGCGTCCCCGTCGCAATAGATCCCGCTTTCATCCGGGCCACGCCGCCGCAAAACATTCTGCATGGCCAGATATGCCTCCGCCCCGCCGTGGAGGTTGTGGCCAACGGCCACCTCTCCCGCGATCCCACACATACGCCTCACTCCTTTATCCGATTTCCCTAACAGTTTATGCAGCCAGACGGCTTTTCTTGCATGGCCGGGACGAGAAAGCATCCGGGTCGCAGCGGACTTCGCCGGGCGTCGGGGCAGGCACGGTTGTTTTCCACCTTACCCACATCCCGACCGGCACCGCGCTGCAGCCGGTAAAATCAGCGATCCGGCGTCTCCGGTTAAAAAAACGCTGCCCGCAATTGAAAATCGCAGCCGGGTATGCTATAATAAACTCTAATTCCATACCTGTCTGTAAAAACTGCGGCTTTTTAACGTTTTATGCAAAGGCGGAGAGGGGGAAAAACTGCTTGCGTTATAAAAATATACTGGATCTGCACACCCACAGCGATAATTCACCCGACGCCGATCATTCGGTCAGCCTGATGTGCGAATACGCGGTGAAAAACGGGGTGCGCGGTCTGGCGGTTACCGATCATTGCGAGTGCAACGCCTACATCCGCGACGGGTACAACATCACCTCGGCGCAGTCTCTGTTTGAATCCGGCAAGGCCCGGGCGGTCTTCTCCGGCCAGTTGGTCGTACTGATCGGGGTGGAACTGGGTCAGGCCACCCAGGATTTGGAGGCAGCGAACAAGGTTCTCTCCCGCCCGTCGCTGGATTTCGTTCTGGCCTCCATGCACAACCTGCAGGATCGCAAGGATTTTTATTACCTCGACTATTCCCTGCCTGAAAATGATCCGAAAATTTTGCTGGAGGAATATTTTAACAGCCTTCTGGATCTGGTGGCCTGGGGCGGGTTTGACAGTCTGGCCCACCTGACCTATCCCCTGCGGTATCTGCCGGGGAAGGGATACGCTTTATCGGACTATACCGACATAATCGACGCGATTTTCCGTGCCCTGATCGAAACGGGCAAGGCGCTTGAGATCAACACCTCCGGCCTGCGGCAGGGACTTGGAACCACCCTGCCCGATCTTGCCCTTGTACGGCGATACCGGGAACTGGGCGGAGAACTGATTACCATCGGCTCGGACGCCCACCGCGCACCGGATGTAGGGGACGGCATCCCCGACGGCATGGCTTTGGCGCAGGAGGCCGGATTCCGCTATATAACCCTGTTCCAGGGGCGGATCCCGACCCCGATCCGTATCGAGTAACCGAAAAAACGCATTGCTGCACCGGGAACGCAAACCGGCGCGCGTTTTTACAACATTCACCCGCGTCGCTGCCGGTCAGGCTGCCGCGCCTGTCAAGAAAGGAAGGGCCGTCCTATGAAACTGAGCAAGAAAATTTTGAGTCTGCTTTCCGATAATGCCAAATATTCCTGCCACGACATAGCCGTCATGCTCGGCGTAGAGGAAGCGGAGGTTTCCGCAAAAATCCGGGAGATGGAGCAGCAGGGCATTATCCGCAAGTATAAGGCGGTGGTCGACTGGGAGCGATTCGACGACGCCTTTGTCTCGGCGCTGATCGAGCTGAAGGTCACCCCGCAGCCCCACGCCGGCTTTGAGGAGATTGCCCGCGACGTTATGAAGTATGACGAGGTGGAAACGGTCTATCTCATGTCGGGGGGGTACGACCTCTGCGTCATCGTGACCGGCCGCACATTTCAGGAGGTGGCGATGTTCGTCGCCAAGGAGCTGGCGCCGATGAAGTCGGTCATCTCAACCGCGACCCATTTTGTACTGCGGCGATATAAAGAGCAGAACGTCAAGCTCTGCGACGACAATACCGACGACAGGGGGAAAATATCCCTGTGATGGACTATGATAAAATTCTGAACCCCACGGTGCGCGATATCAAGCCGTCCGGTATCCGAAAATTCTTTGATATCGCCGAGGAAATGGACGACGTCATCTCCCTTGGCGTGGGCGAGCCGGATTTCAGCACGCCCTGGCATATCCGCCGCGCCGGTATTGCCTCCCTGGAGGATGGGAAGACCCGGTACACCTCCAACTGGGGGCTGAAGGAGCTGCGGCGGGAGATCGCCGCTTATATGAAGCGGAAATACTGCCTCTCCTACGATTCGGCGGACGAGATTCTGGTCACCGTCGGCGGAAGTGAGGCGATCGACGGCGCCATCCGCACCCTGGTCTGTCCGGGGGATGAAGTGCTGATTGTTCAGCCCAGCTTTGTCTGCTACGAGCCGCTGACCCGCATGGCCGGCGGTGTGCCGGTCATCCTCGACACCAGGGCGGAGAATCATTTCCGCCTGACTGCGGAGGAACTGCGGGCAGCCATTACGCCGAAAACCCGGCTGCTGATCCTTCCCTTCCCCTGCAACCCGACCGGCGCGGTCATGCGCCGTGAGGATCTGGAGGCGGTTGCCGCTGTTTTGCGGGATACCGACATCATGGTGCTTTCGGATGAAATTTACGCCGAGCTGACCTTCGGGGGAGAGCGGCATGTTTCGATCGCGGAAATCGACGGTATGCAGGAACGCACGGTTCTGATCGGCGGTTTTTCGAAAACATATTCCATGACCGGCTGGCGGCTGGGATATGCCCTCGGCCCGGCGCCGGTGCTGCGGATGATGACCAAAATTCATCAGTTTGCCATCATGAGCGCGCCGACCACCTCTCAATACGCCGCGATTGAGGCACTACGCCACGGCGACGACGACATCCAGCGTATGAAGGAGCAGTATGATATGCGCCGCCGCTTTGTGGTCGACGGCTTTCGCTCAATCGGCATGGACTGCTTCGAACCGGAGGGGGCTTTCTATGCCTTTCCGTCGGTGCAGCGCAGCGGCCTTAGCTCGGACGAGTTTTGCGAGCGGCTACTGATGGAGAAGCATGTCGCCCTTGTCCCCGGCACGGCCTTCGGCGAAAGCGGAGAGGGGTTTATCCGCGCCTCCTACTGCTATTCAATCGAGCACCTGCGGGAGGCCATCGCCCGCATCGGCGCGTTTTTGGAATCGCTTTAACTATCGTGACGAGAGGGGCTGCGGCCGACCTTGTCCTCTTACTACGGGACAGGCGGACAGCCCCCTTTTTTTCAATTAAGAAGGAGGGAACCCATGCTGTCCACTCTCCGCCTTGCGGCATATGCGAAAATCAACCTGACCCTGAACATCCTCGGCCGGCGCGCCGACGGCTATCATGAACTGTCGACCGTCATGCAGTCGGTCGAACTGTGCGACCGTGTGACCCTCCGCCCGGGGGAGGGACTGCGGCTCCTCTGCCGGGGGGACAGCCTGCCTTTGGGGGAGGAGAACACCGCGTTTGCGGCCGCCTCCCTGTTTTTTTCGGCAACCGGGATAACCCCCTCTGTTGAGATTGAGCTGGAGAAACAGATCCCGCAGGCGGCCGGCCTCGCCGGCGGGTCGGCTGACGCGGCAGCCGTGCTCGCGGGACTCAACCGGATGCACGGCGCACCGCTTGGGGAGGAGGAACTCCTCACCCTGGCCGGAAAAATTGGGGCTGACGTGCCCTTCTGCCTGCTGGGTGGGACCATGCTGGCTGAAGGGATTGGAGAAAGGCTGACCCCGCTCCCCCCTCTGCCGGACTGCGGCCTTTTACTGATCAAGCCCTGCGATAAGCCTTCTACGGGAGAGATGTACCGCCGCGCCGACGGCTGCGCTTTTCTTCCGCACCCGTCGGCCGAAGCCGCGTTCGACGCATTGCGGACCGGAAGCCTCCCGGCGCTCGGGGCGGCACTTGGCAACTCGTTTGCCGCCGTCTGGCCGTCGGAGGAGATTGCAGCCGCCCTTTCCGCACTGCGCACGGCCGGGGCGCTCGGCGCCTCTTTAAGCGGGAGCGGACCGACCGTATTCGGCATTTTTGAAAGCCTGTCCTCGGCGCAGCATGCAGCGGCGGCGCTGTGCGCGCAATACCCGGTATGCTTTGCCGTACAGCCGATCGGGCGCGGGGTGGAAATTCTCGAATAAATTCCGTTCCGGCTGCATATTTTTTTCCATTTGGTCAAGGATGGTATCAGAACATAAAAACTTTGAACCGGATGGAGGAAATCAAATATGCCTAAGTGGAGGTTTATTTCGGCTGCGGTGGCCGCTGGTCTTGTTTTTGCGGTGCTGTGCAGTTTTATCTCGTTCGAGGCAGGCTGTGAGGAAGTTAAAAACAATGTACTGCGGCTGCATGTGCTGGCCAACTCCGACTCGGAGGCGGATCAGGCCCTCAAGCTTCTGGTGCGCGACAGCGTGCTGACCGCCGGGGGCGAAGTGTTTGGTCAGGCTGAAAGCCTCCCCGAAGCGGAGGCGCTGGCCCGGAAGAAGATCTGGGTTCTGTACGCCGCAGCAGAGCGCGCTTTGCGGGAGGCAGGAAGCGATTATCCGGTCAGCGTCAAACTGACCAAAACCGGCTTTAACACACGGGAATACGGCGCGATCACCCTCCCGGCCGGGGAGTATGACGCGGTGCAGGTCGTCATCGGCGAGGGAAAAGGAAAAAACTGGTGGTGCGTCATGTTCCCGCCCCTCTGCCTGCCGTCCGCCAGAACGGAGGATCTATCGGACGCCGTTTCGGAAGAAGGGACGGAAATTACCTCCCACAGCGAGCGGTATGTGATGAAATTCAAGGTTGTCGAACTGTATGAGGATTTGAAACAGCGGTTATTCCACAAAAAATGATCGGAAGGATTTTCTCTCTTGCCGGGAGCTGTGGAAAGGCATCCGCCGGCGCTGTGGGTAAAGGTTCATTGCCTCAGCGGGAAAAATCCCGGAAATTCAAAAATTTTTCTTGCTTTTTTCAAACGGGTGTGTTATGATTAGCTTTGCGAATGGAGTGAACAGGGCGTCCGTCCATGGGTTTGACCCTTAAATGGCGGAGTTTACGCCTTTTGTGCCGGGAAAACCGCGGGGATTTGATCCGCCGCAAAACGCTCCGGCAAAGATGTCGCAGTTTAGCAGAAAGGGAGGATCATAGCATGAAAAAAGGTATTCATCCCGAGTACGATACAGTTGTTGTAAAGTGTGCTTGCGGGGCGGAGTTTGAGACCAAATCGACCAAGAAGGATATCCGCTTGGATATTTGCTCAAATTGTCATCCTTTCTTCACCGGCAGACAGAAGCTGGTTGATACGGGCGGACGCGTTGACCGCTTCAACAAGCGTTTCGGCACCCAGAGCAAATAAGTGGTTTTGCTACGATCAAAGCAAGGCCCGCAACTTGAAATACAGTTGCGGGCCTTTTTCGTATTTGCGGCTGTCGAAAAATGTCGCTTGAATCCCCGCCGCCAGCGAAGCTTTGTTCAAACCGCGTGTTGCCCCGATTTCGCACCCGTACCGTCCCGGACGAAGGAACCGGACCCTCCTTGTCCGGTGGCCTATCACTGAACAGAAAGGAAAGGAAGCGTAACCGGAATGGAAGCTTATCAAACGATCGGACAAGCAGCGTCGGATGCCTTCACCGAAAAACGTTCCCGTTTTATCGGGTATGCCGCGCCGGTCCAAAGTGAAGAGGAAGCGGTCCGCTTTATCGCTGATATCCGGGCCAAGCACTGGGATGCCAAGCACAACGTCTACGCCTACTCCCTTCGGGCGGGGCAGCAGAAGCGGTACTCCGATGACGGAGAGCCAAAGGGAACTGCCGGCGTCCCGGTACTCGACGTCCTGCAAAAGAGCGAAGTGGTCGACGCCGTACTTGTGGTGACCCGGTATTTCGGCGGCGTGCTGCTGGGAACCGGCGGGCTGGTGCGCGCCTATTCCCATGCGGCGGCGCTGGCGGTGGCGGCGGCCGGTATCGTTACGGTGCGCCGCTGCGCCGTATGCGAGCTTCGCTGCGACTATACCCGGTTTGAGACCGCGCAGGCCATGATCCTCGACGCCGGACGGCTGCTGGACAAGGACTTTGCCGCCGACGTCCGACTGACCTTCTTTCTGCCGGAGGAGGAGACGGCCGCCTTTGAAGCCGGCCTGCTGGATGCCTTCTGCGGCCGGGTGACCATGCGGGTCACAGGGTACGAGTACCATCCGTTTTAATCGGCGGCCGGCCTCGTTTTTGTGTTTTGGCAGGCGAATTTCGCCCGATACCATGCGGTTTTCGCAAAAAAATCTGAAAGACCGACGGCCTGCCCCGAGCGATTACGGCTGATTTTTCTCTGCAAAAGAGGAAAAAGGACAATTTTGTCTAATAGTATAATATAGAACGTCAGAAAGGGAGGCGAAGAGCATGGAGGAGCTGCCGCGTATTCGCAGCGAGCGGCTGGAACGGGAGATTCTCTCCCCCCGCGCTGCGCTGAGCGCACAGAGCAGAGGGCGCGCGCGTGAGGAGGCAGAGTGCGGTATCCGCACCGCTTTCCAGCGCGACCGCGACCGGGTGATCCACTCCAAGGCGTTTCGCCGCTTAAAACATAAGACGCAGGTATTCCTCTCACCTGAGGGGGATCACTACCGCACCCGGCTGACCCACACGTTAGAGGTTGCGCAGATCGGCCGGACCATCGCGCGGGCGCTGCGCCTCAACGAGGATCTGACCGAGGCCATCGCTCTCGGCCACGATCTTGGCCACACCCCTTTCGGCCATGCCGGAGAGCGGGCGCTGAACGAGCTTGGAGACGGCGGTTTCCGGCACTATCTGCAAAGCGTCCGGGTATGCGAAAAAATTGAGAAAAAGGGCCGCGGCCTCAACCTGACGGCCGAGGTGCTGGATGGCATTGCCTGCCACACCGGCGGGCGGGAGGCATTTACGCTTGAGGGGCGGATTATCCGGCTGGCGGATAAGATCGCCTATATCAATCACGACATCGAGGATGCCGTGTCGGCCGGTGTGCTGACCGACACGGATATTCCAAAGGCGCTGCGCGACGTGTTCGGCGAGAGCAAAAGCCAGCGGATCAACACCATGGTTTTGTCGGTGATTGAAAACAGCGACGATACCATCCGGATGGACGAGCCGACCGCCGCCGCATTTGAGGAAATGCATCGTTTCCTGTATAAGGAGGTATATTATAATCCCGTGGCAAAGGCGGAAGAGGGCAAGGTCGACGGCATCATCCGCGGCCTGTATATATTTTTTGAAGCCCATCCCGACCGTCTGCCGGAGGAGTATAAAACCATCGCGCAGGCCGACGGGTTATCGACGGCGATCAAGGATTACATCGCCGGTATGACCGACCCGTATGCGCTGCAAACCTACAGCGACATTTACATTCCGAAATCCTGGAATATTTAAGCCTTCGCCCAGTGTAAGCAGAAAATCGAAAGGAGGGTACTGCATGGCGATCAGCGATGAGTTTATTCTGGAGCTGAAATCCCGCAACGACATCGAATCGGTCGTGGGCGGTTATGTCAATTTAAAGCGGGCCGGCAGCCTGATGAAAGGGCTGTGCCCCTTCCATGGGGAAAAGACCCCCTCCTTTACCGTGTATCCCGGAAACGGCTCCTTCTACTGCTTCGGATGCGGCGCGGGGGGCGACGTTATTACCTTCGTGCGCAAAATTGAAAATCTGGATTATATGGAGGCGCTCAAATTCCTCGCCGACCGGGCCGGCCTCGCCATGCCGGAGGACGGCGGTTACGACGACTCGATGCGCCGGCTCCGGCTGAATCTGCTCTCGATCAACCGGGAGGCCGCCCGTTTCTTTCACGCGGTCCTTCTGTCGGAGGAGGGGCGGGCAGCACTTGACTATCTTTTGGGCCGGGGGCTGACCATGGCGACCATCCGGCATTTCGGCATCGGCTTCGCGCCCGACAGTTGGGATCGGCTGCTTCGTCACCTGCGCCAAAAAGGCTTTGCGGAGGAGGAGCTGATTTTGGCTAACGTCTGCAGCAGGGGACGCAGCGGCGGCCTTTACGACCGATTCCGCAAACGGGTCATGTTTCCCATCATCGACCTGCGGGGCAGCGTGGTGGCCTTCAGCGGCCGCGCCATGCCGGGCGAGGATAAGGCGGGGCAGAAATACGTCAACACCTCCGACACGCCGGTGTTTAAAAAGAGCCAGCACATCTTCGGCATGAATTTTGCCAAAAATGCCTGTGCCGATCGGCTGGTGCTGGTTGAGGGGCAGATGGACGCCATCTCCCTGCATCAGGCGGGGATCACCAACGCCGTCGCGGTGCAGGGCACTGCCTTTACCTCCGAACAGGCGCGGCTGATCGCGAAATATACGAAGGAGGTTGTGGTCGCCATGGACGCTGACGGCGCCGGAAAAAAGGCGACCGATAAAATCCTCCGCCTGGTAGGAGAGGCCGGGCTGCCGGTCAAGGTAGTCCGTATTCCGGACGGCAAGGATCCGGACGAGTTTGTTAAGAAAAACGGAGGCGAGGCGTTCCGCGATCTGCTCTCCGGTGCGAGCGGGGATATCGAGTACCGTCTGCTTTCGGCCCGGGACGGCTTTGACCTGACCACCAACGACGGGGTGCGGCGGTATCTCAACCGGGCGGCCGAAATCCTGGCCGAGGGGAACGACATCATCGCCCGCGATCTTTACGCCGGCCGGCTTTCGGCCTCTTTCGGCGTATCGAAGGAGGTTTTGCTGGACGCCGTAAAAAAACAGGCGGCCATCCAGTCCAAGGCCAGGCGCAGCAAAACCCTGCGGGAGGCGGTCGCCCTCCCCGGCGACACACCGGGCAGCCGACAGCGGCGGATGCATTTGCGCGCCGCCGGCGCAGAGGAGACGCTGCTCTCCCTTATGATGTACAACCCCGATTTCTGGAAAGAGGTGGAGAGCCGCCTCTCGGCGGAGGATTTCTCGACCGATCTGAACCGCCGGATCTTTGACCGGATGGGGGAGATATTGCGTCGGGGCGGAAGCTTTGACCTCTCCTTAATGGGGGAAACGTTTTCTCCCGATGAAATGGGTACAATAGCAATGATGCAAAGCCGCGGGTCGGGACGGGTCAACGCCCGGGCCGAGCTGCTCGACTGCCTCCGCGTGATGGAAGAAGAAAAAGCAAGGCAAAGCTTGCAGGGGGCGGACAAGCTCCCCGATGAGGAATGGAAAAAAAGCCTTGAGGAAATACGAAAAATGAAAAAAGGGGATTCACAAAATGGCTAAAAAACAGGAAAAATCCGTAGTGGAAAAGCGGGAAAACGAGTTGGATCTCGACACCGCTTTGGATGAGGAGGCGCGCCGTCCGGCCGAGCCGGAAATCACCGAGCCGGAGGAGGAAGAGTCCGATCCCATCCACGAGCTGGAGGAGATCGTTCCCGACAATCCCGACGAGTTGGAGATCGAACCGCCCATTCTCGACCTCGATTTTGAAGAAGAACCGACCATCGACGAATTAAAGGTAGAGGAACTGACCATCGAAGAGGAATCGGAGGATGAGATTCCTCTTGAGAGCATCTCCCTCGACGATCCGGTCAAGGTTTATTTAAAGGAGATCGGGCGGGTACCTCTCCTCTCGTCGGAGGAGGAGATCGAGCTTGCCGTTCGGATCGGCCAGGGGGACGAGTACGCAAAAAAGCGGCTGACCGAGGCCAACCTCCGCCTGGTGGTGAGTATCGCCAAGCGGTATGTCGGACGGGGGATGCACTTCCTCGACCTGATTCAGGAGGGCAACGTTGGCCTGATTAAGGCGGTCGAAAAATTCGATCATACCAAGGGCTTCAAATTTTCAACCTATGCGACCTGGTGGATTCGGCAGGCCATCACCCGCGCCATCGCGGATCAGGCTCGCACCATCCGCATTCCGGTACACATGGTCGAGACCATCAACCGTCTGAAAAAGGTGCAAAGCCAGCTCCTGCACGAAAACGGCCGCGAGCCGAGCGAGGAACTGATCGCCGAGACCATCAACCTCCCGGTCGAGCGGGTGCGGGAGATTCTGCGGGTTGCGCAGGAGCCGGTCTCGATGGAGACGCCGATCGGCCCGGAAGAGGACAGCCGTTTGATGGATTTCATCCGGGATGAGGACGCGCTGGCTCCCGACGACGCGGCGCTCAAAACCATCACGAACGAGGATATCGACAGCGTGCTCAAGACACTCACCCCGCGGGAGGAGGCGGTCATCCGTCTGCGCTTCGGACTGCAGGACGGCCGCTGCCATACGCTGGAGGAGGTCGGAACCGAGTTTCATGTCACCCGCGAGCGGATCCGGCAGATTGAGGCCAAGGCCCTCCGCAAGCTGAGACACCCGGTGCGCAGCAATAAATTTAAGGAAAAGTAAGCCATGATTTTAAATTTGGAAACCGATTACGCCATCCGCATCGTCCACTATCTGGCCGAGGTGGGCGAACGCCGTGACGCAGGCAAAATTGCCGAAAAAACCGGCGTGACACTCCGCTTTTCGCTGAAGATTCTGCGTAAGCTGGTGGCGGCAGGCATCGTCCGTTCCTTCAAGGGCGCCGGCGGCGGCTATGAGCTGGCCCGACCGGGCGGTGAAATTACGCTGGGAGAGGTGATTGAGGTCATGAGCGGCTCGCTGGTATTCAGCCATTGCCAAAGCGATGGACACGTCTGCTCTCACCCGCAGGGGGTGTGCCACTTCAAAAACGTTTTTGACGATGTTTCCGATTATATGCGAAAGAAGTTCGATAAAGCCACCTTTTAAAAGAACGCGCCCGCGATACATACGGCGTTTTGGAAAACGGTCTTTCGAACCACCGGCGGGTAATGGGGTCAGCCGTTCTGTGCAGCTTGGTTTTGACCTGCCCGGATATCCGTATCCGGGCAGCTTTTTGCAGTAACAGAAACCGGGCGGACAATGGGAACTCCCGTTGTCCGCCCGGTTTTTAATCATGACACAAACGCGGCGAATATTATTTTTAATCCATATGTACTTTCTCTTTCAGATTTTCCTTCAACCGACCCATCAGCTCGGCGGCGCGTTTTCTTGCGCCCTCCTCCCGCTCCTTTGACAAGCGGCCAAGATTCGGGAAAGCCTTTTTCAGCCGGGCGGCGCCAAAATTCTTTTCGGCAAGCAACGCATCGAATTTGACCTTGTTCTGTTCCAGCCGTTCCCGGGCTTTTTCCAGCCGTTCCCGGCCCTGCTCCAGCGCAGGCTGATGCCTCTCATACAACTGACGACTTTGCTCGATCCCTTTATAGATACCTTCGCCCAGCTCGTCGGAAATGTGACGCATGCGGCTCTCAAACTCCTCTAATCGGCGAAAATGGGATTGCAGCTTGCAGAGCGTGACCACCGTCATGGCGAGGTCGAGCGAAAACAATATCCCGATCACGCACAAGAGGATTCCCCCGACCAGGTGGGGAACAACCCCGATCAAACGCATAACAAGGGGCTGCACCAGCTTCATCACGGCGACGCAGGCCGCCCCCCAGAGCAGTGAAAACTGCGGACAGATATAACCACCGATATTGCCCCGGATGCCGGAATAATCCCACCATTTTTGATGAAAGAACTTTTCCAGCACAAAGCCGGTCACAAGCTCCAGCAAAGAGGTCAATATGGCCGCCCCTAAGAAAAGCAGCAGCCAGTTTCCGGCAAGCGGCGTCAGCAACGTGGCGACAATCAGCATTCCAAAGCCATAGATCGGGCAAACCGGACCGGTTAAAAAACCGCGGTTGACAAACGCGCCCAATTTAACGGCGGCAAAGGCGACCTCACAACACCATCCAACAAACGCGTAAATGATAAAAATCCAGCACATTTGATAAAAGGTAAAGGGCATCCTTTCTCTTCCTCCCCCTGCAAAAAGGGCCGAATACCCCCGAGCGCGTTACGCCAGTTTGTATCCTGCCCTTTTGTTTTTTCTCCCCTGCGCTGCAAAGCAGGCGGAACCGCTTTACGCGGCCGGTTAAAACCAGATGCGGGTGGAAAACGTCTTGCCGCACTTCGGACAGCGGACAGTATGCCGCCCTTTGTCCCGCGGCACCCGAAGGGTTGCACCGCAAATCTTGCACTTAATATACCGGTGCATTTTGTCCGCCTGCCGCTCCTGCTGCTGCCGGGCGCGGGCCTTTGCCCCGCCGAACAACCGCTCAAATTTTCGGTTTTCCGCCTGCCGGGCGGAAAAATTGCGCGACAGCATCCGAAATAAGCAGAGAACGCAGAGCAGCGCACAGAGCGCATACAGCACCCACGAGCGGACAAATACATTGACTGCGGCCACCGCCACCCAGACGGCCAAATTCAGTTTACCAAGTTTGTCAAGGCCATATCTTCCATAAAAGAAACTTTGCAGAAAATGCAATATAGATCACCTTCCTTACCGGTCGGACAGTTTGACATACGGCGTTTCGGTACAAACGCTCATGTAAGCCGGACGGATGATCTTCCCGTTGCCGGCCAGCTCTTCAATCCGGTGGGCACTCCAACCGGCGATCCGCGCGACGGCAAAGAGCGGGGTGTACAGCTCATGCGGCAGACCCAGCATACTGTAAGCAAAGCCGCTGAAAAAGTCGACGTTGGCACTGACCCCTTTGTAAATCTGGCGTTTGGCGGCGATCGCCTTGGGCGCCAGCCGCTCTACAGCAAGATAAAGCTCGTACTCTTTTGTGCGACCTTTTTCGCGCGAGAGCTGCTCGACAAAGCTTTTGAAAACCCTGGCACGCGGATCGGACACCGAGTACACGGCGTGCCCCACGCCGTAGATCAGCCCCTTCTTATCAAACGCGTCTTTGTCCAAAATTCGGCTGAGATAGGCTAAAATCTCCTCCTCATCCGACCAGTCGTGCACCTGTTTTTTTAGATCGTCGAACATCTGCACAACCTTGATGTTGGCGCCGCCGTGACGGGGACCCTTCAGCGAACCGAGCGCCGCCGCGATGGCCGAATAGGTATCGGTTCCCGATGAGGTGACAACATGGGTCGTAAAGGTTGAGTTGTTTCCGCCGCCATGCTCGGCATGCAGCACCAGCGCCATATCAAGCACCCGCGCTTCCAGCTTGGTGTACTTTTTATCCGGACGAAGCAGACGCAGAATATTCTCCGCCGTGGAAAGCTCCGGCTTGGGCTGATGAATAATCAGGCTCTTGTTCTTATGAAAATGTATATAGGCGTTGTAGCCGTAGACCGAAATCAGCGGGAAAACCGCAATCAACTGCAAGCACTGGCGCAGCACATTTTCAATCGAAATATCCTCCGGGTTTTTGTCGTAGGCGTAGAGCGAGAGCACACTTTTGGCCAGCGCGTTCATCATGTCGGTGCTCGGCGCTTTCATCACGACGTCGCGGACAAACCCGGCCGGCAGCCGGCGATAGTGCGCCAGCAGCTCGCAAAACGAATGCAGTTCCTCTTTATCGGGCAGACGGCCAAACAGCAGGAGATAGACCGTCTCTTCAAACCCGAAGCGATCCTCGGCGACATGACCGGCGATTAAATCTTCGACATTGATTCCGCGGTAGAACAGCTTACCATCGCAGGGCACGGTTTTGCCATCGACGATTTTGTTCTGCCGAATTTCGGAAATATCTGTAAGGCCGGTGAGGACGCCTTTGCCGTTTACGTCGCGCAGGCCCCGCTTCACATCGTATTTGGAATACAGCGAAGGGTCAATGTTGCCGTTTTCACAGCAGATTTCGGCCAGCGACTTGACCATTGCCGCCATTTCGGTGCTGCGAATCATATACATCACTACTTTCTGTTTGGAATGGTAGATATTTATACTCTGGATACTGTATTTGGCGTGGGAGAAACAGGCAGGGTTTCAAGCTCCTCCACCAAAACACCGTGCAGCCGCTCGGACAGTTCCCGCAGGGTGCGCATGTTTTCCTCCCCCATGCGGACAAAAACCCGGCCGGCCAGCCGCTCAACCAGCTCGTTTTCCTTTAAAAAAAGGGCGTGCCCTTTTTCGGTCAGCTTAACATAGGTGTTCCGGCGGTTTTCCGGATCGGTAACCCGCTCCAGATATCCCCGACCCTCCAGCCCCCGGAGAGTGCGGGAGACCGACGCCGGCGTAACCTCCAAAACGCCGGCCAGGCGGGAGACGTTAACCGAATTGGCCCGGTTCTCTACATAATCGCCGAACCGCCGGACAATCGAAAGCAGAAAAAACTCCCCCTGTGTGACGGCGCGGAGTGTGCCGCCAAGATTCAGCCGCGCCAGCTCGTGCAGGATCTCTAAAAAAATTTCCTCCTGCCGCGTCGTATCCAAAATCGGATCACCTGTCCTTTTCATAAATGAACAAACCGTTAACAAGGTTAAGTGTTTGGTTTATTATACCACAGCAGACAGGCATTGTCAATTTTTGCTCCCTCCAAAAATAATGTGACGTATTTTCATCTGTATCGTATAAAGCGTGCGATTTTATGAAAAAGGATTTTCATATGGAACAGAATGTGCTATAATGAATTGATTTATTGCGTCAAAACGCCTTACCGGCGAAATAAAGCATGGAAGTGATACAATGCGGTTTATTCTTGAGCTGTGGATCGCCAAGCTGATCGCCCGGGTGGTTGATTTTCTCGACAGCCGGCGCGGGACGAGCTTTGCCGGCCGCCAGATTTTAAAGGTGGATAAGAACTTTATCTCCAAATTCAAGGGAATAGAGAAAGAGAAGGTCATCCTAATCACCGGCACCAACGGCAAATCGAGCACGACCAATTTGATTACCCACATCTTCCGCGCCTGCGGGGAGAAGGTAATCGCCAACCTGGCCGGCGCCAATCTGCGCTCCGGGATTGCGACCTGTTTTATCAAAAACAGCCGCATGTCCGGCCGGATCAGAGACGGGTATATTGTTTTAGAGGTGGACGAACGCACGCTGAAGTATATCCTCGACTGGATCCCGGTCGGACACCTTGTCCTGACCAACATCCAAACCGATCAGGTCGCCCGCAACGGCTATCCCGAATACATCTACAACATGCTGTACGACCATATTCCAAAAGGGGTTACCCTCTACCTCAACAACGACGAGCCGCGGGTCAAATCGTTTGAGTCGCTCGGCAATCCGGTCGTGTATTATGGGGTAGACCGGATGCCCTGCGCTTATGAAAAGCACGGGCCGCTCGACGTCACGCAGCCCTGTCCGAAATGCCATCAGAAAATTCAGTTTGATTATTATAACCTCAGCAATCTGGGGCGGTTTCACTGCACCGCCTGTGATCATGCAAGCCTTGAAAAGCCCGATTTCCTTGTGGAAAAGGCAGACCTTGCAAACGGCCGGGCAGAGTTTGACGGCAGCCCCTTCCCGCTGCCATACCGTGCACCTTTCATGGTGTACAACTACGCCGCCGCCATCGCGGTCGCCCGCACCCTCGGCCTTGCGAAGGAGGCGGTCCTCGCCGCCTACGACAGCTTTGTGAATATTGAGGGACGTATCGATCAGGCCGCTTTGGGAGAGAAAACCATCCATTATATGCGCACCAAGCAGGAGAATCCCGATACCCTGCAATCGGCGCTGGACGCCATCGCCGCCGCCGAGGGGGAGAAGGTTGTCCTGCTCGGCCTTTGCACCATTGACGACGTAATTCCGCACTACTCAGGCACCTTTTACAGCTACGACTGCGACTTCGACGGTATGCTCGCCGGACAGGTCGAGAAGTTTATCTGTTTTGAAAAGACCACCTGCGCCGATATGGCCAACCGGCTTCTTCTGGCCGGCTGTCCAGCGGAAAAGATCGAGATTCTCCCCACCGCCGACCCGGAGGAGATTCTGGCTGCCGTCGGACGTTGCAAAAGCAGCGAGGTATATCTGATCACGCTGCTGAAAATTTTCCACGAGCTCAAGACTGCCGCCGAGCAGAAAAACCGGGAGGTGTAAGAAAATGGAATGCAAGCTGACCTATCTGTACCCGGATTTGCTGAACCTCTATGGCGATCGGGGCAATGTGGCGGCCGCCGCCCGCACGGCAGAGAAAATGGGAGTCGCCTTCTCCTTTGAGCGGGTGGATGACTTTGATACGCCGATCGACTTTGCCGGCAGCGATCTTCTTCTTTTCTCTCCGGGCGAATTGTCGACCTTTCCCCGCATCATCGAGCGGCTGGAGCGCGACCGCGCCGCGCTGGAGGAGTATATCGAGAGCGGGAAATACATCCTCGCAATCGGGGGCGCGGCCTGTATCTTTGCCGATGTGGTAAACCGTGTCTTCCGCCCCTCTTATCAGGGGCTTGGGCTTGGGCTGTACGACTGTGCCGAGCGGGAGGCGGCCTACGGCGACGACCTGATTTTCACCTGCTCACCGGCCGGCACCGAGCGCAAGGTCGCCGGCAGTCAGATTCAGATGATGGATCTGCTGCCGAAGAAAGGGTGCGAAGTGTTCGGACATCTTCTCTACGGTTACGGAAACAATCACACCGACGGGGAGGGAATCCGGTACAAAAACCTGATCGTAACCAACACCCTCGGCCCGCTGCTGGTGAAAAACCCCTGGGTGTTTGCCGACATTCTCCGCGACATTCTGACAAAAAAGGGGGCTGAGGTCCCTGCGCTGCCCGATTTTTCTCTGGAAGAGCGATCGCTCGCGGCGGTAGAAGCCTTCAATCTCGCCAAGAAAAGCGAGCTGTAACGCTATCCGACAGAAAACAGGAAGGACGATCCGAAACATGAAACCCTTGAGAGGTATCCGGCTGACCGTCGATACGGCCGCCCTGCGGCGAAATATCCGCACTCTGCGGCAAAAATACGCCGGCTACAAATATTATATGGCGGTGGTCAAGGCCGACGCCTACGGCCACGGGCTGGACCGCCGGGTAACTGCCGCCATGATCGAGGGCGGTGCCGACTACCTCGTCGTCTGCTATTTGGAGGAGGCTGAGACGGTTCGCCGCAATCATCCCGACATTCCCATCCTGATGCTTAATCCTCCGGCGGAAGAGGAACTGCCGATCTGCCTTGCGCGGGGCATCGACGTCACGGTCGACCGGGTCGACCTGGCCCAATCCATTGCGGCCGGTTCTTACGACGGCCTTCGCGTGCACATCAAGCTGGACACCGGCCTTGGCCGGTACGGCGCCCGGTCGAAGGAGGAATTCGACCGGATTTACAGCATTCTTTCCGCTTCCGGCGCCGAGATTCAGGGTCTTTATACCCATCTGACAAGCGAAACGGACGTCGCGGCCATGCAGCAGCAGGTCGACCGCTTTTCCAAAATGACAGCCGGCGCCGACCTCGCCCGTATCCCGATTATTCACATCCCGAGCGGAGAGGCGATGCTCTCCCTCCCTCGTCCGGATTTTGTCAACGGAGCCAGGGTCGGATCGGTCAGCTACGGGATGATCGACCGGCCGGAGCTGGGGTTGCACAGCGCCTTCACCGTCTCAACCGAGGTCTTGTCGGTACGCAGCCTGAAGCAGGGGGAGACCATCGGCTACTGCGGCAGTTATACCGCGCCCGCCGACGGCTTTGTCGCCATGTTGCCGGTCGGATACGGGGTGGGCTTCCTCCGGGGCTTTCGAAACCACACCGTTTTTATCGGCGGGGTGGAGGAGCCGCTGGTCGGCGGAATTTTCATGTGCCAATGCTATACCCTCTGCCCGCCCGGAACACAACCGGGGGAGGAGGTCATTCTCTTCCGTGATTTTGCCCACATCGCAGCTTTGGCGACGGCAGTCGGCACCATTCCGGAGGAGATTCTGCTGGCTTTAAAGCCCTGCGAAGTTGTATATCTGTAACAAAAGGCGCCCGGCGCTGCATATACGACGAACCCGGATGTCCAGGCGAAAGCTCTGACGCCCGGGTTCTTTTTTCGCTAACCGTTTCGCGCGGGAGCCCCGTCACAGACCAAGCGGTCAAATCCGGGTTTCCTGACGAACCCTCCGGCGGCGGATCTTTTTTGCCGCCGGATACCCCGGTTGCCACGAGCGACGACGAGAGGGATGACATGAAAATCCTGTCTTTAGTGCGAAACAATCGGAAAGGCGCGAACGCACCTCCCGCGCTGGTGCCGGACGCGCAAAGGATTTTCATACCCGGCGCAGCAGAATTCTTTCAAAATTGTAAGATTCCCGCCCGGATTGTAAGCCGGATCGATGGCAGCCCGGAGCCTTTCCGGGGTATACTGGACAAAACAAAGCGTTGTTGAAGCGGGGAAGCCGCGTCCTGCATACCCGGGGATGCGTTCGCGGTGGTTCCGGTTTGGCGACGCAAGTGACAGGAGGTAAGGCATATGCCGATTTTGGAGGTACAGAATCTCAAAAAAGTATACACCACACGCTTCGGCGGAAACCATGTCCAGGCTCTCTCCAACGTGACCTTTTCGGTCGAACAGGGGGAGTATGTGGCCATCATGGGCGAATCGGGATCGGGCAAAACCACCCTGCTGAACATTCTGGCCGCCCTTGATCGCCCCACCGGAGGAGAGGTTTTGCTGAACGGCCGCAGCATTCTTTCTTTGAAGGAGAAGGAGATTTCCGTCTTTCGCCGGGATAATCTCGGATTTGTTTTTCAGGATTTTAATCTTCTCGATACCTTTTCGATTCGGGATAATATTTTTCTGCCGCTGGTACTGGCCGGCAAAAAGTACGACGAGATGAACGCCCGTCTACAGGCGATTGCCGCAAAACTCGGAATCGGAGAAATCCTCGACAAATTCCCGTATGAAATATCGGGCGGGCAAAAGCAGCGGGCGGCCGTCGCCCGCGCCCTGATCACTCGACCGCAGCTCATCCTGGCCGACGAACCAACCGGTGCCCTCGACTCCAAAGCGACCGACGGCCTGCTTCGGCTGTTTACCGAGATCAACCGGGACGGTCAAACCATCCTGATGGTTACCCATTCGACCAAGGCGGCCAGCCATGCCGGTCGGGTGCTCTTTATCAAGGACGGAGAGGTTTTTCACCAAATCTATCGCGGGATGAGCGGCACGGAGGAGATGTATGGCAAAATCTCGGACACCTTAACCCGGATTGCGACAGGCGGTGCTCAGAATGAATAAGCTGCTGTATCCCAAGCTGGCCGCGAACAACATACAAAGCAACGCGCGGACCTATTTTCCCTACATGCTCACCTGTGTCCTGACCGTCGCCATGTATTATATGATCTGCTCGCTGTCCCAAAACCCGGGGCTGGAGGCCATGCGGGGCGGTTCGGACGTTTCCTATGCACTGGAGCTGGGCACCCGGGTCACCGCCATTTTCGCTGTTATCTTCTTATTCTATACCAACAGCTTTTTAATGAAGCGCCGTAAAAAAGAATTTGGCTTATACAATATCCTGGGAATGGAAAAACGGCACATCTCCCGCGTGTTGGGATTTGAAACGCTGTATATCGCCGCAGCCAGCCTTTTGCTGGGACTGGGAATCGGCATCGTTCTCGACCGGCTGATGTTCCTTGTGCTGCTCCGAATGCTGGGCAACGAAATCCCTCTGGGCTTTGAAATCTCAACAAAGGCGCTCGGCACAAGTTTTGCGCTGTTCGCCGTCATCTTTCTGCTGATCTTTCTCAATTCCCTGCGGCAGATTCATCTATCCAAGCCTATAGAACTGCTTTCGGGCTCTAACGTAGGAGAGAAAGAACCGAAAACCAAATGGATCATGACGATTTTGGGGCTTGCCTGCCTTGGCGGCGGCTATTATATCTCGATTACCACAACCAATCCGGTGGCGGCCGTCGGCCTTTTCTTCATCGCGGTCATCCTGGTGATTGTCGGCACCTATTTTCTTTTTATCGCGGGCAGCATTGCGATTTTGAAGCTCCTGCGAAAAAACAAGAGCTATTACTACAACCGTAAGCATTTTACCAGCGTGTCGGGTATGATCTATCGCATGAAGCAAAACGCCGTGGGGCTTGCCAACATTTGCATCCTTTCGACCATGGTGCTGGTCATGGTGTCGACCACCCTTTCATTGTGGATCGGAATGGAGGACATCCTCCACACCCGCTATCCGCAGGAGATTCAGATCAAGCAATATGCCAATCGTGATAAAGAGGAGACCGTGCCCGATCTTGACGCGCCCCGCCGGCTTTGCCGCACGGTACTGGCCGATCTCGGCCTCTCTCCGGCAAAGGAAACGTCTTATATATACCTCAGTTTTTCCGCGCTGGAGCAGGGCGATTTTTTCAACACCGACACAGAGGCCCTCGACACGGTGAACCTCAACGCCTTGAACGGGATCAAAAATCTCTTTTTCATCCCGCTCGCCGATTACAACGCCGTGACCGGCGAACAGAAAACCCTCTCTGAGGGGGAGGTATTGCTGTATTCCAACCGGGACGCTTACCAGCCCGATCAGCTCCGTGTGCTTGGCGAAACCTTCCGGATCAAGGAAAAACTCTCCGGCTTTCCCGGGAACGGGCAAATGGCTTCGGAGATTGTCAGCACCCACTTCATCGTTGTGCGGGATATGTCGGTTCTCACCCGACTGAATGCGCTGCAAGCCGAAGCCTACGACGGCCATGCCAGCCTTCTTAGCGGTCACTACAGCTTCGACCTCGACTGCAGCGACGAGCAGATCATACAGGCGGCTGACGAGATCCGGGACGCGCTGAATGCGGAACATTACAACGGATACCTCGAGTGCCGCGCGGCCGAAAAGGACGGCTTTATCGGCATATACGGCGGACTGTTTTTCATCGGAATCTTTCTCGGCGCGCTCTTCCTGATGGCGACCATTCTGATCATCTATTATAAACAGATTTCGGAAGGGTATGAGGACAAAGCCAGATACGATATCATGCAGAAGGTCGGCATGACCAAGATCGAGATCAAGCGTTCAATCGGATCGCAGATCCTGACCGTCTTTTTTCTGCCGCTGGTCACCGCCGGGATACATGTCGCCTTTGCCTTTCCGGTCATTACCCGGCTGCTGGCTGTGCTGAGCCTGACCAACACGACCTTATTTGGCTTATGCACGATCGGCTGTTTTTTGGCGTTCGCGCTGATTTACGCCGCCATTTACTCCCTGACCGCGCAGGTCTATTACCGGATCGTCAGCAAATAGCGCGGGCGGCCGAAAGCAACCCGCCGCGTAATTGAAACCCGGACAATGCGACCCTCCGAGATGAAAAAGATGCAAAAATCCCCGCCTGGCCAAACGTGAAACCAGGCGGGGATTTTATATACATTGCTGCAAAACAGTTGGATTTTCCTCTCCTCACCGCAATCCGCCGAAGTTTTTCCTACACCTCCGGCAATTCCCTGTAATTGCCGAGAAAAGCGAAATCAGGCAGTTCCTCAGCCAGATCACAGATCAGCCGGACGGTGGATAAATCCCCGACGCTTCCGGTAAAATCCAGATAAAACAGATAGGTGAACTCTCCGCCCGGGACGACCCGCGATTCAATCTTGGTCAAATTCAGTCCGTGAGTCGAAAAACGGGTCAAAATCCGACAAAGCGAACCGGTCACATGCGGGATGGAGAAAACCAGGCTGATCTTATTGCTCTGCGGACTGACGATCAGCGTTTTGGAAACGGCGATAAACCGGGTCGCGTTGTGTCCGACCGTCTGGATGTCCCGTGCCAAAACCGAGAGGCCATACGTCTCCGCCGCGGCGAGGGAACCGATGGCAGCTTTCGTCCGGTCTTTGCTCTCGGCCACCGTGCGGGCAGCGACCGCGGTGTTGCTTGCCTCCCGCGCGGCATAGCCGTGAGCCTTGATATACCTATCGCACTGCGCGATCCCCTGCGGGTGAGAGAGCACCTCCCGCACGTCCTCCGGCGCCGCGCCGGGCAGAGCAAGCAGGTTCTGGCTGACCGTCAGCTCGACCCCGCCGACAATATAGTGCCGGTACTCGAGCAGGAGGTCGTACACCTCCGCCACACTGCCGGCATTGGAGTTTTCAACCGGCAGGACGCCGTAATCGGCCTCACCGCGCTCGACGGCCGCAAACACCTCCCGGAAGCTGTCGAAAAACTTCGGCGCCGCCCCGGGAAACAGACGGTCGGCGGCCGCCTGTGAAAAGGCGCCGGGCGCCCCCTGGCAGGCTACGCGCCCATCTTTCGCCGGCGGAACAAACCGCGCGGCGGCCATAATCTCGCTCGCCAAAGGGGAAATACCGCCCATCCGGTCATGCTGCAGTTCCTTGCTGACATCCATGATCGAACGATACACGCCGGCCACATATTCGCCGTACGCGCCGCCGGCGGTTTTCACCTTGCCGATGATCTTCTCCTCCCGCGCAGGATCGAGAACCGGGATCCCCTCGGCCGCCTTGACCTCCGCCACCTGCACCGAGCAGTTCAGCCGTCTTTGCAGCAGGGCGACCAGTTCTTTGTCAATCGCGTCAATCTCCTGACGCACCTTGTCCAGACTCATAATCTTCCATCCTCCCGCATCAGATCGGCCAGCGCAACGGCCACCGCCGCCTCGGCCGCAGGCAGGGCGCGCGGCACAATACAAGGATCGTGCCGACCGTGAATTTCAAGCGTCGCATCCTCCATAGCGGACAAATCAACCGTCCGCTGTGCCCGCGCGATGGAGGGGGTCGGCTTACAGGTCGCCCACACCAGCAGCGGCATTCCGTTGGTGATGCCGCCGGTGATGCCGCCGCAGTGGTTGGTCAGCGTGCGGACGGCGCCGCCGTCCATATGCATCTGGTCGTTGGACTCGCTCCCGTGGAGGGCGGCGAACCTCTCCCCCGCGCCGAAGGAGACCGATTTAACCGCCGGCACGCCGTACAAGGCGGCGGCTACCACGTTCTCCACCCCGCGGAACATCGGAAATCCCAGCCCGGCCGGAAGCCCGACGGCCGCGATCTCCACCCGGCCGCCGACGCTGTCGAGAGAGCGGCGAGCCGCCTCAATCTCTGCGCGCATGGCTTCTTCGGCCTTTGGCGAGCGGGTGGCAAAATAATTCTGTGAAAGGGCGGCAAGTTCCTGCGCTGTGACGTGGACAGGGTCGAAAGGGGTGTCGGCGGCCGCCCCGATTTCGAGCACATGCCCGCCGACGGTGACCCCGCGCCGGGCCAGCATCTGCCGACAGACGGCGCCGGCAATGACCAGCGGGGCGGTCAGCCGGCCGGAGAAATGTCCCCCGCCTCGCACGTCGTTATGCCCACCGTATTTGACAAAAGCGGCGTAATCGCTGTGCGACGGGCGCGGTAGGCGACGCAGATTTGCATAATCGCTGCTTTTGGTATTGGTATTCTCAATCACCGCGCAAAGAGGTGCGCCTGTTGTTTTCCCCTCAAACAGGCCGGACAAAATCCGAAAGGCGTCCGATTCCTTACGCGGGGTAGCTGATTTGTCCCGGCCGGGCGCCCGGCGGGAAAGCTGTACGTCGATCGCGGCAAGGTCGATCGGCTCCCCCGCCGGCAGGCCGTCCAGTACAACCCCAATGGTCTCCCCATGGCTTTCGCCGAAGATCGAAACGCGGATGCATTTTCCAAACTCAGAGGACATGACAGATCCCTCCCAAAGCTTTAAAATCGTCAAAAAAGGCCGGATAGGACTTGGCCACCGCCTCGCAGTCGGTGATGACCGTCTCCCCCTCGGCGTAGGCGGCCAGCACGGCAAACGCCATCACGATCCGATGATCACCCGCGCCGTCGACCCGTCCGCCGCGCACCCGCCCGCCGTAAATGGTCAGAGAATCCGCCCCCTCGTCCGCCCTGACCCCCATGCCGGTCAGCGCGTTTGCAATGGCCGAAAGGCGGTCGCTCTCCTTAAGGCGGAGACGGCCGGCCGAATGGATGCGGCTGACCCCCTTTGCCCCGGCTGCGACCGCTGCGACCGCGGGAATCATGTCGGGAATCTGTGCGGCGTCGACCTCAATCGACCGCAGCAGATGATGCCGCACCGACAGACAGTCAGTCTCCATTGAAACAGACGCTCCAAACCGGCGGAGGATGCCGGCGATCTCCCGATCGCCCTGCAAAGATCCGGCGTTCAGCCCTTCTATACGTATTTCTCCGCCAAGCGCCCCGGCGGCGGCCGGAAACGCGGCGGCCGACCAGTCCCCCTCGACCCGGTAAGCGGCCGGCCGGTACCGCTGTCCGCCCGGAATCCGATAGCCGTTGGCTATCCGGATAACCCGGATTCCAAACGCCTCCATCGTGTGCAGGGTCATGTCGACATAGCCCGCCGACTCCAGCGGGGAGGTGAGCAGGATTTCGCTTTCCTCCCCAAGCAGGGGAAGCGCCAGCAGAAGGCCGCTGATATACTGGGAGCTGATATTGCCGGGCAGGACAAACCGCCCGTGCGCGAGCTGTCCCGCAATCCGCAGCGGCAGCGCGTCGGCCGTGCAGTCGACCCCGTGCCGACGCAGGAGGGCGGTCAGCACCTCCATCGGGCGGGCGGGCAGTCGACCCCGGCCGGTCAGCTCAGCCGAAATTCCGGCGGCGGCAGCCACCGGCAGCAGAAAGCGCAGGGTCGAGCCGGACTCTCCACAGTCGAGCACGGCGGCGGCGGAAAATCGACCGCCGTCAATCACAATCTCCCCAGCCGTTCGCCGGATGCCGGCTCCCATGGCCGCAAGGCAGCGGAGGGTGGCCTCAATATCCGCCGACATGGTGAGATCGGAAATCCGGCTCTCCCCCTTCGCCAGCGCGGCGCAGATAACCGCCCGGTGCCCGTCGCTTTTGGAGGCGGGCGGCCGCACGCTGCCGCACAGCGGGTGGGGAATAATTTGTATACTGCTCAAACGATTTCCTCCCTTATAATCACATTCGCCCAAGCGACCGGACAGACTGACCGCCGGCAGCACCCACTCTCTACAGTCCGAGAGCGAAAATCTCTTTTAGGCGAGAAGCGGCAACCTCCTCGATATATCCCTCCCCCATTCTGCGGAGGAGGACCAGACGGATGCGGTCACCCCGCATCTTTTTGTCATGCAGCGCAGAGGCGGCCAGCCTTTCAGCCGAAAGAGAGGTGCCGACCGGCAGACCCAGACGTTCAAGCAGCCGCTCCAGGCGCGCGGCTGTGCCGTTCTCGCACAAAGAGAGCCTTTCAGCGGCGCGGGTCAAAACAGCCATGCCGGCGGCAACCGCCTCTCCATGGCTCAGGCCGGCATAATTCTCCTCCTTCTCGATCGCGTGGGCAATCGTATGCCCAAAGTTGAGGAGGGTGCGGCGGCACTGCTCGGTGAAATCCTCCTCCACCACGTCTCGCTTCATCCCGATGCACTGGAAAATCAGATCGGGCAGAAAGGTGCGGTAATCCTCCTGCTCGAGGCGGGAGATCAGCGCCTCGCTGAAAATGCATCCGTATTTGACCGCCTCCCCCATGCCGTCGCGCAGATAACGGTCGGGCAGGGTGGAGAGCACCTCCGGATCAATCAGCACCAGCCGCGGGTTGTGGAACGCGCCGGCCAAATTCTTCCCGAAGGGGAGATCGCAGCCGGTTTTTCCACCGACCGAGGAGTCGATCATGGACAAAAGAGTGGTCGGCAACTGCACAAAATCGACGCCGCGCAGGTAGATGGCAGCGGCAAAGCCGGCCATATCTCCTGTAACCCCGCCGCCGAGGGCAACAACCAGATCGCTGCGGGTCAGACCGGCCTCTCCCATAGCGGCCAGCATCCCCTCGACCGTGGCGAGGGTTTTATGCGGCTCTCCGGCGGGAAATACATGTAAAGAGGCGTCGAAGCCCGCCGCGCGCAAGGAGGCCGCGACCCCCTCACCATAGAGTGGGGCAACATGGCTGTCACTGACGATCAGCGCGCGGCAGTGGGGCTTGACCGCCGCGATCCGTTCTCCGCAGGCGCGAAGGCAACCGGGCACGATGTCAATCCTGTATGGGCTTTGACCCGAAACCGAAATGCTTGTCATAGCTTGAAAACCTCTTTTCCGCCGGACGCTCCGGCCTTTTGTTCAGTCGATGTTTTTCAGCGCCTTCTCCATCGCGAAAAGCTTCTGAGCCAGCGCGTCGAAACGGGCCGGCGTGATCGACTGCGCCCCGTCCGACCAGGCGTGCGGCGGGTCGTTGTGCACTTCGATAATCAGCGCGTCGGCGCCGGCCGCGATAGCCGCCATGGAAAGCGGCTCGATTAGCCAGGGAATCCCCGCAGCGTGAGAAGGATCGACCACCACCGGCAGGTGGGAAAGCTTCTTGAAAATCGGGACGGCTGAAATATCCAGCGTGTTGCGGGTGAAGGTCTCGAACGTGCGGACCCCCCGCTCACAGAGGATGACCCGCTCGTTTCCGGCGCTCATGATATACTCGGCGCTCATCAACGTTTCCTCAATCGTGTTGGCAAGTCCCCGCTTGAGGAGGATCGGCTTGTCGACCCGGCCCAGCTCCTTGAGCAGCTCAAAATTCTGCATATTCCGGGCGCCGACCTGGATGATGTCCACGTCCTCAAAAAGATCAATGTGCGACGCGCTCATAATCTCGGTCACGATGGGAAGACCGGTTTCCTTCTTGGCCTCCAGCAAAAGCTCCAGCCCCTCGGCTCGCAGCCCCTGGAAGGCGTAGGGGGAAGTGCGTGGTTTAAACGCGCCGCCCCGCAGGAAATTCGCGCCTGCGGCCTTGACCCGTTCGGCGATGCCGCAGATCTGCTCCTTGCCCTCGACCGAGCAGGGGCCGGCGATGATTTGCAGCTTTCCGCCCCCGATCCTCTGTCCGGCCACGTCGATGACGGTATCCTCGGGATGGAATTTGCGGTTGGCCAGCTTGTACGGCTCCTGCACCCGCTTGACCGATTCGACCAGATCGTGGGCGGCCACCGACTCGATATCCACTTTATGGGTGTCACCCAGCAGCCCCAGCACGGTCGAATGGGCGCCGTACCAGGCGTTGACCTGCACATTATAGCTGTCGCAAAGCTCCTGCTGGAAAGCGGCGATCTGTTCCTTTGTCGCGTTGTCCTTTAATACGATGATCATCTGTTTTGCACTCCTTACCTTTACGCCTTGCCGGACCGGCCGGATTTAGGGAATTTGTCCTCGCCCGGTACAGCGTCCTGTTTAAAATCGGGGAAAAGAAAAAATGCGGGGCTCCGGTGAAAGAGTCCCGCATCCATTCATTCCCTTGTATAAAAATACAAAAAACGGAAAACTCTTACACCGATTGGTCGCTCGCAAAAAAGAACCCGCTCTCAAAAAAGAAAGGGGTAAAGCTAAAGTAAAAATAGCTTTTCGCGAGGTTTGTCATCTGTGTAAAAATCCTCCGTACCGTATTTTTCTGTGTACTACTATAATACCAAACCCACCTGTTTGTCAATATATTTTTTTGCGAGGTGGGAAAGCTGAGCCGCCACCTGTCCCGACGGCATATTGGCGCTCAGGATAATCCCCGCCGCATTTTTATACACCGGCGTCCGTTCGGCCATGAGAGTGCGAACCGCCGCCTCCTTATCCGGGCGTTGGAGGAGAGGACGGGTATTGTTGTTCCGCAGCCGCCAGAGCACAGTCTCGGGCGAAACCTGTAGCAGCACGATTACTCCATTTCGTTTGAGAAGCGCGACGTTTTCGGGGTTCAGCACGGTACCTCCGCCGGTCGCAATCATCAGGTTGTTGCGTTCGGAGAGCTGCCGGGCAGCCTCGGTCTCCATCCTGCGGAAGGCCGACTCGCCTTTGCTTGCAAATATTTCGCTGACCGTCATGCCGGCCTGCTGCTCAATGTAGACGTCCATGTCCACAAAATCAATGCCAAGCCGCCGGGCCGTCATGCGCCCGACGGTCGTTTTACCGCAGCCCATGAAGCCGCAGAGGACTATGTTCATACTGTTTAACTCCGTTCCGGGAAAATCTGCTTTCTTTAAATTATTATACCATATCCGTGAAGGAAAATCCACTCTCTCTTTTCCGACAAAAAAACGGGAGCCTGCGCGTCAAAGCGCGCAGACTCCCGTTTGGAGGGGTTTGTCAATCCAATTCCATCATTTTTGCGCGGATTCCTTCCAAATCGTTGAAGGCGTCCAGCATCTGCCGGATGGTTTCGGGTTCGCCACAGGCTTGCAGCAGGACGACCCCGTCGTCGGAGCAGAAATCCTCCCCCGTCTCGTGCAAGCCGACCCGCAGCTTGATATGGCAGCCGTATTTGGTCAATGCTTCCTGCAATTTGACTGCGTTCGCCGTTCGGTGATTGACGCGCAGGCCCACAATATAATAACAACCCATCGTAAAAAAGCCCCTTTCCTTATCAAAATAACAGCTTGTCCGCTGTGTTTAGTATACACCGCAAAACTTCAAAAAACAAGGAGGCCGTGAAGATTGCCGCCGAGGGCCGGCCGGTTTATTTCCCAAGACAGAGGCCGATCAGCGCGTCCTCATCGGCAAAGGCCAGACACTCGACCGTGTCGGCCGCGCCGTAGTAGATTTTTAAACTGCCGTCCTCCTCACGGATCAGGCCGCCGGGAAATATCACATTCTCCCGAAAGCCCTCGCAGGCCTCATACTGTGTGTCGGGGGCGATCAGAGGCGTTTTGTACACACCGAGCACCTTGGCCGGATCGTCGAGATCGAGGAGCATCACACCGGCACAGTAGCGTTTTTTCCAGGTATCCTCCCACCCGTTCTTGCCCCGCGCCGGATCGATATCCACCGCATGAAAGAGGGTGAGCCACCCCGCCCTTGTCCGTACGGGCGGCGCGGCCGGGCCGGTTTTATCGTTGGCGAAGGGGACATCCTCCACCCCTAAAATCAGCTTGGATTCCCCCCAGAATTTGAGATCGGGTGAAAAAGAGATCCAGGTGTCGAACCGGTCCCTCCCGCGGGAGTAGACCGGCATCGGCCGCTCCAGCCGGGCATACAGCCCCCCGATTTTTTCAGGGAACAGCACCATATTGCGGTTGTCCGGCACCGAAAGGCTGAGAATCTCCAATCCGGAAAAATCCGGCGGAATACGGCCAATACCGCCCCGCAGACCATGCCGGGTATCCATCGCAAAGCAGACGTAGAGCGTATCCTCAATCACGGTCAGCCGCGGGTCGTAGATGCGGGTAACCTCCGGATCATTCAGTCGGGCGGCGTCGAAGAAGGGGCGCCCCTCCGGCCGCCAGTGCAGACCGTCGTCACTGAATGCCAGGCCGAGGCAGCATCCTCCGAACCTGCCACCGCTGATGTAATCATAATCGTTGCGGAAGAGCATGACATAGCGGCCCCGGTATTTGCAGACGCCGGCGTTGAAAATACAATTTGCGTTATAGGGGATGTCCTTTCCCGAAAGGATTGGGTTGTCCGTATACCGGCGAACGGCCGGACTGGATTTTAAAAACGGTTCGACAAACATAAAAGGTTCTCCCTGTTTTTATGGGCGCGGCCCAATTTTAGAAATACGCTCTTTTAAAAGCAAAAGCGGAGCCGGGAACTTACACGCCTGAGTAGGCAGCGAACCCCCCGTCGACCGGGATCACCGTACCGTTGACAAAGCCACTGGCCTCCTCCGACGCGAGCCAGAGCAGGGTGCCGACCAGGTCCGCCGGCTCTCCGAACCGCTTTTGCGGTGTGTGGGTGATGATCTTCTCTGCCCGGGGTTTCAGACTGCCGTCGGAATTGAGAAGCAGGTCGTGATTCTGGTTGGTAATAAAGAAGCCGGGCGCAATCGCATTGACCCGGATGCCGGCCGGCGCGAAGTACACGGCCAGCCACTGGGTCAGGTTGGAAACGGCCGCCTTTGCCGCCGAATAGGCCGGGATCTTGGTCAGCGGCCGAAACGCGTTCATCGACGAAACGTTGAGGATGCTCCCGCCGCGGCCGAGCATCTCCTTTGCAAAAACCTGCGTGGTCAGGACGGCGGCCTTGACATTCAGGTCAAAGACAAAGCCGAACCTGTCCCCGTCAATGTCGAAGAAGGACTGTTCGTCCGGATTGTCAAGGCTGGCGGGATCGAACACCTCCTGCGCCGTGGTGGCCGCCGGGTTGTTGCCCCCCGCCCCGTTGATCAGGAGATCGCAGGGTCCAAGTTCCTGCCGCACCGTCTCCGCCGCGGCGGCAAGGCTTTCTTTGTTCAGGCAGTCGGCCTGTACCCCGACGGCGATACCGCCGGCCGCGCGGATCCTCCCGGCCGCCGCCTCGGCCGCAGGGAGGCTGATGTCCAGCAGCGCGACCTTCGCGCCGGAGGCGGCCAGCGCCTCCCCGAATGCGGAGCAGAGCACCCCGCCCCCGCCCGTAATCACCGCGACCTTGCCGCTCAGATCGGCCTGAAAGGTTTTCAGCTTCATTTTGCTTTTGCTCCTTTCTCCAGCGTCTCCCACATGCCGCTGAGATAGGCGGCACCGAGCGCCCGGTCGTATAAGCCGTAGCCGGGACGACCGTCCTCCCCCCAAATGTTGCGGCCGTGGTCCGGCCGGATGTATCCGTCAAAGCCGTTGTCATACAAGGCCTTGAGTATGGCAAACATGTCCAGCGATCCGGCACGGCTTTGGTGTGCCGACTCGCAGAAATCACCGTCCTTCCCGATCACGACATTGCGCGCGTGCAGAAAGGGGATGCGGCCGCGGGACGCAAACTCGGCCGCAATGGCCGGAATATCGTTATCGGGACAGCAGCCCAACGAGCCGGTGCAGAGCGTAATGCCGTTGCAGGGGCTGTCGACCAGCCGTACCAGCCGATCGAGCGCGTTGCGGCCGGTGATGATACGCGGCAGGCCGAAAACGCTCCACGGCGGATCGTCGGGATGAATGGCCATTTTGACCCCCGTCTCCTCACACACCGGGATGATCCGGCCGAGAAAATAGCCGAGATTCTCCCACAGGCGTTCCTCGTCCACCGATCTGTACGCCTCCAAAAGGCTGAGCAGCTCGGCGCGGGTATAGCTCTCGTCCCAGCCGGGCAGAGACAGCTCGCTGGCCGCGGGGTCGAGGGCGGCGACCGTCTCCGCTTCAAACGCCAGCGCGGTCGAGCCATCCTCCAGAGTATGAGAAAGGTCGCTGCGCAGCCAGTCGAAAACCGGCATGAAGTTGTAGCAGATCACCCGGACGCCAGCGGCGGCCAGGTTTCGGATAGTCGCGCAGTAATTGTCGATCAGCCGATCCCGTCCCTTGGCGCCCAGCTTGATATCCTCATGCACCGGGACGCTCTCAATTACCTCGAACGAGAGGCCGGCGGCCGCGATCGGCGCTTTGACCGCCGCAATCCGTTCGGGGGACCACACCTCCCCCACCGGGACGTCGTAGACGGCCGTGACGACACCATCAATGTAGGGCATCTGACGGATATAGTTGAGAGGTATCCGGTCGGCGGCATTGTACCAGCGAAAGGTCATTTTCATAACGGCGTGCCCTCTCTCAGTACGTGCCGTCGAGGTCGGCGACAGCGCCGCACCCCTCCGGCTTCTGATAGGTGGAGGTTTTGATCCGCTCCTGCAAAAGATTGTAGAACAGCGTCTCGTCCAGCGGCAGTTCGACCGTTTTCCCCGTCCAGGAGGAAAGATGGATGGCATTGGAGATGGTCAGGCCATTGATTCCCTCGCTCCCCGGGGCGAGCAGCGGCGCGCCATGCAGAATGGCATCTATGAAATTGTTGCAGATGCCGATATGCTGCGGCGCATCGCCGTGAATCGGGATGTCGACCTGCCAGGCTTCCGGCTTATCAAAGCCGCCCGGCGCCGTTTTTAAGAATTCGGCCACTGAGCCGCGCAGACGGGTATAGGTAAGCCGGTCGTTTTCAATAATCACCTTGCCGCGGTCGCCGCTGATCTCCAGCCGGTTGGTGCCGGGCGCGTCGCCGGTCGAGGTCACAAAGACGCCGGTCGCCCCGTTCGGATACTCCAGATAAGCGGTAACATCGTCCTCCACCTCAATGTCATGGAATTTTCCATAGGAACAAAAAGCTGTCACCCTGCTCGGCATACCGCACAGCCACTGAAGCAGATCAAGCTGGTGCGGATCCTGATTGAGCAGGACGCCGCCGCCCTCTCCCGCCCAGGTAGCGCGCCAGCTTCCGGAGTTATAATAGCTCTGGGTGCGGAACCAATCGGTGATAATCCAGTTGACCCGGGTCAGCTCTCCCAGCTCGCCCGAAACGATCAAATCCTTGACCTTCTGATACAGCGGATTGGTCCGCTGGTTGAACATCAGGCCGAACACCCGGTCGGTTTTGGCGGCCGCTTCGTTCATCTCCCGCACCTGACGGGTATAGACGCCGGCCGGCTTCTCGCTCAGCACATGCAGGCCGGCCGCAAATCCCTTGATCGCATAGACCGGGTGGAAATAATGCGGCGTCGCGATCAAGATGGCATCCACCGTGCCGGAAGTGATCAAATCCTCCGCCCGGTCGAAGGCGGCAACCTCTCCGCCCAACAGCTTGGTCGCCGCGTCCAGCTTCGCTTTGTCGATATCACAGACGGCCGTGATCTTTCCGCCATGTATCCTGCCGCTCAAAAAATTCTTTATATGACCGGTGCCCATGTTGCCAAGCCCGATAATACCGAACCGTACCGTATCCATTTTGCTTTCCTCCTTCAAAAATCAACCGCTCAGGCGATGTCGGCGTCGAGGGTTTTTAGTATCTTCAAAAGCGCGCTGTGCGCCAGCTTGAATTTATCCGCGCCGCAGACGGCGATATCCCCTGTCTGAAGATGCGGCTCCAGAGAAAGAAATCCCTCAAATCCGCGGTCAGCCAGCCTCTTCAAAATCCAGGCGAGGTTGCCGTTTCCTTCTCCGCTCGGCACAACCCGGCCGTTTTCGGCCAGCGCGTCCTTGATGTGCATATACACAATGTCGTCTTCCAGCAGGTCGAAGGCCGTCTTGGTCTCGACACCGCACTGGACAAAGTTGGCCGGGTCGAAAATTCCCCGCACCACTGCCGGATCGCAGGCATTCAAAATGTTGCGGCAGCGTTCGGCCGTATCGCCGTAAATGCCCTTCTCATTCTCATGCAGAAGCTGAATCCCACTGCCTTTTGCATAGTCGGCAAACTGCGCCCAGCGGTCGAGCACCTCGTCCCGGTAGCCCTCCGGATCTTCTCCCTGCGGAATGAAGAAGCTGAACATGCGGATATAACCGGTCTCCATCATGGCGGCGATCTCGGTCACACGCTTGAATTTGTCAAAATGCGGCGTGAACTCCTCCCGGATGCCGATTTTCCCGATCGGCGACCCCACGGCCGAGAGGCGGAATCCCCTGGCATCAAGGCGTTTTTTAATCTCCTTCGCCTCAGAAAGCGTATAGTCGGAAAGGTTTTTCCCCTCCACACCCCGCATCTCGATATACCGGATGCCCAGCTCGTCGAGGGTGTCCATCTGTTTGTCGAGGCTGTCGTCGATCTCGTCAGCGAAGCCGGTCAGTATAAACTTGCTCATATGTAACAAAACACTCCCTTTTTTCAAATTCACCGCAATAACGGAAAAGGGCAGAAGCCACCCTTTTTACATCATGGCATATATTTTGAATTGTATCACAGGGTTACCCCTCTGTAAATTCAAAATATTGCGTAAAGACCAGGGCGATATTACAAAAACCGGGGAATACTAAACCATGTGCAATCATTTGGAAAGAGGGCGAAAAAGGATGACCGACAAAACCAGAAACCGGCTCTGGCTCTATCTCGGCGGCGGAGCGGTCGGGCTGATCAACGGGCTGCTCGGTTCGGGCGGCGGGATGATCGCCGTGCCCATGCTGCGCAAAATCGGCCTTTCGCAAAAGGAGTCGCATGCCACCGCCGTCATGCTGATCTTTTTTCTCTCGCTGTTTTCGGCCGCCGTCTATCTGCTCGGCGGGCGGCTCGCGTTGTCGAGTGCTCTGCCTTATCTTCCCGGCGGCGTAATCGGCGCGGCGGCAGGGGCGCTTCTGCTGAAGAAAATACCTGACGGGGCGCTGCGCCGGGTATTCGGGATCTTCATGGTCTATACAGGCATACGCCTGTTCTTCAAATGATGGGATTTATCGCCGGGCTGCTGGCCGGGGCGGCCGGTGCCATGGGGCTGGGCGGCGGCAGCGTACTGCTCATTTATCTGACCCTGATGGCCGGCACGCCACAGCTGGAGGCACAGGGCATCAACCTGGTCTTTTTCCTGCCCTGCGCCGTGGTCGCCCTGCTGTTCCATCTTAAGAGCGGGCTGCTCAAGCGCCGCACACTGCCCTGTATCCTAACCGGGCTGCTCGGCGCGGCGCTCGGCACCTTCCTCGCCGGCAGCGTCGGAGAGGTTCTGCTCCGCAAGCTGTTTGCAGCGCTCCTGCTCCTCCTCGGCGGGCGGGAAATTTTCGCAAAATCCGCAAAGGGCGCTTCGCAAACGGGAAAGGAAGCCGCGCAATCAACCGCCCCGGCCGCGACGCACGGGGATGGCCTTACTCCCCCCGAACGCCTGGATCGGCGGAGATAAAGGGCTGAAACCAATAGCCCTTCGGGTGCGTCTTGACCCGGTAGCGATGGCGCGGAGCGGGCAGCGGGTCGACCGCCCGGAGCATGGCGGCGGCAAGCGAAGCAAGCAGCTCCGCCTTGACCCCGGCTGCCCCCGGCTCGTCCCAGAGGTCATGCAGCTCATACCGGTCGGCGGCCAGATTATAGAGGCAGCCGCGCCCCAGCATGTCGATCTGGATATGCCAGTCTCCCGACCAGAGGGCGCGCACCTGCCCGCACTGGGTCCAGGTGTTGAGGCAGTCGAAGCGATCCAGCTCGTGGGAGGACGCCCCCTCGTCCCAGAGGGTTAAAGCGTCCTTCTCCCCCCAATACAGGCCGCCGAAGCCGCTCTCGGCATAGGCCGAATCAAAATCCCCAACCGGCAGCGGCCGGTTTTGCAGCAGGGGAAGAAGGCTTTTTCCCTGACAGCCGAATGGGATTTCGGCTCCAATCAGGTCGCAGACGGTCGGCAATACGTCGGTTATGCTTGCAAATCCCTCCGCCCGGCGTCCCTGCGCCGCAATGCCCGGCCCGCGCCAGACCATCGGGATCCGGGTCAGCAGATCGGGCAGATCGGGCCCCTTGCGGATGAGGCCGTACTCCCCGGCGAAATCCCCGTGATCCGAAAGAAACAGCACCACCGTCTCCTCCTCCAGGCCGCGGTCGCGCAGCCCCTCAATCAGGCGGCGGAACTGGTCGTCGATCAGACGTAGCATACCGTGGTAATTCGACCGGGCGCGGCGGATGCGGGCCTCTATATCCGGGCCGAGCACCTGCTCCCACACATGGCGGAGCCAGACAAACCGCGGCCCCTTTCCGGCAAGGTCGGCCGCCGTCCCAGTCGTGAGCGGCAGGGCTTCCGGCGGGAAAAGGTCAAAATATTCCTCCGGCACCTGATAGGGGTTGTGCGGCTCCGCAAAGGAGACCCAGGCGAAAAAAGGCTGGTCCCCCTCCAGAGAGTCGATGAATTTCAGCGCCGAGCTGACGTTGCGGAAGGGATGCTGCACCTCGATCCCGCCGGGAGAGGGGACGGGGCTCTCCATATGTCTGGTCGCGCAGAGAAAATCGGCAAATTCCTTCTGTGCCCGCGTCTCGTTTTTCTCCCCTTCATAGCCGAGGTGCCCGCTCATTTCATAAAAATCAAAATCCGAGGCCGGGCGATGGCTGTGGTTTTTGCCGCACAAGGCGGTGGCATAGCCGTTCTCCCGCAGCACATCCATCAAATCCTTGGTATAGAGCGCGTCGTCCATATTGTGGTTGGTGCGCACCCGATGGCTTTCGGAGTACCGGCCGGTAAACAGGCTGACCCGCGCCGGCATACAGGTCGGATTGGAGGTGTAGGCGCGCGCGATGTCCACCCCTCCGGCCGCCCAGGCGTCGAGGAAAGGCATGGTATCGAGGGCGTATCCCGCTCCCCGCCGGAGATCGGCCCGCTGCTGATCGGTCATCACGATCACAAAATTCGGCTTCTTTTGCATATACAGTACTCCTTTTTGCCAGTGTTTGAACAATTGGAGCGCAAATGTCTCTGTCCCTTTGTTTTGCAGATATTATAGCATGAACGTTTCGGATCTGCTATAGCTTTCCATCGAAAAAATATATGAAAAAGCATATATTTATAATAATAAATTTATAATAAAACATCGCCTGCCTGAAGCGAAAAAAGCAGGACGGCCGCTATAGAGGAAAGAATGCAGAAAAACCTGATGTCCGCGGCTGCCGCTGTCAGGCTTGCAGAACAGGTGCTCCCGCCCTCTACCCACGAAAAAACCCGCCCTCCGGAATGTTTCCACAGGGCGGGTCGGATATATTTTGTTTTGCAAAGGATTTGTCCCGCTTAACCTCCTGCCACGATCAGTCCGCGCAGCTCCACCACGTCGGAAACCGTGAGCGCCTGATCACTGTCATCCAGATTGCCGGCCGAAAACTCCCGCTCGGTCCAGGCGCCGGCGACAATCAGTCCGCGCAGCGCCACTACGTCAGAGACGGTAACCTTTCCGTCCCCGTCGACGTCGCCCGGCCGGACAGCCGGCTGGAGACCGTTCAGCGCGGCTTCGGCCGCGATCAGCTTGTCGAGATTGGTGACCAGCGCCTGCTGCGCCTCGGTCAGCAGGTCATAGGCGTCGCGGACGGCATGGATCGTTTCCGCGTCCTCCAGGGTAACCTCCTCCGGCGCGGGCAGGGCGTCAATCAGGCCGATGACTGCCTGAGAGGCGGCCCTGTCGGCCGCCTCTCGCAGCAGGGCCAGCCTGGCCTCGGCCGCGGTCAGGAGATCATAATTCTCTACATAGGGCTTTTGTCCCTCGTCCAGTGCGTCGTAGGCGGCGCGGGCGGCCGCGATCGCCTCCGCCTTGTCCAGCGTGATCTCGCCCAGTGCGGCGATTTTCTCCGCGACCGCATTGGCCGCCGTCACGTCCATGTCGCCGTACAGCCCGATTTCGGAAAGCTGCATGGCCTCCGCCCCGGCGTTCGCAAAGATTTTAAGGACATAATACCGGTAGGCGGCCGGCGCGTCGACGTCAAAGGCGACGCCGGTGTAATCGGTATCCGGCAGGCCGGCGGCGGACACGGCGTCAATGACCGTCCAGTTTTCGGCGTCGTTCGAGCCGCAGAGCACCCATTTTTCCGGGCTGCGGCCGGGATTCTTGGAATTATCGTTGGCGGTGTAGAATACATAATGGCTGACCGTTACCGGCTCCTTCATCTGCCAGGCGAGAACGGCCGGTACAGTTTTTGTACAGAATTTGGTCGAGGTCGTCCCGTCCAGGACTCGGGAGCCCGGCTCGTTATTGCTGGCCGCCTCCGTTCCGACAACGGACTTGTCGATGACATAGCGCAACAGGCTGTTTTTACCTGTCACGCCGGCAAGGTCGACCGACGGCTCGGCCGCGTCGGGAACCAGACTCTCATCCAACTCGGGAAGATCGAAATACAGCCCCTCCCGATAGCTTGGGAGATAGGAATACGCAATCCCGCCGTCCTCCACTACGATTTTGACCGTATTAGGGTCGGAAAACACGGCGACCGAATTCTCCGCAGCGTTCATGGCGCCGTTGTACTTTTCGGTGTTGCCGGAGGCCGCGCCGGCGTTCTCCTCTGAATTGGAGAACATGACGAAGGGCGCCCGGATCGCATTATAAAGGCTGGTCAGGTTATTATAGCCGTGATGCCCGGTCTGCACCGCGTCGCTCTTCAGCGTATCGGCCGAATACATCCGAAGCATGGAGGTCTGCACATAGTCGTAGGCGTCGCCCAGCATCATAAAACTTTTGCCGCCGATCGTGATCCGCAGCACGGTGGAGGTGTCGTTGAAATTGGAGATGTTGTTGGTTCCGTTCTCGTTCACGCCGTCCTCGTGGGTATGCAGCACCTCAAAATCCACGCCCTGAAGCGAGAATTGCCCGCCGGTGTGCAGCTTGACGTACTTGCAGTCGGGGAACCAGGTGTTGAGACTCTCCCGCATCAGGAAAGTGCCGCTGTCATAGCCGCCGCTCATGGTCTGATAGGACGGGAAGTTATGCAGGACGCTCTCTACCTCGATCTCGTCATGATACTGCTCAACAAAGGAATGGCAGAGATAGACGTGATCCCCGTGCGCGTGGGAGAAGAACCATGCCCTGATCCGCACCTTTTCCCCCTTCTGCGTGCCGGTGATCTCCCGCATAAAGGCAAGCAGTGCCTCTTTCGCGGCATTGCTGCTCTGCCGCTCATGGCCGCTGTCGATAACGAAGAGGCTGTTGTCGGCCAGCTTGAGGATAATCAGCGCGCCGCAGTCGATCTGCCAGTAATCGGTCTTGGTCGTCTGCCCCTCGCCGTGGGTGTAGTCAATGCTGTAGAGATACAGTTCGGTCTCTCCCGTGCCGGTTTCGTCGGCATCCAGCTCAGAGAGCAGGGCGTTGCTCGAATTGTCCTCGATAATCCGAACCTGCCCCACGCTCGCTGTATAATAGAGGTAGTAACTGCGCCCCTCCTTTTGCAGAGCGTAGTGTAGGTTCGCGCCGATTTCGGTCTTGGAGTCTTCTGTAAAGCCCTGAGCCAGCAGGCGGCGGATATAGGTGTGGAAGGCACTCTCGCCGGTTGCACTGATGACCACCATCCGGGAATCCTCTGCGGTCACGGCGTACTGGTCGTTCTGCATCCCCGGCCCGCAGTTATAGATCGGGCTGACCTTGCCGTCAGGGTAGTCCGGCAGCCCGTCAAACGGAACCTCCACGCCGGTAGAGGCAAGGACATCCTCCTTCAAAACGGTCTTTTCAAAAACCGTTTTGTCCCCGGCGGTCACCGTCAGGGAAGCCGCCGTCCACAGATCGTCAAGCAGGCTGTCGACCCGCAGGGCATAGAGACGGTATCCTTCCGCCGCCTGAACCGTTTTCTCCCCGTCGAAGACCGTGTCGACGGCCGTCAGCGGGGCGCGCAGCAGCTCTGCCTCCCCATTTTGCAGCAGAGCAAACGGAGCGGAGGCCTCCCCCTCGGCCGATTGATAGAGAAAGAACAGATTATGGCAGTAGCCGCTGACCGTTTGCAGGGTGATCGAACCCGACAGCTCGGCGGAAAGGGTCTGCGCCTCCTCAAAATACAGCGCGGGATAGTCCGACTGCGACGACCGGACATACGCGGCGGCACCGGCCTCATCAGCCATAAGCTTTGTATACAGGTCAGCGCCGTCGGTGAAGGCGGTGCCGGCCGTCCCGGCCGAAACGTTGCCCGAATTGAGGGACAGCTCGTACTCATCCCGACCCTGCATGTAAAAATTCCGGAAGGTCCCCCAAGAGGCGTTGCGCACGACGCAGATCTCGGCCTCTAGCGGGTCGGGACTGGCATTGTAACAGCAAGTAACCTCCAGCAGGTTGGTGCTGCTCAGGTTGGCGTAACCGAAAATGCCGAACGCAGTGCCGTATCCGTTGCGCGATACCGTGCCCCCCATATCCGAATAGGCGCGCACGCTGCCGAGGTTGTAACAATAGTTGATGCTGCCGCGTTTGATATACCCGATGATGCCGGCAGCCCGCTCCCCCTCCAGCTTATAGATGGTCAGGTTGCCCTTGTTGGCACAGTAGGCAATGTCCACATAGCTGCCGGAGGTATCGGTCGAAGTCTGCCCCACGATGCCTCCGACGTTGTCCGCGCCGCCGGTAACCGTGATGTTCCCGTTGTTGACGCAGCGAGAGACGGCGGCTCCCACTCCGTCGCAGGTAAAGCCGATGATGCCGCCGGCCGCGCCGTGCGTCCCGCGGTCAAGCTCCCCCGAACCGCCCGAGATATTGCGCGCCGAGACCTCCAGATCCCCGTTATTGACGCACCCTTCAACCGTGGCGGTCACGCGCACGGCGCCGACGATCCCGCCGGCATGCAGCACCCCGGTCGTCCCCTCGGCGTCGATGGACACCGCGCTCTCGCAGTTGACAACACGGCCGCCGCGCAGACAGGCCGCGATCCCTCCGACATAGCCGCTGTACAGCGCGGCATTCAGCGTGCCGGCTGTTTTCAGGTTAATCACCGTACCGGAGACCACGCCGAACAGTCCGGCAAGATAAATGCCCTCAGCCGGCTCCTCCCGCTCGATGGCCAGCGTAATCGTATGCCCGCCGCCGTTGAATGTGCCGGAGAAGGCCTTTTCCTCCCCGCCGATCGGCATCCAGTCCGGGGAACCCGACAGATCGATATCCGCACAGAGCAGATAATCGCCGTCCGGATGCGCGGCCGCCCAGAGCAGCTCGTCTTTTGTCTCGATCTGATAGACGCCGTAAAGCGCCTCCGGTTCATCCGCAGCGGCCGCGGGCAGCCCCGCGAAGCAGCCGAACATCAAAACCAGTGCAAGCAGGATAGCCAAAGGCCGTTTGCTTTTCACGATCATATCCGCACGCTCCTTGTTTTACACAAATTTTACATAAATTCAGTATAGAGCAACGCGGGATTGGAATCCATAACGATTTTGCCGAAATATATGAAATATTTGCGTATGAGATATTGATTTCACAACAAAATGAACCAAAAGATCGGTTCTGTCTGCATAAGGCTCAGCTTTGGATGATATCCCCGATGCACAAAAGGTAACGGGCTTCCAAGTAAGCGTAAAGTATTTGCATGCTGCATGAAAACCCCCGTTTGTTCTAATGTAAACTGTGAAACGCATCCCAAAGGTTTCTTTCCCATAAAAAAGATGCACCCCAAATGTTAGACACTTTTGGGGTGCACTTCAAATAACGCGGGATTTTTTTGTCTATCTCTGATTCTCTCATCCCTATACACAGGCGAACCGGGTCGGAGTATGCCTTTTGTAAAACGTTGGTCGACGAGGAGAGGCGCATACCCGCGTCCCGGCGGCCTGCATCCATGCAGAGGCCTTTATCTGCTTGGCGGGCGGCTCCGTCCATGCCCCGGTGAAGAATCTAAGCCCGGGTCGGATTAGGATTTCGTGCCCGTGTGAAAACGCCGATTTTCCGTGTGCGGCGAACTGTAATCGGGCTTTTGCGACGATAGCTTCAGGAGGCCGCAGATTCCATTTGCTGAGCCGTTTCTTCCTCCCGCTGCAACCGCCGTTCGCAAAAGCGGCAGATTCTTGTTTTGGCGGCTTGCGCCTCCTCTAAATTGCCGCTGGAAACCGGATCGGTTACCGATTTGAGAGCTTGACAATCCCGATAGAGATGATATACCTCACCGCCGCCGGTCCAAAAATATGTTCCGTCAAACGGCGCGGCGGCAAAGGCGTTTGTTTGTGCGTCGGTCGGGGAAAGAGACTCAGCCGGGGAAGTGGGTTCGTCCGGATCGGCTAAAGTCGGAGTGGAAAACCGGCCCCGGAGCAGAAAAAACGCACAGCCGGCAATGACCAGGACGCATAGCAGCAAAAGTGCTGCTATGCGCAAACGGATCAGCCGGTTACGGTTTGTATGAAACTGTTTGCAGACCCGGCTTTGCAGCAGAAGCTCTTCCTGCCGCATCTCATATTCCGAAAGATCGAAAAAGACCTCCCGCGCTTTATCCGGATCGAGTCCGGTGATGCGCTCAATGTCTGTGGGATCAACAATTTTCATATCGGTCAGTGCGTACAGCGGGGCCAGAAGGGATTTGGCAAAATCCTCCGCCTCCCGTTCCAGGATCTGATTTTCTTCGCCGTTTGTGGAATGCCCGATCAGGCCTTCCGAAATAAAGTGGTGGCGAATATGCGCGATTTCATGTGCGATGATCCAATTTTTCTTTTCTCTATTCAGTTTCTCTTCAAAAAAGATATAGTATTTTTCCCCGATTTTTGCGCTGAAACCTGCATACATGTACATGGATTCCAAACCGGCGGTGGCAATCAGGGACGCGCCTTTTTGATAATCGACAAGGTTGTAATTTAAATCCCGCGCGATTTGGGCGGCGTCAACGGGAAACTGGCCAACACCGCATTTCAGCAGCAATTCCAGTGCGGATTTTTCCATGAAAGTCATTCTACTCTTCCTTAAACAGAAAATATTCCCCCTTAAAAATCAGAAGCAGGGAGACCCGCTCTCTGGTTTCAGAAGGCTATAGAGCTTGGTTTGGATAGACGATACGGTATAGGCTGCATGGCTATTTCCCATACATTTCGCGCCGTTTGGCGATTTCCAGACTGATTTGCAGTTCCTTTTGCGCCTCCTGTATTTCGGCCTGTTTTTCGACGGGACAGGTACGCATGTGCACCCCGTCGCCATAGGCGGCCACAACAATTTTGCGCGGTTGCGCGCTACAGGGAATGTCGCTGTGGTATAAAGCGGCCGGAGATTCCATATCAATATGGGTGTTTTCTTTGCTGTCGGCCGCCTCCGGCCGATAAGAATAGGTCGTGTTGATCATCTGCTTAACCGCATTTTGTATGCCTTCGGGCAAATCCCGATACTTGATAATGATGTCCTTCTCTTCCTCGGTCAGCGGCATAAGTTTTCCCTTGAACGGCGGATTGTTGAGAAGATAGTCGGTCGAGACATGGAAGGTGTTCGCGATTTTCACCAGCACCTCGGAGTTCGGTTCGCGGGAGCCGGTTTCATAATTGTTGTAGGTTGTATAAGGAAGGTTCAGAAGGATGGCAGCCTGTCTTTTGTTCAGGCCGGATTGCAGTCGAAGGTTTTTTAAAATTTCGCAAAACATGATAGATCGCCTCCATATCGTACAATTTAACATTTTTTATGTTTTTTGTCAAGAAAGAGTTTCCCAAAACGGGAAATAATATGTCGAACAATCTTGACAATATCCTAAAATAAGGGTATATTTAAGAAAAAATTACTCAAAACGAGTAATTTGAAGCGGAGGAGACCGTATGAATGTATTGGCTGCGAATATAGAGACGGAACGGATTTGCCGTGGATATTCAAAGCAGGAACTGGCAGCAAAATTGCAAATTACGGCGGAAGCCTATGAGCGGTATCTAAGCGGAGAGCCGATACCAGGCAAGCAACTGTTGGTTTTGTCCAGATTGTTTGGCCGCAGCGTGGATTCTTTATTGGGGCTGAAATAATCGGTCGCGGCAGAGAGCCGAGCTGGTCGGAAAACAGACCGGCCGGTGTGATCGCTTTCGGCGCGGCAGTCCGCAGTATACCTGCAGCCGGAGCGGCGAAATGGATTTAAATTGTCCCAAAGGTTGTCTGTTTTTGGACAACCGTGGGTGAAATATCTCTTTTTAAAGGGCAGCGTTGGCCGGCGGGGACGTCCACACCGTTGCTGCGGTCGTTTTGCTCGCCCTATAAAAAGGAGGTAGGCTTGTGAAAGAAACATTGAAAAGAGCAGCGAGAACCTTCCTGCAAGCAGCGGTGGGGTATTTTGCCGCCAACATTGCACTGTATGTCGGGAGCGATTTCTCCGACCTGAACGTGCTGAAAACCGTGTTGATGGGCGTGGGCGTGTCGGCCGTGGCGGCCGGCCTTGCAGCGGTCATGAATCTGCCGAAAACGGACAAGAATCAATGAGGGGGATGGCTTAAATAAAAGAATAAGAAACGCACGGTTTTGCATAAAAATATTCTGCGCGTTCTCATACTGTGTGCGGACGGTTGGAATCGAAACTGCCGTATGATGGGAAAGTGCAAAATATTGTAGGGAGAAGGAGAGATTTATATGTTGATATACATAGATCCCGGTCATGGCGGAAGGGACGCCGGCGCGGTCGGCGGCAACGTTAACGAGAAGGATCTGGCGCTGGAGATTTCAAAAAAGCTGGCTGGAAATCTGGAGGCGAGCGGCGTAAAGGCCGAACTGACCCGGACGTCCGACGCGGATATAACCCTTGCCAATCGCTGCGCGTCCGCAAACGGTGCTAACGCCGATTGCTTTGTCTCCATCCATTTGAATTCCAACAGCGGCACACCCGCCACCGGGATTGAGACGCTGGTCTACTCGACCGGGAGCAAGGCATACAGCCTTGCGCAGACGGTGCAGACGGCCATAGTTCAGACCACCGGCGCAACCGACCGCGGGGTCAAGCTGCGGCCGGGACTGTATGTGCTGAAAGCAACAAATATGCCCGCCATCCTGGTGGAAACCGGATTCATCAACAATGACGCCGACCGGGCGAGGCTCTGCGACCCGGCCTATCAGACCGCGTTGGCAGCGGCAATCGCAAAGGGCGTGTGCGATTGGGCCGGAGTGGCGTTTTCGGAGAATACAAGCGGCGATTCCGGCGGTGCATCCGGTGAAAGCGCGCCGGGCGTCGGCGATATGGACGGGGACGGCAAAACAACTGTAGCCGACGTGGTGGCGCTGCGAAAAAGCATCGTGGACGGAGAATATACGGTGGCCGGGGACCTTGACGGAGACGGAAAAAATACTGCGGCGGATGTGGTCGCTCTGCGGGCAAGCATTATGACGGGCAAAGCAGCGCCCGGGGATGCCGCGTCCGATGCTGATCCGATCAAAGCCGCCTGGGCGCGGTATATCACCCGCATTCAGGCGGCGGTCGGCGTGACACAGGACGGCGTCGCCGGTGCACAGACCCTGGCCGCCTGCCCAGTTCTGAAGGCCACCATAACGCATGGATGTGTTTCGCCCGTGCAGGAGTACGTTACCTCTCTGGGATACGACTGCGGGACGGCCGACGGGGTCTATGGCCCGACAACGGCTGCGGCTATTCGCCGGTTTCAGAAGGCGCAGGGGATCACCGCGGATGGAATCGTCGGAAAAAACACATGGAAAAGGCTGTTGAATTTATAAAGCAAAAGAACTGCCGGTTTGCCGGGCAGTCCGTTTTGACTATAGGGAAGGATGAAAATTTTGGAAGCTGAATATGAAGCACTGATTACCGGGAGCGGCCAGGGTGCGCTTGGCCTGCACTTTGCATCCGGCAGGAGGGTGTATATTCCTTTGAAGGGAGATTGGGCGGATTTGTGCATGCTTGTGCAAAAGTGTAATCGCGCCGGCCTGGATCCGGCGCAGGTGCCGGAGGTGCTGGAGGACTATGGACTTTCTCCGGAAAAAAGCGAATGGCTTTTCTGGTAAAACAAAAAGGCCGTCCCGGATCGGCGGCGCCCGTAAAAAGGTTATTAAAAAGCTGAAAACTATGTGCTTTTAAGGGACGGCGTGACGCAGGTCACGCCGTTTTCATCTTCATCAGTTTGTCTAAAGGGATAAAGCTACTGCCGCCGTACAGGATACGGATGTTCTGTCTGGGTTTATTTCTGGGCTTTCACACAGATGGATTTAATCAATTCTCTCGGCATGCTCCATCACCAACCGGAAATGTTTTAGGGCCAAATGCTCCAGTACAGACGCACGGATGCAATGGCTGCGACACTTCTCCCGGCTTTTTAAATGTATCGTATAGATCCATCGCGCCAACTATAATCAGCTTGTTCCAAATATGTTTTTTATTATCCCAAACTGCCCCTTATAAATGGCAAGAAACTATTATTTTTAATCAATATACTTTGATGTAATTATTGTTTTATCCTATTATAATGAAATCATCAAGAAAAACCAAGTTTGCAAGAAACTAAAATAAAAGGAGGAACCGGCATGAGTGATTTAAAGAAAATTAAAGAACCTAAAAAGGCGCGCATCGGTCTTTACAGTGCGGGTCTTCAAGCATATTGGGAGCAGTTTGACGGCTTGAAGGATTGCCTTTTGGGATACAATGCATTTATCAGGAATAAATTAAGTGAATATGGAGAAGTGTACAACTTTGGCCTTGTAGACACGGAAGATACAGGACGTGCAGCAGGAGAATTTTTTAATCAAAATAACGTAGATATCGTATTTTCCCACTTGGCAACCTATTGCACAAGTTCTACTGTTTTACCTGTACATCAAATTTGTGCGGTACCTGTGATTGTGTTGAATTTACAGCCAACCGCAGAGATGGCTTATGAAGAAACAGGTACGGATCGTTGGCTTGCGCAGTGTGTAGCCTGCGCAGTTCCAGAAGTTTCCAATGCGTTTAACCGTGCAGGGATTCCATTCCGTGCTGTGAACGGATTATTGGGGCTTCGTGAAACACCCGCCTTTGCCAAAGCGAATGAAGTGACATATCAAAGATCAGAAGCCATTCGCGCATGGGAAAGTATTGAAGAATGGTGCAAAGCAGCAACTGTAAAACGCACATTGCAGCATGCTCGATTTGGATTTTTGGGCGGCTATTATAGTGGAATGTTAGATATGTACAGTGATTTTACAATGCTACAGGCTCAGACAGGTATGGATGTAGAAGTACTTGAGATGAGTGACTTGGATGCGTATTTAAAAACTGTAACAGAAGATGAAATAAAAGAAAAATTAACACAGATGGAAAACTTTTTTGAAATTTCAGGAGACTCTCCATCAGATCCAATTGCAAAAAAACCTACAGAAGGACAGATGAATTGGGCGGCGATGGTTGCCGTTGCACAGGAAAAGATGGTGAGAGATCGAGATTTAGATAGTGTTTCGTATTATTATCATGGAAGAGAAGACCGCTTTGAAGAAATACAGAGTGGATTTATTGTAGGGTTCTCTCTTTTAAATGCACAGGGCATTTCCTGCGCCGGTGAGGGCGATATCAAAACAGCTCTGGCTATGAAAATTGCAGATATTTGTGGAACAGGCGGAAGTTTTTGCGAAATTGTAGCGGCGGATTTCAATCGGGATACGATGATTTTAGGCCACGATGGTCCCTTCCACTTTGCCATTTCTAAGGGAAAGCCTGTTTTACGAGGAATGGGGGTCTATCACGGGAAACGAGGAAGTGGTGTATCTGTAGAAGCCAAGATTCGTCCGGGAAAGGTTACGACATTGGGAATTACACAGACAATTGACGGAAAACTGAAATTCAACATTAGTGAAGGGGAAGCAATGGATGCTCCGATTCTTTTGAATGGAAACACATCCACTCACATTCGCTTTAAAGAAAAACCGGCGGAATATATGGATCAGTGGTTTGCAGAAGCGCCAACACACCACTTTGCATTATCGGTAGGACATAATGCAGGATTATTTAAAAAGATTGCAGAATTAATGAACATTCCGTATACGATATTTTAAAAACAAAAAGGGACTGTTGCAAAACGGATGAGTAATCATCTATGGAGCATCAGCCCCCTTTTTATGTTCAGAAATAGAAAAACGGACTCCGAAGAGTTTGCTTTAAGCGGTATAATAAATGAATTGTTTTACGACAGCTCCTCTCGTTTAGCCAACCCCGACTGACCACTGCTGTAAAACCGGAATTTGTCGTCTAACCTTTTTACGAACACCTACCGAACAGGGTGCCCTTGTGTGTGTGTGGGATTTTGTGTGAGAGCCGGCCCCCCCGCCGATATAGCCGGCTGCCACGCAAGGCGGCGAGGGGAACGGCAACAAAAACGCTTTGCGAAAGAGCCTTCCCGATCGGGTGCTTCTATTTTCCATTTCCCCTGCATAAGGATGAAACACGACTGTGTGGAGGTGTAGGATATGCGTTTTGCCGCAAAACAGGATTGGAAGAAACGGATTGTTTATTTGGTTGTGCCGCTGCTCGTCGGGGCGCTGGCGGCTTTTATCTCAAAAGACAGCTTTGCTTTATACGGGGCGCTGACCCGGCCGCCGTTTTCTCCTCCGCCGTGGGTATTTCCGATTGTTTGGACGTTTTTATATTTGCTGATGGGGATTTCATCTTATCTGGTTTCCGTCCGCGGGGGAGATGCGTCTGAGCGCGCTTTGTTTTTATACGGCGTACAGTTGTTTGTGCAGTTTTTCTGGCCGATCATCTTTTTCCGCGAGCAGAGTTATTTGCTGGCTTTTATCTGGCTGTGTCTGCTTTTTGTTTTTGTGCTGATCATGACGGTACAGTTTTATCGAATTGATCGCACGGCCGCTTTTTTACAGATTCCATATCTTCTGTGGCTGGTTTATGCCGGTTATCTGAATTTCGGCACATTTTTACTCAATCGGCCGATGTAGAGGCTTTATTCGGCGATAAACCCGAAATCCTCGATTATATCCCTATGCACAGGGGAGAGGGCAAGATAATTACACAATTTTATCGGGCGCGGAAGTTCCCCCTTTTTTCCTGAACGCGAATATACTCCCGCTTGCCGGAACGGTATTGGACGCAGGGTGTGTCCTTCGCCCTTTTGGGCCGGTATCGGTCCGCGTGTATTCTGCGTTTGGGCGAAAGGGTTGATTTAAATTTGCGAAAAGTGCGAAATTGTTACTTATCCAATATGTTTCGCTGGTTGAGCAAAAATTTTTGCAAATTTCTGCGCGCCTTTATAATAATCTTATCGAGTATTGTGGAAAGAGATTGGAAGTGTGATAAACACGGATATGCTGAACGAAGAAAGGTTCGGTTGAATGCACCAAATTTCGACCGGAAAATTGTAGAGAGTTACAAAGCTCTCGGTATGGTCCAAGTTCCGCTTGACTTTGTCGCTTGTTTCGGGCATAATGAGGTGGAAAATTTAGCGCAAGAAAGCTTTAAAGCGTTAAATTCACATTACCTGCACAGGTATGCTTGAGGAGCGGTGTTTCATGTTGATTTGGGCGATACTGATTGCATATGTGGCTGTTATGATTGGAATAGGCGTTTATTGCCGGCGGCAGACCTCCAACGTGTCGGAGTATGTGCTGGGCGGTCGGAATATCGGGGGCTGGATGACGGCCTTTGCTTATGGAACCTCCTATTTCAGCGCGGTTATTTTTATCGGCTATGCCGGACAGTTCGGCTGGAGTTACGGTGTTTCTTCCACCTGGATTGGGTTGGGTAACGCTTTTATCGGTTCTATGCTGGCCTGGATTCTGCTCGGCAACCGGGCGCGTAAGATGACCCGGTCGTTGGGCGTTTCCACCATGCCGGAATATTTTGAGAAGCGGTATAACTCCACTTCGCTGAAAACGGCGTCGGCCTTGATTGTGTTTTTGTTTTTGATCCCCTATACTGCTTCGGTTTACAACGGGTTGTCGACCCTTTTTGCCGACGCGTTTCCCGGGATCCCCTATGCTGCCTGGATTGTTGTGATGGCGGTGCTGACGGCGGTCTATGTCATTTTGGGCGGATACAAGGCGACGGCGGTCAATGATTTTATCCAGGGGATCATTATGCTGCTCGGTATCGGGGCGGTGGTTGTTCTGGCGCTTTCCAAGCAGGGCGGTTTTTCGGCCGCGCTGGCCGGATTGAACGCGCTTCCCGTGGCCGAGGGGGCGAAGGGGAGCTATGGTTCGCTTTTCGGTCCCGATCCGCTCAATTTGCTGGGCGTGGTTATCCTGACCTCCCTGGGGACGTGGGGCCTGCCCCAGATGGTGCAGAAATTCTACGCCATTAAAGATAAACCGGCCATCCGGCGGGGCACGATTATATCTACCTTGTTCGCCGTTGTTGTGGCCGGCGGCTCCTATTTCCTCGGTGGGCTGGGGCGGCTCTTCTGCACCACGGGGGAGGAGGGCGGTCTGACGCACATCGCCACGCTGGCCAACGGCAAGCCGGATTATGACTCTATCGTACCGGCCATCCTGCGCGCCTCGGTGCCGGACATCCTCTTTGGCATTGTGGTGGTGCTGGTGCTTTCGGCGTCGATGAGCACGCTGGCCTCCCTGGTGCTCAGCTCGAGTTCCACCCTCACCATCGACCTGATTAAGCCGCGCATGAAACAAGCGATGACTGAAAAAAAGCAGGTTTTGATCATGCGGGCGTTTATCGCTGTTTTCCTGCTTGTTTCGGTTCTGATCGCGATCAATAAGGATACGCTGAATAATATGGGTATCAACATATCCGCCCTGATGTCGATTTCCTGGGGAACGCTGGCCGGTTCGTTCCTGGCTCCTTTCCTTTACGGCCTGTTTATGAAGCGGGTGAGCAAGGCGTCCGTCTGGGTCAGCTTTGCGAGCGGCGTTGTGATTACAGTGGTGACCATGATCCTCTTCAACCTCGGCCTTTTCCCGGAGCTGACCAAGTGGGCGGCCTCCTTCACGATCGGCGGCTATTCGTTCAACCTTGCTTCTCCGATTAACTGGGGCGCGATCGCCATGCTGGTCGGCCTGATCGAGGTTCCTCTGGTCAGCCTGTTCACCAAAGACCGGCACCCCGCCGACACGGAGGAAATATTCCGCTCGCTTTCGGTCGAATAAATTTGTCGAAAATGCAAAATTTCCTATTTCATTTTGTGCTTTCAAATGCTATAATATCTAAAAAGATAACCGCATCCATTGCCTGATGCGGTTATCTTGGCGTTTTCCCGTCGAATTTAAAGGAGTGTTATCGGTGTTTTTTCAAAAGGAAACAGAAACCATGCCGCGGGCGCAGATCGAGGCTTTGCAGCTTGAAAAGCTGAAAAAAATGGTGGACTACTGTTATCACAACGTCCCGTTCTATAACAAAAAGCTGACCGAGTGCGGCGTGCTGGACGGCAGCCGGATCAAAACCCTGTCGGATATCCAGTACATACCGTTCACGACCAAGGACGACATCCGGGACAACTATCCTTTTGGAATGATGGCCGTCCCAATGCGGGAGATTGTGCGGATTCACGCTTCCTCCGGGACGACGGGAAAGCCGACCGTCGGGGTCTATACGGCGGAGGATATTGAAATCTGGTCCGACTGCGTGGCCCGGGTCGCCGCTGCGGGAGGTGCAACGGCCGACGATATTATCCAGATCAGCTTCGGTTACGGTCTTTTCACCGGGGCGCTGGGCCTGCATTACGGGCTTGAAAAGATCGGCGCCACCGTGATCCCCGCCTCCTCCGGCAATACCGAAAAACAGTTGATGATGCTGCGGGACTTTGGGGTGACCGGCCTGGTGGCGACGCCCTCCTATGCCCTCTATCTCAGCGAGGCGGTCAAAGAGGCCGGCTATCCGAAGGAGGCGTACAGCCTCCGCCTCGGCATCCTGGGGTCGGAGCCCTGCACGCCCGAGATGCGGGAGCAGATCGAGCGCAATATGGGCATCCGGGTTTCGGACAACTACGGCATGACCGAGCTGGGCGGCCCGGGCGTCTCGGGCGACTGCGAGATGCGGGATGGCATGCACTTTGCCGAAGATCACTTCCTGCCGGAAATCATCCGTACCGAAACCGGCGAACGCCTCGGCGAGGGGGAGATGGGTGAGCTGGTTGTGACCACCCTCTCGCGCAAGGGAATGCCGGTGCTGCGCTACCGGACCAAGGATATTACCAAAATCACCTATGCCCCCTGTCCCTGTGGCCGCACCCATGCCCGGATGGGCAAAACGATGGGTCGTACCGACGATATGCTGATTATCAAGGGGGTCAACGTCTTCCCGACCCAGATTGAAAGCGCGCTGGTCGGAATGGAGCACATCGGCCCGCATTACCAGATCGTCGTCCGGCGGGAGAATTTCAAGGATTCGGTCGAGGTACGGGTCGAGCTGGTCAGTGGCGAGCTGCTGGAGCGGTATCGCGAGCTGGAGGGATTACAGAAAAAAATCCATGACAAACTGAAAAGCGTTCTGGGGCTGGAAACCAAGGTCACCCTGGTTGAGCCGAAGTCTCTTGAGCGATTTCAGGGCAAAGCGCGGCGCGTGTTGGATCTGCGCGGTCAGTAAGCTCCGCAGCAAGGAAGATTTCCCCATTAACTGGAAAGGATTTAAGATATTATGAAAGAACTCATGTTAGGGAACGAAGCGGTTGCCCGCGGCTTGTATGAGGCCGGCGTCCGTGTTGTGTCCAGCTATCCCGGCACCCCGAGTACCGAGATTACCGAGGCCATCGCGAAATACGATGAGGTATACTGCGAGTGGGCCCCGAACGAGAAGGTCGCCTGTGAGGTGGCTGTGGGGGCGAGCATCGGCGGCGCGCGCTCTTTCTGCGCGATGAAGCACGTCGGCCTGAACGTAGCGGCCGACCCGATTTACACCGCCGCCTACACCGGGGTGAACGCCGGCATGGTGTTGGCGGTCGCCGACGACCCGGGTATGCACTCCTCGCAAAACGAGCAGGATTCCCGCCACCACGCCATTGCGGCCAAGGTTCCGATGCTGGAGCCGGCTGACTCGGCCGAATGTCTGGCCTTTGCCAAGCTGGCTTATGAGCTGTCGGAATGCTATGATACCCCGGTTATGCTGCGGCTGACCACCCGGATCTCCCACGCGCGCAGCCTGGTCGAGATTGGTGAGCGCGAGGAGCGGGAGTTGAGGGATTTTCCGAAAAATCCGCAGAAATATGTCATGATGCCGGCCATGGCCATCAAGCGGCACGCCGTGGTTGAGGAGCGACAGGCTGCTTTGGCCGAATATGCCGAGACGGCCGCGTTTAACCGGACGGAGGATAACGGCGCCAAAATCGGTGTGATCTGCTCGGGCGTCTGCTACCAGTACGCGAAGGAGGCGCTGGGCAAAGAGGCTAACTATCTCAAGTTGGGGCTGGTTAATCCGCTTCCGGTGAAGTTGATCCGCGATTTCGCCGCGAAGTGCGAAACCGTTTATGTGATTGAGGAGCTGGACGGTATTCTGGAAACCCACTGCAAGGCCATCGGGGTGGAGGTGACCGGCAAGGCGCTGTTTGGTTATCTCGGTGAATTTTCGCAGCGTGTGGTGCGGGAGAAGCTTCTCGGCCGCACACCGAAAACCATGTCCGCCGATCTGGAGATTCCCGGCCGGCCGCCGGTGCTCTGCGCCGGATGTCCCCACCGCGGCCTCTTTTATACTTTAAAGAAGCTCGGCTGCAACGTCAGTGGAGACATCGGCTGCTATACGCTGGGGGCGCTGGCGCCGCTGTCCTCTATTGACTCCTGCATCTGCATGGGTGCGTCGATCTCGGCCCTGCACGGCATGAATAAGGCCAGAGGCAATGATTTCTGCAAGCAATCGGTTGCAGTGATCGGTGACTCGACATTTATCCATTCGGGCATTACCGGATTGATCGACATTGCCTATAACCGGGGCGTTTCGACCGTGATCGTGCTGGACAATTCGATCACCGGCATGACCGGCCACCAGCAGAATCCCACCACCGGCTACACGATCAAGGGGGATCCGACCGCAGCGGTCGATCTCACCGCCTTGGCAAAGGCCTGTGGCATCGGCCGGGTCCGGGTGGTCGACCCCTATGATCTGGCCGAGACTGAGGCCGCCGTCCGGGAGGAACTGGCGGTGGAGGAGCCGTCCATGATTATTTCCCGCCGGCCCTGCGCGTTGCTGAAATATGTGAAGCACAAGCCGCCGCTTCGTGTGAACCCGGATAAATGCGTCGGCTGCAAGAGCTGTATGAAAATCGGCTGTCCCGCGATCTCCATGAAGCAGGGGAAGGCCGTCATTGATTATACCCAGTGTGTTGGGTGCGGCGTCTGTCAGCAGATGTGCCGGCTTTCCGCCATTGCGGGAGAGGAGGAATAAGCCGTGAAGGATATCAATATTATGATTGTGGGCGTTGGCGGCCAGGGAACCCTGCTTGCCAGCCGGCTGCTCGGCAAGGTGATGATTTCGGGCGGGTATGACGTCAAGGTGAGCGAGGTGCACGGCATGTCCCAGCGGGGCGGCAGCGTGGTCACCTATGTCCGCGCGGGAGAAGCGGTTGCCTCCCCCATCATCGAGCGGGGCGAGGCGGACCTGATCCTCGCCTTTGAGCAGTTAGAGGCGGCACGTTGGCTGCCCTATCTCGCACCGGAGGGAGAGGTCATCGTCAATACCCAGTGCATCGACCCGATGCCGGTTGTGATCGGCGCGGCGCAGTATCCCGACGGGGTGCTGGATAAGGTGCGCAGCACCGGCGCGAAGGTCATCGAAGTTGACGCCCTCCGTCTGGCCGATCAGGCCGGCTCTTCCAAAGCGGTCAACGTCGTGCTGATTGGCCGGCTGGCCCGGCAGATGGATTTTGCGCAGGAGGTTTGGCTCGACGCCATCCGTGAGACGGTGCCGCCCAAATTTCTGGAGATGAATCTGAAGGCTTTTGCGCTGGGGTATAATGCCTGAGCGATGGGAAAATGGGACGTTTGACCGTTGCCGGAAATCCGGACTGCGGCCGGTCCCGAATACAGCGAAAGGATGGTTAATCAAAGTATGGAACCGCAGAAATATTTCCAGCCCGAGGTCGAGTGCGCTGACCGGGAGACACTGCGCGCGCTTCAGTCCGAGCGGCTTAGGAAGATGGTCAAAAATTGTTATGAGAAGATCCCATTTTACCGCAAAAAGTTTGATGAGATCGGTCTGAAGCCGGAGGATATTCAGTCGATTGACGATATCGTAAAGCTTCCCTTTACCTATAAAACCGATCTGCGGGATAATTATCCTTACGGCCTTTTTGCCGTCCCGAAGGAGGAGTTGGTGCGTATCCATGCCTCTTCCGGTACGACGGGCAAGCAGACGGTGGTCGGCTATACACAGGAGGATATCAATCACTGGGCCGACGGCGCCGCGCGGGCGCTGGTTGCGGCCGGCTGTACCAAGAGCGATTATGTGCATGTTTCCTACGGCTACGGATTGTTTACCGGCGGCCTTGGCCTGCATTACGGGGCCGAGCGGCTGGGTGCGACCGCCATTCCGGTTTCCTCCGGCAACACGGCGCGCCAGGTGCAGATTTTGCAGGATTTCGGTTCCAACATTCTTTGCTGTACGCCTTCCTATGCGGCCTATATCGGGGAAACCTGCCGCGACATGGGGGTCGATACTGCGGTGCTGCCGCTGCGGGCCGGTCTTTTCGGGGCAGAGGCTTGGAGTGAAGGTATGCGTCAGAACATTGAAAGCCTGCTGAATATCAAGGCTTACGACATCTACGGCCTGTCGGAGATTGCCGGACCCGGCGTCTCCTATGAGTGCTGCGAGCAGACCGGCATGCATGTCTGCGAGGACTATTTTTATCCCGAGATTATCGACCCCGACACCGGAGAGGTGCTGCCCGACGGCGTCTACGGCGAGCTGGTCTTTACCTGCATCGGGAAGGAGGCGCTGCCTCTCGTCCGCTATCGTACCAGAGACATCAGCATGCTGACCCATGAAAAATGCTCCTGCGGCCGGACGTTGGTCAAGATGAAGAAGCCGCATGGCCGCACCGACGACATGCTGATCATCCGGGGGGTCAATGTTTTCCCCTCGCAGATTGAGTATGTGTTGACAAAACTGGGGCTTGAACCCAACTACCGCATCCTGGTCGACCGGGTGGGCAACCATGATACAATGGAAGTACAGGTGGAGATGACGGCTGAAATGTTCTCCGACGCGGTTAAAAATATTGCCTCGAGTGAGAAAAAAATCGCCGCCGCCCTGCAGTCGACCCTCAATATTTCCGCCAAGGTGACTTTGGTCGAGCCGAAATCCCTCGCCCGGTCGGAGGGTAAGGCGGTCCGGGTCATCGACAACCGTAAAATTTAAAAAAAGGGAGGACGCATCCATGCTGATCAAGCAGCTTTCGATCTTTGTCGAAAATAAAAAGGGCCGCATGGCCGAGATTACCAGAACCCTCGCTTCGCACGGCATTGATATCCGCGCACTGTCCATCGCCGACACCACCGATTACGGGATTCTTCGCCTGATCGTCGACGATCCGGAACGGGCGGTGCTGGTTTTGAAAGAGGAACACATGACTGTCTCCCTGACCGATGTGATCGCCATTGCGGTGCCCGACGTGCCGGGCGGTCTCAGCCGCGCGGTGGAGGTTCTGGCGGCCGAGGGGATTGATATTGAATATATGTATGCATCTCTCAACGCCAAGAACGATTCGGCTTTTGTGATTCTGCGGGTCGAGGATAACGAGAAAGCGATGGCCCTGCTCAAGGCCGGTGGCATCACCCTTATGAACGCAGAGGAACTGTATAATATCTGATTTTCCGCCAAAATATTTCGGTTATCCGAGAAATGCCCCGCGACAAATGTCGCGGGGCATTTTTCATTGCAGGATTTAAGTTTGGGTGAAGTTGCTAAATACTAGCAACCGCAGCCGCAGCCACAGTCATTGCTGCTGCGATTTTCGCCGCAACCGCAGTTGCAGAGCAGAAGCAGGACAACGAGAATGAGAACCCACGTGCAGCTATTGCCGCCGAACAGTCCGTTGCATCCACACATAACGCTTAACCTCCTTTCGCTCCTTCAATCACAGTCTATGGAAAATTTAAGTTTTCGTTCCTTGTCCGTATAAGAAAAAGCTTTCAGAAAAAAATAAGAGTGGTTCAAAAATCTGACGCCGGGAAGGGAGGGAGAAGATATGGGACTTGGCTTTAATGATATGGACAGCATGGGGTATGAGTACGATTTTGGGGAGATTCCGGCTGATTTTTCTCCGGATCCCTATGCGGAGGAACCGGAGCCGGACGTCATTCCGATTGAAACAGAAGATGAGGAATTATTAGTAAAAAGCATAGATTACGACGAATTCTTTTGATTTCGGAATATAAATTTAAAATTTGAAAAAAATCGAGAAAAATAGAAATTTGACTTTAACTGACTTTGAGCTATAATAGAATAAAAGGTCAGTTAAGGTCAAATTTATGTAAGGGCGAAGGATGCCGTTCGGTTTGCTTGCCCGCCACGCCGGCTTCATAAAAGGGATGATGAAAAAGAATGAAAATGATTGATATTATCACCGAACAGATTCTCCGTCAGATCGAGGCCTCCGGTCGGGATATCGCCGAGATTCAGAGGAACGAGATGGCTGAGGGGCTGGGCTGCGTACCGAGCCAGATCAACTATGTTCTCTCTTCCCGGTTTACGCCCGAGCGAGGCTATATTGTGGAGAGTCGCCGCGGCGGCGGCGGGTACATACGGATCACGCGGGTTCGTCTGGATCGCAGCTCGGCGCTCATGCACCTCATCAACACGGTGGGAGAGCGGATGGACGCCGCGGCCGCCCGGGCGGTGCTGGACAACTGCATCCACAGCGGCTTAATTGAACCGGGGGTTGGAAGTGCCATGCTGGGTGCGATTTCTTCCTCTGCGCTGCGGGAGGTGCCGACGCCCTTCCGCGACCGGGTGCGCGCCGCCGTTCTGAAGCAAATGCTGGTTACTCAAATTTAGAAAATACCATGACTGGATTCTATCGAACAAAGGAGTTGTTTGTTATGATTTGCGAAAAATGCGGAAAAAACATTGCCACAACCCATATCGAAACCTATGTGAACGGCAAGCAGTCCTCTATGGATCTCTGCTCGGCCTGCGCGGCGGAGGTCAACGCCGCCTCCCCCTTCCAGATCGGACTGGGCGGGCTGCTCGGCTCGATTTTCGGGGACACACTTGCCGCCGCACACACCGGCGTTCCTTCAGGGGCGAAGTGCGGCTTTTGCGGCAGCACGTTTGAGGAGATCGCACGCACCGGTCGGGTCGGCTGCGCGAACTGTTATACCGCCTTCTATGACCGGCTGATGCCGACCTTGTCCAAGTTGCACGGCAACACCGCCCACGCGGGTAAAATTCCCGGCTCGGCCAAGATCGACGTCGCGTCCGAGGCGGCAAAACCTTCGGCGAATGAAGAAGAAACCCTCCGCGCTGCGCTGGACGAGGCCGTTGCGGCTGAAAATTTTGAAGAGGCCGTCCGACTTCGCGACCGGATCAATGCCTTGAAAGGGAAGGTGCAGGACGATGAATAAATGGTACATGTTATCCGGCAAAGAGGACGACGTCTGTTTAAGCTCGCGCATTCGTCTGGCGCGAAATCTGAAGAATTACCCTTTCCCTTCTAAAATGACCCTGCCCCAGCGGCAGGAGGTCTGCCGCGCCGTTTGGGAAGCGGTGCAAAAGGGCGGCTTTGACGGGCCGCTGAAGCTTCGGTACATCGAGATGGACAAAATCTCCGACACCGAGGCATATTCCATGGTGGAACGACATATTATCAGCCCGAATTTCGCCAAATACCGCGCCGGCCGCGGGCTTATACTATCCAGTGACGAGTCGGTCAGCATCATGTTGGGAGAGGAGGATCACATCCGGATCCAGGTGATTTCGCCCGGTCTCTCTCTGCATGAGGCGTACGACGTTGCCGATAAGCTGGACACCCTGCTGTGCGAGGGTCTGGAGATCGCTTTTGACCGGCGGCTCGGTTTTTTGACCGAGTGTCCGACCAATCTCGGCACCGGGCTGCGGGCGTCGGTCATGCTGCATCTGCCGGCTTTGTCGGCCACCGGCGCGATCGGGCGGCTTTCAGCCTCGGTCGCAAAGCTGGGCCTGACGGTGCGCGGCCTCTACGGCGAGGGGAGCGAGAGCAAGGCTTCGCTCTACCAGCTTTCCAACCAGGTCACGCTCGGCCTGTCGGAGGAGACGGCCATCTCCAACCTGAAATCCATTGCAGTCCAGCTCATGGCGCAGGAGAAGGCGGCGCGCGGCCAGTGGAGCCGTACCTATATGGAGGATAAGGCCTGGCGGGCGCTTGGAATTCTGCGTACCGCCCGGCTGATGAGCAGTGAGGAGCTGTTCGGAATGCTGTCGGCCGTGCGACTCGGCGTCTCCCTCGGATTGATTGAGGGCATCGCGCCCTCCACCCTCACCACCCTGATGTTTGAGGCGGGCGCAAACACAATTCAATTGAAAGGTCCCATGGATGAGGAGGATCGGGACATCCTCCGCGCGAAGCTCGTGCGGGAACGGCTGGCGTAAAACCGGTCGGAAAGGTTTTTCTGTTCCTCCAATAGATAAAGGAGCGGATGTTTTATGAAATATCAATTTAACGGATTTACCAAAGGAGCAAACAACGCCCTTTGCTACGCCATCGAAACGGCGGAGGAAATGGGCCACACCTATGTCGGCAGCGAGCATCTGCTGGTCGGCCTCCTCAAGGAGCGGGAGGGATCGGCCGCCAGCCTGCTTTCGGCCCGCAATGTGACGGCCGAGCAGGTTGTTGAACTGCTGGGCAGCACGGTCGGACGGGGCATTCCCTCCAGCCTGACTCCCGACAGCTTTACCCCCCGCGCCAAGCAGGTGATCGAAATCGCTCTTTCGGGTGCGCGGGCAACCGGGAACACCTACGCCGGCACCGAGCATCTGCTCATCGCGCTGCTGGAGGAGGGGCAGAATTACGCCGTCCGTTTCCTCAAGCTGCTCGGGGTCGATGTGGCCGCCCTGCTGGAGGAGGCGCTGCGCCTGACCTCCGGCGGGGAGGCGGGCGGCGCTTCGTCCGATGGCAGAAAGGGCGGCGGCAAGACGCCGACCCTCGATAAATTTGGCGAAGACCTGACAGCCAAGGCCAGAGAGGGCAAGCTGGATCCGGTGATCGGCCGGGCGAAGGAGATCGAGCGTGTAATCCAGATCCTCTCCCGCCGAACCAAAAACAATCCCTGCCTGATCGGCGAGCCGGGCGTCGGCAAAACGGCGGTCGTCGAGGGGCTGGCCCAGAAAATCACGGCCGGCGAGGTACCCGAGCTGCTGACCGGCCGGCGGGTGGTCGCCCTCGACCTGACCGGGATGGTGGCCGGCACCAAATATCGCGGCGATTTCGAGGAACGCATCAAATCCATTATCGACGAGGTCAAAGCGGCCGGCGACGTCATCCTCTTTATCGATGAGGTGCACACCATCGTCGGCGCCGGCTCGGCTGAAGGTTCGACCGACGCGGCCAACATCCTCAAGCCGTCGCTGGCCAGAGGAGAGCTGCAGGTGGTCGGCGCTACCACGCTGGACGAATACCGTAAGAACATCGAAAAGGACGCCGCCCTCGAGCGCCGGTTCCAGCCGGTTACGGTAGGTGAGCCGACCGAGGAGGAGGCGGTGCAGATCCTCAAGGGCCTGCGGGACAAGTATGAGGCGCACCACAAGGTGCGGATTACTGACGGCGCCATCGAAGCGGCCGTGCGGCTGTCGGCCCGCTACATTGCCGACCGCTATCTCCCCGACAAGGCCATCGACCTGATCGACGAGGGTGCCTCCAAGGTGCGGATGAGCATTTTCACCGCGCCGCCCGACCTCAAGGCGCTGGAGGAGGAGGTCAAAACCATCTCTGACCAGAAGACCAAGGCCATCAACGCCCAGAATTTTGAGAAGGCGGCCGAACTGCGGGATCAGGAGAAGCGGCTGTCCGAGAAGCTGGAAACCGAAAGGCAGAAATGGAAAGCGGACGAGACCGCCTCCGGCGAGGTGACCGAGGAAGAGATCGCCCAGATCGTATCGAGCTGGACCGGTATTCCGGCCACCCGCCTGACCGAGGAGGAGAGCCATCGTCTTCTCAATATGGAAAAGGTGCTGCACGAGCGGTTGGTCGGCCAGGATGAGGCGGTTGCCGCCGTCTCCAAAGCCATCCGCCGCGGGCGGGTCGGCCTCAAGGACAAGAAGCGCCCGATCGGGTCGTTCATCTTCCTCGGCCCGACCGGCGTCGGCAAGACCGAGCTTTGCAAGGCGCTGGCCGAGGCCATGTTCGGCGACGAATCGGCCATGATCCGCCTCGACATGTCGGAGTATATGGAAAAGCATACCGTCTCCCGCCTGGTGGGGTCGCCGCCCGGCTATGTCGGGTATGAGGAGGGCGGCCAGCTGACCGAAAAGGTTCGCCGTAAGCCCTACTCGGTCGTGCTGTTTGATGAGATCGAGAAGGCCCACCCGGATGTTTTTAACATCCTGCTTCAGATTTTGGAGGATGGAATCCTCACCGATTCCAAGGGCCGCCGGGTTGATTTCAAAAACACGGTTATTATCATGACCTCCAACGTGGGTGCGCGGCTGATCACCGATAACAAGGTCTCCTTCGGCTTCGGCGACCGTTCGGAGGAGGAGTCCCGGGACAACGCCAAGATCCGCGAGGAAGTGCTGGCTGAGCTGAAGCGGGAGTTCCGGCCGGAGTTCCTCAATCGTGTGGACGACATCATCGTGTTCCACAAGCTGAATAAGGAGGAGATCGCTGAGATCGCGCGGCGGATGCTCCGCGGCCTCGACCGGCGCCTGTCCGAGATGGGCCGGTCAATCGAATTCACCGACGCAGCCGTCGAAGCCGTCGCTGACGCCGGCTTCGACCCGGTATATGGCGCACGGCCGCTGCGCAGAGCCATTACCTCCCGGATCGAGGATCCCCTGTCCGAGAAGCTGCTGGAAGGGGAATTCCCCGAAAAGGCAGATATTCTCTGCGATTTCCAGGATGGCGCCTTCACCTTCCGGGTGAAAGCATCATAAAAAAGGCCCTGCCGGCCGGTACAAAATTCGTACCGGCCGGCTTTTCTTGTGCGGGATTGGCCGGACGGTGCAATCGGGGGGGTTGAAAAATGCTCGACATCTCGGAATTTATGTGGTATAATACACTTCAATTTATATGGAAATCAGAGTGAGGAGAATCTGTATTATGGCCCGAAAAGTGGCGATTGTAACCGACAGCAACAGTGGAATCACCCAGACGCAGGGGAAGGCGCTCGGCGTTTTCGTCCTGCCCATGCCCTTTGTCATCGGCGAGAATACATACTATGAGGATGTAAATCTTTCCCAAACGGAATTTTATGAAAAGCTGGCGAGCGGCGTCGATGTTTCGACTTCCCAGCCCGTGGTTGGGGATCTGCTGGCCCTTTGGGACCGGGTGTTGGAAACGTACGACGAACTGGTGCACATCCCGATGTCGAGCGGCCTGTCCGGCTCCTGTGCGACGGCGGTTGCCTTGTCGCAGGATTACGACGGCCGGGTCTGCGTCGTCAACAATCAGCGGATTTCTGTGACCCAGCGGCAGTCGGTGCTCGACGCCATGGCGCTGGCCGAGGCGGGAAAATCCGCGGCCGAGATTGCCTGTGTGCTGGAAGAAACCAAGCTGGATTCCTCCATTTACATTATGCTGGACACGCTCAAATACTTGAAAAAAGGCGGACGGGTGACCCCGGCCGCAGCAGCCATCGCCACCGTGCTCAAGATCAAGCCGGTCCTACAGATTCAGGGGGAGAAGCTGGACGCCTTTGCCAAGGCCCGAACCGAGAAAATCGGACGGGAAATTATGATCGACGCCATGCGCCGGGATATTGACGGCCGGTTCGGAGGGGTGGATCAGGTGCGGATTTTTGTCGCCCATACGGATAATGAGGAGGCGGCCGACAATTTTGCAAACGTGCTTAAAGCCGCTTTCGGTGTGCAAGAGGTGCATATTGATCCGCTGTCCCTCAGCGTCTCCTGCCACATCGGACCGGGCGCGCTGGCAGTGGCCTGCGCCAAAAAAATCGACGGGTATATGCAGTAGAAGGTGGTTTTGGCATTTTTCAAGCACTGCCTTTGCTTAACGGATATGCAGCAAGCCCCCTCCCGATACGGGAGGGGGCTTGCTGCGCAAAAAGGCCGGTTCAGTTTGGAATGGCCTTGATGGTCAGGTTGTCGACATAGTAGCTGCCGGTATCATAACGGTACATACCCACACAGATGTTGTCGATTGTTTCGGTTTTTGCGCGGAACGGAACGTTGCTGCATTTTCGCACCCCGTCCACATAGAGGTCGAAGCTGCCGTTTGCGGTATCCAACACGACCTGCATCTCAATCCACACGTCGGTTTGATAGGTGCCGTGATATTCCACCGGCGGGCGGTTGATCGCGATGTATCCGTTGTTGTGGAGGTTGATGGTCGCGATTTCGGTTGCACCGCTGCGGATATAGGGCACATAGAGCGCCGCGTTTTTAGCCGTGGCCTTGACCTCCATGCTGACTGAGACGATGCCCGAGGTGGCCGGGATCTCATATGCGGCGAGGAAGGAGGCAGACGGCGTCTGCCCCATGTGGGAGATCTTGAGCACCCGGTTGGCGCTGTCGTCAGGATCCTCCACCACGGTGACGCTGCCGAGGGTTTGGTCAAAGCGGATTCCCTCCGGCGCCGCGCCGACCGCCGTGTTCTGATAGTCGTCCGAGACGATCGTCTCATACCCGGCGGTCAGGTCGATCGCGTCGGAGAAAAGAACCGCGCCGTCCGCCTCGCACAGGCCGATTGCGATCCGGCTTTTGCCTTTGACAAACGTGGTCGAAAGATCCAGCTTGACGCCGTCGGAGTAGGAGACGGCCTCTTCCAGCCTGTCAGCCGAAAGCAATCGGGCGAATCCGCTTTCATCGGCCGTCACGGTGGTTCCGCTTACCGTGATCTGTCGGCCGGCGTACGCCGCGCCCCCGTCGAAGAAGAGGCAGGGCGCGGCCGCGTTCTCCAGGTTCCGGACGCCGCGCACGGTGACGCCAAGGCTGCCGCCGTCGAGACCGGAGGTGTCAAATGCAACTGTTCCGCTGACCGGAAGCATGTCGCGGTACGGCGCCTGTAACCCGGCGGTATGCATGACGGCCTCGGCCGACTCGCCCCACTTGCCGTCAGAAATCAGGACGGTGTTGCGGATGGCGGCTTTCTCGGTTCCTTCGGGATCGGGATCGTTGATATACGCCGATTGGTTGGTGTAGTTGTCGTGGATGTCGTTTTGCACATGCTTGGAGCAGACCCACTGTGGTGCTGTGTCAATCACGTTGTCATACACGCTGTAGTAGTCACAGGCCTCATCCAGATAAATAGCGGCAAAGACATTCATTTGCCGCTGAATGAAATTGTGGGCGATGACGGTGTTGCCGTCGGGCGAGTGCGCGCCCAGCGCGTAGATACCGCCGCCGTCCCGCAGTACGGTCATCAGGTCGTGGATGTAATTATATTCGATGCGGTTGTTCCTGGTGCAGGAGATGCCGAGCTGCCGCATTCGCTTCCATCCCCAGCCGAGGTGTACGCCCGAGTAAGGGAGGTTCGCCATCTCATTATACAGCACATCGGAGTCGACGACATAACCAAGGCCAACTGCCGCGGCCGAGCGATACTCCGCCGCGACGTCGTGGATATAGTTGTTCAGAATGTCGTTGTTGCGCAGGACATAACGCTCGTCATCGTCTTTCCAGTTGTGCTCGTCGTACATATTTACCGCGCCAACCTGCACTGCGCCGGCCGACAGGTCAAAGAATTCGCAGCCCTCGACCATATTGTTTTTAGAGCCCGCATATATATAGACGGCCGTATTGCCGAGGGCGGAGAATTTGCAACTCCGGAAGGTTACGCTGTCGGCCGTTCGCAGGACGATACAGCCGCCGGTCATCTTATCGGTGTATTTGTAGTCGGCCATGGTATAGTCCGGATTGGCGGGATCGTAATCCTCCCGCAGGACGTTGTTTTGTACGTCGGCGTGGCCGTCGTTGCCGTTTGGCCGCGTCCAGGTGGCATAGCGGAAGGCAAGCCCCTCGAACCGTATGTGAGAGACCGGATGGTCGATGTCGCTGCCCTGCACGGTCAGCAGCTCCTCCAGCACCGGGACGGTGACCCGGGCTGCGGACATATCTTCCCCTTTCGGCGGTTTGTAGTAGAAGGTGTAGGCCGTGCCTCCGATGGCGCCGCTGCGGTCAAGATACCACTCCCCCTCGCTGTCCAGCAGCTCATAGGCGTTTTCATAATACCAGGGGGTGGTGGCCGAAGTGCCGCCCTTGTTGCGGCACCATGTCCAGCCAGGTTGCTTCATGATAACGGCCGCCCGCCCGCCTGAAATCGAGATTGACTCGACCCCGCAGCGCGGGCTGGTCCAATCCTGCTTGTACACCATTTCAAGGTCGCTGATGTTTTTATATTCGGCCAAGAAGGTGTCGGTTGTAGTATGCCCGGCCGCGTCGTAGGTCGCGTTGGTCAGGCCGCTTTCGCTCCGTGCCCGGGTCGCTCGTTTACCGTTGACATAGAGTTGGCGGGTCTCCACCGGCGCGGCGGCCGTGGCGGCGTAGATGTTTTTTTCAACGTCGAAGAGAACCCAGCCGGTGATTTCCTGTCCGCCGCTCAAAACGACCTCCTCTCCGTTATAGGCGGTCCATATGATATCGTATCCGTTTCGGCCGCTGTCGGCTTCATTCAGCGCGAGCGGTTCGCTCAGGATATATTCCCCGCCGCGCAGGAGGATTTGAATTTCTCCATCCATTTCGGCCGAGACAGCGCGCGCCGCCTCGGCCGCACGGGCGGGGGTCGCAAAGGGCGCGGTAAAACTGCCGTCGTTTTGGTCGTTGCCGTCCGGTGCGACAAAGAATTTGGCAAAGGCGTCGGTGTATACTTCTTTTTTCAGATAGCTGTCGACCTCACAGGCCGTAAGAGACAGGACGGTGCAAAACGCCAAAATCAGGCCGATATATTTTTTAAGCTGTTTCATGCTGCTCCATCTTCCTTTCATACGCGAAGCGGGGGCCGCCGTACCGCGGCCGAAACCGGCGCGGCGGCCTGTTGCTTTCGCCATGCTTGTTTTACAGATTGACAATATGAGCGCGCAGGGCTACCACATCGCTGACCGTCAGCTTTCCGTCGCTGTCCAGGTCGCCGGCAGTGCGCGCATAGTCGTCCGCGTTTCCCCACACAATGGTGAGGCGCAGGGCCACCACGTCGCTGACCGTCACCCTGCCGTCACCGTCCAGGTCGCCGGGCAGGACGCCGGAAAGCTCGTTGTCGGCGACGCGGACCTCCAGCAGCAGGCGGTTATCGGCTGCGTTGACAATGGAGAGAATCCGGCCGTCACCCCCGGCGTTGCGTGTTTCGGTCAGGGTAAAGCCGGCCGTATCGCACAGGGCGGAGAAGTGGGCTTTCAGGCTTTGATACTCCGCCTCTCCGCAGCCGGAAAATTTGTTGGGGGAGGAGAGCAGGCCGGGATTTTTTTGCTTGGCAATGGCGATGATTTCCTCCAGCTCGCTCTGCATAGCGCCGTACTGGGGGTCGGAGAAATGATAGAGGCTGTCCATCTCCTCCAGCAGGCCGATATAGTAGGCGCTGACCCCCTGTTCGGTCAGATACTGCGCCAGTCCGGTCTGCGTAATTGCCGTCGCCGCGGTAGAGAAGAGCAATGCCGCTGTAATTCCAGCGCACAGGACGATCCATCTTTTTTTCATTGTATACATCTGCCTTTCTGCCCGGAAAATGCCGCGGATTCCGGGAAAACACCGCCGGCCGGGCGCGGGCGGGATTGCCGTTTACAGCTGAACTATAGCACAGGGAAATTTGTGCGTGCAATAGATTTGTGCAAACACCGCAATTTAGAACAAGCAATAGACAATGCATTTATGAAAACAGACCAAATTCTCGGAGCGGGTTCTGCCGCCTGCTTCTATCCTGTGGAAAAGTGTTGTGCGTTTATCCTTTCGGTTTTCATCGAAAGTTTCCAAAACCCGGTTACAGGTAAAAATGCACTTGCAAAACAGGAGCGGGTATAGTAAACTATATTATTAGCATCGGTATCCTGAAATCCCGGTTTTACGGATTTTGAAGACAGGGCGCCGGCGCTTTTTACACGGCGATTTTATTTTGGACGGGATGATGTGTATGACTGAGTACAGCAAAATGTCTCTGGACGCCTTATATGCTGAATATGACCGGGTCGCGTCGGCTTATGAGGAATACAAAAAACGCGGCCTTTCCCTTGATATGTCGCGGGGCAAGCCCGGCGCGGATCAGATGGATCTCAGTTACGCGCTGTTTCATCAGATTGATGACGGCAGCGGTTATCAAAGCCGGACCGGGCGGGACTGCCGCAACTACGGCGGCCTTGACGGCCTGGATGAGCTTAAGGAGCTGTTTGGGGAAATCCTGGGTGTTCCGGCGGCGCAGGTGGTGGTTGCGGGGAATTCCTCTCTCAACCTGATGTTTGACTTTTTGACCCAGGCCATGACCAAGGGCCTGCATGGCGGCACCCCCTGGCTGAAGGAGAAAAAGCTGAAATTTCTCTGCCCGGCGCCGGGATACGACCGCCATTTCGCCATTACCGAGTATTATGATTTCGACATGATCACCATTCCGATGACGGCCGACGGCCCGGATATGGATCTGGTCGAGCGGCTGGCCGCCTCTGACCCGGCGATCAAGGGCATTTGGTGTGTGCCGAAATACTCCAACCCCCTCGGCGTCACCTATTCGGATGAGGTTGTTCGCCGCCTCGCCCGAATGGAGACGGCGGCCGATGATTTCGTCATCATGTGGGACAACGCCTATGTCGTGCATTATTTGAAAGAATTGCGGCCTCTGGCCAATATTTATGAGGCGTGTGCGGCCGCCGGTCATCCCGATCGGGTCATGCTGTTCACCTCAACTTCGAAAATCACCTTCCCGGGCGCGGGGCTTGCCGCGATGGCCGCCAGCCCGTCGTTGATTGGGGAGGTCAAGCATCGCATGAGCTATCAGACCATCGGCCCGGATAAGCTCAATCAGCTCCGGCACGCCCGTATGTTTCATTCTGTGGAGGATGTGCTGGCCCACATGGAGCGCCATGCCGAGATTCTGCGCCCCAAATTCCGCACCGTGCTGGAGGCGCTGCAGAACAACCTCTCCGGATTGGGTATTGCAACTTGGACCGACCCGGACGGCGGCTATTTTATCAGCCTCGACGTGATGGAGGGGTGCGCGGCCCGCGTAGCTGCCCTGTGTAAGGAAGCCGGCCTGATCCTCACGAGCGCCGGTGCAACCTATCCTTACGGGCGGGATCCGCACGACAGCAATCTCCGGATCGCGCCGACCTATCCCGGCGCGGAGGAATTGGCCGAGGCCGCCGGACTGCTTTGCGTGGCGGTGAAGCTGGCTTGCCTTGAGAAGCTGACCGGTCGGACGCTGTAACGCTTTGACCGTCTAAAGCAGGGGAGTTTGCACAAGCGAAGCGGCAATTTACCCGAAAATTTAGAAAAAATGTGTAAAATCTTGCAGCTTTCGCATTGACTTTAAAGGGGTTAGCCTTTATAATCTAACATATAACCGTTTGAAAACGGGCGGCGGAGAGCACCGTGAATCCGCTGCCCGCTTTTCGGGCAGAAGAAAAGAAGTATTGGAGGATTTGGCCAATGAAGAGAGTTGGAAAACCGTGGTTTTTCATTGTTGCCATACTGATCATTTCGCTGACGTTTGTTGCCTTCTTCGGCATCAACAACTATTACGGCGACAATCGGATTGTGTATGTCAAAGGGGCCGAGGATATCCGCTGGGGTATCGACATTCAGGGCGGCGTGGAGGCCGTTTTTGCCCCGGATATTGAGACCGGCAGCATCACGGATGAAAATATGGACGCCGCGAAGGAGATTATCGAGACCCGTCTTGTCAACCAGAACATAACGGATAGCGAGGTTTACACCGACTATTCGAACAAGCAGGTAATCGTCCGTTTCCCTTGGAAATCGGGTGAGAGTGATTTTGATCCGACCGCCGCGGTGCAGGAGTTGGGAGAGACGGCGCTTCTGACCTTCTGCGAGGGGACGACTCAGGACACGGTGGTTCTGTCGGGTGCGGCGGACATCGACCACGCTGCCGCCACGGTCAATCAGGAAACCGGCGCCTATGTCGTTTCCCTGACCCTGACGGCGGAGGGTAAATCCAAGTTTGCCGAAGCGACCTCCCGCCTTGTCAACCAGCAGATTTCGATCTGGATGGACGATACCATGATCAGCGCTCCGACCGTTAATGAGGCGATCACCGACGGACAGGCTATGATCTCGGGCAGCTTTGACGCGGACTCCGCGACCGAGCTGGCCAATAAGATCAATGCCGGTTCGCTGCCCTTTGCCCTGACGGTTGACGACTCCAAGCTGCAGATTGTCAGCCCCACCCTCGGTGCGGAGGCGCTGAACGTTATGCTGATCGCCGGTGCGATCGCTTTCCTCTTGGTTTGTGTTTTGATGATTATTCGTTATCGGCTGCCGGGCATCATTGCCTCGATTGCCCTGCTCGGACAGGTGGGCGGCATGATCGCCTGTGTTTCGGGCTTTTTCTCCGGAGTTGAAAGCTTTACGCTGACCATTCCGGGTATCGCGGGTATCATCCTCTCGATCGGCATGGGCGTTGACGCGAACGTTATCGCGGCTGAGCGTATCAAGGAAGAGTTTGACAAAGGCAAAACCATCGACGGTGCGATCGATACCGGGTATAAAAATTCCTGGAGTGCGATCCTCGACGGCAATGTTACGGTTATCATTATTTCGGTTGTGCTGATGGGCGCGTTCGGTACGCCGGACAACCCGCTGGCCTGGATGTTCAGCTGGCTCAGCTCGTCGATTACCGGTTCCATTTATTCCTTTGGCTATACATTGCTGATCGGTGTTATTTTCAACTTTGTCATGGGTGTGACCGCCACGCGGATTATGCTCAAATCGATTTCTCAGTTTAAGTGTATGCGAAAACCGTCCTTCTACGGCGGAGCCAAACCGGCCCGGGTGCCCAAGGTCAATTTTGTAAAAAATGTGAATCGTTTGATCTTCGTTCCCGCCGCGATTGCACTCGTCGGGATTATCATCGCCGTGATTTTCGGTGTGAATCTCGACATCAACTTCAAGGGTGGCAGCCGTTTTACTTTCACATATGAAAATGAGATCAGCGTGTCGGACTTTGATTCCGCCGTGCAGGAGAATCTCGGCCGTGAGGTTGAGGTAACCCAGAGCACCGGAATTTCGGACGCCTCCTCCAAGCTGGTTGTTTCGCTGACAGGGGAGGACGCCCTTTCGGCGGAGAATCAGGCGACCCTGCTTGACGCCTTGCAGGAGAAATTCCCGGACAATAATATTGCGCTGGGCGATTCCAACGCGGTCAATCCGACCGTGGCTCACTCTTTCTTTATTAAGGCGCTTGTGGCTGTGTTGTTCGCGGCGGTCTTTGTCATCATTTACATCGGCATTCGGTTCCGCAAGATCGGCGGCATCTCTTCCGGTATGATGGCGTTGATGGCCTTGGTGATCGATTGCTTTATGGCTTTCTTCATCTGCGTCTTCTTCCGGCTGCAGATTGATATGAACTTTATTGCGGTTATCCTGACCCTGCTGGGTTATTCGCTGAATGACACGGTGGTTATCTATGACCGCATTCGGGAGAATAAGAGCCTGAAGGGGGATATGGACACGGCTGAGCTTGTTGATCTCAGCGTGAACCAGACGCTTTCCCGGACGATTATGACCAGTGTTTGTACTTTTGCCGCGATTTTGACCGTGTGTGTTGTGGCGGAATGCTTCGGCCTCTCCACGCTTCGCAGTTTTGCGATTCCGATGGCATTCGGCCTGATTTCCGGTTGCTTCACCTCGATTTGCATTTCGGCACCGATGTGGGTCAAGTGGGTAGAACACAAAAAGAAAGCCAAGGCAAAAAAACCTGCTAAGGCGTAAAAAGAACCGAAAAATTGCCTCCGCCTTTTTTGCGGAGGCAATTTTTGTTTGAAGTTGCATATCTGCCGGCGGAAATCCTTGCTTTTTAACATCTGCTTCGGTTGTTTTGTCATATGATCGTACACAGCATGAAAAGCGTGATGTCTTTAAGGGAGAAATTATCAAATAACCGAATAGGAACAAAGGAGGGCGAATTCGTGTTAAACGGACTCGCCCTCCTTTGCTTTTTACAGATTCCTTATATCATTTCTTTACTCACAAACTTAGCCTTCATAACATCTGAAATTAAGGGTAATTAGTTTTACAATCAAAGATAACATTATTTTATTCTTTCCGATATTTGAACTGCATTGAAGTATAAAAGTGTATTATATATTTTACAAGAACTTAGCTGAAAAACCGTTGTGTGTTCTTCCGAGATGAGTACGGCACGCTTCCTAAAATAGAGTCAGCGGAAATGATGTTCTCAGCCTCCCGTTCCCGCCGCTTGCAAATAGTGCTGATTATACAGTCCTTTTCTCAGCTTGAAAAGAACCACGGCAAGGAAGGTGCGGAGCTTATTATAGACAACACCCAACTCACCATCTTCGGCGGTTTTGCTCCTCAAAGCACCTCTGCCGAAACACTCTCCAAAGCCCTGGGTAGCAGAACAGACATGCCCGGATCGGTATCAAGGAGCCGGAACAATCCGCCTGAATCTCTGAAAATGATAGAACGGCCGCTGATGACGCCGGACATAGCGGCAGCCTGCGCCGAAAGAACCGGAGGTGAAATCCGATGGGCAGACTTGATTTTTTGTATCAGACGGAGCTGCCGTACCGGGCAAAGCTCGTTTATATTTTGCCCTCAGTCCCCACTTTAAGAAAGATACCAGCAGAAAGAGAAAGGCAGTCAGAGCTTTCAACAAATCAATCAGTCGAAATTTGACAGCAGGTGTGCTATAATACATCATGGGTTTTTATATTTAGGCAACGGTCTGTAAAAAAGAAAAACTTTCGACAAGAGGATATCCTCTGTTTGCTATAAAAACCGATCGGAGGGAGGCGGCATCCAGTGGCAAAACTTGACAAAAAGACCGCACGTACAGTGATTGTTGTCTTTCTGCTTGTGATTGTGGCATACAGTATGAGGTTTATTGCAAACAGGCGCGATGAACTGGATATGGCTTGGTTAAGCTCCAGCCTGCTGCGCTCCGGCATCTATATCGGGCTGTTTATCGCATGGGGTGTGTCTGTCCGCAGACGCATTATTCAGGTGCGGACCAAACAGTATCTGTCTGCGATATCTGCCCTGATAGTGCTTTGGATGGCAGTACGCACATTAAAATTTATGATTTTTGATAATCAGCACTTCTGCCGATACCTTTGGTATCTGTACTATGTCTCGCAGATCATGATTCCGCTTATGCTGATACTGGTTGCCTGTTCCCTCGGCAAGCCGGAGAATTACCGTCTGCCCAAATGGACAAATCTGCTTTATGTTCCGGCAGCGGCGCTGCTTCTGCTGATTTTATCGAACGATCTTCATCAGCTTGCGTTTGGATTTCCCAAAGGACTTACCTATATTGCAAACGGTGAATATACTCACGAAATCGTCTATTTTCTTGCAATAGGCTGGATTGCGCTGACGGGGATAACTGCACTTTTTATCCTTGTTATCAAGTGCCGTGTTCCGGGCAAAAAGAAAATGATTTGGATGCCGTGTATTCCGATACTTGTGTTGGTTGCATACGGGGTGCTGTCTATGCTGGCACACACTGCTATTAGGCGCTTTGCAGGCGATATGACCGTCATAAGCTGCCTTTTGTGTATTGCCATGCTGGAAAGCTTCATCCGGTGCAGGCTGATTCCGTCCAACACGAACTATGATGAGCTGTTCCGTATTTCCGCGGTCAATGGACATATTACCGACGAAAAATACAATGTTTTAATTTCTACAAACAATGCTCCGCCTTTGAATGCGGAAACCATGCGTCTTGCCGAGGCAGCTCCCGTTATGCTGGACGGAGGTATCCGGCTGTCCTCTGCGCCGCTTAAATGCGGTCATGCGCTCTGGACGGATGATGTTTCGGAGCTGACAAAACTGATTGCAGAATTGGAAGACACCCACGAACATTTACAGGGTAAAAATACTGCGCTCAGCGAGGAGTACAAGACGCAGCGCAGACTGACCTCTTTATCCGAAAAAAACCGTCTGTATAACAAAATGCAGATGCAGACCGAAGAAAAAGTCAACCTCTTGTCTGACCTTGTGGAACGCTTTGCACAAGCGGATAATGAACAGGCGGAAAAAGAACTGCTCGCCAGAATCGCTGTTCTGGGCGCCTATATCAAGCGGCGCAATAACCTCATTTTCTTAGCCGAGGATCAGAACAAACTTCCCGCCGCAGAGCTTCGGCACTGTATAAAGGAATCCCTGCAAAATCTGACTTTGTTCGGAATCAGCGCCGATATGCTGTTCACGCAGGAAAGCAGTCTGCCGTTTCATCAGGTTACGCAGTTCTACGATATGTTCGAGTATATTCTCGAATATGCTTTTGATACGCTGGTGGAGCTGTTTGTTTCTGTTACGCCGGAAGGCAGCGCAGCGAAGATGGCTGTCCGCCTCTGCTGTAAAGAAGATATGTCAGCGATTTCGGTGGACGGACTCACTGTTTCCAACGAAGACACCGACGAATGGCTGCTGTCCTTTCGTATACCGGAAGGGGGCGCAGCAGAATGAGAAAGATGAACCGTAACATAAGCGCCGCTGTCAAGGAAGCGTTTGATAATCTTCCCGGTGGAATCTGCTTTTTTAATGACAAGGGAATGCCGGTACTCTGCAACCATTCCATGTACCGTCTTGTTTTTACAATTACCGGACATGATCTGCAGAGCCTGTCGGAGCTGCAGTGCGCTCTGCAAAATCTGACGGAAAACAAAACGGTTACAGCCGACGGCGACACGATTCTTTTGCCGGACAAAAGTGCATGGAAATTTATTTTTACCGAAGTTGAGAGCCGGAACGGGATTCGCTATACCCAGGTCATTGCCTCAGAAGTTACCGAGCTTTACAACGGCACAAAGGAGCTTGCTCAGAATAATATCAAGCTGGAAGAAATGGCGCGGCACATTGAGACGATAACAAAAAATGTGATCGCTATTATGCGTGAGGAAGAAATCCTTTCCATGAAGATGCGTATTCATAACGAAGTGGGCAGCAGTGTTTTGAATACCCGGCGCTATTATCTCGGCGGATGTCAACCGGAGCATAAGGAGGAACTGCTGAGAAACTGGCGGAGAACCCTGAATCGGCTCCATAACGAAATCGGCAAAGACGACGAAACGGATGTGTACGGTGAGCTCTTGGAAATCGCTTCTTCTATCGGCGTTGAAATCATACAGACCGGAGAGCTGCCGCAGGAACCCGCCTGTGTATATCTGATTGTTGCGTCTATCCGTGAATGCCTGACGAATACCATTCGCCACGCGGACGGGACCAAGCTGTATGCCACAATATCGCAGAATACGAAAAATGCAGCTGCCGTGATAACCAACAACGGAAAAATCCCGGAGAGTGAAATTACAGAGGGCGGCGGACTGACTTCGCTGCGTACCCGGATAGAAAAAGCCGGAGGAACGATGCAGGTGCAGAGCAAGCCGATGTTTGCGCTGACGGTAACCGTTCCCCTGAAAGGGGAGGATACGATATGACAAATGTATTGATTGTCGATGACGAGCGTATGGTGCAGGAGCTGTTCGCCCACTATATTGCCACCGCCTCAGACCGATACCGTCTGGCAGGAACAATCAAGGGCGCAGCAAACGCCGAGATTGCCTGTATGCGTTCACCGATAGATTTAATTTTAATGGATATCTGCACCGCCAACAATGAAAGCGGGCTGGCGGCTGCGGCTTCTATAAAAAAGAAATATCCTCATATCAAAATCATTATAGTTACCTCTGCGCCGGAGGTCAGCTTTATCCGTAAAGCACGAGCCGCCGGTGCCGAGAGCTTTTGGTATAAGGAGGTCGGTACCGAAGAACTGTTGGACGTTATGGACCGAACAATGGCGGAAGAGCGTATTTATCCAGATACCACGCCTAAAATATCAGTAGGGCTGACCGACAGCACCGACTTCACACCAACAGAGCTGAAGGTTCTTAGCTTTGTCGTGCAGGGTAAATCCATTGGTGAGATTGCTTCCCTGATGAATGTGGACTATGAAACCACCCGGACGTATATCAAAAACTTAAAGGATAAAACCGGCGCAGGTTCCATTACCGCACTTGCTGCACTCGCCGCAAGCACACGGCTGGTTTTGCCGGAATACTGATTACATACCGCACATCCCCCGGTCTTTTGCGTAAGACCGGGGGAGAATAAAACGAGCGAAGCTACAACAAAAAGGGCGAGGCGTAAGCTAAGCCCGAGGGACTTAAAAATAAGAAAAACCTCTTGTATAATAGTAATGGTTTGGCAACCGCATTACAAAAAATACAGGAGGTAATTCAAATGAAAGAGAATAATGAAATAAGAAGTAGTTCGCACTCAAAGTATAGGTGTCAATATGATATAGTATTTGCACCGAAATTCCGTAGGAAAGAAACATACGGGCAGATAAAAAGAGATATAGGCGAGATACTGAGAAAGTTATGCGAACAAAAAGATGCGGTAATAATAGGGGCAGAGGCATGCCCAGATCACATACATATGCTGGTTAGTATTCCACCGCACATAAGTATAGCACAGTTTATAGGATACCTCAAGGGAAAAAGCAGTTTAATGATTTTCGACCGACACGCAAACTTAAAGTACAAATATGGCTCGAGAAGTTTTTGGTGCAGAGGATATTATGTAGATACAGTCGGTCGAAACAAAAAGGCAATAGCAGAATATATAAGAAATCAGTTGGAAGAAGACTATATGGCAGAACAGATAAGTATAAAGGAGTATATAGACCCGTTTACGGGCAGCAAGAAGCAGTAGCAAAAAAAGACAGCCGCACGTGAGCGGCTGCCCGAGATTGTAATGCGTTGCTAAACTTCAGAGCCCCCTTGCAGGGGTTTAGCCAGTAATCACCCCTTATAGGGGTGGAGCAAACCACCGGTCCAACCGGTGGTTTTTATATATGCAGAACTGCATTTCAAACGTGAAATTTGCGGATAACAACCTCTTTAATATCCCGCCATTCAAACAGCAGGATCGCCGCGATTGAAATGACGCTGACCATGATGCACAGGATAGAGGGGATCGCCGTGTGCAGCAGTCCGGTTAGTACAAAGATGATGGGCACGATGCCGTAAACTGAGTCCAGGATCAGATAAAATACCAATTCTCTGGCCGGGATTTTCAGGATTTTGGAGAGAATATACATCGAGCCCATCGATGCCATGCAGGAGCAGGGCAGAACATAGTCCAAAGACCATCCGCGCCAGCCGGTGGCGAGATCCCAAAGCACCGCCAAGACCGTGATCAGAAAGAGCTGCCAGGTGATATTTTTCAGAATATGGCTGCGCTTGGTAACGGCGACAGTCAGGGTCAGCCAGGAGCAAACCAATCCGGCAGAGACGAAAAGTGACCACCAGACTCCGGGTGATACAATCGCGTTGACCGCAACGCTGATCGCGATGCCGGCAATCACAACAAAGCTGATGAATCGCAATAGAAAATGCCGGCTGTACCGGGGCGGCGGGACGCTGGGGTAAAGCTGGGTGTCGGTTTCCCCCTCTCCCGTCAGGTCGCCGCCGCACAGCGGACAGTGCGGCTGATCGCCAAGAATACGCACTTTGCAGCTATTGCAAAACAGCATAAAATCCCTCCTTTTCTCACTCAGAATTCGTTTGTGCTGACCTCAATATCCACGCCGAATTCGGCCAGCCGCCGCAAAAAGCAGCGTTCGATCGCCGGGCTTTCAAAAGCGGAGGTGAAGCCGAGACTCATCACATTGCCGCAGGTGCAAAGGCAAAGCTGCAACTTTAAGGTGCTGGTAAACGCACCCATGCTTCGAATGTATGGAACCATCTCCTCCGGCAGGCGAACCACCCCCACATTGGAGAGGACGGCGGTGCATCGCCGGTCGGCGATATGCCGCGCTTGGCGGAGCACAAAATTTTTAAGCGGCAGCGGTGCGATGCGGGCGGCCGGATTGTGTTCCAGCGCGGTCAGGGCGCGCATTCGTCCGGCCAGCTTGTCCGACGTCAGTTCCGTCTTAAAATCGGCCGATACGACCGAGATAACTTCCTCTAACGAAGGGGTGTGATCCAGCCGGAATCCGGTCGAGATCATGCCAAAAAAATTTGTTGCCGTGTCGGAGGGGAAATAGTTGCGTAAATTGACCGGGATGTTCAGCACAACCGGCCTTTTTTTCTCATTTAACGAGAGATTCTCTCCGATCGAGAGGATAAACAGGGCGGACAGAAAGACTGTTACGGTTGCATCGTGTGAAGCCGCCAGCCGGCGGATTTGATCGGCCGGCACCCTCGCGTCGAGGATACGGATGGTGTCGCCCTCCCGCTTGGCCCCACGGAGAAGCGCCGATTTTTCTCCCTTGGCTCGCCGTCCGCCCTTTTGATAATATTTGGCGAAGCCGTCCTGCGCCTTTTCGGATACCGGTGCGCTCTGCGGCGGCTGTACGCCGGCAAACGCTTCTGGATGACGGAGGCTGAGGTACGCGTGCAGCAAGGTTGTCAAAAAGGAGATCGCGCCGGTTCCGTCGGTCAGCACGTGGAAAAACTCCAGATTGATCTTGGTTTTATAATAAGTCACGTCAAACAGCAAGGATTTGTGGTTCCCGTCATATAGCGGCATGCAGGGGCTTTTGACCTCCGGCCCGACTCGGGGCGTAAGGTCGCATTCCTCAAGATAATACCAGAAAGCGCCCCGCCGCATCACGCAGCGAAAGAGCGGAAACAGCTCCAGTGCCTGCTCCAGGGCGGTTTGCAGCGCGGCTGGGTCGACCGGCTCGGTCAGCTCGGCTGAAAATCGGAAAACTCGAGTATCCGACTGTTCGCTGGTGGAAGGGAAAATCTTGGCGGCGTTGTCCAGTCGCCGCCAGGCGCGCCGGTCTCCTTTCGGCATAACGCTACAGCTCCTCTCTCATAAATTGCCCGATCAGGGCGTAGGTCTCCTGCACAAGCGGGAATTTTTCATCCAGAGAAAAATAGCCGTGCAGCGCGTCGGGCATTCGGCGGATCACAACCCGGTTCCCGGCCGCCTCCAGCCGGCGGGCGTATTCCTCTCCCTCATCCCGCAAAGGGTCAAATTCGGCCGAAATCAGCAGGGTTTCGGGCTGGTCGGCGTAAGACTCCGTCAGCAGAGGGGCAAAATAGGGGCTTTTAAAATCCTCTGCCTTTGCGGCGTACAATTCCATATATTCGCAAATGCGCTTGGAGGTCAGGAGGTAATCCTTGCCATTCTCCCGCACCGAGGGAAACGGAGAATCCTCCGAATGGTCGGCGGCCGTGGCGGGATAGATCAGGATCTGGCGGCTGGACGCAAACTCCCCCCGATCGCGCGCCATCAGGGAAACGGCTGCCGCGAGATTGCCACCGGCGCTGTCCCCGATCAGGAGGATGTGGTCGGCGGTCGTCTCGAACTGCTCCGGATTCTGGTACAGCTCTTTCGCAACGGCATAGCAATCCTGCAACCCCTCGGGAAAGGGGCTTTCGGGCGCCAATGCGTATTCGACCGAAACAACCCGGCATTTTAAGTTTCGCGCCAACCCGACGCAGACCCGGTTGTAGGTTTCCACGCTTTCGGTCGCCCAGCCGCCGCCGTGGAAGAACAGGAGGATATGGTCGCTTTCCCGCTCCACCGGCGTATAGACTCGCACGCCGACCTCCCGCCCGTCGGAGAAAATTTTCCGATCCAGGTTGCGGTACAGCGAGCCGAGCAGATGCGGCGCCTTGATCTGCTTGGCCGCGCGCTCGATTTTCAGGGTTTTGCGGATGTCGATATCGGGATAGGACAGGGCTTTGAGGGCCAACCGCATCGCTTTGTTGATCGCCATAAACAACCTCCGTTAAAAATTGATTCGCTTGTCGAAAGTGAAGGCAACGCCGTATATCCTCTCGGTCGAGGCGGCGCCCGGCTTCAGTCGGATATCGGGGGTGCTATGCACCGCGGCTACGCTTTTTTGCGCGGCTTTGGCATTGGTGTGACCGGCTCCAGAGCGGCAATCACCGCCCGGCAGAGGGTGGAATCCTCAATATCCAGAATATAATGTTCTTTTGCGCCGGCATAAGGGTAACCCCGTGCCGCGCCCGAAAGAAGGGAGTCCGCCGCCGCTACTGTTTTGACATATACGGTGTTGTCGCAGACCAGAAGAATCGGCTTGTCATTGATGTAAACCATATATTCTCCGAACATCTTTTTGTACCGTATCTCCCCGGCGCCGCGAATCTGTTCGCAGACAAATTCGATGTATTCCTGTGTGGTTGCCATACGTTCCCACCCTCCTTATTCTGCGCTGCCCCCATTCACATAAGGGTTATAAACACGGTCGGAAGCGGTTTCTTCTATTGTACCACAAGGCTGTGAAAAAATGGGCGTTTCTCCCGGAAAATAAGCGGCCGTGCAGAGAGAGCCCATTTTCAAAAGACGCCTCACTTTGTTCACACAAGGCTTTTGGGCGTCTTTATTGTACCATATTCCGGGGGCGAGTGCAGTAGATTTTTGTAAATTAATAAAATTCCCCGTTTGCTGTATGTGCCGGGCTGCTGATTTTTCATCCTCTTTTGGGGAAAGAATAAAAATATCTGTGACCTGTTTTTCAACAAACTGCAATCGCCTCTCTGCAAGGCTTGACAACTTTTCGTTTTTATGATACATTAACACAACACCCCTGTGGGGTATTTAGCAAAGGAGTGAACTTTGTGAAAGAATGTTTTTCGGTCAGCGGAATGACCTGCAGCGCCTGCAGCGCCCGGGTAGAGAAGGCGGTAGCCAAACTTTCCGGTGTTCAAAAAGTCACGGTCAATCTGCTGAAAAATGATATGACCGTCGAGTATAATGAGGCTGTCCTGTCGGCGGAGGAGATCATTGCTGCCGTCAAAAAAAGCGGTTACGGTGCGGCGCAGAGAGGAAAAAAGGCGCCGGCCCCTTCGGAGGCGGCCGCGCCCGACCCGATTTCGGGCATGGCGGGTCGGCTAATCCTTTCCTTTGTCTTTTTGATTCCGCTGTTTTACATTTCCATGGGGCATATGCTTGGCGCGCCGCTGCCCGCTTTCCTCACCGGACATGAGAACAGCATGACCTTCGCGCTGATTCAGCTTTTCCTGACCCTGCCGATCCTGTACGCAGGGCGAATGTATTTTAAGCGGGGCTTTTCCTCCCTTTTCCACGGCTCGCCCAATATGGATTCGCTGGTCGCCATGGGATCGGGTGCAGCCTTTGTATACAGCGTCTACGCCATCTTCCGGATGGGATACGCCCTGGGGCGCGGAGACGTCGCGGCCGCCCACAGCTATGCGATGGAGCTGTATTTTGAATCGGCCGGCATGATTCTGACCCTGATTACGTTGGGAAAATATTTTGAAGCCCGGTCGAAAAAACGGACGGGCGACGCGCTGAACGCGCTAATCAGTCTGACGCCGGCGACCGCCTTCATCCTGCGGGAAGGACGGGAGGTCGAAATCCCGGTCGCCGATCTGCGTCCCGGAGATCTGGCGGTGCTCAAGTCCGGCATGTCGGTTCCGGCCGACGGCGTGGTGACCGAGGGGTCGGCCGCGCTGGATGAATCGGCCGTTACGGGGGAGAGCATCCCGGTAGAGAAAACGGCCGGATCCCGCGTCACCGGCGGTACGGTGGTCAGCGCGGGGTATCTGCAATACCGGGTGGACAAGGTCGGGGAGGATACCACGCTGGCCCAGATCATCCGTCTGGTGGAGGAGGCCAGCTCCTCCTCTGCGCCGATTGCCAAGCTGGCCGATCGGGTCAGCGGCGTCTTTGTGCCGATCGTCATCTGTATCGCGGTCGCAGCGGCGATCATCTGGCTGCTTGCGGGGCAGCCCTTCCATTTTTCCTTATCCATCGGAATCTCGGTGCTGGTCATCTCCTGTCCCTGTGCGCTTGGTCTGGCCACCCCGACTGCCATCATGGTCGGAACCGGCAAGGGGGCGGAGAACGGCATCCTCATCAAATCGGGTGAGAGCCTGGAAATCGCGCATAAGATCGACACCGTCCTGTTGGATAAGACCGGCACCCTCACCCTCGGTAAGCCGGCGGTGGTCGGTCTGCAGCCGGCCGCCGGCGTGACGGAGGAGGAGCTGCTCTCCCTTGCCGCCGCGCTGGAGAGCCGGTCGGAGCATCCGCTGGCGGCGGCGGTCAACGTCTATGCCGGCGAACAGGGCATTCTCCCTCCCGAGCCGGAGGACTTCGGGGTAGAGCCGGGCGGCGGCGTCTATGCCAGGGCGGCGGGCAAGGCCCTGTTTGGCGGAAACCGCCGGTTTATGGAGGCGCGCGGGATTGATCTCTCCCCCTTTGCGACGGAGGCCTCGCGGGCGGCGGAGGAGGGGAAAACCCCTCTCTTTTTCGCCGCAGACGGCAAAATGCTTGGCATGATCCTGGTTGCCGATGTGATGAAGGAGAGCAGTCCGGCCGCCGTCCGCGCGTTTCAGAAAATGGGGATCCGGGTGATTATGCTGACCGGAGACAATCAGCGCACGGCGGCCCATGTCGGTGCACTGGCCGGCATCGACGACATCGTGGCGGAGGTCACGCCGGCCGGCAAGGAGGAGAGAATCTCCGCCCTCCAGCGGGAGGGACACCGGGTTGCCATGATCGGCGACGGCATCAATGACGCGCCGGCGCTCGCCCGAGCCGATGTGGGTATCGCCATCGGCGCCGGCGCCGATATCGCTGCGAATTCAGCCGACATCGTGCTGATGCGAAACGATCTGTCGGCCGCGGTGGCGGCCATCGACCTCAGCCGGGCGGTCATCCGGAATATTAAAGAAAATCTCTTTTGGGCCTTTATCTACAACATCATCGGGATTCCGATCGCGGCCGGCGCGCTTTACAGCCTGAACGGTCTGCTGCTCAGCCCGATGTTTGCCGCTGCCGCCATGAGCTTCAGCTCGGTGTTTGTCGTGATGAACGCCCTGCGCCTCAAGCTCTGGAAGGACAAACGCCGGTATGCACAGGGGGAGGCCGTTTCTGAAACACAAACCACCATCCAAACGGAAAAGGAGATGATTGTCATGCAAAAGACCATAAAAGTTGACGGGATGATGTGTGCACACTGCACCGCGCATGTGCAAAAGGCACTGGAGGGTGTCGCCGGGGTAGCGGCGGTCCGCGTCTCGCTCGAGGACAAGGCGGCCTGCGTCACACTGTCTGCACCGGCAGAGGACGCGGCCCTGTCCGCCGCAGTTGAAGAGGCCGGCTACACCGTGACCGGCATTTTGGAGGGATAATGTCATGCAGGCAGATAAGAAGCAGGTTACCCGGCTGCTAAAAACGGCACGGGGACAGCTGGACGGCATCCTCACCATGGTGGAGGAGGATCGGTACTGCGTAGATATCTCCAACCAGGTGATGGCCTGTGAGGCCATGCTCCACCGGGCGAACAAGGAGATTTTAGCGGCCCACATGAAGGGCTGTGTCAAGACGGCCATCGAAAGCGGCGCGGGGGAAGAAAAGCTGGATGAGCTGATTTCCCTCATTGACAAGCTGACCAAATAAAGCGCAGCGGCGCGGCAGGCTTTACGCTTGCCGCGCCTTGTGCATGGTGAGAAATTTGGCATTGAAATCACGTTTTTGTTGCGGAGCAATAAAAAGTGTTTTACAAACCGGTTGTTTTGGGGTAGTATGAAGGTATCAAAATTTCGCGCCGCTCGGGAGGATTCCCCGCCGGTCGCCCAAGTAGGAGAGAATTCGCCATGCCTCCCTGCAATCTGCTGATCAAGCCTGCTTCTTCCCTTTGCAATATGCGCTGCCGGTACTGCTTTTACGCCGATGTCTCCAGCCGTCGGGAGGTGCAAAACCGCGGCGTTATGTCGGAAGAAACGCTCGAAATCCTGGTGCGCGCCGCACTCCGGTACGCGAGCGGAAGCTGCGGTTTCAATTTTCAGGGTGGCGAACCGACTCTGGCCGGGCTGGATTTTTACCGCCGGCTGATCGAGCTGCAAAACAAATACAATGTAAACCGGGTGGAGATTTTTAACGCCATTCAGACCAATGGTTATCTGATCGACGATGAGTGGGCGAAATTTTTGGCCGACAACCGCTTTTTGGTCGGGCTTTCGCTCGACGGACCGGCCGAGATTCACGATGCCTGCCGTCTCGACCCGGCGGGAAAAGGGACGCACACCCGGGTGCTGCGCGCGGCCGCAGCTCTCGACCGGCGGGGCGCGGAATACAACATCCTTTGCGTTGTTAACAATTTTGTTGCCCGGCATGGGAGGAAGGTTTACAATTTCTTCCGGCAAAGCGGGTTCCGGTATTTGCAGTTTATCCCCTGCCTTGACCCGTTTGATGGGGATGAGCGACACGATTACTCTTTGACGGCCGAACGGTACGCCGGGTTTTTGAAGGCGACCTTCGACCTGTATTATGACGATTTTTGCCGAGGGGAATATACCAGCGTGCGTACCTTTGACAACTATGTTTCCATGCTGGCCGGTCGTCCGCCCGAGGCCTGCGGTATGCAGGGGGTTTGTTCCAGCTATTTCACAGTTGAGGGAGACGGCAGCGTCTATCCCTGCGATTTTTATGTACTCGACCGCTACCGGATGGGCAGCGTTCTGGAAGATTCTTTTGCCGCGATGGCCGGATCGGAGGCGGCCGTCCGTTTTGTGGAGGAATCCAAGCCGGTTGATTCCTCCTGCCAGAGCTGCGGGTATTTTCCCTTTTGCCGGGGCGGGTGCCGCCGGTACCGGGAACCGTTTGTCGACGGCCGCCCGGGCCTTAACAAGTTCTGTTCTGCATATCGGGAATTTTTCGATCACGCCCTGCCGCGTATGCAGCGTATGGCGGCCGTTCTCTCCCGTGGGCAGAGGTAAGCAGAGCATCATCGGTGCAAAAGGAAAAACCGAACCGGGGGAGATTTCCCGGTTCGGTTTTTGTTGCTCCTGAATAAAAAACGATTTAAAATGTCGCGCCCTTCGCGGCGGCTTACGTGCGGCACCGGGCGACACGGCGATAAAAATTACGCCGCTGGGGATTCCTGTCGATTCACCCCGGATATGGCGTCTGCTTTTCAAAAAGCAATAGGCGTTTTTCCCGCTTATAGATAGCGGGAGAGATCCCCGCTATCCGTCTGTGCGGGGGGAGGCGAAGTCGGCGCAGAATTCTCACCACGGTGCTGGGGCGATCGGGCCGCCCGCCTCTCACAAAGGTTCAGCCCCCCAAGGATCAGCATAAACAAAAGCCCGGTCTGCACCCACAAAAGGGTCAGGTCGGTGATGCCGTGGATGGCCGCCGCCGCGATCACGGCGCAAAGCAGAACCGAAATCTTCTCATCCGGACGGGAGCGCAGGCAATGTATCAGCGGCCGCAGATAACTCATGGCGAAAAGCACAAGGAAAATCGTTCCCACAATACCGTAGCTGAGCAGCGGATCCAGATAAATGTTATGTGCGTGTGTAGTCGGAAAACTGCCGGGATAGTCGGCGTAGCAGTGGTAATAGGTCATTGGCCCCCGTCCGAACAGCGGGGTATCCAGAAAGGCGTGTATGGCCGTCCGCCAGATATCCACCCGCCGCTCGGTCGTCAGCGGCGACTCGGTCAGCCGGGGGAGAAGCAGGCCAGGCGCAAAATACAAAATAAAGCAGAACAAACCACCCCCGAGCAGGAGGCCGCTGAGCATCTCATGCTTGCGTAAAAGAAAAAACACCAGCGCGACGCCGATAAAAATCTCTACCCAGACAAACAGGCTTCCGCTTAAATAGGCACTGAGCATATTCAGCAGCGCAATGCCGAAGTAGCCCATCCGACTGCCCTGGCGGGAGCCGACCTTGTATGCGCAGATGATGACGACGGTTGCCGCAATGGTGGCGAAATAGTTGGCGTTGAAAAAAACCGAGATACAACGGAAGCTGTCCAGCTCGGGATGTCGAAGCTGGAGGACAATCCGCTCTAAAAAAGCGATCATACCGATCGGAATGCTGATCATGCAGATGATGTGCAGCATATGCTCATAGGTCCGTACCGTAAAGGCCGACCGGGCGAACAGCCCCAGGGTAAAAATGCAGAACATCCCTATGCCGGCAATCAGTCCGATCCAGTTGTGGTAGGCGATCGCCCCGCCGAAAGCGACGGCGAAAAAGGGGAAGAGCCATTTGGCTCCCTTATGGCAGAAAATGCGCCCCCTTGTCCGCGGATGAATCAGTACAAAGGCGGTCAGACAAAAAAGGATAACCACCGTAAAAACATAGGGCAGAAAGACCGACACGGCCAGTATATAGAGTATGTTTTGATCGCTGAAAATCCGGTCGATCAGATTTCCGAAAAACGGCTTGTTTTTAAATATTGGGATTTTACTCACCTCCGCTGACGCTGTCTGGGAATAGCCGATCCATAAAAACCGGACGGCCCTTCGCATCGCGCCGTGGCTGTTTCGAAATCGCGCGGCTCTGGCTGGGCACAAAACGACCGGCCGCACGATACAATCATCCATCATAAAAGTTTTTCCTATTATAGCACGAATCAGAGGGATTTTGCAACTCCTCAAGCGGCAAATTGGAAAAATATAAAATATAGGAAATATTTGTCTTCAAAGGCGTTTGGAACGAATGTCACGATCGTATAAAAAATTTAGGAGTATTACAACCATATTGGCAAAATCACCTGAAATCCGATTGCGCTGGAGGAATCTTTATGGTAATATACTGTTGCTAATTGAAAATGAGACAGAATTGCATTTTGCACATTTTATTCTGAAAGGGAGTCAAAAAATGAGAAATTTTAAAAGAAAGTTGGCGATTTTGATGACTGCTGCCATGCTTTGCGGGGCTGCTTTCGGCTCCGCACCGGCGATCGCGGCGGACGACGCGGCTTCTGCCGAGACCAAGGTTCTTTTCTCTACTTCATTTGAAGCGGATGAAAAGGCTCCGCTTACCGGCACTGTCGAGGGAGACAGGCTGCACAATGTCGGCCTCGGCGGCGGTACACAGGCCCTGACCGAGAGCTATAACGCACTGGTCGACCTGAACTCGGTTGCCGGCAGCGCCGATTTTCATGACGGCGAGTCGAAGAAGAAATTGTTTGACGGCGACAAAGACAGCAAATGGCTGAACAACGAAGGCGCGCCGTCGGTGGATACGCCCCGCTGGGTCAGCTTTGCTTTGAGCGAGGCCAAGACCTCCACGGCCTATATGATTCAGTCAGCCAACGATTCCTCCGAACGGGATCCGATGGCTTGGACGGTTTACGGCTCGGCTGACGGCAGCAGCTGGACGGCGCTGGATTCAAGAAGCGACGTCTATTTTGACGGTCGGTATGAGCCGCGCGTCTATACCTTTGAGAACACGACGGCTTATCAATATTATAAGCTGGAGATCACCAAAAACCGCGGAAACAACGCTATGACCCAGTTTGCCGCGTTTGAGATGGGCACGCTCACCGTGTCGGAGGATGACGCGGCCAACACGCCTGCTCCCCTGACGACTGAGGTTGGCACCGGCCCCTCGGTTACCTGGTGCAACACCGCGAACGACGGCTGGACCGGCGACGGCGCGTTGACGGTTACTGGCCGCAATATCGCGGAGGGGGACGCCTACTGCGCCAATGTGCTGTATGACGGCCTGAGCATCTCGGTTGACGACAATACCGAGCTGGATTATGTCCTTTTCCCCAGTTTTTATACGGAGGATTCGGACGGCTATGATTTCGGCTTCTATAATATGCATTTCATGATCGACCTCGCCTTTTCGGACGGCACCTACCTCAGCGAGCTGGGTGCGGTGGATCAGAACGGCATCGGCATGACCCCGCAGGAGCAGTCGGACGGCAAGTGCCTCTACACCATGCAGTGGAATGAGGTTCGCACCCGCATCGGCAGTGTCGCCAAGGGCAAGACGATCACCAAGGTTCTGCTCTACTACGCCTATGACGGTGCCGAGGGCGGCAAGTCTTTCCGCACCTTCTTTGATGATATTCAGATCCTCTCAAAACCGGAGACGGTGTACGAGCATCTGTCCGACTATGTTAACCCGCTGCGCGGCACCAACTCTACCGGCAGCTTTTCGAGAGGATTGACCGTCCCCGCTGTGACCGTGCCGAATGGTTTCAACTACTACACGCCGGTTACCAATACCCGGAGCAACGCGCCGTATTTCTATCAGCTCAGCGATTCCAAAAATACGATGGCGCATTTTGAGATTACCCACATCGCCTCTAACTGGGTCGGCGGCTGGGGTTCCTGGCAGTTCATGGCCAACACCAGTGTGGATTCTTCGGCGGCCTCCTACAGCAGTCTGAGTTCCACTGCCCGCGCCGCCTCCTTCAGCCACGCGAACGAGGAGTCTAAGGCTCATTATTACGGCGTTACGTTTGACGAGGGGAGCAAGGCTTCGGGTGTTACGATGGAAATGACCCCGACCGACCACGCCCTCTTTGTCCGGGTCACTTTCCCCGAAAATGCTGAAAACCGCAATGTCGTTTTTGACTGTGATCACGCGAACGGCGGCATGACGCTGACCTCGGTTGGTACGGACGGCAGCTTTACCGCGTACTCGGATCACAATCAGAACGGCTCGACCCGGATGTACATTTACGGGCAGTTTGTCGACGCCGCCGGCAATGCGCTGACCACCGGAACCGGCAAGGTCATCACCTATGTCGACGGTTCAAAAAACAGCGCAATCGGCGTCACCAGTTTCCCCGAAGGTACGACTGAAGTTGGGATCAAGCTGGCGACCTCTTATATGGGGTACACGCAGGCCGAGAAGAACCTGAATCTTGAAATTGCCTCTGACGCAACTTTCAACGATGTTTTCACCGAAGCGCAGCAGACCTGGGACGATCTGCTCGGCATGGTTGAGCTGGAAGGTGCGACCGAGGAGCAGTTGATTACCTTCTACTCCTGCCTCTACCGCATGTATATGTACCCGACCAATTACAGCGAGAATACCGGCACCGCAGAGGAGCCGGTGATGTCCTACGCCTCCCCCTACCAGGACGGCAAGGTGGTTGAAGGACAGATGTACACCAACAACGGCTTCTGGGATACTTACAGAACCACGTGGGCGGGCTATGCCCTGCTGACGCCCAACCGGGATACCGATTATCTCAATGGTTTGGTGCAGCATTATAAGGATTCCGGCTGGGTTCCGCGCTGGATCAATCCGGCCGGCACCAACAGCATGGTGGGCACCAGCTCGGATGTGATCTTCGGCGACGCGGCCGTCAAGGGGATCGAGTTTGATATGGAGGCCGCGCTCGACTCGGCCATCAAGAATGCAACGGTGGTTTCCTCCAACCTGACCAACGGCGGACGCCGCGCGCTTGAAACCTCCGGCTTCCTGGGCTATACCTCGCTCGAGAACGATCAGGCTTTCTCCTGGGCGATGGAGGGATATATCAACGACTACGGTATTTCGCAGCTTGCCGAGGTGGTCGGACGCACCGATGAGGCGTCTTATTTCCGCAACCGGTCGAGATACTATGTCAACCTTTTCAATGATAACCTCGGCTGGTTCATGGGTAAGAACCAGAACGGTGAATTCCGCACCAACGATTCGGGCTTCAACCCCTCCGGCTGGGGCTGGGGCGGCGATTATACCGAGACCAACGCCTGGAACATGGCCTTTACGGTTGTGCAGGACGGGCAGGGCCTTGCCAACCTCTACGGCGGCCGCCGTGCGCTGGAGGAGAAGCTGGACGCGTTCTTCAACGACGATCTGCGCAACACCTTCTCGGGCGGCATCCATGAGATGAAGGAAGCCCGTGAGGTTCGCATGGGTCAGTATCACCACAGCAATCAGCCGGCGCATCACATCATCTATATGTACAATTACGCCGGCACGCCTTATAAAACGGCTGAAAAGGTACGGGAGCTTCTGACGCACGGCTATGCCGGACAGAATATCGGTCAGGGCTACATCGGCGACGAGGACAACGGCGAGATGTCAGCCTGGTATGTTTTCAGCGCGCTGGGCTTCTACCCGGTCAGCATGGGTAATGACGAGTATGCGATCGGTTCGCCCATTTTCACCAAGGCGACCATCCATATGGACAACGGCAAGGATCTGGTCATCAACGCGCCGAACAACAGCAGCGAAAATATCTATATCCAGAGCATGAAGTTTAACGGTGAGGATTACAATAAATCTTACTTCAAGCACGCCGACCTGGCGAACGGCGCGGTCATCGACATCGTGATGGGCAGCGAGCCTTCGACCTGGGGTATGGCGGCCGATTCCCTTCCCACCTCGATCACAGAAGGGGACGAAGCGGCTGATCCGGCTATGGATGTGACCAAGGGCCTGACGATAGAGGCGAACCGTATTCTCGGAAGCAAGACCGAGCAGCTCGCGGGCGAGAGTGCCTATCAGAATCTGTTTGATGATACCAGCGATACGGTTGTCACGCTGGAGGAAGATACCACGGTCTTTAACTACTTCCATCCGGAGGGTAAGTCAATCTCGGCCTATACCGTAACGACCGGTTCTGATCCGTCGGCTGCGCCGGCCGGATATACCCTCACAGCGTCAGAGGACGGCAAGACCTGGGTTGAGCTGGATGCGCGGACCGGTGTAAGCTTTGCCTGGGCGAAGTATACCAAACCTTTTGCTATCGCGCAGGAGAAGCAGGCCGTGTACAAATACTATCGTTTGACCATCACAGGCAGCGGTACGCTGGCCGAGCTGGAGCTTCTGGGTACTGACGATGTGTTGAGCGAGGGAACTCCGGTGGACGACGCGGCGCTCGCCGCATCCATTGACGCGCAGATCACCGCGATCGGCACCGTGACCTCTCTGGATCAGAAACCGGCGGTAGAGGAAGCCCGCGCCGCTTATGAGGCGCTCGAGCGCAGCACCCAGCTTCTGGTTAAAATGACCGACGCCCTCGTTGCGGCGGAAGCTGCAATCAAGGAGCTTGAAGAGAGCGGTGTGCGTCTCGGCGACGTGGACGGCGACGGCAGCGTGACCGTCTCGGATGTCGTCGAGCTGCGCAAACTGATTGTGGGTGGCAGTTGGACCGACGCGCAGCTTGCGGCCGGAAATCTCGACACGACCGACAGCACACTGACCGTTTCGGATGTTGTGGCGCTGCGCGCTTTGATTGTCGCCGGATAACCGATAGGATTTGTCCGCGGCTCAGCCGTCGCAAACAAGAATATTTCTTATGGCTTCGGCCGGTTTTCAAACCGGCCGAAGTTTTTTTGTTTTTCGAATTCTTTGCCGAGCCCAAGACCCACCGCCCGGACTTCACGACGAAAAACGCCGTTTGCCCGGATGAATTTCGGTATGCTTTCTTGTCCGGGCGGATATGGTCTCTTTCTCCGGGGAATATCGGGCCGGTTTTTCGGAGGAGGGCCGCGCCGCTTTATATCGGTATAATCCGGAAACAAAGCGGCGCCCGGCCGGTGGCCTCCGGCAGGAATTCGGGGTGCGGCCTCGCGCCCCAACTGTCGTCGGCGCCGACACCCATCTCCCCGGCTGAGATGCGTATCACCGTGTACAGGGACGGCGGCAGTTCGTTCGGATGCGTGGCGGCCTCCAACTCGTGCGGCGTATAGGGCAGGACAGAGAAATCCAGAAAAGTCCCCTCTTTCGCCGTGAATCGCAGACCTCTTCCGTCGGCGTTCTGGACGGTGAAATACCGCGTGTCGGTGTGGTTGCCGCATTCCTGCGGCAGAAGATAGGGGGTGAGTCCGGCTGCGGCGGTGCTCTCATACAGCCCGATCGGGCTGCCGGTTTTACGGTCGCAGTAGTTTTCCTCCGGCCCGCGTCCGTACCAGGTCAGCCGGTCGTACTCTCCCGGCAGCCGGAACAGCAGGCCGAAATCGGGCATCGGCCCCCAGCTTTCGCACCCCGTGACCGAGAGGGTCACCTCCATCTCTCCGCTTCCGAATATGCGGTAGACAAGGGTGCAGCCATTCTCAGTCCCGTCTGAAAAGCGGTAGCTTGTTATAATTTGCAGGGAATTGTCCGTCCGCTTGATCTGTTCCGTCTCCGGCAGGGCGTAGAGGGAGGCGGTTTTCCAGGCCGCGCAGCGATGGGGCATGCCCCAGCCGTAGTCATTGTCGGTCGGCGCGCGCCAGAAATTGGGATGGGGGACGGTGCACAGTAGCTCGGCTCCCGTTTTGCAGATGGAGATCAGACCGCGCTTATCCCTGCCGTAGAGGATCGAAAAATCCTCCCCCTGCGCGCCGATGCAGACGTCTCCCTCGATGACCGTGAGGGGCGGCGCGGCCGGCGCCTCCTCTATATACCGTCCCCAGACGATCTGGTTGGTGGAAACGATATGCCCCGTCCTGGCCCAGGAGGTGTCTTCGTCCAGAAGAAAATCCACATTCAGGATATATTCTCCCGGATTTTCGGGAATCTCAAAGGGATTGTCGAACCAGGCCGAGCCGCCCGGCGTGACCGGCGTGCGCAGGCGCTTCTCCCCGAGCGGGCGGCCATTGCGTAGCAGGGTCAGGCGGCAGACATATTGCTCGGCCGGGGTAAAGAGGTTGTGGTTCTGCACGCGGAATCCGGTTTTATCCCCCGCCGCCGTGACCGGGGCGTAGCACTGCTTGACCTCGACCATTTTGGGGGAGAGGGTGCGGTCGGCAAAGACAATCCCGTTGCCGCAAAAGTCCCAGTCGGTCGGCCGATCCGAGAAATCTCCGCCGTAGGCGAGAAATTCCCGGCCCAGCCGGTCGGTGGCCAGCAGGCCCTGATCCAGAAAATCCCAGATGAAGCCGCCCTGGTATTTTTCCTCCCGTTTTGCGAGGTCGGTATAGAGGAACAGCCCGCCGCAGGCGTTTCCCATGGCGTGGGCGTACTCGCAGCAGAGGAAAGGCTTCTCCGGGTTTTTGGAAAGATAGTCCTCAATCTCCTGCACGGGAGGATACATCCGGCTTTCCATGTCGCTGGTATCGGGATAGCGCCGGTCATGGAAGATTCCTTCGTAATGCACGAGGCGGCTGGGATCCCGCTGCCGGAAATACGCCGCCGCGGCGTGGAGGGTTGCACCGCCGAAGGATTCGTTTCCGCAGGACCAGATGAGGATCGAGGGGTGGTTTTTATCCCGCTCGAGCATGGCGGCCGCCCGACGGAGGACCGCCTCCCTCCATTCCGGCCGGCCGTCCGGCAGGGTGTTTTCATCCGGCCGGACGGCGCCGAGTTTTTGCCAGGTGCCGTGGGTCTCGAGATTGGTTTCGTCAATCACATAGAGGCCGTAACGGTCGCACAGCTCGTAGAAATACGGGTGATTGGGGTAGTGAGAGGTCCGCACCGCGTTGATGTTGTTTTGCTTCATGGTCAGCACGTCCCAGAGCATCGCTTCCCGGCTGATTGCACGGCCGTGGCGGCAGTCAAACTCGTGCCGGTTGACCCCGCAGAAAACGATTCGGCGACCGTTTAGGGTCATCAGACCGTTCTGCATGGCAAATCGGCGGATGCCGACCGGCTGGGAGACGATCTCCAGCAGGCGGCCGTTCTGCATGACCTCCAGCGTCAGGGTATAGAGGTGGGGCTGCTCGGCACTCCAGAGCAGGGGGGCGCCGACCGGCAGGAGGAGCTCGGCCGCCGTGGTAGGACAGACGGCCGCAGCGGCCTCTTTGCCCGACGGAGCGCAGAGACGGGCGCGTACCTCTCCCTCTCCGGCGGCGTCAAAGCGCACGCGGACCTGCGCGGCGGAAAGATCCTTTGTAAACTCGGTCGTGATGAAAAAATCCGTCAGATGCACCGCCGGCAGCGCGACCAGGGTCACCTCCCGGAAGATGCCGGAAAATCGCCAGAAATCCTGATCCTCCAGCCAGGAGCCGGACGATCGGGCATAGACCTGCACCGCCAGCCGGTTGCACCCCGTGGCAAGGTCGGTGGTGATGTCAAACTCGGCCGGGGTGAAGCTGTCTTCGCTGTAGCCGGCAAATCGACCGTTTACAAACAGGCGGAAGGCCGTCTCGACCCCCTCGAACCGCAGGAGAATTCGGTGGCCGGAAAAGTGCTCGGGCAGTCGAAATTCCTTCACATAACTGCCGGTCGGGTTATGCCGGGGCAGCTCGCCCGGCCGCGGCCGCTCCAGTCCGTCCCAGGGATACATGGTGTTGACGTACTGCGGCCGCCCGTAGCCCGAAAGCTGGATGTGCCCCGGCACCTCGATCTCTCCCCAGGTCGAGAGGTCGTAGGTCGGCTGTTCAAAGCCTTCAGGAAGTTCGTCCAGCGTCTCGCTGTAGAAAAAGCGCCAGCGGCCGTTCAGTGAAAAAAGATAGCTGCTGCGGCCTGTCGCCGCCTCGTCCGCTGTGCGGTAGTGGGTAAAAGCGGCGTGCGGGGGCAGAACGCCGATCCCGGACACTTTCGGGTCGGCGAGCAGGCCGGACAGTGTTTCATGTGCTGTTTGCATGGGACGTCTCTCCTTTCATATGAAAAAACGCAAGGCTCCGGCAAAAGACGCCGCAGCCTTGTTTTGACGAAACGGATTATTTAACCGCGCCGGTCATGCCCTGTACGAACTGCTTCTGCATCAGGAAGAAAATCAGCGCCGTTGGCAGCGTGGCGATCACAATGCCGGCCATAATCATGCCGTAATCGGGGGTGTAGGACGCGCCAAAGGTCGAAAGGATCAGCGGCACGGTCTTTTTTTCAGGAGACTGCAAGGCGACCAGCGGCCAGAGATAGTTGTTCCAACTGTTCATGAAGGTGATGATGGCCGCCGCGGCATAGGTCGACCGCATCACCGGCATATACATGCGGAAGAAGATTTGCAGTTCGCCCAGCCCATCGATCCGGGCGGCCTCTAAAATATCCTTGGGAAAGGACTTGGTGTTCTGACGGAAGAAGAAGATCAGGAAGGCGGTCGAGATTGAGGGCAAAATGACTGCGGCGTAGGAGTTGAGTCCCATGAAGCGAAGTCCCATGTCGTTCAGCTGGCCGAAGATGCGGAAAAGAGGAATCATCAGCGTGGCGAAGGGAATCATCATGGAAACCAGAAGAATATTGAAAACCCGGTCGCGGGTGCGGGTGCGGAAAACCTCGAACCCGTATCCCGCCATGGAGGAGATCAGCAACGCCAGCACGGTGGTGATGATTGCGATCAGGGCCGAATTTCCCAGCGAGCGCAGGAAACCTGTGCCGGGGGCAAAGAGGTTTTGCAGGTTTGTGAACAAATTGCTGCCAAAAGACATCGCGCCCCGGTTAACGTCGACCGTCGTGTTGGTGGCGCAGACAACCATCCAGAAAAACGGGAAAATAGAAATCATGGACAAAAGGATCAGAAAGATATATCGGAGGATGGAGGAAGGCGATACCTTCCGGCTTTTGTTTTGGAATGCCATGCGTTACTCCTTTCCGCCGACCTTCAGCTGGATGGCCGACAGGATCGCAATCATGACGAGCACGACGAATGCAACGGCCGCCGCATAGCCGAAGTTGGGGCTGTATTTGAAACAGAGATTGTAGATATACTGCGAAATGGTCAGGGTGGCGTTGGCCGGTCCTCCGTTTGTGATATTCTGCACCTCGTCGAAAAGCTGCAGGGTGCCGATGGTCGAGGTAATGGTGGTGAATAGGATGATCGGCCGAAGCTGCGGGACAGTGATTTTCCAGAACTTCTGCACGGCGTTGCATCCGTCGAGGTCGGCCGCCTCATAAATCGAGGGGTCGATGTTTTGCAGCCCCGAGAGATAGAAGATCATGTTATAGCCTGTCCATCTCCAGGTGATCGAGAGGATGATCAGTGCCTTGGCAAACAGGCTGTCGGTCGTCCAGCCGATCGGCGCGTCGATCAGGCGAAGCGAGAGCAAAAGCTGGTTGACCAGCCCCTCTCCCGAGAAGATGCTTTTCATAATCAGGGAGTAGGATACAAGGGAGGTCACGCAGGGCAGAAAGATCGCCATGCGGAAAAATCCCCGCCCCTTAAGCCGCCGGTCGTTGAGCATGACCGAAATCATCAAAGCCAGGAGAATCATAACCGGCACCTGGATAATCAGATAAATAAAGGTGTTGCCGAGCGCCTTTAAAAAGGTCGCGTCGCCAAACAGCCGCTTATAGTTATCCAGTCCGGAGAAGGTGAGCTGGTTGCCCATACCGCTTTGCAATGACAGCAGAAAAGACTGCACCATGGGTACAAAGACCAGCAGGGTAATCAGGATGATGCTGATTGTAACAAATCCCCAGCCCCATCGGTTTGGCTGCCGGCCGATGGGCAAGGGCTCGCGCCGCCGCCGTTTGACGGGCGGCGGCTCGGGCAGCGCGCTGCCGAAGGGCGGTTGCTGCTGCATGTGGACAGCGCCTCCTTTTCTTGTTTGTTCAGGAATGTTGACCGGACAACCGGCAGGGGCGGATATCCCGCCGCTACAGGACGGCCGACTCGGCCTGTGACTGGGCGGCGGCCAGCGCCTTATCCAGATCTGTACCCTGCATATAGGATTGCACCGCCTCGGTCATGATGTCCTCGATCGTGTAGGTGTAAAAGCCGTAATTGACCGCCGGAATTTTGGTCGTCCAGTTCGAGAAATCTTTAAAGATCTCCTGTCCGCCGAAAAAGGCGTTCGGTGTGGTGTAATTTTCTGTTTCAGCCGCCGCTTTCAGGGTGCTGACCAGGCTGATTTCTTTGACCAGATCGTTCATCAGGTTCAGATTGCTCGCAAAGGTTTTGGCGAGAAAATCCTCCGCCAGCTCGGCACCGGACACCTTATCCAGCACATACCAGCTTGCGCCGCCGATGTTGGAGTAGTTGGTCGAGCTGTCTGCACCCGCCATCCGCGGCAGGGGGACCACCGCCCATTTGCCGCTTTGATCCTCGGCGGCAGAGATAGAGGGCGCAATCCAGCAGCCGGTGGGTACGCTGGCGACGTCCCCCTTCTGAAAGGCGCCGACAAAGGGGTCCCAGCCTGAAATCTGGGTCGAAATACCCGAATCGACAATTTTTTTATAGGTTTTTACCGCTTCTTTCAGCACGGCGTTGTCCGCAATGTTGACTGTTTTGCCGTCCTCTTTGACGTACCAGGCACCGGCTGACTGCATCATCATGCGGATCTGCCCCAAATCGCTGGGGTCCAGGGTGAGCATGGCTTTGCCGGTCTTTTCTTTGACCGCCTTGCCGATTTCGATATACTTGTCCCAGGTTAAATTCTCCATATCGGCGGGGGTATATCCGGCCTGTTCAATATAATCGGTGCGGTAGAACAGGGCGGTAACCCCGCTGTCAAACGGCACGCCGTAAATCTTGCCGCCCTCGCTCATGACCTCCAGCTTATAATCCATAAAATCCGAGGCGTTGACGATGGCGGACAGATCCCGCAGCTCGCCGGGATAAGAGGTTAGATAATTCTGGATCCGATAATCTTCGATCAGCACAATATTCGGCAGGCCGTTATAGGTTTTGCTCGACAGGGCGGTGTTCAGTGCCTGCACAATATCGGCCTGAGCCATGCTGACCACGTTGACGGTTACGCCGGGATTTTCCTTTGCGTAATATTCTTTGGCAAGGTTGGCGGCTTTTACGTTGAAGTTGTCGTCCCATGCCCAGATGGTGACGGTGTCGGCCGCGCCGGAAGAGGTGTTTTGACCGCCTCCGCTTTTACAGGCGGTGAGACTGAGCAGCAGCGCCGCACAGAGCAGGGCCGTCAGTAGTTTTTTGCATTTCATTGTTTATTTTCCTCCTGCGTTTTTATAAAGGTTGGCATAGATATTGTACCCAAAAAAGGATTTTTATTATAAAGTGCGGCGCAATAACCGAAAATCTTTTCAAAAATCCCGGTCGGAGACGAGCTGCAATTTGCAAAAAACCAGCCTCCCAAAGCGCTGCGTAACGCTTAGAGGAGGCTGGTTTTAAAGAATATCGGACGGCTTGAAACGTGAGATTACGCCGTCATTTTCTGCGTAAAGACGTGCAGCGCCTTTGCACCCGCCGACGCGACGATAAAGCAGACAATCGCCTCTACCAGGCCGTTGACGCCGACAAACGCGACAGCAAAGGCAAGTAGTGTGTCGGCGCCGCTGCCAGCCATCAGGTCGGCAAAATAACCGGTACCGCCGAACAGCAGGATAAATCCGCCGACAAACAGCAGGGTGTTGAGCAGAGAACCGCAGATGCCGGTCACACCATAGCTGATTAGCTTGGTGCGGTCAATTTTGGCCAGACCGCGGAAAATCAGGCCGGTGAACAGCCCCATCAAAATCCGTGCACCGAAACAGAGCAACGCTGTGAAAAACGGATTAATCCCAAACAGTATGGTGCCGAAAGAGTCCATGCCGAAGCACTGCGCGAAGCTGGTGAGGCCGAAAAATCCGCCCAGGATTGCGCCGGCGGCCGGACCGAGGACAATCGCACCGATGATGACCGGCACGGTCAGAAAGGTGATGCTGAGCAGGCCGATTTTCAAATACCCGAGCGGGGTAAAGGCCATAATCAGCAGCAGCGCGACCAGTACGGCCATCTCCGCCATACGAACGGTTTTTTCTCTCTTAGTGCGTGTGGTTTTCATAAAATTTCCTCCTGATGCTGTTCGCTTTTTCGCAATACAGCTCAAAATATATTTATATACAGCCATCCTTTTCCTGTATGCAGGCGGAATCGCTGCCGTCCTTGCGGTCAGCGTCCCGATCGGCTTTGGGGTGGGACGGCAATATATACCGGTTGTATGAAACATATGATAATGTGCAGTCTGACAGGGAGAATTCATCCGGGCGTCGTAAGATTCCTGTTGCTTTGCACCTTATGTCGCTTTTGTAAAACCGATTTTTATTTTATACCAAATTTTTCGCCAAATAAAAAACGGGATTTCAATGTCCTCCCCCTCGCCGCCGCTTACGCGCGGCAACCGGGGGGAGACGGCGGTAAAAAATATCCGCCGCCGGGGATTTTTATTATTGAACCATGATTTGGCGGCTATTTTTTATTGCTCCGCAATAAAAAACGGGATTCCGATGCCCTCCCCCTCGCCGCCGCTTACGCGCGGCAACCGGAGGGAGACGGCTGCAAAAAATATCCGCCGCAGAGGGATTTTTATTATTCAAATTCGATTTGGCGGCTATTTTTTATTGCGGTTGTAAATGATACGCATACCCTCCAGCAAAAGATTGTCGTTGAAAATAATCTCCTGCCGGCAAAGGGGCACAACAATGCCTGACAGGCCGCCGGTTGCGACGACCGTCGCCTTTTGTCCCAGTTCTTCTTCAATCCGCTCAATCATGCCGTCCATCATGGCGGCCGCGCCGATCACCAGGCCGGATTTCATGCTATCAACCGAGTTTGTACCGATAACCCGTTCGGGCGGCTCGATGTTGATGAAGGGAAGCTGGGCTGTATGGCTGGCCAGTGCGTTCAGTGTGGTGCGCAGCCCGGCGGCGATCGCCCCGCCGAGAAAGTTGCCCTCCGCGTCCATCACGCTGACGGTGGTCGCAGTGCCGAGATCAAAAATGATGCAGGGCATGGAGTAGAGGGCGGCGGCTGCCACTGCGCCCGCGGCCAGATCCGCGCCGAGCTGTCCGGGATCGTCGATCCGGATATTCAGCCCGGTTTTCACCCCGGGACCGAGGATGACCGGTTCCACCCCGCAGAGCAGGCGGACGGCCTCTGCGATTGAGGCGCCGACCGGCGGTACGACCGAACCGATCACTGCCCCGTCAATTTTCCGGTAGTCGATTTCTTTCAGCTCCAGAATGGTTTTGATATCCACAGCGTAGGAGTCGGCGGTCCGGGCCGGATCGGTGGCAATCCGGGCCACTGATTGCAGCGTCTCCTGTTCGTAAATACCCATGGTGATATTTGTGTTGCCGATGTCGACCGAAAGCAGCATGGCTGAATGGCTCCTTTTTTCTTTCAAATGGTTTTATAAAACCGGCCGGTTGCGTCGGCCGCTAATGGTAAGTATGCACTACATCCGGCGATAATCCTTGACCCGGCGGGCGTTTTTTCGTTTTCTCCGCGCGGCGCGCACCAGAAGAATCCGCAGCAGGAGCAGCAAAATCACGGCCAGCACGATCAGCCGGAACCAGAGCGTCCCGGCAATTTTCGAGATCTCTCCCCCCGCGGCGAGGAGAAAGCTGCGTTCGACGCCTTCCCCGGCGAGCAGTTCGGTTCGTCCAAGCTCAACTCCGGCGTAGGAAACCACCACATAGCCCATGACGTCGCCGGCCGCGACCGGGGCCTCAAACTCCTCCGCGTTCAGATGAACCTTGGTCACGACGGTCGAGGTGTCCGAGCTGGCCGGAATGGTGGCCGACAGGTCGGAGGCGGGATACAGGGTGACATGGTCGGTGTCCCAGGAGTAGCGCACCTTTGCCTCTCCCGCCGGCTGGGCGCTGCTCAGCACCTGCTTGTGAGAAAAATCCTCAAACGCCCATTCAAACAGGTTTTTGGCGTCGGTGAACTCGTACCGGACGTCCTTGCCGTCGGCGTCGGTGACCGGGCTGTTCATCAATACGCAGATGTAGGATTTTTTCTCCTTGGTTGCTGCTGCGACCAGACAGCGGCCGGCCTCCTCCGTATAGCCGGTTTTGACCCCGGTGGCGTATTTGTAATAATAGTTTGTCGAGCTGTCCCGCAGTTGGTTGTTGTTGAGTACATAGCGGGTTTTTTGATAGGAGTTGGTGGCCGGCATTTCGTACAGACGGGTGGCCGCCACCTCCTTAAACGATGCGTTTTCCATCGCGTATCTGGTCAGCTTGTAGATGTCGCGTGCGGTGGTGTATTGGTTGGAGGCATGGATGCCGGTCGCGTTGACATAGTTGGTATTCTCCATCCCAAGCGCGGCCGCCTTGTCGTTCATCATCTTAATAAAATTGCTGTTGCTGCCGCCACCGTAATACTCGGCGGCGACCGCCGCCGCCTCGTTTGAGGAGCCAAGCATAATCAGGTAGACGAGGTCGATGGCGGGAATCTCCTCCTCTGCCTTTAAATTATAGGCATTGTAGGAACCGCCCTTCAAAGAGTTCAGAACGGCGGCCGTGACCGGAACCTTTTCATTCTTCAGATCGGAGGCGTTCTCGATCACCAGCAGGGCGGTCATGACCTTGACAATGGCGGCAGGATATACCCGTTTGTCCGCGCCCCGCTCAAACAGCACGGTATTGCCGTCGGCGCTGATGAGCAGCGCGTTCTGCGCCCGCACGTCAAAAGAGGACGGGGTATACGCGCCGGCCTGCCCGGCCGGGGACAGGAGGGCGCCGATCAGAATTATGGTAAGAAAAAACGAAAAACCCTTTTTTATCATGGAAAATTCACCTGAAATGTTGTATGATAGAAAAAACAGCGCTCCGGCGAAAATTTCCGCCGGCTTTCGGTTCACATAATGCATAGGATATTTGTATTATAACAGATAAAAACACCTTTGCAAAGGGGTTTTTACGGGAGGTTATAAATTTGGTTTATATTACGGGAGATATGCACGGCGACGCCGCCCGTTGGTGCGATGGGGAGATGAAGCGCCTCGGCGCAGGGGATATTTTGATCGTGCTGGGAGATTTTGGATTTGTCTGGGACGGCAGCGAGCGGGAGCGGAAAGATTTGGCCTATCTCGGCAGCCGGAAATTTGCCATCGGTTTTCTCGACGGCACGCATGAAAATTTCGATCTGCTGAAAAAATACCGCAAGACGGTCTGGAACGGCGGCAAGGTACATCGGATTTCGGGCAACCTGTTCCACATGATGCGGGGACAGGTTTTTCGCTTGCAGGGCAAAAGCTTTTTCACCTTCGGCGGGGGAGAAAGCCCCGATCTCGAGCTGCGCGCTGAGCAGGAATGGTGGCGGGAGGAGCTGCCCTCCCCCGATGAGTTGCGGGAAGGGGCGGAAAATCTCGACGAGCTGGAGGGCAGGGTGGACTACATGCTGACCCATGAGCCACCCTCCCTGGTCAAGAGCGCCATGCTTCTGCGCCGCGGCCGGCCCGACCGGGTCAACAAGCTCAACGGCTATCTGGAGGAGCTGAACCGTTCGGTCTCGTTCGATCATTGGTATTTTGGCTCCATGCATGAGGATCGTACGGTCACGCCACGGCACACCGCCCTGTTTCGGCGGGTGATCGCCGCGGGAGAGGATCTGACCGGCATTTGACCCGTGCCGGTCCGCACCCGCCGGGTCTTGTAAAATCATGCCTTTTCGGTGAAAGGAAGGAAAACCGCACCATGAAGCTCATACACACCTCCGACTGGCATCTCGGCCGCATCATCTACGGCCGGTCGCTGATCGAGGATCAGCGGTATTTTGCCGAACACTTTTTTTTGAATTTGCTGGAGGCTGAGCGCCCCGACGCCGTGATCCTTGCCGGTGACCTTTTTGACCGGCAGATCGCCCCGGTTGAGGCGCTGCGCCTTTTTGACGCTCTTGTGACCGAAATCTGTGGCAACCGCCGTATTCCGGTGATCGCCGTCTCGGGCAACCACGACGGCGCCGACCGGCTGGGCCTGGGCGGGGCGCTGCTCGGCAAGGCCGGGCTGCACATCACCTCCCGGCTGGATCCGTACGCACCACCGGTGGTGCTGCCCGGCCGGCCGGAGGTGCATATCTACACGCTGCCGTATTTCGACCCGGCCATGGCTCGCGACTGCCTGAAGGATGAGGAGCTGCGCGGTTTTCCCGCCGCCTATGCCGCCGTGCTGGAGATTCTGCGCGCCCGCTTGGATTCGAACGCCTTCAACATTCTGGTCGCTCACTGCTTTGTCGCCGGTGCTGAGACGAGCGAGAGCGAAAGTCCTCTTTTTATCGGCGGTAGCGGGGAGGTGCCGGGGAGCCTCTTCAATGGCTTCGATTATGTTGCGCTGGGACACCTCCACCGCGCCCAGACGCTGGGGGAGAGAATCCGCTATTCCGGCTCGCCGCTGAAATATTCCTTCGATGAGGAGCACCATAAAAAATCGGTCACCGTGCTGGAGGTGGGAGATACCGTCACCATCCGCCCGATACCGGTTGTTCCGCTGCGGGACATGCGTACTCTCTCCGGCCCGGTGGAGGCGCTGGAGGAGGCGGCCTGTGCGGACGCGCACAAAAACGATTACATTTCGGCCGAGCTGACCGGCCTGCCGGTGTATGAGCCGATGCATCGGCTGCGGCGGGTCTATCCCAACACGCTGTCGGTGCGCAACGGCAGTTTTGCGGCCGCTGCCGGGGACGAGGAGCGCGCCGCCCTTCGCCAAAGCGAGCCGCAGACCGTCTTTGCTGAATTCATGCGGCAAATGTGCGGGTGCGAAGCAGAGGCGGCCGATCTGGCCGTATTTTCAGAGGCGTATGTCGCCGCGAGCGGAAGGGGGAACGGACATGAGACCTGAGCTGGTTCGTATGCGGGCCTTCGGCCCTTATCTCGGCGAGGCCAGTGTGGATTTTGCCCCGCTTTGGCAGGCGCAGATTTTCCTGATTACCGGGCCGACCGGCGGGGGGAAAACCTCCATCCTCGACGCCATGAGCTTTGCACTCTACGGCCAGGCAACCGGAGAGGCGCGGGAGTTTCGCGACATGCGTTGCACCGCCGCCGACGAAAAGGATGACACCCTGACCGAGTTTGTGTTTTCCCTCGGCGCGGCGCGGTACCGCTTTGTGCGTACCCTCCATCTGCATAAGCGGCGGGACGGAGGCCGCGACCTTCAGATCGGCGGAGAATGCCATGTGGAGCGGGAGGGAGAGTGGCGGCTGCTCGCCTCCGGCAGCAGCGCCGTAACCAAAAAGGCGGAGGAGATTCTGGGCTTCACCCACGATCAGTTTTCCCAGGTGGTCGTCCTGCCGCAGGGAGAGTTCCGCCGACTGCTGTTGGCCAGCTCCTCTGAAAAGGCCAAGATTTTAGAGGTGCTGTTCGCCACTTCGGTCTGGCAGCGTACGGCCGAACAGATTACCTATAAATTGAAGGAAATTCGCGGCAATCTCGCCGATCTGGAGCAGGGGGAGAGTCTGCTTTTGGAATCGGCCGGGGCGGCGGATTTTGCCGTGCTGGAGGCCATGCTGACCGCTGCGGGGGAGGAGAAGACAGTGGCCGAAGCCGCGATGCAGGCGGCCGAAAAACGCAATCAGGCGGCGACCGAAGCCGCTTCGGCCGGCCGGGCGCTGGCGGCCGATTTTTCCGCGCTGACGGCGGTAGAAAAGCGGCGGGTCGATCTGGAGCGCCGCGCAGAGGAGAACCGCGTCTCCCTCGACCGACTGGAGATCGCTCGGCGTGCGGCAGGTGTGCTGCCCTATGACGCGGCGCGGCGGCAGAGCGAGCAGCTTCTTCTGGAAAAACGGGTGGCGGCGCAAGCAGCGGCCCAAAGGCTCGGCGCGGCTGAGGCGGCACAGCAAAAGGCGGCTGAGCGGGCCGCGGGAATTCCTCTGGCCGAGCAAAACGCCCGTACCCTGCAGGAGGAAATCGCCCGCTGCCGCGCACTTCTGCCCGACGCGAAAAAGCTGTCCGGTGTGCTGGACGAAGCCAAAGCGGCCCACGAGACGGCGGCCGGAAAAAAGGCGCTTCTTGACCGCTGTCTTGTCGAATATGGCAAGCTGGAGGAACGGATCGCCAAGGGTGAGCGGATGGTCGAGGAATCTTATGCGGCCTTTCGCGCGGCCGAGCGGGAGGCATTTATCAATCAGTATGCTGCGTCGGCTGCCGCCGCCCTGCGGGAGGGGGAGCCCTGCCCGGTCTGCGGCGCGGTGCACCATCCGGCTCCCGCCCGGCCGCTTGCCGGAAACGGCGGGTCAGCCGAGGCGGCCGGTGAAACCTATGAAAAGCAAAAAAAGCTGCTTGAAAAGCTGAAAGCCGAGCGAGAGGCTCTCCGGCAAAAGCAGGAGAAGCTACGGACGGATTTCTCCGAGGCCGATCGGACGTTGGCCGCGGCCAAGGCGCGGGCAAAGGAGCTGACCGCCCGGCTTTCCTCTGGGGAGAGCTATACGGTGCTGCAGCAAAAGCTGCGGGAGGATGCCGCGGCGGCCGAGATTATTGAGAAGGAGATCGCGGCGGTGCGCAAAACGGCGGAGGAAGCTTCCTCCCGCCTCGCCGCTGAAAAGGCTGGGCAGGCCGCCGCGGCCGCCGCGCTGGAGGAGGCGGAAAAAAGGGCCGATGACGCCCGCCGCGCGGCCGAAAACGCGGCGCTGACCGCCGGTTTCGCGGCTGACACCGATTTCGCCGCGCTGGCTTTGAGCGGGGAGGAGATCGTCACCCTCGAGCAAAATACAGCTCGCTATGCCGAGGCGGTTCGCAGCACCGCGCAGGAGGCGGCCGCCCTGCACACAAAGCTGGAGGGGAAAACACCGCCCGACCTCGCCGTGTTGGAGGAGGAGAAAGCTGCCGCTGCGGCCGCATTTGGGGAAACAAGCGCCTCCTGCGGCCGGCTGGCCGAGCGGCAGGCACAGCTTGCCGCCGCCCGGTCAAAAATTGCACAGATGCGGGAGGCCTCCGCCACGCTGCGGGAGGCGTACGGCCGGGTTTGTCGGGTGAGCGACCTTGTCTCCGGGCGCAATCGGAGCAAAACGCCGCTGCATAATTTTGTCCTCGGCCTGATGCTCGACGACGTTATCCTGGCCGCCAGCCGGTATCTCGGCCGGCTGAGCCGCGGCCGCTACTGTCTTGTTCGGGCAGAGGCCGCCGCAACCGGTAAAGGCTGGAGCGGCCTGGAAATCGAGGTTACCGATGCACACACCGGCGGTCGGCGGCGGGTTTCCACCCTGTCGGGGGGAGAATTGTTTTTAGCCTCCCTTTCACTCGCCTTCGGTCTGGCCGAGGTGGTGCAGAGCTTCTCGGGCGGGGTGCGGCTGGACTCTATTTTTATCGACGAGGGGTTCGGCACTTTGGACAGCGAGACGCTGGAGGCTGCGATGAAGGCGCTGGCCGAAGTGCAGGCCGAGGGTCGCCTGGTCGGCATCATCTCCCACGTCGGGGAGCTGAAAAGCCGTATTCCCGCCCGGATCGAGGTTTTCCCGGGAGAGGACGGCAGCCGGCTTGCCGTGCGGGGCGTCTAACCGGAGGAACGGCGTTTTTTCTTTGGCCAAAAAACGCAGTTTTTGTCCAAACATAAAATGGAATTGTCTTGCGTTCGGGAGCGGCCTGTGCTATAAATAGGATGGAAAAAAGAGGGCGTCTCGTTTGACACGCTCTTCCCTCGTAAAAATACCAACACGAAAGGCGGAATTTTCCATGAAAAAACTGAAAATCGGCATCGTCGGCTGCGGCGGCATCGCCAACGGCAAGCACATGCCGGCCCTCTCCCGCATTCCGGAGGTGGAGATGGTCGCTTTCTGCGATATTATTGAGGAACGCGCGCAGAAGGCGGCCAAGCAGTATGGCGCTGAGGGCGCCAAGGTCTACACCGATTATAAAGAATTGCTGGCCGACGGCACGATCGACGTCGTGCACGTCCTGACCCCCAACCGCGAGCACTGTGTCATCACGGTCGACGCGCTCGAGGCCGGCAAGCATGTCATGTGTGAAAAGCCGATGGCCAAAACCGCCGCTGATGCGCGGAAAATGCTGGAGGCCGCAAAGCGCACCGGCAAGAAGCTGACCATCGGGTATCAGAACCGCTACAGGGACGACAGCATGTTCCTGAAAAAGGCCTGCGTGAACGGCGAGCTGGGCGAGATCTACTTTGCCAAGGCGCACGCCCTCCGGCGGAGGGGCGTCCCGACCTGGGGCGTGTTCACGGATGAGGAGAAACAGGGCGGCGGTCCGCTGATCGACATTGGCACCCACGCGCTCGACCTCACTCTTTGGATGATGGATAATTACGAGGTCAAATCGGTCAAGGGATCGACCTTCCGCAAACTGGCCGAGCAGAAGGATACCGGCAACCCCTGGGGCGACTGGGATCCGAACGAGTTTACGGTGGAGGATTCCGCCTTCGGGTTTATTGAGATGAAGAACGGCGCCACGATCATTCTGGAATCCAGTTGGGCGCTGAATACCCTCGATGTGGGGGAGGCACAGACCAGCCTCTGCGGCACCAAGGCCGGCGCCGATATGAAGGACGGCCTGCGCATCAACCGCATTGATTACGGCAAGCAGAGTGTACTGAAGCCTGACATGAACAGTGGCGGCGTCGCCTTTTTTGAGGGGCGCCGGGCCGGTGCCGAGGATGTCGAGGCGAGAATGTGGATCGACAACATCCTCAACGACACCGAGCCGATGGTCAAGCCGGAGCAGGCACTGGTCGTGACCGAGATTTTAGAGGCCATCTATACCTCTGCCAAGACGGGCAAGCAGGTTGATTTTTAAGGGGTGAGCCATTTTGAGCAAACCGTTTGGATTACAGCTTTACTCTATCCGGGACGAGATGGATAAAGACTACATGGGAACCCTGCGCCGGGTGGCCGGCATGGGGTATAAGCAGGTTGAGTTTGCCGGCTTTGCCGACTATTCGGCCGGGGAGATCAAGGCTGCTCTGACCGACCTCGGCCTTGATGGGATCAGCGCCCATGTCGGCGCCGACCGCCTGACGGGAGAGCAGCTCCATCCCCAGCTCGAGTATTTGGCCGAGATCGGCTGCAGGTATGTGATTCTCCCGTGGTATGAGGTGAGTACCATGGAAAAGGTCCGGGAGGTCTGCGATATCCTGAACGGTGCGGCGGAGGCCGCGCGGCAGTACGGCCTGATCTGCGGATACCACAACCACGGGCACGAGTTTACCCGCTTGGGGGAGGAATTCGCCCTTACCCATATTATGAAGAACACCTCGCCCGATGTGGTGATCGAGCTGGATGTTTTCTGGGCGGCGCACGCCGACGTCAATCCGTTCGACTATTTCGAGCGGCACCAGGACCGCATCCGGATGCTGCATCTCAAGCAGATCGACGCGGAGAAGAACAGCGTCGACCTGCCCGACGGCATGATCGACATGGCCGATCTTTCCCGCATGGCGCGGAGGTTCGGGGTCGACACCTTTATCGTCGAGCAGGAGGCATACCCTGTCTCGAGTATGGAGAGCGCCCGGGTCAACGCCGAATATTTAAAAAAGATTCTGTAATGCAAAGGGCGGCTTTTGCCGTGAAAACGGCCGTCACATTTTCAAGAAGGGACTGAAAGAATACATATGAAAGTTGGAGTTTTTACCCCGGTGGTCGGTTTTATGCCGCTGGAGGAAGCGGTGCCCTACCTCGCCTCTCTGGGGGTTGAGGCGCTGGAGATCGGCGCGGGCGGCACGCCCGGCAAGCAGCTCGATCCCGAACAGCTTCTGGGACATAAGGATAAGATTCAGGCGGTCAGGGATCTGATGAAAAATAACAATGTCGAGATTGCGGCCCTCTCCGCCCACGGTAATCCGGTTCATCCGACCAGGGAATACGCTGAGCGCGACCATCGTGAATTTATGCGCGCGGTCGAGCTGGCCGAGGAGCTGGAGGTAGACACCATCGTTGGATTTTCGGGCTGTCCGGGCGACTGCCCGACCTCACAGTATCCGAACTGGGTGACCTGCACCTGGCCGGATGATTTTCCGAAGATTCTTGAGTATCAGTGGGAGATTCTGGTGGATTACTGGCAGAAGGCGTCAGCACAGGCCGCCGCTCACGGAATCAAGAAGATCGCGATCGAGATGCACCCCGGCTTCTGTGTCTATAATCCCGAGACCATGATGAAACTGCGGGAGGCGGTCGGCCCGATCATGGGCGCTAACTTCGACCCGAGCCATCTGATCTGGCAGCGGGTCAACCCGGCCGAGGCCATCCGCTTTTTGGGCGAGAAAAAGGCCATTCATCATTTTCATGCCAAAGATACCCGCATCAATGGGCCTGACTGTGATATCAACGGCGTGCTCTGCACCGGGAGCTATGGGGACATCCTGACCCGGCCGTGGGTGTTCCGCACGATCGGCTACGGCTCGGACGTAAAGGCGTGGAAGGATATGATGAGCATGCTCAACGCGGTCGGCTATGACGGCACGGTCAGCATCGAGCATGAGGACGGGCTGATGTCCGCCCGCGAGGGACTGGAAAAGGCGGTCGAATTCTTAAAGAGCATCATTATCAGGGAAAAACCGGGCGCCATGTGGTGGGCCTGAGTGTATACGCAAATCGTCAGAGAGGCGGACCGGAAATGGTCTGCCTCTCTCGGCGCTTGTTTTTGTGCAAGATTTTGAATGGATTCCGCCGCATTTCCTACCGAAAATTGCGGAAAATCCGGATTTTAAATGAGGTGCTTTACTTTGAAACACAAATTGGGTATAATCGGGTTCGGCGGAATGGCCAATTGGCATTTTGAAAACTGCCCCAAAACCGGCTGTATTGAGCCGGTTGCGGTCTACGATATCGATCCCGACCGGGTCAAGGCGGGAGAGAAAAAGGGCGTCGCCGGCTTCTATTCGCTGGAGGAATTTTTGGATTCCCGGTTGTTTGACGTGGTGCTGGTCGCCACTCCGAACAACTTCCATCACGATCTGTCGGTCGCTGCGCTGCGTGCAGGGTATCATGTGATCTGCGAAAAACCTGTCACCATGACAGTGGCGGAGCTGCAGGACGTCTTTCGCGTGGCGGAGGAATGCGGGAAGCTGTTCACTGTGCACCAGAACCGGCGCTGGGACGCCGATTTCAATATCGTCCGCAAGGCGATCGAGACCGGTATGGTCGGCAAGCCCTATACGATTGAGTCCTGCGTCCACGGCTCGGGCGGCGTTGTCCACGGCTGGCGGGAGGTAAAGGCCGGCGGCGGCGGTATGCTCTATGATTGGGGCATCCACCTGATCGACCAGATCCTCTACATGATGGGGGAAGAGAAGGTCACCGACGTTTTCTGCCATTTCAACTCGGTCCGCACGCCGGAGGTGGACGATTATTTCAAATTGATCCTCACCTTTGCAGATGGCCTCAACGTCCAGATCGAGGTGGGCACTTACTGTCTGAAGGCCAAGCCGCGCTGGTATGTCAACGGAAGCGAGGGCTCCTTGATTCTGGAGGATTGGGACTGCCATGGTTCGGTCACCCATTCTTCCCAGACGGCGATGAAATGGGAGCCGGTGGTCGTGCAGACCAAAGCCGGCCCGACCCGCACCATGGCTCCTCGCCCGAAGGAAACGCTCGAGGAACTGCCTCTGCCCGCGCTTGACCCGGGCTGCGAGTGGGAGAATTTTTACCGTAATATCTGCGGCGTGATCGACGGCACGGCTGAACTGATCGTCCGCCACGATCAGATGCTCCGGGTTATGCAGGTGGTGGAGGCCGGCTTCCGCTCGGCCGAAGCGCGGCACTCGATCCCGGTGGAAATCTGAAACGACCGGTATGGGCAAGGCGGTGGTTGGCTGCCTTGCCTTTTTGCTTTTCAGCTTATACAGGGGGGGATTGTTTTCCCTCTTTTTTCGGGAAAGGATGCGTGTAGAGGATGAAAACAGCGGCGATTATCGGCTGCGGAAATATTTTCGGAATGCATGCGGCGGCACTGGAGGCTTTGCCGGGGGTGCGGTTGGCGGCGGTATGCGACAGCGATCCCGATCGGCTGCGCATTGCGCGGGAGAAATACGGCCTGCCCGGCTACGCTGACTACCGCCGCATGGTGGAGGAGGTACGCCCCGACGCTGTGCATATCTGTACTCCGCATCATTTGCACGCCGAAATGTGCCGCTTTGCCCTGACACACGGCGCCGACGTGCTGTGTGAAAAGCCGCTGACCCTGACCACTCCGGCGGCAGAGGAGCTGCGCCGTCTCGCCGAGGAGAACGGCCGACGGCTGTGCGTCGTCTATCAGAACCGGTTCAATCCTGGTTCCGTCCTTCTGCGGCGCACGCTGGAGGAGGGTCGCCTCGGCCGGATATTGGGCGGCCGCTGCTCGGTTTGCTGGAACCGGGGGCAGGATTACTATGACCAGGACGCCTGGCGGGGCAGATACGCGACCGAGGGGGGCGGCGTCCTGATCAATCAGGCCATTCATACCCTCGATCTGCTTCGTTGGCTGATCGGGAGAGAGGTTCAAACTGTGCAGGCCGTCTCGGCCCACTTTGGGCAAACAACCGTCGAGGTGGAGGACACCATGGCCGGTCGGATCGGCTTTTCGGGCGGAATTTTCGGCAATTTTTACTTTACCACCACCCACTGCACCGACGCCCGAACCGAACTCGAACTGATTTGCGAAAAGGGTGTCGCCCGTCTCGATGCGGCACGTGGAACGGTGGTTTTCCCGGATAGAGAGATGCTTTCGGCTGACGAGGCGGAAAACGGCGGCGGCAAGGACTACTGGGGAAACAGCCACGGCCGGCAGATCGCCGCTTTTTACAGCGACGGCTTCGACTGGCGGGAGAATCTGGCGCAGGGGATGGCTACCGGTGACCTGGTCTGCCGGATTTACGCCGTCTGCGGTCGCCCTTCGGTGCCGGAAAACGCGTGAGGGAAAAGCGCGCCGCAGTTTCAGCCTCGGCGCCGCGCCGGATAAGCGGCGCTTGATTATATAAAATGAGCTTTTACCGACGCGCTGTAAAAAAAGACTTGACCGCGCCGCATATTTGTGGTAAACTGATCTTACCTCTGACAAAGGGTGTTTTTTTTTTGCGCGCATTTTTCGCGCAAGAAGAACACACCCCTATTCTCCGCAAGGCGCTTTGCCGCCGCTTCGGGTGTCGGGTCGTATGACCCTGGCGGGCGGGCCGGCGCATCCTTTTTTGCGGCGGATGGAGGGAGGCTAAAAAATTCCGTAAAACGGGAGGTGCCGTCATGCGAGTGAAAATTACTTTGGCTTGCACCGAGTGCAAGCAGCGTAACTACAACACGATGAAAAACAAGAAAAACGACCCCGACAGGCTTGAAATGAACAAGTACTGCAGGTTCTGTAAGAAACACACGCTTCACAGGGAAACCAAGTAGGAGGGCAGGGGAAGAGTATGAAAGCGATTAAAAATCTCTGCCAGGTCCTGATGCTGGTCTGTGGTGTGGGCGCATTGGTTCTGTTCTTTCTGAACTTTGCCACCATCACCGGAGCCGAAGGCGTAGTTACCGCCACCGGCGCACAGCTTGGGTTTGGCGCAAACGTCGCAGTCGGCGACATAGCCTATGACATGGCGAAGTCGGCGGATCTTTGGTTCTGCTTTTTCTTAACTGCGATCGCCGCGGTTTTGGCGGCGCTGTCCTTCAAATTCAGGGGCGCGTCCATCGCGTCTCCGGTTTTCGCCCTGGGCGGCGGGATTTATATGCTGGTTGTCGCGCTCAGCGCGCCGGCGAAGTTTATTGATACCCGCCCGCTGACCGGTATCACGGCGATTGTGTATTCGCCCTTTGTGCTGCTTTGCGCCATTGCGCTGCTGGCAGCCGCGGTCATCGGCTTCGTCTTTATCCTCGTCCGCAATTATATTGAGGTGCTGGAGTCGAACGGCAAAAAGAAAACCATTTTTCAGAGGATTATTCAGTTCTTCCGCGATTACAAGGGGGAGATCAAGAAGATCGTATGGCCCGATCTGAAGTCGGTCGTTAAAAACACGGGTATCGTGCTGGCCGTCTGTGCGATCATCGGTGTCTTTATCTGGCTTCTTGATTTCGGCCTTGCCAAGCTGCTCAACCTTGTGCTGGGCATCTGACGTCGGCGGGAGGTTATAGAATGAGCGAATCAGACGCGAAGTGGTATGTCGTACATACCTATTCCGGGTATGAAAACAAGGTGGCCACCGACCTTTCCAAAATGGTGGAGAACCGCCAGCTCCAGGAACTGATTTACGACATCCAGGTGCCGACCGAAACGGTTGTGGAAATCGGCAAGGACAATCAGAAAAAGGAAGTTGAGCGGAAGATTTTCCCGGGTTACGTCCTCATCAAGATGATCGTGACCGACGACTCCTGGTATGTGGTCCGCAACACCCGCGGCGTCACCGGATTTGTCGGCCCGGCGTCCAAGCCGGTCCCGCTGACCGAGGAGGAGGTTGCTTCCCTGGGCGTTGAGAAACGCACGGTGGAGATCCTTTATAAAGTCGGGGACAGCGTCAATATCGTGGACGGGCCGCTCGACGGCTTCAGCGGTATCGTGGACAAAATCAGCCCGGAGGAAAATCAGGTTACCGTTACCATCTCGATGTTCGGGCGGGAAACGCCGGTCGAGCTGGAGCTGGATCAGGTTGAGCTGATCGGCTGACCGATCCGACAGAGTATGTCTTTCCCGGCGGAGCTTTACAGGCGATCCGCTGAGATGTTAAGAACATGCGGCGGAGATCTGCCGCGCGGCGCCCCAGGCGCCGATGGTGGGAGGAACGGAATCAAACCGTTCCGCAAGGCAAATTAAATTGCCGCTTCTCATGACCACGAATTACGGAGGTGCAAAACATGGCTCAGAAAGTTACGGGCTATATCAAACTTCAGATTCCTGCGGGTAAGGCAACCCCTGCCCCGCCGGTAGGACCTGCGCTCGGCCAGCACGGCGTCAACATTATGGCGTTTACGAAGGAGTTCAACGAGCGCACCAAAAACGATGCGGGGCTGATTATCCCGGTGGTTATCACCGTGTATGCCGATCGTTCGTTCACATTCGTCACCAAGACACCGCCTGCCGCCGTCCTGATTAAAAAGGCCTGCGGAATTGAGAGCGGTTCGGGCGAACCGAACAAGACCAAGGTTGCAACGATAACCAGCGAGCAGATCAGAAAAATCGCAGAGCAGAAAATGCCCGATCTCAACGCGGCTACGATTGAAACGGCCATGAGCATGGTCGCCGGTACCGCGCGCAGTATGGGCGTAACTGTCGTCGACTGACGCTCTCAGGTGGGAGGGAATTCTCCCGATTTCACCACTTTACAGGGAGGTAACAAATCAAAATGAAACACGGTAAAAAATATACAGACAGCCGCAAGCTGGTGGATTCCAGCAAGCTGTATGATATCGAAGAGGCTATGGATCTGGCTGTAAAGACCAAGACTGCCAAGTTTGACGAAACGGTTGAGCTGCATGTCCGTTTGGGCGTCGATTCTCGCCATGCCGACCAGCAGGTTCGCGGCGCGGTCGTGCTGCCGAACGGCACCGGCAAAAAGGTTCGCACCCTGGTTATCGCCAAGGGCGACGCCGCCAAAGCGGCGGAAGAGGCCGGCTCCGACTATGTCGGGGCGGAGGATATGGTCACCAAAATTCAGAAAGAGAACTGGATGGATTTCGACGTGCTGATCGCCAGCCCGGATATGATGGGTCTGGTTGGCCGGCTGGGTAAAATTCTCGGCCCCCGCGGTCTGATGCCGAACCCGAAGGCCGGCACGGTCACCCCCGACGTGGCCCGCGCCGTGACTGAGGCAAAGGCCGGTAAGATTGAGTATCGCTTGGATAAGACCAACATCATTCACTGCCCGATCGGCAAGGTTTCTTTCGGCGCCGACAAGCTGAAAGAGAATATGGATACCCTGATGGGTGCCATTGCCAAAGCCAAGCCGGCTTCCGCCAAGGGTCAGTATATCCGCTCCTGCGTTGTTGCGACGACCATGGGCCCCGGCATCAAGATCAATCCGTCCCGGTTTGGCGTTTGAGCGTTTTCCGGGTCTGTGCAAGTTTGAGGGAGGCGTCCTTCTTTTCCTGTTTTGGAAAGGATGGACGCCTCCTTTGTTTTTTGCTGTGCGCTTTACAAATCTCCGTAAAAAGGAAAATCCGGGTTTTGTTTTATTGCCATTCCAAAGATTTTGTATTATAATATATATAGAGAGAAAAGGCCAACCCCTTTCGGCGGTTTTATAATCGCGAAGGGGCTTTAAAGGAGGAGGTCCGTATGAAAACCAAAAAGGTAATCACTATCTCCCGGCAGTTGGCAAGCGGCGGCCGGCAAATCGGCAAGCTGCTGGCCAAAACGCTCGATATCCCGTTTTATGATAAGGAGCTTTTGTCTATCGCCGCCAGGGAAAGCGGGTTAAGCCAGGCCGCCTTTGAAAACGCCGACGAGCAGCCGACCAACAGCTTTTTGTACAATCTTTCGATCAATTCTCAGCTTATGGCCGGGAATTATAATGATTATTCGGCCATCCTCAATAACGACCGTCTGTTTGTCATCCAGTCGGAAGTAATCAAGAAGGTTGCGGCCGAAAGTCCTTGCGTTATCGTGGGCCGTTGTGCGGACTACATACTGGCCGACGATCCGGATCTGGTCAGCGTGTTCATTCACGCTTCGGATGATTTTCGCATCAGCCGGATCATGGACTATGAGCATATTCCGGAGTCAAAGGCCAAAAGCTTCATCACCAAGGCGGACAAAAAACGCGGAAGCTATTATAATTATTACACCGGCAAACGGTGGGACGCGGCGGCCAGTTATCACCTCTGCCTGGAGTCCAGCGCCTTGGGGATAGAGAAAACCGCAGCCGCGATTGCGGCCTATCTGCGGGCGATTGAAGCGTAAATCGGCCGGACAAAATTTTTCAACCTTGCAAGCGGAGCGCAAAAGCGCTCCGCTTTTTTCCGGAGGATTCAACCTACTGCCTTAATAATATCCGCATAAAAAAGAAAAGAAATCACGGCCGGAAATTTATATAAGACTGCCCTTTAAAAAATGACCGGCCTGTGGTATAATAGCCCAAAATGGTTGTTGTGCCATGGGGCTCAACGTGTCTTTCGGTAAATCGCGGCAGCGTCACATACGCACAACGCCTTTACAGAATAAATCAACAAACTGTTTATCCTTTTTCGGAATCGGGGGCAGATTTGCCATGCGGGATCAATATGATGTAATTATTGTCGGCGGCGGCGTGGCCGGACTGTATGCTGCGCTGAACCTTGACGAGAGGCTGGAGGTGCTTCTGGTCTCCAAACGGGAGCTGACGCTCTGCAACAGCTCGCTGGCACAGGGCGGCGTAGCTGCTGTGCTCGACACATCGGGGGACAGCTATAAGCTGCATTACGAGGATACTATGATTGCGGGCGGATACGCCTGCCGGCCGGAAGCGGTCGAGGTTCTGGTCAAAGAGGGGCCGGAGGATGTTCGCCGCGCCATCGGCTACGGGGTTGTGTTTGACCGCGGACCGGATGGCGCTCTCTCCAAAACATTGGAAGGGGGACACTCCCGTCATCGGATCGTGCACCATAAGGATTCCACGGGGGAGGAACTGGTGCGCGCCCTTTCTCTGGCCGTTCGGGAGAGGAAAAACGTTACGGTGCTTGAAAACGCCCAGCTCGCCTTTCTGGATGAGATTTCAAACGGCTTTTGCGCCGGGCTGTTGACGCCCGACGGCTACCGACCGGTGCGCGGCTCCTTTGTCCTGCTGGCGACCGGCGGGATCGGCCGGGTCTATATGTATACCACCAACTCGGCCATCGCAACCGGGGACGGCATTGCGCTGGCCTATGACCTCGGCGCGAAAATTGAAAATCTGCATTATGTTCAGTTCCATCCGACTGCCTTTGCCGCCGCGCCCGACCGCGAACGCTTCCTGATCAGCGAAGCGGTGCGAGGCGAGGGGGCCTACCTGCTGAACAGGGACGGCCGTCGGTTCATGGATCGCTATGATGAACGGCTGGAGCTGGCGCCGCGGGACGTCGTTTCCCGCTCAATCATGCTGGAGGAGCGGCGAACCGGCAGCGATAAGTTCTATCTCGACATCCGGCACCGCGGCGCCGGTTTTATCCAGGATCGCTTCCCGATGATCTACACCCGTTGCCTGCAGGAGGGGGTGGATATCACCTCTGAATACATTCCGGTTTACCCCTGCCAGCACTACCTGATGGGAGGGATCGACGTTGATCTGCACAGCCGGACCAAGGTTGACCGCCTCTACGCTGCGGGGGAGTGCTCCCACACCGGGGTGCACGGCAAGAACCGGCTGGCCTCCAACTCTTTGCTGGAGGCGCTGGTGTTCGGCCGCCGCGCGGCGGAGGATATCTCGGCCCGCAGCCGATCGGCCGGCCCGCTCGGCAGCGAAATTCCCGCCCACCGGCTGGAGGGCGCGCCGCTGCACGCCGGTATCCGAACCAAAATCCGGAGCATTATCCAGCGTTCCTATTTTGTTATTCCCGACCTCGACGCGGCCGCGCAGGGCTTGCAGCAGATTGACGAGCTTTGCCGCAGGCTTACCCGCACCGCGTTTGAGATTGATGCCCATTACTGCGAAACCCGTTCGCTGGCCCGTGTGGCCTCAATTATTTTGAGAGAGGTGGTCGTCCAATGATTCCGGCTTATATCGACGGCATCCTGCAAAACGCACTGCTTGAGGACGTCAACTACATCGACGTTTCGGCTGACTATCTGCTGGACGACAGCCAGACAGACACTGGCCGGTTTGTGGCCAAGGCGGACGGCATCCTCTGCGGGGTGGAGGTTGGCCTGCGGGTGTTCGACCTGCTGGATCCGCGCTTCTCGGCCGAGCGGTTCAAAAAGGACGGCGACCGGCTGCAAAAGGGCGATCTGATCGCCACGGTGACCGGTCCGGCGCCCGCCCTGCTGAAGGGGGAGCGCACTGCTTTAAACCTGATGCAGCATATGTCAGGCATCGCCACCGCGACCGCCCGGTGCGTCGAGCTGGTGCGGGGGACCAAGGCTATGATTACCGATACGCGCAAGACCCTGCCGGGCCTGCGCGCCTTGCAAAAATACGCCGTCGTTTGTGGCGGAGGACGGAATCACCGCTTTAACCTCTCGGATGGCGCAATGCTCAAGGACAACCATATCGACGCGGCCGGCGGCATCATCCCGGCGGTGGAGAAGCTGCGCGCGCGTCTTGGCCACATGGTCAAGATCGAGGTTGAGACCCGCAATCTGGACGAGGTGGCCGAGGCGCTGGCCGCCGGAGTTGAGATTATTATGCTGGATAATATGGATTGCGAAACCATGCGAAAAGCGGTCGGGCTGACGGCCGGCCGCGCACTGCTGGAGGCGTCCGGCGGCATCACGGAGGATACTCTTCGCGCGGTGGCTGAGACGGGGGTGGACATCATCTCGATCGGGGCGCTGACCCACTCAGTAAAAGCGTTTGATATTTCGATGAAGATTGCAAAGTAATCCGGTTTGATTTTGACCGAAAACCGGGAAAAATACTATCGCCGGCCGGCGGGACGTATATTTATGGATAGAGATTGCGGCGCTTTGCCGATCATATTGGAGATGAACGGATGAACTGTACGGTTGACAGCCTGCATATACATTATGTGGAGGAGGGCAGCGGGCCTGCCCTCCTGCTTTTGCATGGATGGGGTTCCTCTTCGGTAGCCTGGCGCGGGATCATGGCCGAGCTGCGCGGCCGGTATCGGGTGATTGCCCCCGACCTCCCCGGCTTTGGAGAGAGCGACCTGCCGACCGAGCCGTGGGATGTCGAGCGGTATGCCGCCTTCACCCTGCGGTTTATGCAGGCGGTCGGGGCGCTCAATCCGATTTTGATTGGGCATTCGTTCGGCGGACGGATTATTTTCAAGCTGGCCGGTACCGGCCGTGTTTCTCCTGAAAAAATCGTCCTGATCGACGCCGCCGGCGTCCGCCCGAAGCAGTCGGTGAAGGCAAAACTCCGGGTGCGGACCTTCAAACTGGTGAAAGGGACGCTCTCGCTGCCCGGCATCCGCAAATATACCGGAGGGCTGCTGGCGGCGGCCCGGGCGCACTTCGGCTCGGCGGATTACAACAGCGCGCCTGAGGTGCTGCGCCAGACCCTTGTGAAAACGGTGAATGAGGATTTGACCGGTTATATGCCGCAGATCAAGGCACCCACCCTCTTAATATACGGCGAAAACGACACGGCCACGCCGGTGGAGGACGCCCAAACGATCGAGGCGCTTATCCCCGACGCAGGGCTGTGCGTGATCAAAGGCGCCGGGCATTTCTCCTTCATCGACCGGCCGTATGAGGTGTACGCCATCCTGCACAGCTTTTTGGGATAGCTGCAAGGGATTGGAGCGCGCCGTCGTTCTGTAAGATTTTTGTGTCCTCCCGGACAGGAAGGAATGGTTTACGCATGGGTGTCCTGCTGAATCTTTCGGCTGCGGCGATCATCGTCGCGACCCTTTTCGCCCTGACCCGGCAGCTGCATATGCTGCAACTGAATTCTTACTATCCCTCCCGCTATTTCGGCTGGCTGAAGGGCGCTTTCCGACTGCGCAGCCTGTGCGCGGGGCTGTTTGCCTTGCTGCTGGCGATCGGTTTCTTCTTCGGCTGGAACGGATGGACTTTGCTGCCCCTTTGTCTGGTGGGAGGAGGCGTACGGGCTGCGGCGGCCGTCTATGACTATCGGCATTCGATCAAGAAAATCGTTTTTACCGCGCGGGTGAAACGGCTGTACGCCACGGCGACAGCGCTGCTCTGCCTGCTGCTTCTGGCTGCCAATTTCTTCCCGCGGACGGGGATTCTTATACTCCTGTTCCTGTCGGCGGCGACGCCTCTGCTTGCGTTGGCTGCCTGGGCGGTAAACGCGCCGGTGGAGAGAGCGGTGCAGCGTCATTATATCCGGGACGCAAAACGGATTTTGCAGTCCCATCCGGGACTGACCGTGATCGGTGTCACCGGCAGCTATGGGAAAACCAGCACCAAGCATGCGGTGGGCCGCCTCCTCAGCGAGAAATACAACGTTCTGATCACGCCCGGCAGCTTTAACACCCCCATGGGGGTCGTCCGCACCGTGCGGGAGCAGCTGCGCCCTACCACGCAGGTTTTTGTGGTCGAGATGGGGGCAAAAAATGTCGGCGATATCCGGGAGATTTGTGAGATCGCCGATCCCGATATCGCCATCGTGACCTCGGTCGGGCCGCAGCATCTTGATACCTTTGGCTCGGTGGAGAATGTTCTGCGTACCAAATTGGAACTGGCCAACTGGGTATCCGCCAAAGGCGGCCCGGTGTTCTTAAACACCGAAAACGCCTATCTGCGGGAGAGACTGGCTGATTATCCGACTGCCGTCAGCTACGGGCAGGCGGCCTCGGCCGATTTCCATGCGGAGAATATCGTCTACAGCCCGCACGGCTCGGCCTTTGATTTTGTGGGCGCGGGGCGGCGCATTCCGGTCTCATCCAGAATGCTGGGCGGGCATAACGTTCTGAACATTACGGCGGCGGCGGCGGTCGGTGTTCGCCTGGGACTTCGCGATTTGCAGATCAAAGCGGCTGTCCGCACGCTGAATCCGGTTAGCCATCGGCTGGAGCTGAAGCAGTTCATCGGCGGGTCGGTGCTAATCGACGACGCCTACAACGCCAATCCCGAGGGGTGTCTGGAGGCGGTGCGAGTGCTCTCTCACTTCGACGGGATGAAAAAGATTATCGTTACGCCCGGCTTGGTCGAGCTGGGGGATAGGGAATATGATTGCAATTTTGCTTTGGGCCGCGCCGCGGCAAAGGTTTGCGACATCATCCTTCTGGTGGGGGAAAAACGGGCCGTCCCCATGGCAGATGCCGTGCGGCAGAGCGACTTTGACCAGAGCAATCTGCACATCGTTCACTCGTTTCAGGAGGCGATGGAGCGCATGCGGGGCTTTGTAAAGGCCGACTGCGTCGTGCTGTTTGAAAACGACCTGCCCGACAACTACGCCGGGTGAGAGTTCTTTTCGCCGGCCTTACGTTGCCGGCGGGCATGTGTGAAGCACGATCGGGCTTTCATACATAAAACGCAAATATACGTTCAGTCTTATGCGAAAAGGTGGTTATATTTATGAAAATTACGGTTGCGGTCTTTTTCGGCTGTTCCTCGGTCGAGCATGAGGTTTCGATCATCTCGGGCGTGCAGGCTATGCGGGCGCTGGATCGGGAAAAATACGATGTCCTCCCCGTCTATGTTGCCAAAAACGGGGATATGCTGAGCGGGGAGACGCTCTTCGACATTGCGTCGTATAAGGATATTCCGGCCTTGTACAAAAGCTGCCGGCAGGTCTGGTTCTGCCGGGAGGGTGACCGGGTCTTTATGAAAAGTCAGGCTACCGGCCTCTTTAAAAAGCCGGAGGCGGTCGCGGTCGACATCGCCCTGCCGGTTGTGCACGGCACAAACTGTGAGGACGGCAGCCTCGCCGGCTTTTTTGAGGTTTTGGGTCTGCCCTATGCCGGGTGCGATGTTGCGTCGTCGGCCGTGGGCATGGATAAAAATATCTTCAAGCGGACTATCGCGGCCGACGGCCTGCCTGTTTTGCCGGCGGCGACCATCACCTCCCGTATGTGGCTGGAGGAGCGGGAGGACGTTCTCGCCTGCGTGCGGGAGGGAGTCGGATACCCGGCCATCATCAAGCCGGTCAATTTAGGCTCCAGCGTCGGGATCAGCAAGGTCAGCGATGCATCCGGCCTGGAGGAAGCGATGGAGCTCGCCTTCTCCTTCACCGACACGGTGCTGGCCGAGCGCGCGATTGTCCACCTTCGGGAGATCAACTGCTCGGTTCTCGGCGACCGGGAGGAATGCGCTGCCTCTCCCTTGGAGGAGCCGGTCATGCATGATGAGATTTTGTCCTATAAAGATAAATATCTAAGCGGCGGAAAATCCGTCAAGGGCGGGCAAACCGGCCCGTCTAAGGGGATGTCCTCCCTCCAACGGAAGCTGCCGGCCGATCTGTCCTCTGAAAAAACGGCTGAGATTCAGGAGCTGGCTGTTCGCACCTTCCGCTCTCTTGGTTGTTCGGGGGTCGTGCGGATCGATTTTCTTTTGGATACGTCCGACGACGATCGGGTCTATGTCAACGAAATCAACACCATTCCCGGTTCCCTCGCCTTTTATTTGTGGGAGGCCGGTGGTCTGCCCTATCGGGAATTGCTTGACCGGATGCTGGAGCTCGGTTTCAAGCGGGAACGGCGGCGGAAAAACCTGATGTTTACGATCGACACCAATCTGCTTGAGAGCGCCGGGGATCTCGGCGGGGTGAAGGGCGCCAAGGGGCGGTAACGTTTTGTTTTTCAAAAGGAGGGCTTCTTTGCCGGAGACCCGCCGTATCGCATATCTTTTAAGAAGGTGAAGATTTGACAGAGTTTTTGATCCGGCACTGTATAAAGGATTATCAGAATACGGCCGACCGGACGGTCCGGGACCGGTATGGCAATTTGGGATGCGTGGTCGGAATTCTCTGCAACATCTTCCTGTTTTGCATGAAGCTGGCTATCGGGCTGGTTTCGGGCAGTGTGGCCATTCTGGCCGACGCTTTCAACAACCTGTCGGACATGGGTTCCTCTCTGGTCGTTCTGCTCGGTTTCAAATTATCGCGCAAGCCGGCCGATCCGGAGCATCCTTTCGGTCACGGCCGGATGGAGTATATGTCGGGTTTTATCGTTTCGGTCATCATCATCCTGGTCGGATTTGAGCTGCTCAAAAGCTCGGTGGAAAAAATCTTCCATCCCGACAAGCTGTATTTCAGCCTGCCGATTTTGCTGGGATTGGTTCTGTCGGTCGCGGTCAAGCTGTGGATGTTCTTTTTCAACCGAACCCTGGGGCGGCGGATCGATTCCTCCGCTTTGCGGGCGACGGCGGCCGACAGCCTGAGCGATTGCGTCGCGACGACGGCGGTGATCATCGCTACGGTTATCAGCGCGGTTACCTCGGTCAACATTGACGCCTGGGCAGGCATTCTGGTTGCGGGTTTTATCCTCTATAACGGAATCGGTACGGCGCGGGATACCATGAATCCCCTGCTTGGAACCCCGCCTTCCAGAGAGCTGGTGGAGGAGATCAAATCCATGATTCTCGCGCACGGGGATTTTACCGGGATACATGACCTGATCGTGCACAATTACGGCCCGGGGCGGATCTTTGCCTCCGTCCATGTGGAGGTGCCGGCCGACATCGACATCGTCCGCTGCCATGAGGAGATTGACGCCTGCGAAAAAGAGGTCGGGCAGACGCTGAACCTTCAAATGCTGATTCACATGGATCCGATCGCCACGAACGACGCGGAGGTAGAGGCTGTCCGCCTTCATCTGCTGCACGGCATCCGGGAAATGGACGACCGGCTTTCCATCCACGATTTCCGCATGGTGAAGGGTGAGCAGCGCAGCAACCTCATTTTTGACCTGGTTCTGCCGCCCGGCTATCCCCGCTCGCGGGAGGAAATGAACGCCGCCGTCGACAGGATTGCCAAAGCTATCAACCCAACCTATTTTTGCGTGATTACCTACGACATTGATTTGGAGTAGAAATCTGTTTTCAGGATATAGTAAGAAAAACCGCCGGCCAGGCAAGGAACTTTGCGTCGGCCGTCATCGGAAAGGACAGAGAAAGACAATGGCAGAAGAGAGAAAATGTAATGAGACCGGCTGCAGCGGCAACTGCGAAAGCTGCGCCAAAGCGCCCAAAACCAAAGCCGATTTTTTGGAACCGGCCAATCCCGGCAGCGCGGTAAAGCGCATTATCGGGGTGGTCAGCGGCAAGGGCGGCGTGGGCAAATCGACCGTGACCTCCATGCTGGCGGTGCTGGAAAACCGCAAGGGCTATAACGTCGGTATCCTTGACGCCGATATCACCGGCCCTTCTATTCCCAAGCTGTTTGGCATAGACACCAAAGCCAAGTCGGATGGGGAGAATATTTATCCCGAAAGCACCCACAACGATATCAAGGTTATGTCGATCAACCTCATGCTGGATAAGCCGGACAGCCCGGTGATCTGGCGCGGACCGGTCATCGGGGGTGTGGTGAAGCAGTTCTGGACCGACGTCGTATGGGGAGACTTGGATTTCCTCTTCATCGACATGCCGCCCGGAACGGGGGATGTTCCGCTGACCGTGTTCCAGTCCATTCCGATCGACGGCATTGTCATTGTAACCTCGCCGCAGGATCTCGTCTCGATGATCGTCAAAAAAGCCTATCATATGGCGCGGCAGATGGATATCCCCGTCCTCGGCATTGTGGAGAATATGAGCTATGTCGAGTGTCCCGACTGCGGCAAGAAAATCCACATTTTTGGAGAGAGCCGGGTCGAGGAAACGGCCAAAGAGCTGGGTGTGCCGCTGCTTGGCCGGATGCCGATCAATCCGACGCTTGCCGAGCTTGGCGACAAGGGCGAGTTTGAACGGTTTGTTTCCCACTGCCTCGACGATGCGGCCGACCTGTTGGAGAAATAGGAGCGATTCTATATGGAAAAGAAGGAAAACGCCCGCGCCAAAGAGGCGGAGGTTTCTTTCCGCGGCGGGCTGAACTGCGCGCAGGCTGTCTTCGCGGTGCTGAGCGAGGATTCCGGCATAGATAAAAAGACGGCGTTGGCCCTCTCCTCCTCCTTCGGCGGGGGGATGGGCCGCCTGCGGGAGGTGTGCGGCGCCGTGTCCGGCATGTTTATGGCGGCCGGGCTGCGGTACGGCGGCTACGACCCCGCCGACCGGGAGCAAAAGCGCCGGCACTATGCCATGATTCAGGAGCTGGCCCGCCGTTTCGAGCGGGAGAACGGCTCGATCATTTGTCGGGAGCTGCTCGGCCTCTCTGAAAAGCGGCAGCCGCCCGTACCCGATGTCCGCACGCCGGCCTATTTCCAAAAGCGGCCCTGTGCCGAGCTTGTGCGTATGGCGGTCGAAATTTTCGATGATTTTGCTGCCGAGTACGATGCCGGAAAAATCGAACTGTAACCAAACGCCGCCTGCCGCATATGCTGTATTAAGTACAGGGAAAGGCGGTAAGGCTTATGCGTCACAGAAAAAATCGCGGCGCCTTTGCGGTGGCGTTCGGGGTGGGATTTTTGCTGGCCTGCTGCTGCCCCAGCGGCCTGACCATTGCGGTGCTCAGCATCGCTGTGATCCTGCTTGGGATTTCCTGCCTGAACTGCTGATTTTGTGAAGGAGGCTTTTTTATGCAGGTTGTTGTTGTAAAGAGTCCGAAAATCTTGCGCGGCGTACTTCGGTTATTGTTTGGGATCAAGAAAAACACAGAAACATAAGTGAAAAAAACGGGCAGAGCCGGCGGACGGCTTTTGCCCGTTTTGTCTGTTCTGGCCGAGGACAAGCCACAAGAAAAATATACCGAAAAGCAAGGAGAAAAACAGCTATGGAAAACATCCGACCCGGAAAATACCGGCATTTCAAAGGAAACGAGTATGAGGTGCTGTTTGTTGCCCGTCACTCCGAAACGATGGAGGAGATGGTGGTTTACCGCGCGCTGTACGGCGAACGGGCCGTGTGGGTTCGGCCGGCCGCCATGTGGAACGAGATCGTGGAGAAGGACGGTCGGTCTCTTCCCCGGTTTATCCGGATAGAAGCAGAGCCGGACGTCGGCTGAAAGGAGGACGGACGTTATGTTTCGTGAGATGCGAAGAAAAGGACAGGCTCTGCCGGTCTCTGTCTGTGAGGAGATTCTGCACAGGGTGACCGCCGGCGTACTGGCCGTGGAGGGAGACGGCGGCTACCCCTATGCCGTGCCGCTCAGCTTTGTTTATGATGCCGGCAAGCTGTATTTTCACTGCGCGAAGGAGGGGCACAAGCTGGACGCTATCCGAAGAAACGCCAAAGCCTCCTTCTGTGTGGTCGATCAAGACAGGGTTGTGCCGGAAAAATACACCACCTATTTTCGCAGCGTCATCGCCTTCGGCACGGTTCGCGTGCTGGAAGAGGCGGAGGAAAAACGCGCCGCGATTGAAAAGCTGGCGGCCAAATATTCTCCGTCACAGGGGGATGCGGCGCGCGCGGCCGCTATCCAAAGTGGGTGGCGTCCGCTTTGCATGTTGGAACTGACGGTGCAGCACCTGAGCGGAAAGCAGGCAATAGAACTGGTTTAACACGGTCGGACACAAATCGCTTCCATCGGATACCCGGTCGTTTTAGGCGGACGTCAGGTCCAATTTCTCCCATGTTTTTGAAGGAAGGGAATTATCTTCCGCGCTTTGAGCGCCGTCCCTTGCCATGCGCGGCAGCCTGGGACGGTGACGGCAAAAAATATCCGCCCTCTGGGATTTTGGTTTTTGAATCCCGGCGGCGGATATTTTTTACAGCCGTAAATTTCGGTTGCCGCGCCTTGTGTGCGGCGAGAAATTTGGCATTGAAATTACATTTTTGTTGTGTAGCAATAAAGAATTATTTTACGATTACCTTGCTGGGCTGAGCCGTGATCTTATCGGTGACATCCGAGTTGGCATCAGTGTCGCAAACATCTGTAATTGTATAGTTAAGGGTATATTCACCGGCGGCCTCCGACGGAACCTCCAGATAAACCTGGGCAATTTCGGCGTCGCCTGCGGCCTCGATCCCGACAAGGTTCATATCCACCACCATAATCAGATAGGATCCATCGCTTTGGGCACTGTCATCCACCGTCCAGTTGGCCGTGCCGTCGGCGTTCGGCAGATTGGTTTCGGCGCCAATTACATTCAGACCGGTTACGCTGACGCTGAATTGAAATCCGGCCAACCGTCCGTTGCAGGCGTCTTTGAGGCTGTCCATACCGCGCAGCATCACCGGAACCGCCACTCTCTCCCCCGCGGCGGCGGTGACCTCCGTGCCGGAGAGGATGGCCTCCCCCGCGGTTTTCCCTTTGTCGGCGCAGCCCGACAGGGCAAAAAGCAGCATTGCGGCCGCCAGAGCCAGACTGATCATACGTTTCATATTCCAAATCTCCTTTTTATGCAATCCTGGTATAGTGCGTTTTATCGGTGCCGGCTACTGAGCCGGATGGACAAAAAGATAGGTTAAAAATTATTATACCAGAATTCGAAGATTCGTCAATCCTTTAAACCAAAAGAAACAAACCTGCCCGCCCCGGTGGGACGCGGACAGATTTGTTGTAATGAAGGTTTATTCTGTTTGCAGACGGATTTTTATTACGGAGCCAAGAGGAGAAATGCACCCTCCGGCGTCGGGTATGGACTGTCATCCTGAATCTCGGCCGCCGTGCGCTTGCGTTCGGAGATCACAACCTTCCGCCGCCGCGGAATGAAAATGCGGCGGGTCGTCACTCACGCCTCGCTCGAAATCTGCTCCAACACGCCGATGAGATCCTGCAGGGTTTCGATTCGTACATTGCGGGAAAGAATCTCGTTTTTCAGGTCAACGGACAGGGATTCAAATTGCGTCCGTAGCTTGGGATTTATATAAGACATCAAAATCACCTCAGCAATAGCTTGCCCCGGAGTGACCGGGCTATTCCGCCATGTCATGAGAGAAACAGTGATTTTTAAAGCCTGTGCTGCGAATCAGCAGGGTATAAAAGCGCCTGATGTTCCGGATGTTTGTCCATCCAACGTTTTGCGTATTCGCAGGAGGGGAGGAGCCTCAGCCCTTGCGATTGTGCATAGGCGATAACTTTTTGCATCAGCAGATCCGCCATTCCCTGCCCCCGCAGGGAGGGATCGACAAAGGTGCGCGTGACTTCGATAACAGAAGCCGACCGCGCGGGAAAAAGGATTTCCGCAAGCAGGCTGCCATCCTGAGCGGCTGCAAAATACCGATGATCTTCATATTGAATATTTGGAGTCATGTTTATCACCTCATAAAAAGACGCCGCGCGCCGCAAAAGGTTGGAGGCCCCGCTGCCAAGACGATTGCAGCTGAGCAGGCGAACCCCACGTGAGACTCTTGTGGACAGGAGAAGCAGAGGCGCGCGTGCAGTCTGATTTTCAGTAGCAAATCGGAGCGAGCGATATACAGCTTGCTTTGATGTGTAAAGAATTTACGAAAAAGATGCCGATATTTTCGCTTGTTTTTTTAGCTGTATTGATAGAAGCGATTTCCGCTTCCTATAATTTGGAAGCGGAAATTCAGTTTTGCTATCCGTGTCAGCGAACATCGCTTTTGTCTGCTCTGCCGACTCCTCATCCACAAAACACACCATCGCTTCGTGCTTCATAATACATTTCCTTTCTATTATAAAGCATAGATGTGACTTTTACAAGCACAAGCACAAATATTCGTGACTTAAATTTTTGCTGTTATCAATTTAAAGATAAATATTAGTGATATTAAAACGGCAAAGCTATGATATAAGCAGTAAAAAGAGCTGATGTTGCTAAAATCAGCTCTTTTTTGAGTAAATATTGGTTTTTTGGGGTAAAGAAAGAGACAAACATAATAAAATTATGTCTGTCTCTTATGGTGCGCCAGAAGGGACTCGAACCCCCGACCTTTTGATTCGTAGTCAAACACTCTATCCAGCTGAGCTACTGGCGCAAACAGACCCGTTCTCACAGGCTGCCAAAATATAATAGCACAAATCTTCCTTAAAATCAATACCCAACTTCAAAAAATTTGAATTTAAATCCCCGGCCGTGCTTGCGGACCTTCGGTTCGCCGGCCTGCAGAATCTCCGTCACGAAGGGTTTGGCGCTTTGCCGCTCCGGCGGGGCGGCCGTTTTGTATATCTTCTGTTCTGTGGAAAAATCCGATTGCACAACCTGCCGCAGTCTGCTATAATACTATGTAATACCAGTTATCCGAAAGGAATGAGGACAGATGAAGATGGAAACCAAATGCCTGCACGAGGGTTACACTCCGAAAAACGGAGAGCCTCGGGTCATCCCGATTGTACAGAGTACGACCTATTGCTTTGATTCGACCCAGCATATCGCTGATCTGTTTGATATGCCGACCGAATATATGTATTCCCGTTTTGCCAATCCGACCGTCGACGCGGTGGAGAAGAAGATGGCCGCCCTTGAGGGTGGGGTTGGCGCCATGGCTACTTCAAGCGGACAGGCGGCGTCTTTATTGTCCATCTTGAACGTCTGCCATGCCGGAGACAGTTTTGTTTCGGCCTCCACTATTTATGGCGGGACGGTGAATCTTTTTGCCGTGACCCTCAAAAAGCTGGGAATTGAGTGCATTTTTGTGGATGCCGACGCAGATGAGGCGGAGATTCAGAAGGCTTTTAAACCCAATACCAAGGCTGTGTTCGGCGAAACGCTGGCCAATCCTGCCCTGACCGTTCTGGATATTGAAAAGTTTGCAAGGATCGCGCATAAGAACGGTCTCCCGCTGATTATCGACAATACTTTCGCAACCCCGATGCTCTGCCGCCCGATTGAGTTCGGGGCTGATATTGTGGTTCATTCGACTACCAAATACCTCGACGGCCACGCAGTGCAGGGGGGCGGCATGATCGTCGACGGCGGACATTTTGACTGGGCCAACGGCAATTTCCCGGAGTTTGTCGAGCCGGATGAGAGCTATCACGGCGTATCGTATACCGAAAGTTTCGGAAATATGGCCTATATCATCAAGGCGCGGATGCAGCTTATGCGGGATTTTGGCTGTTATCCGGCCGCTCATTCCGCTTTTCTGCTCAATCTGGGAATCGAGACGCTGCCGGTTCGAATGAGGCAGTACTGCGCCAACGCCATGGTTGTGGCGGAATACCTGAAAAAATCGGATAAGGTTGAGTCGGTCAGCTATCCCGGTCTGGCAGACGACAAATACCACGTCCTGGCGCAGAAATATCTGCCCGACGGGTGCAGCGGCGTCATCTCCTTTGTGATCAAGGGCGGCCGTCAGACGGCCATGAAATTTATGGACAGCCTGGAGCTGGCCTCCAACGTTGTGCATGTGGCCGACATCCGCACCTGTGTCCTCCACCCCGCGTCGGAGACGCATCGTCAGCTCACCGACGAGCAGTTGGCGGCTGCCGGCATCAACGTCGGCATGATCCGCTTCTCGGTCGGGCTGGAGAATGTGGAGGATATTCTGGCTGACATCGACAAGGGCTTTGCTGCGATCGGTTGAAGACCTGATCCCGATTGCTGTCAAAAAGCGGAAGTGCAGGCTTCCGCTTTTTGAATTTGCAGATGAAAAAATCCGACTTTTCTCCCACCCTTCCCGACCAAATGCAAAAATAGGGTTGCGCTGACCGCCTCGGGGCGTTTATAATGTGCGGGAAATCAAAAAAGTTTTGCCCCGCTGGCTTGTTTCTTTGCCGCGGCGGCATTTTTTGGAGGTCTGTATTTTATGTTGAGAGAAAAAGCCTATACCCCCTATACTGCAAAGGAAATCCGGCCGGAGGGGTGGCTGCGGCAGCAGCTTCAGTTGGAGGCTGACGGCCTGGTCGGGAATCTGGATAAAATCTGGCCCGACGTGCGGGACAGCCGCTGGATCGGCGGCGACCGCGAGGGGTGGGAGCGGGTGCCTTACTGGCTGGACGGGTTTATCCCGCTGGCCTATCTGCTGGAGGACGAGGATAAAATCGCCCGGGCCAAAACCTATGTCGACGCGATTTTGGCGCAGCAGAAGCCGGACGGCTGGCTCTGTCCCTGTCCGGATGAGGAGCGGGGCCGTTACGATATGTGGGCGCTGCTGCTGATCGGGAAGGTGCTGGTCGTTTATCATGACTGCTCGGGCGACGACCGGGTGGAGGGGGCACTGCTGCGCGCCTTCCGGCAGTTTTACGACCACCTGAAGGGCAACACCCTTTTCGGATGGGGGCTTTACCGCTGGTTTGAGGGGCTGATTCCGGTCTACTGGCTGTACGAGCGAACGGGGGAAGAATGGCTGCTCGATCTTGCCGTGATGCTGTATACTCAGGGGGTGGATTTCCGCAGCCTGTTTGAAAACTGGCGGGATCAGATTCCGGGCAACAACTGGGGATTTCAGACCCATGTTGTTAACCTCGCCATGGCGTATAAGGCCGAGGCGCTGGTTTCCCTTATGACCGAAAAGACGCTCGACCCTGACGCGTTGGGAGAAAAGATGTTTGAAACCCTGCAGGAATATCATGGCATGGCGGTCGGACATTTCACGGGGGATGAATGCCTCTCGGGCAACAGTCCCATCCAGGGCAGCGAGCTTTGCAGCGTGGTGGAGGCCATGTATTCTTTTGAGGTGCTCTTCTCGGTCGGGGGTAATCCGATCTGGCTTGACCGGCTGGAGCAGTTGGCCTTCAACGCCCTTCCGGCTACTACCAGCCCGGACATGTGGACCCACCAGTATGATCAGCAGACCAACCAGATCGAGTGCAGCCGGTTTGGGGAAAAGGTCATCTTCCGCACCAACGGCACCGACGCGAATCTCTTCGGCCTGGAACCGAACTATGGCTGCTGTACCGCAAACTTCGGTCAGGGCTGGCCCAAGTTTGCGCTGGCCGCTTTCCTGCATAAAGAGCGCGAGATTGTCTCCGCCGCGCTGGCGCCTGCCTCTCTGCACACCGAAATGGACGGCGCAGCGGTTTTCATCAAGCTGGATACTCTCTATCCCTTCCGGGACACGCTGACCTACACGGTGACCGTCAGCCAGCCGGCTGAATTTACCTTCGGAATCCGGATTCCCGGATTTGTCCGGTCGGCTACGGTCGACGGCCGTCCCGCGGCCGCGGGGGAAATTTTCCGACTCTCCCGCCGGTGGGAGGGGGAGACGGCCATAGAGGTCGTTCTGGATATGGAGTTTGCTTTTGTCCCCCGGCCGGAGGAGATGTTCGCCCTTCGCCGCGGCCCGCTTTTTTACTCGGTCGCAATTGAGGAGGATTGGAGGAAGCTGGAATATGTAAAGGACGGGGTCGAGCGGAAATTCCCCTACTGTGATTACGAAATCTTTGCAAAATCCAGTTGGAATTACGCCTTTGCATCCGACCACTTTGTTCTCTCCTGCCGGGAGGATTTTGACCTTCCTTTTTCGACCCTGCATCCGCCGGTTGAACTTGAGGCTTCGATGTATGAGATCCTCTGGGGCCTGGAAGACGGGTACAAGAATGTCTGTGCCCGTCTGCCGAAGGAACGTCAGCCGTTGGGGGAGGCCTGCACGGTTCGCATGATCCCCTATGGCTGTACTTCTTTGCGCATGACCGAGATGCCCAGGCTGTTTTAACCGCACACAAAAGGGCGTCAGATGAGTTGATGCCCGGGTAAAACCAAAAACACGACCGCCTGCGTCCGATAAAGATGCAGGCGGTCGTGTTTTTATACTTGGTTTTGTATTTTCAACTAAAATTTGCGGCGCTGGATCCGGTCGCCGGATTTTACGCGCTCGATCCGGCGCAGGCGGAAATCCCGGATCAGAGAAATCATCAGGATGATGGAGAAAACCGCCAGCACGCCGATTGCCACCCATAACAGCACTGTGCCTAAAGCGTGATTGCCGCTTATGGAGACGGTGTTTTTCTGCGCAATCGAGAGGGAGGCAAACAGGCTTTCCGCCTCGTTTCGCTGGATTTCTGTAAACGCCCCGCCAAAGTTGTAGTAAACCAGGGCGTAGTACCGTCCGTCCAGGATGGTGACATATTGCAGGTAGGAAAAATCCCGTTCGGCCGAGACCAGCTTCTCAATCCGCAGGCTGAGGGTACCGTCCGATTTTGCTACCCGGCTGATTCCGATGACTGTCTCGCCCGTGCTTTCGGTTACCAGGCTCTCGGCGGCCTGGTTCAGCGAATCCTCATCGTCTGAAAAAAGGGCAAGATTGCCGAGCTTTTCGGAAAAATCGGTCGACCAGCTTTTGATCTGCACCTGAGAGGTGTTGTCGGCTGTCGCGGCAAAGAGAAGGATGCCGGCCTCTTTCAAATACGAGGTAAAGCTGTCGGTCGAATGGCCGAGGGTGCTGATAAAATCCGCATGGTCGGCGATGCTGGACGCCGTGTTTTCCACCGTCGTGTATTTGTCCGGCAGGGTCAGGCTGATCTTTCCGTTATTGGCTGTGACGCTGGATGCAGAGGCGGAAAGTACCCAGCCAAGAGAAAGCAGAGCCGCAAGCAGCGCGGCCGCGATTCGTTTTTTGTACAAAGCGACGCCTCCGTTTTCTTGATCGTTGAGATGTGCATCCGGGATATAACGCGGGTTTTGCGGCGCGGTTGTATCGCCCGCGGAGAGGTGCTGAACAAAAGGAACGTGTCACCCTTTGCCCAACGCCGCAGGGCGGGTGCGCCGGATTTGCGCATGTGCCGCAGGGCGCTCCACACGTCGCCGGGGTTCGTCTTATCGAACCGTTTCGGACGCGAGACGGGCGGCGGTCAATGTGTTCTGCATCAGCATGGCAATGGTCATCGGACCGACGCCGCCCGGCACCGGCGTAATGGCGGAGGCGACCGGCTCGACTGCGGCAAAATCGACGTCGCCGCAGAGCTTGCCGTTTTCATCCCGGTCCATGCCGACGTCGATGACGACGGCGCCCGGTTTCACCATATCCGGCCCGACAAATTTGGCCCGGCCTATGGCGACAATCAGGATGTCGGCGGCGCGGCAAACCTCGGCCAGATTTTTCGTCCGGCTGTGGCAGATGGTGACCGTGGCGTTCTTGTGCAGCATCAACATGGCCATCGGCTTGCCGACGATGTTGGAGCGGCCGATCACGACGCAGCTTTTTCCCTCGATCTCCACCCCGGTGGCGGCGAGCAGCTCCATAATACCGGCCGGCGTGCAGGGAAGAAAGCGGAAATCCCCAATCATGATCCGGCCGACGTTGACCGGATGAAAGGCGTCGACGTCCTTTTCGGGGGAGATGGTTTTCAGCACCCGTTCCTCATCGAGATGGGCGGGCAGCGGCAATTGACAGAGAATGCCGTGGATCCGCTCGTCCCGATTCAGCCGCTCAATGAGGGCGAGCAGCTCCTCCATAGTTGTGTCGGCCGGCAGGGCGTGCTCTTCGGAGTAGAATCCAACCTCGGCGCAGGCTTTTTTCTTGTTGTTCACATATACTCTTGAGGCACTGTCATCCCCGACAATGATGACTGCGAGACCGGGTTGGATTCCCTCGGCTTTCAACCCTTCCGTTTCTCTCGCGATGCGGGCCTTCACCTGTGCGGAGACGGCCTTTCCGTCTATAATGGTTGCCATTTTTTCATATCCTTCCTTTCCCTTGTGCGCGTATATAAGCTTCGGGTTTAATCCTTCTCCGGTTCGGGTTTCCCCGACTCGCTCTCACTTTCTTTTCCGGTTGGATTGTCAGCCGATGAGGTGTTTTCAACTTCATCGGGCGGGACAGCGGCGGCCGTTTCTTCCGCCGGTTCATCCGTTTCTGCAAGGTCTGCGGCGCTTTCCTTCGTGTTGGCGTCCAGGACTTCGGCCGCGGCCTCTTTGCCGGCCTCACGTGCGTCGAGCCCTTGCATCTGTGGGGTGAAGAGCGGGGTGTAGTCGCTTGGAGTTTCGGCCTTCTTCTTCCGCGCAAACAGAAGGATCAGCAGTGCGGTGCAGATTGTGACGGCCAGGGCCGACACAATCTGAGAGACGCGGAGACTGCCTATGTACAGGCTGTCGGTTCTCAGACCCTCGATGAAAAAGCGGCCGGCACCGTACCATATGCCGTATCCCAGCGCAATCTGACCGGAGAACTTGCGGTGACGACTGAGGATGTGCAGCAGAACAAAGCCGAGCAGGCACCAGATGGATTCGTATAAAAAGCAGGGATGCACCATCACCCCGTCAAAATAGAAATCGGCGACCGCTTCGCTCGTCATGCCCCACCAGTCGGGGAGAAAACTGCTCTGCACATAGCGGCCGAACGCTTCCTGATTAAAGAAATTGCCCCAGCGGCCGACGGCTTGTCCGATCAGGAAACCAAGGGCGGCGAGGTCGAGAACGTCGGCGATTTTCAGCCGGCGGATTTTACACATCAGTGCGCCAACCAGCGCGGCGGTAATCACCCCGCCGTAAATGGCCAGCCCGCCCTCGTGAATGCTGAAGAAATTTTTGAAGCTTTCGATACCGTTGCCGTCGAAAAGCAGGTAATAGGCTCTGGCCCCGAGGATGGCGACCGGCGTCGTGACCAGCACGCAGTCGATCAGCCGGTCGCTGTCTATGCCGAAACGCTTCGCGTTGCGAAAGGCATAAATCAGCGCCAGCAGAAAGCCCAGAGAGATCAGGATGCCGTACCAGTAGATCGGCCAGCCGTCCTCTCCAAACGGGAGGGTGAAGGCCACCCGGTCAATATCGAACTCCAGCCCGAAGAGGGTTACGTGGTAGGTGGTATCCATAGTGAAGCAACCTCCATAAAATCTAAAATCAGGATATGCTTATCCTGCTGCCGCTTTATTTTGCACTGGGCCGCACGACCGAGAGAACGGCGCAGTCCGCCTTGAGGGCGTCCAGCCGGTCGGCGACATCTTCCAGCGTCAGCGCCTGCAAAACCTCGATATCCTCAAACAGGCCGGAGCCGGTCATGGCCGCCTCCACCATACCGGAGGCGATGCGCTCGACATTGTTGAACTGCATAACGCTGCGGCCGTATTTTGCCCGGCGCGCGGCCTCAAACAGATTGGGGTCAAGCCCCTCGCGCCGCAGGCGGTCAAGCTCGCCAAAGACGGCGTCGCGCACCCGCTCGGGCTGCGTCGACTCCCCTGAAAGGATGGGCACCGCATAGCCATGGCCGTTGAAATACTCGGTGTCAAAATTAGCGTTTATCCATTTTTCCTCAATCAGCCGCTCGTACAGGGGCGAGGTCGGCCCGATCAGAAGATCCAGAAGGATTTCGGTTGACAGAATCTCCTTCAGCGTGCGTTCGGGGCGCGCGCACTTTTCCTTAAAGCCGAGGCAGAACAGCGGCACCGCGACGGCAAAATCCTGGGAGATATACGCGCGGTTGACACCATCCTGCTCTGCAAATCGACCGCGCTCGACCGTGACCGGGCGCACCGGCTTCAGCCCCTTTTCAATCTGCACGAGCAGGCGGTCTGGGTCGACCTTCCCCGCGACACAGATAAACATGTTGTTGAGGTTATAAAAGGCGTTGTAGCACCGGTACAAAAGATCGGCGTCGATCTGTGCGATCGACTCAACCGTGCCGGCGATGTCAATTTTGACCGGATGGTTCTGGAACATGCCCTCCAGCATATTGAACAGCACCCGCCAGGAGGGGCTGTCGTCGTACATTCGGATTTCCTGCCCGATGATGCCTTGTTCTTTATCGACCGTCTCTTTGGTAAAATAGGGGGACTGGACGAAATCAAGCAGGATATCGAAGCTCTCCTCAAACCGGTCGGAGCAGGAGAAGAGGTAGCAGGTCCGGTCGAAAGAGGTGTAGGCGTTGGCCGACGCGCCGGTTTTCGCATACCGGGTAAAGGCGTCGCCGTCCTCGCTCTCGAACAGCTTGTGCTCCAAAAAATGGGCGATGCCGGCCGGAACCTCCTGCATCCCGCCCCCGTCGATCGAAAATTTTGTGTCGATCGAGCCGTATTTCGTCCCGAACATGGCGTAGGATGAGGCATATTCTTCCTTTGGGCAGATGTAAATTTTTAAGCCGCTTTCATGCTCGGCATAAATATATTTTTCGCCGATGGCGGTGTTTTCCATGATGGTTTTCTTCATAACGTTTGTGTCCATCCTTTCGTTCGGCCGTTTCTGCCGTGACCGCGTCAAAATTCGCGGGGGAGAAAGGCTTATTTCCCTTTGGGCGAGAGCAGATAGGTCAGCGCCGGCTCAACCAACCGGGCGGCCTGTGTCACATCGGCCCGCGTGACGGCGGAAACGGCCGCCAGCAGCTCCTCCGCCGTGCAGGGGCGGTCATCGAAAATCTGAGACATATAAAAGCTCTCGGTCTCCCGCTGGGAGTCGAACATACTCCGGATCCGGTCGGCTTTTGAGAGGATGGAGGCGGCAAGCTCGTCGTCCTCGAACGCGCCCTCCTGCATGATTTTGAGCTGGGCCAAAATCTCCCGCTCTGCCGCGGCGGCGTTCTGCTTCTCGACGCCCGAGTCGACCAGGAGGATTCCCTTGAACCGGTTGGAGCGGGCGGCGCAGTAGTAGCAGAGGCTGAGCTTTTCCCGCACGTTGGCGAACAGGCGGGAATAAGGCCCGCCGCCGAAGAGGTCGCACATGACCGAAAAGGCGGCCGTTTGCAGAAGGCCGCCGGTCACACCGGTGCGGAAGGCCATGACCAGCTTGCCTTGGGCAACCTCCATCTCCTCCGCGACGCGGCGGGGAGAGGCAACCGGCGCCAGCGCCCCGAACACCTGCAAGGACGCGGGGCGGCGCGCCTGTTTAGAGAAGGCGGCGCCGAACACGGCGAAAATATCGTCGGGCGGACAGCTCGACACTATGGTGACGCGGATCTGCGCCTCCTCCAGCGCGCGGAGCCAGGCGGCATGCAGGTCGTCGCAGGTCAAAGCGGCCGCCCCTTCGGCCGTGCCGTACTGCGGCAGGCCGTAAACCTCCCCGTCAAATAATGCCGCCTCGGCCCGGTTCAGGGCGTAGAGGCGTTTGTCGTTCAGCTCGCCCTCGATGGTCTCCAGCAGCAGGCGTTTTTCCCGCTCCAGATCGGCGGATTTAAAGCGGCCGTTCTCATCCAGATTCGGTCGAAAAATCATGCCCGACAGCAGCGCCGCGCAGTCGGCGGCGACCTTTCCCTCCGGCACGAAACGGTCGTCGAGCGCCGTCAGGGTCAGGGTCAGAATCTGGGCGTCCCCCACCTTGCCGGAGGAGGCGCCGAGCGACGCGCCATACAGCTCCGCCAGCCGTGTTTGCAGCGAGCGGTAATCGGGATACTCGGCAGAGGAAGTGGTCAGCATGGCCGGCAGCAGAGTGTTGGCCGAGATAGTCTCCCGCTGCAGGGGGAGGAGAAAGCTGACCGATATGCGGGTGGTCTTGAACCGGGCGGAGGGAATGTAAAGCCCTTCAACGCCGTTTGCAAGGGTAACTGTCTGGTTCAAACTGATCGCTCCTTTAAATATAAAAGCTGAAACAACACGGATGCGTTGTCTCTTCCCCGGATGCCGTACAGAGCCGCGGGGGGCGGCAGACTTTCTAAAACGAAAAGTCTCCACACAGGATATACATTATTAGTATAGCATACTTTTTACATATACACCATAGATTTCAAAGATTTTTAACATTTCTTTCCGCGCCTGTCGGGGTAGGAGAATGTGAACCATCTCTATTTTGCGCCGCGTCGGCCGAGACATACGTCCGCAAAAAAGATTGGTCGGAAGAAAAGGGAAACCGGTCGGGGCACTGGGCGCCGGCCGCTTCAAATCAGCCGGCTTTCAGGGAGGAGGCTTCTCACACCGAAGAAGAGGGTCGGACGCAGATATAAAGCGGCCGTCCGGGACGAAAAAACAATCGCCCCGGACGGCCGTCTGATGTGCATGTCCGGTTTTTACAGGGTATGCCCGCGCACCGGTCAGGTCGGTTCGCCGACGACCTGTACACGCAGCATGTTGGTTGTTCCCGACTGGCCGAGCGGCACGCCGGCCGTGATGACCACCAGATCGCCGTCCTTGATCAGTCCGGCGTGGGCGGCCTCCTCCACCGCGTGGGAGAACAGCTTGTCACTGGAGGCCTGCTCCTTCAGCACGATGGGGGTCACCCCCCAGGAGAGGTTCATCTGGCGCATCACCTTTTCAGAGGTTGCGCAGCCAATGATGGGGCAATCCGGACGGAATTTGGAGATCATTTTGGCCGTTGTTCCCGACTTGGTCACCGTGATGATGGCCGCTGCCGACAGGTCGTGCGCAGCGGCGCAGGTCGCGTGGGAGATGGCGTTGGTTACGCTGCAAAGGTCGATCTCCATCTCCGACCGGTGGTTGAAACGCTTTTTATAATCAATATCCCGTTCGGTCCGGCGGGCGATGCGATCCATGGTCTGTACCGCTTCGATCGGGTGAAGGCCGGCGGCTGTCTCGCCTGAAAGCATGATGGCGCTGGTCCCGTCATAGATCGCGTTGGCGACGTCGGTGGTCTCCGCCCGGGTGGGGCGGGGATTGTGAATCATGGATTCCAGCATCTGGGTCGCGGTGATGACCTGTTTCCCGGCGATGTATGCCTTTTTAATCAGCTTTTTCTGGATGACCGGGATCTCTTCCAGCGGAATTTCAACGCCCATGTCGCCCCGCGCGACCATGATACCGTCCACGACCGAAATGATTTGGTCGATATTGTTGACTCCCTGTGCGTTTTCGATCTTGGCGATGATTTTCATATCCTTGCAGCCCATCCGATCCAGCTCCTCCCGGATCATAAGGATGTCCTGCGCGTTCCGGGTGAAGGAGGCGGCGATAAAATCAAAGTCCTGATTGACCGCAAACCGGATGTCCGAACGGTCCCGGCTGCTGATATAGGGGATGGACAGCTCCACACCGGGCACGTTGACGCCCTTGTTGCTGGAGATTTCCCCGTCGTTTTTGACCATGCAGGAGATTTCGGTACCTGTGATCGCGGTGACCTCCATTTCCACGAGGCCGTCGTCGATCAGGATGGTGTCTCCCTTTTTCAGGTCGCTCGGCAGGTCGGCATAACTGATGGAAGCACGCGTGGCGTCGCCGTCCTCCTCTTTGGTAGAGAGAATAAAGGTCTGTCCCGCTTTGAGCGTGACCGGACCGTCCGGAATCTGCCCAAGGCGGATTTCCGGGCCCTTGGTATCGGCCAGGAGCGCGATCGGGACGCCTTGCTCCTTCCGGATTTTTTTGAGTTGCTCAATCCGGCGCAGATGTGTGTCATGATCCTGGTGGGAGAAGTTGATTCGTGCTACATTCATGCCGGATTTGACCAGCGATTCCAGCACGCCGGGCTTATCGGTGGCGGGACCGAGCGTACAGATTATTTTTGTTTTTCTTGCATATACCATGATTTATACTCTCCCTTTCGAAAAAAAACATTCGAAATCTAACCCATTTTACATGATACACTATGTGCCGTGATTATGCAAGTCCTGTTTGTGCATTTTTATAGTTTTTTGATGAAACGGTCGGATTACACGAAATTCCTGTTGCAAAAGCTGTCGGATTTGGGTAATATAAAAATGTAAATTTTGCGTGCCTTTGTCCAACGAAAAAATCAGATCGTGTTTGATAAGAGAGGAACAAAATGCGGAGAAGAAAAAAACAAATGCTTATACTGGGCGGCACGGCCATCGCGCTGACCGTTTTATTTATAATACTGATGATCACGTCCAACCACATGGCGCGAATCAACCAAGCCGAACGCAGCACGTCAAGTGAGATTGTTGCGTCGGAAGCGCGGGACGAGGTTTCGGTGGTTTCCATTTTGGATTCGGATTCCTCTGCGCAGGAAACGAGCGACAGCCCATCGTCACTAAGTTCGGCGGCCGCATCCGTTCCGGCCAGCTCTGTTACCGCTACGAGCGCAGCGGCGTCTTCCGGCGCGGTGCAGATTTCGGACGGTTCCGGTTCCTGGAATCTGCGTCTGGTCAACGGAAAGTATAAGTTGCCGGACGATTTTTCTCCCGATCTGGCTACCATCCCCAACTATAACCGGGACGCCGGCATGAAATTTGACCGCCGGGCGGTGGATGCGCTGATGCAGATGTGCGATGCGGCAAAGGCGGACGGTGTCAACCTTCTGATTATTTCCGCCTACCGATCCTATAATACGCAGGCTTCATTGTATAACAACAAGGTCAATTATTATCTGAACCAGGGCTACGGCCGGGAGGAGGCGGAGGATCTCGCCGCGACGGTGGTCGCCCGCCCCCAGACCAGCGAGCACAATCTCGGCCTGGCGGTTGACATAAACTCGGTGGAGGAGGATTTTGACCAGACCGAGGCGTTTACCTGGTTGCAAAACAATTGTACAAAATACGGGTTTATCATGCGATACCCGAAAAATAAAGAGAGCATTACCGGCGTGATTTACGAGCCGTGGCATTACCGCTATGTCGGCGTCGGTATCGCGGATCAAATTATGAAAAAGGGCACTTGCCTGGAAGAATATCTCGGCAAGCAGTGAGGGGGATGAAATATGAATGCGGAAAAGAACGCCGCACGGCAGAGCGGATCGGACAATGGCGGAAAAAACCGCAGAAAAGCCCGACATCAGGCGATCGTCTCCTTTTTATTGGTATGGATCGCCGTCTTTCTCGTACTGAATATTATGATGGTTGTCCGCATTGTTGGCTTGATTGCTGAAAGCAAGCGGATAGAGGAAAACAGGACGACGGTTTCTCAGCCGGTTTAAAAGCGGTCAAGAAATTTGTGCGGGTTTTAGATGATTTCGTGCACGGATTTGGTGTTTTTGGTAAAAAATATGGCGAAGATTTGGGAATGATGACGATTTTTTTCTTCCATCTGCAATAAAAATTGTAGAGAGTGAAAAAGTTGTTGACATTTGCCCGCACCTGGAGTACAATGCTATATGTAGGTGTGGTATGCCATGCTTACCGCTGGATGATTTCGTGTGATTTTAGGTGCAGTATGAACTTTATCCCGGTTTCCGAATATGCCGATGTTTCTGACAAGGCGCTGGCGGCGTTGGCCGCCTCCGGAGATGGGGAGGCCGAGGCGGCGCTGCTCGCCCGGTACTTTCCGCTTGTGCGATCCCGTGCCGCCGCTTTTCTTGCCACAGGGGAAAGCGGGTTTGAGGATCTTTGTCAGGAGGGGATGATCGGCCTTTTGGCCGCGGTCCGGGCCTATGACAGTGAGAAATCTTCGTTTCCGACCTTTGCGCGGTTGTGCATTGACCGGATGCTGTGCGCCGTCCACCGGGGCGATACCCGGAAAAAAAGAATCCCCAAAACGCAGCTCTCCGTATTGGATGAGATGCGCGAAAACGACCTTAGTGTAAAGCTGCCGGCATCGGATGTCGGCGATCCCGAGTTGATTCTGATCGAGCGGGAGGCTTTAGAACGTCTGAAATTGCGTGTTCAACAGAATTTGACCGAGCTTGAAAGCACAGTTCTTTCCGATTATGTCGGCGGCCGCAGTTATGAGGAAATTGCCGCCCGGCACGGAATTTCGGCTAAAGCGGTCGACAATGCTTTGCAGCGGATACGGCGCAAACTGAGGTAATTTTATCAAAAACGGTTCAGCCGTTTCCATATGCCTTCGTAGCTTAATGTAGAGCGTTGTCAACCAAAGGTGCCGGTGCAATTCCGGCCGAGGCAAAAACTATTTTTTTCAAGTGAGGTACAAAACATGTTCGAAGACAAGACCCTAATTTGCAAAGACTGCGGCGAGGAGTTCGTGTTCACCGCCGGTGAGCAGGAGTTCTATCAGGAGAAGGGCTTCACCAATGAGCCCCAGCGCTGCAAGAACTGCCGCGACGCTCGCAAGAACGCCGGCCGTGCACCGAGAGAGATGCACGAGGCCACCTGCGCTGCCTGCGGCGGCGTAGCCAAGGTTCCTTTCATGCCCCGCGATGACCGTCCGGTCTACTGCAGCGAGTGCTTTGCAAAGATGAAGGAAGAGGCATAAATTTTACATTAAGCTTATGTCACGGGATCGTCCCGGCCAAATGGCCGGGACGATTTTTTTGATTTTGATCTGTAAACCGATTTTAAACGACGACCTTCTGTTTAAAAAAACTGGTTTTCGGCTGCGTATTTGGGTGTGCGGCGGTATTTGCCTATTTACTTATAAAGCGGAGTACGTTATAATTTTTACGACCGATCAGCTCGTGTATTTTGTACGGTCGATCGGCTGAAAAGGGGTGAAAATATGCAGTATGAGACCCTGACGGCGGCGCAGTTTCTTGCCCCGGGGGAGGATATTGCCATCGTCCTGACCAAAACCGCCGGCCACATCGGCCTGCACGCCCACGATTTTATCGAATTCGCGTACATTCATGACGGTTGTGGATATCATATTGTGGATGGAGAAAAGGTCTCGGTCCGGCCGGGAGATTTCTTCCTTTTCAACGCCTATGTGCCGCACGAGTACCGCGCACAGGCGGGCAGCACAATTGTAATGTATGACTGTGTTTTCCGGCCCGAGTGCATTGACCGTTCTTTGGGGGAGGAGGCCGATTTTCTCGGCGTGGCGTATCAGTATCTGCTCCACACCCTCCGCGACCCGCAGAACCCGAGGAGCTATCTTCGTTTTACCGGGGTGCAATCGGAAAAAATCCGCGGCCTGTTGGAGGATATGTACGCCGAGTGCCGGGAGAAAAACCGCGGCTATAAACAGATGCTGCACGCCTCTTTGATCCGGCTGCTGATCCTGGCTTTCCGCATGTATCAGGAGGATGCGGCGCAGGGCGGTGACGCGCCGGTATATAAAAAGCTGATGGTGGAGAATACGATTCAGTATATGAAAAAGGCCTATGCCGCGTCTGTAACTGGCAAGCAGTTGGCCGACCGCGCGTACCTCAGTCCCAGCTACTTTAACAAGATTTTCCGGGAGGAGACCGGAACCTCTCCGCTGCGGATGCTGCAATCCATCCGGCTGGAAGAGGCCTGTCGCCTTTTGCGGGAGACGGAGCTTCCTACGACCGAGGTGGCGGCGGCGGTCGGATATGCCGATGCGAAGTTTTTCTATAAGCTTTTCCGACAGCATACCGGGGCCACGCCGGGCGAATACCGCCGTGCGGAAAAGAAAAGCAAATCAGCCAAATGAGGAGGAGCGAAACGCCCAATGCGTTTTTTGCTCCTTTTCTTTATACTGAAGATGAAAAATGTCCCTTTTGACCGTTTGTTGCTTTGCGGGATTCGGGGGACAAAAAAGGAGATGTGCGTAATGCGGAAACTTATCCTTCGCGCGGCGGCACTCTTTTTGGCGCTGCCGCTTGTGCTCTGCGGTATGATGTGCGCGCCGGTCGTTTCGGCCGCGGCGTCGGGGACGGCTATTCTCGGCCTTCGCACCGATTACGCCGAGAATCCGGTCGGGATTGATTCGGCCGCGCCGGTGTTTAGCTGGCGGATGGAGTCGGAGATCGCCGGAATTCTGCAAACCGGTTATCGCGTGGTCGTTTGCAGGGACGCGCCGGATGGCGCGGTCGTCTGGGACAGTGGGATGATTACCGATGGCCGCTCGGCCAACATCGCCTATGCGGGGGAGGCGCTTCTGGCGCAGACCGCCTACTACTGGACGGCGGAGGTCTGGGACAATCAGGGCGGGCGCACCCGGTCGGAGCCGGCCCGGTTTGAGACCGGCCTGCTTTCGGACGAGGACTGGTCGGGGGCGAGGTGGATCAAGCATTCTTCGGACGCGGGCGCGGCGGAGGACCCGGACGCCGACCGGGATTATACCTTCTCGGTGGATTTTCAGATCGTCCGGGATAATATAGGGGTCATATTTTCTGCCGCCGACCATCGCAATTATTTCATGTGGGCGGTCAACACCCTGAACGCTGAACAGCCCTATCTGCGCCGGCACATCTATGTGGACGGTTCGGCGACCGGCGTCACCGACATCCCGCTGCCGAAGGAATTTACGGCTTCCTCCCTTATGAATGCGGAGCACCGGCTGGTCATCCGGGTCGAGGGGGAGACGGTGACCACCTCCCTTGACGGGGTGACGGTCGACAGTTACACCGATCCGGCCGGCCGCCTGATTCTTGGGGACTTTGGCTTTCGCGTGCATAATGAGGCGGCGCGCTTCGACAATGTCGAGGTGCTGGCCGACGGGCTGGAGACTGCCCGCCTCGTCGCCGATTTTGAGGATGGGGAGAGCCCCTTCGACGGCGGCCGAATCGTCGAGGTGGACGGGAATAAAAAGCTGCTGGTGGACGCCTCCTCTGAATATTTTGTGTTCGAAAAGGGGGAGGCGGCCGTGCCGGCCGATCTGCATTACAGCTACGCGGCCGATTTCCAAATCGTCCGGGACAACATGGGGCTGATCTTTGCGGCCAGGGACAGCCGGAATTTCTTTATGTGGGCGGTCAACACAACCGGTGCGGCGCGGCCCTATCTGCGTCGGCACATTTTCGCAAACGGCTCGGCGACCGGCGTCACCGACATCCCGTTGCCCGAAGGATTCACGGCCTCCGGCCTGATGAACGCCGAGCACCGGATCGAAATTTCGGTCGAGGGAAATCGGGTGACCACGACGCTCGACGGTACGGTGGTCGATACCTATGAGGATACGACCGGCCGACTTTGCGAGGGATACTGCGGCTTCCGTTTTTATAATGAGGCCGCCCGGTTCGATAACGTTCGGGTCACCAAAACGGTCGACGGGCAGCAGACCATTTCGCTGGAAGCCGGTTTTGATGATGGCATCAGCCCTTTCGATGGGGGCGAGATTGTCGACGTGGCGGGGGATAAAAAGCTGTTGGTTTCCTCAAGCTCGGAGTACAAGGTGCTTGAGAGTCGGATCTCGGCCGCGACCGCCTTCCGCAAGGAGTTCTCCACGGGGGAGAAAACAGTCGCCTCCGCCCGGGTGTATGCCAGCGCGTTGGGAGTCTCTGACCTATGGATCAATGGGCAGCGGGTCGGCACGCCGGACGGGAATGAGAGGATCTATGATGAGCTGAAACCGGGTTGGACTGATTACGACGACACCGTTTTTTATCTTGCCTACGACGTCACCGACCTGATCCGGCCTGGCGCCAACGCCGTCGGGGCAGAGGTGGCCTCCGGCTGGTACAACGGTGTGATCGCCGTGCGGGGCGGCAGCTTTTACTCGGGTCAGCCGAATGGTCTGTTGCTCAAGCTGGAGATTTGTTATACCGACGGCAGCAGCGATGTGGTCGTCACCGACAATACCTGGCAGACCAGCCGGGACACGGCGGTGACCTATGCCGATATTTATAACGGGGAAATCTACGATGCGCGGAAGGATGCGATTTCCGACTGGTCGGCGGCCGGATTCGCGGCTTCCGACTGGCAGACCGCGCGGTACAAAACCGATTACACCGGCCGGGTGATCGCTGCCATTGGCACACGGGTGCAGGCAAGGCCGGAGCTTTCCCGCACACCGGTAGAGATTATCCGATACACGGGCGTGCGGGATAATGGGTCAACCTATGGCGAGATCGACGGGGTAACCCATCCCACCTTTCCCCTTACCCTGAATCCCGGGGAGACGCTCATCCTTGATATGGGGCAGAACATGGTCGGCTGGGAGCGGTTTATGGTGGAAGGCCCGGCCGGTGCGGCGCTCCATATCCAGTTTGGGGAGATGCGCAACGATTCGGGCGAAGAAAGCCGGAAAAACGACGGGCCGAAGGGCAGCGTCTATAACGCCAATTATCTGGAGGCCAAGGCCTCCGGCCAATATATTCTGAAGGGTACGGCCGGGGGAGAGACCTATCAGCCCCGGTTTACCTTCTATGGTTTCCGGTATGTAGAGTTGACCGCGACAAAGACGATCACACTGCTTGATCTTGACGGCGTCGTGGTCGGAAACGCCAATGCGGAAAGCAGCAGCTTTGAAACCGGCGACGCTTCGGTCAACCAGCTTTACAGCAATATTGTATGGGGCATGCGGGACAATTTCCTCAGTACGGCGACCGATTGCCCCCAGCGCAACGAGCGGCTGGGCTGGACGGCGGATACCCACATTTTCTCCCGTACCGCGACCTACAGTGCCGACGTGGCCGGTTTCTACCGCAAATGGCTGCAGGATATGCGGGATTCCCAGTTCGGGGAGGAGGCCGGAAATCTGGAGGGCGCCTATCCCGACGTCGCACCCAACACCCATATTGTGGGCGGCGGCAACGGTGGCTGGGCGGAGGCCGGGATCATTGTCCCCTACAACGTTTGGCTGATGTACGGCGACGTCCAGTTGATTGAAGAGCATTTCGCCTCGATGGAAACCTTTATGGATTACCTGGCCCGGCACAGCGCCGAAAATCCGGAGGGCGGCTGGAAGTACAACGGCGGCGGCGCGGCCTCGGGCGACTGGGTATCGCCCGAACTGAACGACGACAGCGTCAAGCGGTACATTTCGGTCGCTTACTATGCCTATTCCGCCAAACTGATGACCGAAATGTCGGCCGCGGTCGGCAGAACGGCCGAGCAGCAAAAATACGCTGCGCTCTTTGAGGATATCAAGTCGGAGTTCAACGCCCGCTACGTCAATGCCGACGGCAGCCTGAAGGTGGCGACCCAGACGACCTATTTGCTGGCGCTGAAGCTGGATCTTTACGCCGACGAGACGCTGCGTGAGAAGGGGCTTACCATCCTGCTGCAAAAGATCCGGGACAACGGAAACCGCCTGTCAACCGGGTTTATCGGGACCTCCATCCTCAACCAGACCCTGAGCGAGGTCGGTGCCGACGACATGGCCTACACGCTGCTGCTCCAGCACGATTATCCCTCCTGGCTGTACAGTGTCGACCAGGGTGCGACCACGATCTGGGAGAACTGGGACAGCTACACCCTCGAAAACGGTTTTAAGGATCCAGGTATGAACTCCTTCAACCACTACGCCTACGGTGCGGTGGGTGAGTGGTTGTACCGCTATGTGGCGGGGATCGAGGCCGACGCCGAAAGCCCCGGGTTCAAGCATTTTATTCTTCAGCCGACGCCCGATACCCGCGCGGCCGCGGATATTCCGGAGGATCAGACCCGCCTGACTTGGGCCAGGGCGACCTATGGCTCCATATACGGGGAGATTTCGAGCGGCTGGACGCTGGACGACGATCTGCGGATCACCTATACGGCGACCGTCCCGGCCAATACGACGGCGACCCTCTATCTTCCGCTGCGGGAGGATACGGATCGGATTCTGCTGAACGGCACGGCCTTTACCTCCGCCGATACGGCAAAGCTGACCGGGACGCGGGATGGCTGCGCTGTGATCGAGCTTGGCAGCGGGAGCTATCGGTTCCAGGTGCTGGATAAGGATGCCTACATTCCGGTTGACAATATTTCCGGCCTGCCGGAAACGATCCTGGCCGGCAGGACGGTTGCGCTTGCGGGCGTCGTTTCCCCGGCGGAGGCGGGGAAAACCGAGATTGCCTGGACGTTGTCCGACGCAGGAACGACTGGAGCCGTGCTGGAGGATGATCGACTGACGGTCGCAGCGGTCGGGACGGTCGAGCTGACGGCGACTGTGGCTGATGGGATTTCTCCCGGGAGGGCGTTTGTCAAAACCTTCCGGATCGCGGTGCTGCTGCCCGGCGACCTCGACCGGGACGGGAAGGTGACCGTTTCGGACGTGGTGGCGCTGCGCAAGCTGATTGTGCAGGGAGAATATGATCCCGCCGGCGATCTGGATGACAGCGACGGCCTGACCGTTTCGGACGTGGTGGCCCTGCGCGCGGCCATTGTCTCAGGCTGAGCGGTTCTACAGCGGCCGGCATCGTTTTTTTGCGGTATCCTGAAATTATATAAAAACACCGGATCCTCCGCCATATTGGGAGGGTCCGGTGTTTTTATATTTATCGGAGGCTGTGCTGCACCGACGTGGCCGGTTTCAGGTCGGAGGGGGTGCTCCCGAATCGCTTGCGCCAGGCGCGGTAGAAGGTTGAATAGTCGTCGAACCCGCTGAGATGGCAGGCAGAGGCGGCGGTTTCTCCGTTTAAAATATATTCCCGCGCCCGCATCAGGCGCTTGATCGTAATGTAATCCAGTACTGAGGAGCCGGTCGCCTTTTTAAAAATCCGGCTGATCTGGGAGCGGCTGAGGAAGAATTGTTCGCTCAGACCGTCGAGGGAAAGCTCGTCGTGCAGATGGTCGTTGATATAATCAATCATCCGCTGCGAGATGTCCCTTGTTTCCCAACGGTTCCCTTGGGTTTGCTTAACGGCGAAGATGACCCGCAGCGAGTTGAGCAAGGGCAGAAGATTAACCGTCAGATTCAGCCGCTGCTCGGATCGGGTGCTGGCGGGGGTGGCCGCCATCTCCCGCAAAAAGGAGAGGCCGCTGGCCGTCGAAAATTCCTGCGGCCGGTAAAGGTTGTGGGTGCCCAGCGGCCGGTCGAGAAAGGGCCTCATCAGGATGCCTTCGGGGTCGGCGTCGCGCAGTGTTTTTGATCGGAAGTTGACCATAATACGCTCATATGGCTCGCCCGGCTCGACATAGACCCGATGGGCTTCAGCCGGCCGGGTCAGAACGATACAGCCCGGCTCCAGCTTGTATGACCGTCCTTCCACAACGCAGCGCACCCTGCCCCGGATGAAACCGAGAATCTCACAACTGTCGTGGGTGTGCATGAAATAGTCGGACTCGGACAAGGTGCGGTCGATCGCATGGTGAATGTAAACGTCATTGTCCCCGTATTCATATAGCTTTTTGAGCATCGGCTATAGCTCCCTTTTTATTGGATGCTTTAAAGATAACACGATTTGCTCCAAAACGCAATAAAAATTGCGATATAAGACAATAGAATTGCGTCTTATGATGGTATATCATCATAATAGATAAAAATGCCCCTCTTGTTTAATTTAGAAATAGCCAATGTTATGGTTTTTGCGACGCAGAGGGGGAGGGAAAAGGAGCGTATTGTGTATGAAAAAAAGAGGGATCAGCCGCTTTTTGGCCTTTGTGCTTACGCTGGCCTTATGCATGAGCAGTCTGACCTGCGTTCCCGTGCCGCAGGCTGCGGCCGCGGGCACGGAAGGGGACGGCTTCGCCCTGTTCTTGAACGGGGAAGCGGCCGTCCTCTACGCCGGAGCGGAGGAGCCGGCACAGGTCCTCCGCGCGATGGGAGATCTGCAAGCCGACGTGGAGCAGGTTACCGGGCAAGCTCCCTTGCTGACGGAGGAGGCCGCTGTGCTCGGCAGCCGGGCGGTCATTGTCGGCACCGCCGGCCGCGGGGGGCTGATCGACAGCCTGGCGGCGGAGGGCAAGCTCGATCTCTCGGCTGTTTCGGGCGAATGGGAGGCGTTTACCATCCAGATCGTCGAACAGCCGGCCGAAGGGGTTGGCCGCGCGCTGGTGATTGCCGGCAGCGATATGCGGGGCACCATCTACGGCATATACGAGCTGTCGGAACAGATCGGCGTTTCCCCCTGGTACTGGTGGGGGGATGTGCCGGTTGAACGGCTGGACGAGGTCATCCTGGAAAAAGCCTCGGCCGAAAAGACCGAGAAGCCCGACGTCCGGTACCGCGGCATTTTTTTGAACGATGAGGAGAATTTCTCCTACTGGTCCCGCCTGCTGGAGGATGAGACCGACAGTCCCGGCACACCAGGCGCCAACGCGTATGCCAGGGTGTTCGAGTTGCTGCTGCGGCTCAAGGCCAATTCGATCTGGCCGGCCATGCATGAGGAATCGACCGCCTTCAACGCTGAGCTGAATCCGGAGACCGGCGTTTCCTTTAACGCCGAAACGGCCGACCGCTACGGCGTCATCGTCGGCTCCTCCCACTGTGAGATGCTGCTGCGCAACAACGCGACCGAGTGGGTGCCCTGGTGCGAGGCAAACGAGGGCAAATACAATCTGCAAAAGATCAACAACGACTGGAAATCCAGCTATGACTATACCGTAAACGCCGAGGCGATGGAGGTCTATTGGGAAGAGGCGGTCGCCCGCAATTATAAATTTGAGAATATGTACACCATCGGGCTGCGCGGCGTACACGACGCCGGCATCAACTGCTCGGCCCTGTCGGACAAAAGCATCGCGGGCAAGGCCGGCGTGGTCAAGCAGGCGGTGGAGGCGCAGCTCCGCATTCTTGAAAAATATGAGGAGAAGTATTATCAGGAGACCGGTGAACACAAAACCTTCCTGAAAATCTACTGCTCGTATAAAGAGGCCGCTGACTATTTCAAATATGACATCTCCCTGCCGGAGGATACCGTGATCGTCTGGGGCGATGACAACTACGGGTATCTGCGGGAGGTCGGCACGGCCGAGGAACTGGCCGCCTATCCGAACCAGGGGGTCTATTACCATGTCTCCTACCTCGGGACGCCGCTGTCCTACCTCTGGCTTGCGTCGACGCCGCTGGAGCTGATGTATGAGGAGATGAGCAAGGCCTATGGCGCCGGATCGGATGACTGCTGGATCCTCAATGTCGGAGATCTGAAGCCGGCCGAGATTCCGATGACCTTCCTGCTTGGCATGGCGTGGGATCATGACCGGTACGACGATACGACCATTTCCGATTTTCTGGAGGCCTTTGCCGCCCAAAGCTTTGCGCTGGAGCAGGAGGACGCGGCGGCCGTGGCCGCTGCGTTGCAGGAATACTATGCGGTCTGCTTCGCCAAAAAGCCGGAGTATTTTGGCAAGAGCATGGGTACCGGCTACAGCCTCGTCAGCTGCGGAGATGAGGGGGAGAGACAGATCGAGAGGCTTTCGGCAGCCTGCGACGTGTCGTCGGCGATCTATGAAAAGCTGCCGGAGGCTTACCGCGACGCCTATTTCCAGCTTGTGCAGTATATGCTTCAGGCGGCGAGAGATACCCTGCAAAAGCATATCTATCAGCAGAAAAACCAGTTGTATATGAGCCAGGGGCGGTTCGCCAGCGTCAATGCCTATGCCAGGGCGGCGGAGGACGCCTACGACCGCATTTTGTCCGATCTGAAATTTTATAACAAAACCATGTCGGGCGGCCGGTTTGACGGCATCCTGGATCCGTATACCTCCATCCGGTCGCTACCGACCATTTCGGGTGCGCCGGAGGTTACCTACCTCAGCGAAGAGCTGGCGGCGGAGGGGGTCGGCTCGGTCTGCGAGGGGCAGACCACCGGCGGGGAATCGGTGACCCTGACCTTCCATTCCCTGAGCGACGACCGGCGGTTTATCGACCTCTTCAACACCGGGCTTTCGGCCAACACATATACCATCACCTGCGACCCGGCGATCCGCTTGACCGCGGCGGACGGCAGGCTTCTCTCCGGGACGGAGCAGGACGGCAGAACGGTCTACAACGGCACGGTCGAGGTGGAGACCCGGTTGATCGTCTCTATCGACTGGAGCGCGGCGGAGGTCGGAACGTCGGCCGCCTCGATCACAGTGGCCGACGCCTTTGGGAACGAAAAGAGCTATCCCGTTTCGATCACCAGAGCCTCGGTCGATCCGGCGGCCGAGAAGGCGGCCGGGCATGACGGATATTATGAGACCAACGGCGTCGTCGCGATCGAGGCCGAGCATTACAGCGCAAGCACGACGGTAAACGGTCAGTACTGGGCACGGGTCGAGGGGCTCGGCCGGACGGGCAGCGCCGTGATGAAGAACTATCCCGATCTGTCGGCGTCCAGCAGCGCAATTGCTTCGGATTACGCTGAAAAATCTCCCTGTTTGGAATATGAAGTTTACTTTGAAACGACCGGCAGCTATACCGTTTCCTTCTATCGCCTGCCGACCCTGAATGAGGGCACGAACAAAACCAACCGTACGGTTTTCCAGCTCGATGACGGGGATTTTTATATCTTCCGCGGCAACAGCAAGGTCGACAGTGAGTACAGCAATGAAACCTGGCGGATGGGCGTGCTGGCCAACGTCGACGTGATGGAGACCTCCGTCACGGTATCGTCGGTCGGCTGGCATACCATACGGATCTATAAATACGATGCGGGCGCGGCTTTCGACCGGATCGTGCTGCGTAGCGCCAGGGTAAGCGCTGCGGCCTCGCTCCTCGGCCCGCAGGAGAGCTTTACCACAACGGCGGGGTATACCGTCCCAAAAATCGGTCAGCCGCCGGTATTCTCCTTATCCGACATCTCCTACGCCGCGCCGGAGGAGGAAAAAACCTTCCTGCTCGATTTCAGCGCGGACGCCTCCAGGGCGTCGAGCGGCTACACCGGCGTGGACAACACACGACTCGGCTCGGCCGCGGCCGGATACGCCTGGGACAGCGAAACCTTTGGCAATGTGAAGGCGGTCACCCGCAGCGTCAGCTCGGGCGTTTCGACCCGCGATCAGGGCTTTGTGTACGGCACGGCGCCGGCGGCCATCACCCTGCGCCTTCCCCGGGCGGGCAAATATGTTGTCGGACTTGCGGTTGGGGATCGGCTGTCGGGCGGTCTTTCGGTCAGCGGCATGACGGTCACGGCAAACGGGAGTAAATGGATCGACGGCCTGAATGTGACCGCCGGACGCACCGTTGAACGCGGTCTTGTCGTGGATTGTGCCGATACAGAGCTGCGGTTGGAGCTTTCCGGGACCCGATGGGCGATGACTGCGCTGGAGGTTTCTCCCTATACCGAGCCGGCGCAGGACGACGGTACCGGCGCCTTCCTGCCGGCTTCCGACGGCGGAATTTATATCGAGGCGGAGGCGGCGCTGGAAAACTCCTCCTATGCGTGGAACACGGCTGGAACCGACGCGGACGGGTCGTCCTGGATGGAGACCTTTGGCTTGAGCGGCACGGCTGTGTACAGCGGCCCGAACAAGGGAAATAACTTCAGCAATACCAGCCTCGGCTCCAACAGCGGGCCGAAGATGTATTATAAAATCAACTTTGCCGAGGCTGGATCCTACAGCTTGTATGCCCTGGTGAAATCGCAGGCCGATGTGGACGACTCCATTCTGGTTTCCATGGACGGGGGAACGGCGGCCGCCCTCAACGATACCAAGGATACCGGCGGTGCCTTCAAGTGGTTCAAGCTGGGCAGTCAGATCAGTGTTTCGACCGCCGGCGAGCACATCCTCTCGATCTGGGAGCGGGAGGACGGCATCGTTCTGGATCGGATCATCCTGACCAAAAATGGCACCCATGCCGGAACGGCCGGAAAAATGTGCCGGGAGGGGGCTTCGGTCGACCGTTCCGGCCTCGATCGCCTGATCGCGCAGGCCGAGGCGCTCGACGCCGCGGATTATCTGGAGGCGCAGTTCTCCCTTGTGCGGGACGCGCTGCAAAAGGCCAAAACGGTGTCGGCCGGCGCCGCGCAGACCGAGATTGATGCGGCGGCTCAGCTTCTGTCTGCCGCGATGGAGGCTTTGACCGACCCGTCAATTCTCGACGCGGACGTCACGACCGGTCGCGCTGCCCTCTATACCTTTGAGGACGGATGGGACAACGCCTTGAACGCGGACGAGACAGCCTTCGCCTGGCAAAAGGGGACGACCAATCTCCCGCAGATTATGGAGCAGGCCGACGGCAACAGGGTCGTGCGGATCTACGGCGGCGGAACCGGAAACGCCTCCGGCGTCAGTCTGCCAAATCCGGTATATGGTACCGACGCGGCTGATGGATTCACCGTCTCCTTCCGGGCAAAGGGGGTCAGCTTCGACACCTACGGCTGTTTGTGGACGGTGAACGACGGGATGAATTACACCTGGCTAACCGGCGGGATGTATTTCGGCTATTCCGGCTCGCGCGGGTATGTGGATATGAACAAGAGCGCCGGACTGTACAGCGCCGGTAACGACGTCTGGTACACCCTGACTCTCACCCTGACGGAGGAGGAGGCGGTGCTCTACGTCGACGGGAAGAGGATCGTGTCCTCTTTGGACGCGGACTACACCTCCGGCTATAATACGTCCGACCTGACCCGGGTGATGGACGTCCTGCGTTCGGCCAGGACGGTTGAGTTGGGCGGCAGAGCTGCCTCCTGGGGTTCGGGCGCCTTCTTTGCCGACGACGTAATCCTGTTTGACCGTGCCCTGTCGGAGGCGGAAGCCGCTCGGCTGTCCCTGAACCTCACCGACAAAGCTGCCCTGCTTGCGGCCATCGAAGCGGCGGAGGCCGAGGCGGCCAAAACGGATCTTTATCTGCCCGACAGCATCGCGGCGTACAGAGCCGAGATTGAAAAGGCCCGTGCGGTCGCTTACAGCAGCGGCGCGACCGAGCAGGCGGTGGCCGCCGCGCTCTCTTCACTGGAGGCGGCAAAGTCTCTGCTGAAAACCAACCAAAGCGAAGCTGCCGCCGCGGCAGAGGTGGATTTGCTGATTTCCGCATTGCCCGCCGCGGTCAGTCTCACGGCCGGGGACGCCGATGCGGTACAGGCCGCGCGCGCCGCTTATGCCGCTTTGTCGGATTACGGCAAGGGTTTGGTCACCGGCCTCGCCCGGCTGATTGAAGCTGAACGAAAAATCGCTGAGCTGACCGGCGGGGCCGGAATCCTTAACCTGATCTGCAACGACGCGGACAACAATTTTAACTGGGTCGTGCGGACCAACGCGCAGGTCGGGGATCAAGCTTACAGTGACCGTAAGCAGCTTTTCTTCGACGAAACCCTGCCGGAGGAGCTGGTTGGCTGTGACTGGATTCGTACCGCCATGAATTCCAAGAGCTGGAACGCCGGAAATGTGCTGTGCAGCTTTGACGTGGCCTGCGACACGACACTTTATGTGGCATGGCCGTTGGCCTGGGCCACGCCTGACTGGCTGAACACCTCCGCCGGGTGGGAGAAAACCGACACCACCTTCACCTTCTGGAACAGCGACCGGAACGCGACCCATGACAGCGTGATGCAGCTCTACCGCCGCGAGGTGTACGCCGGTGAGCATGTGGAGCTTGGCTGCCTCGGCACCGCCAGCGCCGCTATCTATCTTGTGTTCCTGCAGCACCGGACACCCGAAACACCCGAGCCATCCCTTCCGCAGAAAACCCTTTCCCGGACGGTCAGGGTCGCCTGCGTCGGGGACAGCATCACCTACGGTTCGGGCGCGACCGACCGGAGTACCACGGCCTATCCGGCACAGTTGCAAAGCCTTTTGGGTGACAGCTATGACGTGCGCAATTTTGGCCTTGGCGGCACGACCCTCATGAATTCGACCGACAAGCCGTATACCGCGCAGACCCAGTATACCGACAGCCTGGCTTTTGAGCCGGATATCGTGATCATTATGTTGGGCACGAATGACTCCAAGCCCAAAAACAGCGCGCAGATTTCGACCGATTACAAGATCGATTACCTTACCCTGATTAAGGCGTATCAGGCGCTTTCCAGCAATCCGAAGATTTATATCGCGACCTCGCCCTTCTGCCCGAACGACCCGGAGAGCCCCGGGACAAACGACATCATCGGCCCGGTGATCGAGGCGCAGATCGTCCCGCTGCAAAAGGAGATTGCGGAGGAAACGGGCCTTGAACTGATCGACATTTTTAGCGCAACCTGGCGGCAGAGCATCTTTCCCGACAGCGTACACCCGAACGACGAGGGCTACCGCTTGCTGGCCAAAACCTTCTATACGGCGCTGTACAACTATCTCCCGGCCGGTGTGACCGTGCTGGGTACGACCGAGGCAGACTTTGCCGCCCTTGATGCGGCGTTGGCTGCGGCCGGGGAGGTGGAGCGAACCCGCATGACCGAAAAATCTCTTGCTGTTCTGGATGCGGCGGTCGCCGGGGCAAACGCCCTGGACCGCAGCAGCCTGACCAAAGACGATCAGAGTACGGTTGACGCGCTGACTGCCTCACTTCGGGCTGCGGTTTCAGCACTGGTGGTGTATGGAGACGTAGACGGCGACGGCAAGATCACCGTATCGGATGTGGTGCTCCTCCGTCAGTTGATCATCGCCGGAGTCTGGTCCGATCGAGAGCTGGACGCCGCCGATTTTGACCGGAGCGGAATCCTCACCGTATCCGATGTTGTGGATCTGCGTCAGTGGATCGTTACCGGCTGATTGGCGGGCTTCCTTTGCAGATTTGACGATCCTTTCCTTTGCTGCGGCTGCAAGAACTTTGAAACCATCGTTTCAACAACGGCAAAGGAACTCCTTCAAAAACAAACGCGTCCCGGATACCTTACGGGACGCGTTTGTTTTTGCTGCTTTCTTTCCCATTCCTGCCGCGTGCAAGCGAAAAAGAGGAGGCGGGCGTTGCCTTTGCCGCGGCATGGACAGACGGGCCTGTGATACGCATCCTCTGCCGGCCGGGAGAGCGTATATCTCCGTCCGGGACGGATGAAAGAGAAAAAGAACCCCTCCCGGTCCATTCGCATTCTTCCGGGAGGGGTAAATAAAAGAGGCGTGGTCAAAGAAAGGCGCTTACCGGGGAATTATTGCGCTACAATCAGAGAACGAAGTGCCACCACGTCCGAGACGGTGAGGTTTTTCGTGTCATCCAGATCGCCGGCGGCCAGCTCTTGATCGGACCAGACTCCGGTAATAATCAACTGTCGCAGCGCGACGACATCCGACACGGTGATCTTGCCGTCGCCGTCCAGATCACCGGCCTTTATGTTCGGTTCATCGGGCGAAAGCTGCGGAATGGTCAGACTGACCGGAACATCGGTGCTTTCGCTCCCGTAAGTGATCCGCACCGTTCCGCTGATCGCACCGGGCGCGTCGGTAGTCGCCGGCGTTAGGGAGAACGCCTCCTCCCATGTAAGGGAGAAGCCCTCTCCCACTGCGGATTTCAGAGCGTACAGCAGGGATTTAGCGGTCGTCTGGTTGCTGGCTTCATATTCCGACAAAGCCTCTTGAAGGGTCGTCTCGGCCGCTTTCAGCGCCTTGTCGGAGGTGGCGGCGTTGGGCTGAAGACTCAGTTTATCCAGCCCGATGTAATAGCCCCGCGCCGAGGAGTTTTTGCCGACCATTTGCAGAGCAATGGTGTGCTGTCCGGCGGACAGGGCGACCTCCCCAACATTGAATTCCGCCGCGCCCAGTGCGGAGGAATAACAGTCGATGGGATCGCCGACCGCATATCCGTCGACCAACACCTGAATTTTTCCATAGTCCGAAGCCGTCGTCAGCCGGAGGGTCAGATCATACCGGCCGGAAACCGCGGCCTTGACCGGGAAAGAGAGTAATCCGTCCGCGGCGGAGCACTTCCACCAGAGATGCTTGTTCCCGCTCCAGGCACGGTCGGCGGTGGTGGCCCAGGTCATGTCCTGTATTTCGGCCGTGCCGCTGGTGCAGTCGAGAATAAAGGCCGACATATCCTCTCCTTCATAGAGAAGAGCGGCCTCCAGCCCGTCGGGATGATTGAAGTCCCGTTCTTCGGGCAGGAAATCGTTCGTGATATGGGTCGCCGCATCCTCCGCCGAAAGGTAGTAGAAGGTGGTTGCCGCCATCTTGACGCTTTTATCGTTGAAATATTTTTCCATGTTCGCGTCAAAAGAGGTGTAGAAAGGCACGCTGTCGGTGAGGTGGAAGCGGTAATTTACCTTGTTGCCGGGATCCTGCACCATGTTCAGGCCGATATTTCCCTCGCACAGCGGCTGCCCGTGGTAAGCTTCGTCAAACGCGGTCGGCATACACCAGGCGTAGCCGAAGTAGTCCTCTGACCCGGTGCCGTACCAGGAGGGGAATTTCTCCCCATCGACGAAGAATTTTTCATCCCCCTCGCCCCACCAGATGGATTTGGCTGATTGATAAATCTGCATCGACACGCCGACGTAGCGGCCCTGTCCCTCAGCATAGAAATACCGGCTGTCGGGACTGCGGCTGTCGGAGCCGTCCCGATCCTCCATCCGGTTCCACTCGGCGCCGAAGCGGAGATAGCTGTCAGCGGAGTCGGACAGGGCAGAGATGGTCACGGCCAGATCCAGCGCCGCGTCAGAGGCTCCGTTGTTGGAAATCTCTATCCGCAGGCCGTTTGTGTAGGGCATGAACCAGCGGGCGTACATCTCCCCATCCTCCCGCACGCCGGTCACATAGGACTGGTAGGGGACGATACCATGGGGCGTGCCGAAAAAGTCGCCGAGGGTTGTGCGGACGTTTGGCGTCTTGTTTCCGTCGAAATAAATGGACAGCACAAGCTCATTTGGAACCGTCGTGTCGGAGAAATCGGCCGCGTTGACGGCGGTGGCAATCTCTAAGAAAGAGAGCGCGCCGGCGCCGGAGGCAGTGTAGACGGTTTTGCTTTCTCCCGCCCCGACGGTGTGGGAGGATTCGGCCGTTTCACCCGCCGGCCTGGTGTCCCGGGCGGCGAGTGCGGTGTTGGCCGCTTGGAGCGCGGCGGCGTTTTCAGCCGATAAGGGATAGGCAAAGCTCTCTACCGCGCAGGTTTCGGGCAGGGTGGTGTAGCCGACGATGTAATAGCTGAAATCGCCGAAGTGGTTGGTGTCGGAATCATACAGAACCACCTTGCAGGATTCGTTATATGTGATCGGCACATAGCAATCGAAGGCGGCCATCTGCTCATTGATCGCACAGGGGGAATAGCTCAGTTCAGAGTAATCGAAAAGCTGTCCGTTGAAGAGGTTGCGAGCCTCGTCATACAAGACCGGCGTTTCGGATCCGTCGATGTAGACGGCAATCTTTCCCGTCCAGGAATAGGCCATCCACAGGCGGTTGATATAGCCGGGGCCCTCCATTTCGGCGATGACGTGGCCGCCGTCGCTTTGCTTGTAAAGATAACCGGTCCAGTCGCCGTTGGCCGACCAGTTTTTATATTCCCCGGTCACGCTGTCATAAGCGGACGAGCGGTCGTAGGAGGTGAACTGAGAGGAGGTTTCGCCCGCCGGGTTTTTGGAAAGCGTCTCCATATCATACAGCCGTCTTGCGATGTCGGCGTAGGAATAGGTGATCTCCGGATCCACGGGCGGCTTCGGCGGATCCTCTTTCGTTTTGGCGGCGACCTTCAGCTCGGCACAACTGGTGAAAAACACGCTGCCGCCCGGCAGTCCGGTCAGGATAATGCCATCGCAGTCCACCGGGTCAAAGGAAAAGACGTATCTTGCGCCGGCCCGCGCGTCGTATGCGGGAGAGACGGTCGCCTCCACCTCGTTCCAGATGCCGTCCTGCAGCACCTTGACAACCGGAATTTCCCGGAACCAGCCGCCGTCGCTGTAATGCGGCCCTTCATAATATTCCAGCGCGAAAACGGTGTAGCTCTTTTTGAAGGTGTATCCGAAATAATCGACCGAGGCTTCGGTCTTTCCAAACTCAAACAAATTGGTCGAGTTGTCCAGCCTCCCGTCTCCAAGGTTCGCAAGGGCGAGATCGCCGTCCCGCACGACTGAGGCAACCGGCGTTTGCTCCTGCTCGATCCAGGCGCCGGTCTCGTTGCTGCAGACCGGAAGCTGCATCAGTTCAAAATAATCGAACCCGCCGACCAGGGCGCCGGCCGCATCTGACAGGGCTGTGACTTTCAGGGTGTGGATGCCGGCTGTCAGGGTAAGGGTATCCATACCGGCGACCGCTTTTGGGGCGGTGCTGTCGGCGTGGAGGTCGACAGCTTCCCCGATCGGCTGGTCGTCGATGGAAAACTGAAAGCTGCCGAAATCCGACGCGGTCGTAAGCCCTGCGCTGAAGCTGTAGGTTCCCGCCGCTTCCACCTCAAACGGGAAGGCGAGGACATTATCCCCAGCCGCCCGCTTCCACAGAAGCTGGTAGGAGCGGCTCCAGCCGCTGCCATAGTTGCCCATCCACTGAGCTTCGGCATTTTCCCCGGCGGTCAGTTCGTCGGTGTACCGCTCAAACTCATAGCGATAGATGGTTTTCTCCTCCTGATCGGCTTTGCGGCCGGCGACCTTCAGCTCGGCACAACTGATAAAATAAACGCTGCCGCCCGGCAGGCCGCTGACCATAACGCCGTCGCAGGCCACCGGGTCAAAGGTGAAGGTGTAGGGCGTCAGTTCTTTGGCGTCGTATTCCGGAGAAATAGCCGCCTCCACCACATTCCAACTATCATTTTGCAGAACCTTGATAACCGGCGACTCCCGGAACCAGCCGCCGTCCGAGAACCGCAGGCCGGAGTAGAAAACCACCTGGTTGATGGTGTAGCTGTTCGTGAAGGTGTAACCATAGTAATCCTCGCTCTGGCCGTCCTTCCCGGGATTATAGGTGTTGGTGGAATTGTCCAGCACACCGTCGTTGATCCGGGTATAGGACTGGTCTCCGCCCCGGCGGACCGAAGCGATTGGAGACTGATCTGCCTCAATCCAGGTGTAGTCCGTATCGGCGGGCGGCGTTTCTCCCGCGGCCGGAAGCTGGAAGCAGATCGAGAGCAGCATAGCCGCCGTCAGCAGCAGGGCAAGCCCTTTTCTTGTGCGTTTCATAAGGAATCCCCCTTGGTTTGTAGAGTGTTTTCGTGCATATTTTCGATTGTGTTTTTATTGTAGCGGGATTTTTGTGGAATGTATAGGATATTATTCTACAGAAATAGCATGATTTTCTTTAAAATAATGCGGGTTTTAGAAAAACAAGGCGTCGGAACATTTTCGCATGGGAACATATGTATAGGCAGGGATAAAATCCCATACAGAGGTGAAACCGAATCGGTTTGCCTCGGCTGAGCCTCATGCGCCTTTTATCCAAATGCGAAACTTTTCGGAGTTTTTTTGTACGACCGTTACGACTTTTTTCTTTTGGCGGAAATTGAATTGACTTTTATTTTTTGCGCATTTATATTGAATGGGTAAAAGGCTCCCTGTTTTTATGCCGAATTTCCCGCCGTGCACAGGGTGCGGCAACCGAAATTTATGGAGGCAAAAACACCCGCCGTCGGAGCTTTTTCAAAACGGATTCGGCGGGCATTTTTCACTTTATAGGAGGAAACAGAATATGAAAAAAATCACATCGGTTCTTCTTGCCATGTGCTTGCTGGCGACGCTTTTCCTGCCGTCTCTGCCGGCTTCGGCAGTAGCCCGGACCATCGTTTATCGAGCGACCGACTGTGTTGACGCCGAAAATTCCAGCCAGCCGTTTGCCGAGCAGGCGCACAACTGGAACGGCACCCTGACAGAGGAAGGCGTCTTCTCCCGCTTTGACGGTACTGCGGCCGGGGACTATGCCACATATGTGCTGGAGGTGGCGGCGGCCGGCACCTATACTCTATCCATCCGTTACCGCGCGCATGAGACGACGGCGGCCTCCAGCGATCTGTATGTCAACGGCCAAAAACTGGCCAAAAGCTTTGCACAGACCGGGTCGGCCAACAATGCCTATACCGCCGACATGGGAGAGGTTGCTCTGACCGCGGGCAAAAATATCCTGCGGTTTGAGGTGCAGTCTCCCGGCAGCAACGGGACATACAGGCTCAACCTCTTTACCTTCACCCTGTCCTATGATGACGGCGAGGAGCCGGACTATAACGACGGAATTCCGATCGGCACGGTCGGCGGCAATAACGGCGCGGCGGGAAGTACGGGCACTGCCGGCGTCGTCTATAACGCGATCGAGAGCCAGAGCGCCGAATACTCCAGCGCTGCTTTTGCCAGCCAGACGACCGGATCGTACACCTTCTCCCGTTTTGACGCGACGGCGGCCGATGCCTATGCTACCTACATCATCCACGTGGCCGAGGCCGGGCAGTACAAGCTGCTTATTCGCTACCGCGCACACGAATCGGTTGGAAAGGCGCACTTTTACCTCAACGGAGAGAAACAGGAGAAAACCTTTAAATCGACCGGTGCAGCCAACAGTTATTATCAGACCAGCCTTGGTATTTATACGCTGGTTGAGGGGGACAACTATATTCAATTCAAAATGTACGAGCCGGGCAGCAGCGGAACCTATAAGCTCAATCTTGTTGATTTTACCCTGGCCGAACCGGTCGAGGAGGAGTTGAACGGCTATACCGAAACGACCGGCGCTTCTTCTGACAAGGTGATCTCTTATCCTTTTCAGTCGATTTACAAAACCTCAGCGATTTTCAGCGTAAAGGCCGACGGGGTGGAGATTCCGGTGGTTGCCTACGGCTCCGACTGGTATGACTACGCCCAGTTTTCTTTCAAAGATTCTGAACAGCCGATTGAAATTGAGGTCACCTACAGCGCGGCCATTACCAGCTACAGCATTTCTCCGCTCAAGGAGGGGATCGCCGGACAGGTCAGCGGCAATAAGCTGACCTTCACGATCGACAAAAGCCTTTATCTGATTCTGCGGCTGAACGGGTCGAACAAGCGTCTGGTGATCACCGCCGACCCGCCGGAGAAGGACGCGCCGGCGGCTTCGGGCGAGGGGATTTTCAATGTAACCGAACCCGCTTACGGCGCTGACCGTACCGGCAAGGAATCCTCCTATGCGGCGCTGCAAAAGGCGGTCGACGACGCCAGCGCCTATGGCAGCGTTGCGGGTAATCCGCAGGGGGTCGTTTACGTCCCGTCCGGGGTTTACTTTACGGGCAGCCTGATGCTGAAAAGCAACGTCCGGCTTTACCTTGAGGGCGGCGCCATCCTCCGCGCGTCGAGGAATGAGGATGATTTTGCCGCCAAGGGACGTAAAAATTCCCTCGGCCTGCCGATCACCTATCTGATCTATACCGAAAACGGTTCGACCAATATCAAGATCTGCGGCCGCGGGACGGTCGACGGTGACGGCTATAACGTCCGCGCGCTCGGCTTCGCTTTGCAAACTTTGGCGCCGGTCAACACCTCGTACTTCACCACCGATGGCATTACCTATCGCGATTCGGGCATGTGGTCGATTGTGCCGGCCTGGTCGGATCATCTTGAGTTTTTGAACATCAAGATTCTCAACACGGTTAAGCTGGGTGAGGACGACGGCATCGACATCTGCGGCTGTCAGGAGGTTGTGGTTCGCCACGCCATCGGCATCATGTGGGACGATCCCTTCTCAACCAAAGCCTATACCGGCTCCAGCGGAGAAATTTCCGGCGGTTGGGGCGAGGGTCCCGGAGAGATCAACGACAATATCCTGTTCGACGACTGTGTTTCCTGGACCGGCTGCTACGGCTTCAAGGTTGGGCAGGGAGTGTCTCGCAACCATCAGAACATCACTTTCCAAAACGGCACGGTGTATGAATGCGCGGTCGGCCTCGGTATCCACCATAAACAGGGCGGCGCCGAGGTGAAGAATGTTACATTTGAGAATATTGATGTGGAAAGCATTGTGCATCAGAATGACGATCACAAGACCTGGTTTGTCGCCTATATTCAGGCGGCAAGCGGTACCGGCGGACCAATTACGGATGTGACGGTCAAGAATATCAACGTTCGCTGCGCCAGCACCTCCACCCCCAAATTGCTGGGTAAGGCGGAGGATATTCCGGTTCGCAACGTCTCGTTTGAAAATATTACCTTCCAGGGCAGCACCGGCGCGGCGACCACGCTGGCGCAGATGGGCTTTACCGACGAGCTTTCCAAATTCAGTGAGAATTGCTCTGTCGTCAATCCCGCAAACGTCAAAACGCCGGCGGAGTACGCGTCCGAAATCTCGGCCGGATCGGTGGTAAACGACTCGGCGGCTGAGACCGGCCGTGCTTTGCGGCTGAATGCAGATGGCTCCGCGTTTTTCCCGGATCTTGATTTCGGCGACGCAGCGCAAAGGCTGAACATTCGTTGCCGGACGTCGGCCGACGCGACACTTTCTGTGTCGGTGGACAGCGTCGACAGCCTGATTGGCTGGACAAAGGCTGCGGCTTCAGAAGACTATGAGATTCTGTCCATTGATTTAAAAGAGATAGCCGGAGCGCATGATCTGTATATTGCTTCAGCCGGCGAGGTTACGGTTGACTGGATTCAGATCTATACCGGCGGGATGGACGATCCGGATGCCGAGGCGGCCGCGGCGGTTGATGAACAAATCCGTGGCATCGGGGAGGTTACCTCCCTGTCCCAGACCGGTGAGGTTGCCGCCGCCCGCGCGGCGTATGCGGCATTAAGCGACGCTGCCAAGGCGCTGGTTACCGAACTCCAAACGCTGGAGGCAGCCGAGGCCAAGCTGGCTGAACTCTCGGTCAAACGGGGAGACGTGGACGGCGACGGCAGCGTGACCGTCTCAGATGTTGTCGAACTGCGCAAGCGGATTGTGGCTGGCAGCTGGAGCGATGCGGAGCTTGCGGCCGGAAATCTCGATGCGACCGACAATACGCTGACCGTTTCGGATGTCGTGGCGCTGCGCGCTTTGATTGTCGTCGGCGCGGATGTGTGATGGCCAGAAAGCAATACATCCTTTAATCTGTAAAGGGTGCTTGTATATCGGCGGCCTTTGCGGCCGTGGGTCAAGCATGAAACGTTAAAAAGATTGTTTCAGTAAATACACTGTGTTGAACCGGTTTGCCGTGCACCAGCATGACAAGCCGGTTTTTCTATTTGTAACGCGCTTTCCGAGCCTGTAAACCCAACCTGCCGAAGAGACAGGCCCGGCGCGGTCGGTAGCAGAAACAAAGCCGGCCGGCTCGCAATTTGCGAGCCGGCCGGCGGCGTGTTTGAAAGGGTGCGGCTTGCTTACTCGGCCGGATAGGTGCTGGCCGTGTCCGCTGCGCTGCAAATGGTGTAGGACACTCCCTTATATTCATAAGTGAGATAGAACACCGCGGTGCGCAGGCGGTTGGCGGGTACGTTCTTCAGCCGGAAGCCATAGCGGGTGTACACGTCGATATTCTCGCCGCTGTCGAAGGACAGCATGGTTGCGATCGCCTTTGCATCACCGGCAAGCAGCTTATCCATCTCTGCCGCGTCGGCGGCGTAGTATACGCCGTAATCCTTGATCTGTACCTGGCTGCTGATGGTTTCATAGCTGGTTTCCTCGCCCGCCAGCAGATGCGCGTTCCAGGTGATGTCGTATTCGCCGTCAAAGGCGCCGGGTGTCACCATACCGGCTGAGATGTCGATGGTCATCTCCACCGCCGGCTCGACCAGTGCGGCGATCGCCGCGCGGATGGCCGCGGCATAGCCGTCGATCACATCCTGTTCATCGGCCATTTTGTCGCGCTTGACCGCGTTCACGGCGTCGTTCAGCGCCTGTACCGTCTTAGCGCTGTAGATCGTGAGATCCTCCGGAATTTCTTGCAGCGCGGCGTCCACGTCGCTGTAGTCGCCGACTTTAATCTCATACAGGGCCAGCTCGGAAATCTGGAGCCACTTGTCTCCCTGCGAGGGGAATTCGATCTTGTAATAATCATATGCGCCCGGAGAGGCAATGGCGAACATGATCTCCACCGCGTTGGCGTCCGGCATGGCGGTGTTGTCGGTTTCGGCCGCAATTTCATTCCAGGTTGCGCCGTCGTCGTTTGAGCCGTAGAGGGTCCAGGTTACCGGGTTTCGCCCGGTCCAGGTGCCGCTGTCATAGCCGGTTGTCAGAGAGTAATATTTGGCGGTCAGCGGCTGTTCGGTTCTCCAGACAAAGGGCGTGGTATAACTGCCATTGCCGAACTTGGTGGTATTGCTGCCGTCAAACATTTTATCAAAGCTTTCGTTGCCGCTGCCGGGGCCCGAGATGGCGGTCACCTCGGTCGAGTTGTCGACCTTGCGCACGCCGGCGTACAGGGCGGTATAGGCCGCCTCAGCCTCCTCCAGCGCAGCTTGTTCGGTGACCAGCGCTCTGACCTCGTCCGAAGCGGCGTCATAGGCGCTTCGGGCGGCGGAGATCCGGCTGCCGCACTGGATCGAGAAATCGACTGCCCCGACAGCACGGATGGCGTTGTCGATGCTGGCCGCAAGCAGCGCGGGGTCGGTGACGTTGTAGAGGTCGTAAACCTCCTCCGCTGTCAGGGCACGGTTGTAGAGGGAGAATTCATCCAGGCAGCCGGTGAGGTTCACCCGGTCGGACCAGTAGGATGCACCGCCGATGGAGTAGTAGCCGTAGTAATTGTTGGTTTCATCGGTCGTGTTGCGCTTGGAGGTCGTCGCTGCCTCGGCCGCGATATCGTAGAGGGAGAAGCTTAGAGCCTGCCGCCCAACCTGCTCGCCGTTGAAGTATACGGTATAGATTTTGTTCTGATCACAGGTTACGGTCAGAAGCGTCCATCCGGCTCCGATCCGGTCGGCGAGACCGGCGACCTTAAACTCGCTGCTTGTGCTGTCGTAGTTTCGGGCGCTGATCAGCAGATTGTCGTCGCTGCGGACCAGGATAAAGCGGTAGCCCCAGAAGCCGTAGTTAAAGATGACCGTATTGGAGCCGAGGGCTTCAAAATTCACCCACATCGAGACGGTCGCGCCCTCCTCAGAATACAGCAGAGGGTCATATTCATCCTGCTTCCAGCGCAGCATCGAGGCTCTGGATTTGGTGCTGGTGAAAGAAGCCGACGAATTGCCGTAGTGGCCGTCCGCGACGAGCTTTACCGAATCCCCGACGATGGGGGTGATCCGGCCGGCGGCGTCGTTCGCCGTGCCATCCTCAAAGTCGATGGAAACATATTTTCCATCGTTCCGGTCGGCCAGACCGTTTTGGTAGATGCTGTCGGCCTTGTCAAGAAGCTCGGCCCCGGTGACGCAGGTTTTTTCATACTCGGTCAGCGCGTCATAGGCGGTGCGGGCCGCCTCCACCTTGTCATAATAACCGTCGGAATAGGCGGCGATGGCCGCGAGCAGGCTGTCGACCTCTCTTACCTTGTCGGTGTCAGCCGTGATGGAGGGGTCATACAGCTCCATAATCTCTTTGGCCGAGAGAACACCGTCATAAATGGCGAAATTGTCCACCTTGCCGTTGGGGTTGTAGTTGCCAAAGTAGGGTGCGCCGCCGATGGAGTAGCAGCCGTAGTAATTGCTGTTCGCGTCGGTTGTGTTGCGATCGCTTGTCAGAGCGCCATAAACCGCCACATTATACAGGGAGAAGCTTAAAGTCTTCTGTCCGGCTTGCTTGCCGTTGAAATACACGGTGTAGAGGCCGTCCGCGTCGCAGGTTACGGTAATCAGCGCCCAGCCGCCGGTCAGCTCGTCGATGCCGGAGACCCGGAACTCGCTGGTCGTGCTGTTGTAGTTACGAGCGCTGACCAGAAGATCAGAGCCGTTGCGCTCCAGCAGGAAGCGGTAGCCCCAGAAGCCGTAACTGAAGAGGTCGGTTGTCCCCTCGAAGGAGTCGATGTTGACCCACATGGAGATGGTCGCGCCCTCCTCGGAATACAGCAGGGGATCATATTCATCCTGCGCCCAGCGCAGCATCGAGGCTTTGGACTTGGTGCTGACGAAGGAAGCGGCCTTGGCGCTGTCCTTGCCGCCGTCGACGATCGAAACCGAGCTGCCGACGATGGGGGTGATCCGGCCGGCGACGTCGTTTGCCGTGCCGTCCTCAAAATCGATGGAAACCAGCTTGCCGCCGTTGTTCGCCGCGGCTTGCAGGACGCTTTCCTTTTCCGTGACCACTGTGGGGTCAAAGGCCTCTAAAACCTCCTCTGCGGAGAAGGCGCGGTTGTAAAGCGCAAAGCTGTCCATCGCACCGCTCGGATCGGGATCCGCCGTCCATTCGTTGCCGCTGCCCACCGTGAAGATATAGGGATAGGTCGCGCCGTTCGCCGTTTTGCAGAGAGAGGTGATGCGGGGCATGACCTTTTCCTGCACCTGGCGACCGTTGATAAAGAAGCGGCCGATATCCCCCTCCTGCACATAGGTCAGCAGGATCCACTTGCCGACAGTCGGCTTGATGTTGGCCGTGAGGGTGACCTCGCTGCCCTCGGCCTGCCGGATGCTTACAATGTAGCTGCTGCTGTTTGCCTTCAGCCGGACATAGCCGAAGGTGCCGACGTTCATGGATTTGATCATATACAGGGTTGTGTTGTTGGCCGGGGCCTCATCAAAATACACCCAGGTAGAGAGGGTCAGGTTCTCTCCGGCCGCTGCAAGCGGATCATAGGCGTCGCTTTCAAACGCAGCACCGCCGAAGTTTTTGCTGCCGTCGAAATGCACGGCGGTTGTTCCGCTCTCTTTACCCGAAACAAAAGTCATGCTGTCGGTCGACGCGGCCGTGACGCGGCCGCCGGCCTCGGCCAAGGAGTTCCCTTCGAAATCAAAGCCGGCCAGAAGGCTGCTGTTTGCCGCCGTGTAGGCTTTGCAATACGCGTCAAAGGCGTTTTTCATCACGCCGGCGTTGGTAACCGCCTTTTTCTCCATCGGGTTCAGCGCGGCATAGGCCGTCCGGGCCGTCTGGATCCGCTCGATGCAGCCGGTCTCCAGAGAGACATTGCCGATCGCCTCAATTTTCGCGATGACATCGGCTACCCTGGCGGCGTCGACACTCTCCGTGCCGTTTACGAAGTTGGTCAGATAGTCATAGGCGATCGGGGTCATCCAGCGGTATCCGGCTTCGTTCGGGTGAACCGCGTCGGACATATAACTGCTGTCCGGCGTGCCGAGGGCATAAAAATCGAGAATACCGATGTCCCATTTCTCCTGCACCTCGAACAGGGCCTTGTACATGGCGTAGTAGTTGCTGTTGCTGTATTTTGGGTTGGTCCAGAAAATCACGTCGCAGCCCCAGGTTTCATACGCATAGGCGGTAATGTATTCTATCGCGCCGATGATGGTGGAGGTATCCTGATCCTCCGCCTTGAAACTGTCGCTGAGAGCGCCGAGCGGCTTGTTCTGCCCGGCGTCGTTGGTCGAGAGCTGGACGATCAGCTTGTCGACCGGAGCGTTTTCGCTGATCTGTGCCTTCATACGGGCGACATAGCTGGAGGAGCCGTTGTCGACCAGCGTCGTGCCGGAAACAGCCTTTTTGTTGACTGTAATGCCGTAATCGTCCCGCAGGAAATCGGCGTAGCTGTTGCCGTAGTTGTTGCTGCCATAGGTGACCGACGAGCCGAGGAAGTAGTAAACCGGGCTGTCATCGGTGTGAACGGTGAGGGTTGTGTTAGCGGTAAACTGACTGAGGTCGTCCGCGGTCAGCAAGACCTTCTCTCCGTTTTTATAGACCGTATAGCTTTCCTGCACCCGGCCCATTTTGCGCAGAATGTTCCCCTCCCGGTCGAGGATATAAGCGGCGATGGGAGTCTCGGCCTCGTCCAGCAGGGTGACGTAATGCTCCGATTTGGCCAACACGACCTTCATGCCGTCACCGTTTTGAGAAAGGCTGTAGCCGGAGGCATATGTATATGTGCCGCCCCGTTGGTAGATCGCATTGCCCGGCGTGTTGCCACGGAAGGCGCCGCCTGATACGGTCACAGTGCCGTCGTTGCGGAGGGCATAGCCGCCGCCGCTTGTCCGGACGTCTCCATAGAAAACGCCGCCGGTGATCGAGGTGATTGTACCGCTCGATCCATTGTTGATCGCCATGGCGTTGTTGCCGTTTTTGTTGAAGGCGGTGATGCCGCCGAAGATATAGCCATCCGAAATCAGGTCGATGGTGCCGCCCTGGTTCGAGATGCCGTAGGCGTAGTTGGAGCCGGGCGTGTAGGCCAGAATCTCTCCCCCGGAGATTTCGGTGATCCGGCCGGCATTGTAAATACCCATCGCCACGCCGGAGGTGGTGGTGACGACCTCGATCGTGCCGGCCTCCATCTTCAGCACAGCGCCGCTGTTGTTGCGGATGCCGGCTGTGTCTCCGGTCTCGGCGGTGCGCTCGATCCTGCCGCCGCCTACCGTGTCGGTCAGGGTGAGGTCGCCGTTGTTGGTAATCACGTCGGCCGTTGCGCTGGTCAGGGTGTATCCATGGAGATCCAGCGTGATCTTCGTCCCGGCGGGTATCGTGATCGCCTCGTTTGTATGATCTGAAAGAGCGATCACCTCCCCCTCACCGGCGGCCGCGATGCGGTCGGTCAGGGACGCTTCCCCCTCTGCGATCACGGCCGCAAAAGCGCTGTTGAGAAGCAACGCCAGCAGTGCGGTGAACGAGAGAAAAACACGAAGCAGATTTTTTTGTTTTTTCTTCATAAAAATATAACCCTCCTATATAAAAATTGTGCAAAATTCCAAAATCATAATAGCACGATGACGGAGGGATTGTAAAATATATTCTTATATATGATAAGCATATTTTTTGATATATGGTAACCGGATTGGATAATACGCTTAAAGGCATAACAAAACGGCGACCGTGCCAGACCGGCCCGATCACCGTTTTGTTATGCGGATGCACCTGTGCCGCGCGCAGAAGGGTTTGATTTATCCCGTCGTGCGGGAGGCGCTTCTCTTTTTCCGACTGAGGAGAAAAAGAACCAGAAAAATCAGCAAAGCGCCGGTCGACGCGCCGCAAAAATCGATCAGGACATCCCGAAGTTCGCAGCTTCTTCCCGGGACGAAATACTGGTGCCACTCGTCCGACAGGGCGTAGAGGAGGCAACTGCCGGGCACCAGCAGTGTGCGCGTCCGGCAGGAAAGCGGATAGCAGCGAGAAAGCAGCGCGCTAAAGCTTCCCAGCACGAAATACAGAGACCAGTGCGCCGCTTTGCGCACCAGGGTGTTCAGGGCGGAGATCAGGCCAAGCTGCTCCGGCTCGCTCATTTCGCGAAAAGGGGGGAAGAGCGAAGCAGCCGATCGGATGAATCCCCTGCTCATGGCGCTGGAGCTGCCTGAGGCTTGCGCCGACATGTAAAAAATCAGCCCTGCCCAGAGCAGTACGGCCGCCCAGAGCAGCCATCTGAGATAGGATGTTTGACGGGTGTACAAGCGATATTCCTCCTGCTTCCGGATGAAATCAGAGGCCGGCGCGCCTAATTGTTGATTCCCTGATGAAAGCCCCTTGCGCTGGGGGAGAGGCCTTCGAATACATACCCCTGCGTGCTGAGGTATTCGATCATTTCGGGCAGGGCGTCTACCGTGGTGCTTTTGGCGGCCGCGTCGTGACAAAGGACGCAGATATCCCCATACCTGCTGTAATCCAGCGCCTTGATATGTCCGACCAGCTTGTCGGCCGGGATGTTGTTGCCGCTTGCGTCGCCCGAGTCAACGTTCCAGTCAAAGTAGAAATAGCCGCGCTCTTCCACCATCCGGGACAGCTCGGTCATAATCCCCTCGCAGTAGTTTTTGCTGACCGTGTTGCTGCTGCCGCCCGGGAAACGCATCAGGACGGTTTTTTCACCCGTGATGGCTTCGACCCGGGCGCGGATGGCTTCAAGATCGGCAAAGAAGGCGTCGGTGCCGGAATAAATCTGCTTATAGCTGTGGGTGTTGGAGTGAAGCGCAACCGCGTGGCCTTCGTCATGGATGTTTTTGACATAATCCAACTTTCCCGCCCCGATGACGAAAAAGGTTGCTTTGGCGTTGTAACGCCGCAGAATCTCCAGAATTTTCAGCGTGTTTTCCGACGGCCCGTCGTCAAAGGTAAGGTAGCAGACTTTCTTGGCCGGCTGTTTGGTGTCGGGAGAACCGCCCGCCGTCTCGGCAGAGGTGGGCGATTCCTTTTTCTTGTGCTCGGATCGCAGGGTGTTCAGCTCCTCCCGCAGGCCGGTCAGCCTGGTGACCATGCCGGCCGCCGCGGCTTCATAGGAGGAAATAACCTCTTCGTAATTGGAGTCGTCTGCGGCCAGTGCCGGCAGGGTCACCTCCCCGAATATATTTTGATAGGTGTCCAGCCGGCTTTTCGTTTCCTCCACATCGTTTTGCAGGGAGGTAACCTTAGCCGAGAGCTGCTCGGCTGTTTGAGACAAACGTCGGCACTGCCAGCCGAAAAAGCCGCCCGCCGCGACGGCCGCGACCAAAAGCAGGGACAGCAACGCTGTGGCTGTTTTGTTCTTCTTGCCCTTTTGGGGTTGGTGCGGCCGCTCGGAAAGGGGGAGCGGCCGGTCGGGCTCCCTTTCCGGGAGATTTTGGTTCAGATCTTCATGCTGCATATGTTTTTTCATCCCCTCTGAAAATGCGTTTGCGGTTTTTTATATGCGATGCCGCGTGTTTTGCGGCCCTTGTTCCAGACTGGCCGGATCAGGCCAGTGCCGAGAGCAGTGTGTCCAAATCAGACCGGAGGGTGGAAAGAAAGCTGTCGGCCGTCATTTCGCCCGTAACGATCGGATCCAGCGTGTATACAGGAACACCGGTCTCTCTTGAAATGGCCTGCGCGGTGTCGTCAGGATACTGCGGCTCGGTGAAGATGGCGTTGCACGCGCCGGTTTTCACCGTATCGATCAGTTCGCTCAGGGTTTGCGGATCAGGGGCGGTGCCCGGCTCGGTTTCGATGACCGCCTCTACCTCCAGACCGAACTCGTCGGCGAGATATTCAAAAGCCTCATGAAAGGTGATGATTCTGCGCTGTTGCAGGGCGGCGAACCGATCAATATACGCCGCGTGTATGTCCGCCGCTTCTTCTTGAAACCGGGCAAGATTCTCTTCAAACACGTTGGCGTTTTCGGGACTGGCGGCCGAGAGGGCGGCGCATATGTTTTTCGCCATCACGGCGGCGTTTTCGGTCGAGAGCCAGATGTGGGGATTCACGATTCCTCCATCTTCCTCCAGCAGCGCCGTGCCGGCGGAGGAATCCGCGATGGTCAGATTTTTGTATTGGGCCGTGATTTTGTCGAGGAAGGAGCCTTCCATCCCGGCGCCGCCGATGATGTACAGGTCGGCCTTCTCCACCCGACGCATATCGTCGGCCGTAATCTGGTAATCATGCAGGCAGCCGGTGCTGTTGGCCGCCATGCAGGACACCGACAAATCCTCTGCTCCGTCGGCAATGGTCAGGGTTAAAGCATATACCGGCGCGAAGGAGGCGACGACCTCCAGCTTGCCGGATTCAGCCGCCTCGGGTGCCTTGCAGCCCGCCAGCAGCAGGCCGATCAGGCAGCAGGCGAGAAAGCATCTCAGTTCTTTTGCAAATTTCATGTGTGGTGACCATACCTTCCTTTTGAATTGCTGTGCGCGGATGAATCGGGAGGTCGCAACGGGGTGGAATCGTCCCCTCTGCGTTTCGCATCGGGGAGGAGACCGTCGACCGGATTGGCCAAAATATACTGCGACAATCGGCGCACGGCGATACAATCTCAATTTATTATAACCTTTATAGATTATAAAATAAAGTAAAAATTCACTTTTCATTTAAAATGGATCGTGGTATACTGTTTTTGGAAAAGGATTGCTTGCGCTTTGACGGCTATCCGGCCGCCAAAAGGGTATTTTAATAGCAAGCGTTGTTTTTCATCCGGCCTTTGCCGGAAATTTCAAAACAAAGGATGGTTTCAAATGAAAATCACAAAAGATATGCTGATCGGCGACGTGCTGGATCAGAACACCGATGCCGCGCAGTTTTTTCTCGAGATGGGGATGCACTGTCTGGGTTGTCCCGCTTCACGGGGGGAGAGCATTGAGCAGGCGTGCGCGGTGCACGGCGCCGATGTTGACGCTCTTCTGGACAAGCTGAACGCCTTTTTCGCAAAGGCATAAGGCGCCATGCCTGAGCTGAGTCGCCGGCTGTCGGCCATTCTCTCTCTGATCCCCGAGGGGGCGCGGGTGGCCGACATCGGCACCGACCATGCCTATTTACCCATTGCCCTCGCCGTGTCGGGGCGGGCAAAACGGGTGATTGCCTGTGATATTCACAAGGGGCCGCTTGCGGTGGCCCGGAAGAATCTGGCCGTCAGCGGGGCCGTGGGTGTGGAACTCCGGCTCGGCGACGGCCTTTCTCCGGTTGCGGAGGGGGAGGTCGACACCGTCGTCATCGCCGGAATGGGCGGGGAGGTGATCGCCTCTATCCTCGGGGCGGCCGATTGGGTGAAAAGCCGACGGCCTTTGCTGCTGCTGCAGCCTATGTCCTCAGCCGAGGAGCTGCGGCGATTTTTGTCGGACGGCGGCTTCTCGATCCGGAGCGAGCGGGCGGTGGAGGATGCCGGTCGGGTCTATGCCGTGATTGCCGCCGTATATACGGGGGAGCGGGGCGCCTACTCTGAGCCGGAGGAATATATCGGTCATCTGCGCGGCCGGGATGCGGCCGAACGGCGGTACATCGCCTGGCAGCACCGTCGTTTGCTCAAAGAGGCGGCGGAGCTTGAACATATTCCCCGCCGGGCACAAGCGTATGCCCGCGCGGCGCGCTGCGCCGCCTGGATCGGCCGGGTGCGGGATGCATTCGGCGGAGCGGAAGAAGCCGGCCTTTCCGGAGATGCTGTGAAAACAGAAGACGGTTTCCGGCAGGGCTGAACCGTTCGGGGACTGCTTTTTGTTTTTTGAAAAAAGCGTCCGGCCGGAGAACCGGATTTTTTGCTGTGTACTTTTATATGAGAGGATGACGTTTATGCCGCAGGTGCGGGAGGTTTACACGTTTCTGGATGAATGGGCTCCCTTTGCGACCCAGCTTGCGATGGATAACGCCGGCCTGCTGATTGGCAGCGAAACGGCAGAGGTCGTCGGGATCACCGTCTGCTTCGACATCACGGCCGATGTTGTACGGCAGGCTGCGGCGGCCGGTCACAGCCTGCTTGTCAGCCATCATCCGGTTATTTTTCATCCCCTTCGCCGGGTGGAGGGGGAGAGCATTCCCTACCTGCTGGCGGCGGCCGGGATGTCGGCCATCTGTGCTCATACCAATCTGGACGCGGCTGAGGGCGGAGTCAACGACGTTTTGGCCGCCGCTTTGGATCTGCGGGAGGTATTTCCTCTCCCCGGGGAGGATGGCGCGCCGCCGATGGCCCGCATCGGACGGCTTTCCCGCCCGATGCCGGCGGCCGGGTTCGCCGCCTATGTTAAAGAAAAGCTCGGCTGCGGCGGGGTTCGCTATACCGATATTCCGAGGGAGATTCAGCGGGTCGCCGTCCTCGGCGGCAGCGGCGCGGATATGCTGCAGACTGCTGCGGCGGCCGGCGCCGATGCTCTCGTCACGGGGGAGGCGCGGCATCATGAGCTGCTGCTGGCAAGAACGCTGGGCGTCTCCCTGATTGACGGGGGGCATTTCTGCACAGAACAGAAAATCGTGGCCGAACTGTGCGCCCGATTGTCGGCCGCCTTTCCCGGCCTGCCGGTTGCCGCGGCGCAGGAAGCTGAACCGGCGAAATATATTTGAATTTGTTTGCTCCGCGGCTGAATGAGGGGCGGGTTTGTCCCATACTTGCTCCGGCCGGCAATGGGAATAAGGATAAAGGATGGATGCGTTTTGGCACTCGATGGCGCGCTGCTGCGCAAATTGACAGAGGAAATCGAACAAAAGGCGCTCGGCGCCCGGGTGGATAAAATTCATCAGCCTGCGCGGGAGGAGATTGTGCTTTTCCTCCGCTCGCCCGGTTTTTCGGGGAAGCTGTTGCTTTCGGCCGGCGGGAGCGCGCCGCGTATCCACTTCACCGGTTTTGCGCCGGAAAATCCGGCTGTACCGCCAATGTTCTGCATGCTTTTGCGAAAGCTGCTTTCGGGCGCGCGCCTGACCGCCGTGCGGCAGTACGGCCTCGACCGAGTGGCCGAGCTGGAGTTTGAGACCCGCAACGAGCTGGGTGATCCCATCTCCCCCCGCCTGGTGGTGGAGATCATGGGCAGCCGCAGCAATATTCTTCTGATCGGGGCGGACGGCCGGATCGTCGACGCTGTGCGGCGTGGTGATCCCGAAAAAACGGCCGCCCGCATGATCCTGCCCGGCGTCGTTTATCGGCCTCCCGAGCGGCAGGACAAGGTGAATCTTTTGGAGGATGGCGCGTCCGCGGTCATCGAACGGGTGCGGCAAATGGATGGAATGGGGCTGGCCGACGCCCTCTCCCGCACGGTGGAGGGGCTCTCCCGCGCGGTCTGTCGGGAGGTGGCGTTTCGCGCCTGCCGCGATGTGGATATTCTGGTCGCGGATATGGATGGTGCACAATTTTCCCGTCTGCAAATTCACCTCGATCGACTGGGGGAGGAAATCGCCGCAGGCGGCCGGCCGGTGCTGCTCAGTGCGCCGTCGGGCGAGCCGCTCGATTTCACTTTTATCGAGGTATCGCAGTATGGCGGTGCGGCCGTTACGCGGACGCTGCCGGACTACTCCGCCCTGCTCGACAGCTTTTACGCCGAGCGGGAGCGGGCGGCCGCCATGAAGCGCAAAAGTGCCGAGCTGCTCCGGCTGCTCAGCACGCTGACCGCGCGGATCTCCCGCAAGCTGGACGCCCAGCGCGGGGATTTGGCACGCTGTGCCGATCGGGAGAAATATCGGGTTTTCGGGGAACTGCTCAAAGCCAACCTGCACAGCATCCCCAAAGGGGCGTCGGCCGCAGTGGTGCAGAATTATTATGACCCCGGGCTCAGTGAGGTGAAAATCCCGCTGAATGCCGCCCTCTCTCCGGCTGCCAACGCACAGAAATATTTTAAGGATTATAAAAAGAGTTACACAGCCGAGCAGACCCTGACCCGCTTGATCGCGGAGGGGGAGGCAGAGCTTCGCTACCTCGACAGCGTGTTCGATGCGCTGAGCCGGGCAGACACAGCCGCCGACCTTGCAGAGATACGGGAGGAACTGGCTGCCGGCGGATATCTCCGCCTGCCCGGCGGAAAGAAAAACCGCCGGCCGGCGTCGGGGCGGCCGATGGAATTTTACGCCTCTGACGGGACGCGGATCCTGGTTGGCCGCAACAACCGGCAAAACGATCAGCTCACCTTAAAAACCGCCGACCGGGACGATCTCTGGCTGCATGTAAAGGATATGCCCGGTTCTCATGTGATCGTTTGCTCGGCGGGGGCTGAGGTGTCCGGGATCACCCTGCAGGAGGCGGCGGCGCTCGCGGCGTATTTTTCCAAAGGGAGGGCGTCGGCCTCTGTCCCGGTCGACGTAGCGCCGGTTCGTCGGGTGAAGAAACCGGCCGGCGGACGGCCGGGCATGGTGATCTATACCGGCAACCGTACCCTCTATGTTACGCCGGATCGGGAGGTTTGCCGCCGGCTGGCCGCCCCGGGGGAAGATGTTGTATGACCGATCGTGCGATTTTGCTGAACAGCCCGCTGCCTCACCCTGCGATGGCCGGGATGGCGGTAAAACTTTTTCCGGCGGGTTCGCAAATGCCGTATGCCGTGAGGCGGAAGGGAGCTTTTATGAACATTCAGATTTTCGGAAAGGCCAAATGCTTCGATACCAAAAAGGCCCAGCGGTATTTTAAAGAACGGGGCATTCGGTTCCAGAATGTAGATTTAAAGGTAAAGGGTATGTCTAAGGGAGAGATCAAAAGCGTGGCCGCCGCCCTTGGAGGAATCGACGCGCTGGTGGATGAAAAGACGGGCGACGCGGCGGTGGTGCGGTATCTTGCCTATGACGAGGATAAGGCGGAGAAACTGGCCGACCATCCGGAATATCTGAAAACGCCGATTGTCCGCAACGGCCGGCAGGCGACGGTCGGCTATCGGCCGGAGGTTTGGAAAACCTGGGAATAGCCGCTGTCGCTTTGCTGTCAAATTTTTATTTGGATAAACGGCTTTACAGGCCGCCTGGATCTGTGTTATAATGAGCAACGGATTTGTGCGTTTCACTTTTTCCTCCGAAAAAAAGGGGGGGAGAAAGCGATGTTTGCCCGATTGGTTTTTGTGATGCGTTTTGAATGTCGGAGTATAAGCGTGTAAGGAGAAATATATGAAAACAAAAGAATTCGATATTGTGGAAGTGCTGTTCCTCCTGCTCAGGAAAGCATACATATTGGTTGTCGGCTGTATTGCCGGTCTTTTGATCGCTTATTCGGTGACCAGCTTTCTGATTACGCCGAAGTATACTTCTTCGCTGAATATGTATGTCAATAACGGCTATATGATGCAGGACGACAACCAAATCATCACTACCGGAACCATCAACGCGTCGATCAGTCTGGTCAACACATATTCCGTATTGCTGAAAGACGATACGTTTATGCAGAGCGTGTCCCAAGCGTTGGACGGCCGGGTGACGGCGCGGCAGATTCAGTCTTCGGTGACTATGAATGCCGTGAATGAAACCGAGGTTATGCGGATTTCCGCCACCACAACCGATCCGGAGCTGTCGGCGGATATCTGCAATACGATTGCAGAGCTGGCGCCCGATATGCTCAAACGGGTGACCCAGTCCGGCGCGGTGGAGGTAGTCGGTCCCGCAACGCCGGCGGCTCAGGCCTCTTCTCCCAATCTGACCTTCAATCTGCTGGTGGGCGCCCTGATGGGTATTGTGCTGCCGGCGGTTGTGATTGTGCTGCGCGCCTTCTTCGACACGACCATCGTCAGTGAGGAGGAGGTCAAGCAGGTGTATTCCCTGACCTCTTTGGGGGAGGTGCCGAGTTTCCGTATGGATGCCGCGGCGAAAAAACGGATGAATCAAAGCAAGGGACATCGGACGGCGGAAACCTACAATGCCATGCGGTTGAGCGAAAAAACCCCCTTCCAGATTCGGGAGGCGTATAAGACCATCCGTACCAACCTGATTTTCGCCCTGGGTACGAGCAATAAAAAGATTATTGAGATTTCCAGTTCCTCCCCGGAGGAGTATAAATCGACCACAACCGCCAATCTCGCCATCGCCATGTCTCAGACAGGCGCGAGGGTGCTGCTGGTCGACGCCGATATGCGCAAACCCGTCCAGCACAAGATCTTCCGCTTGGACAATTCCAAGGGTCTGTCCAAGGTGCTGGCCGGATTGGAGGAGCTGAACGACTGCATCAAGCAGAATGTGATGACCAATCTGGATGTTTTCACCTCCGGCCCCACCCCGCCGAACCCCTCCGAACTGCTCGGTTCAAAGAATATGGAGGTTTTGCTCGACGCGCTGGAAAAATATTATGACATCATTTTTATCGACACGCCGCCGGTTAATATCGTGACCGATGCACTTTCCATGTCCAAGTACACCTCGGGCGTTCTGCTGCTGATCCGGCAGGGCAAGACCCGGTATGAGGATATTGAGGCTTCGGTTGACGCCATCCATACAGCCAATACCAACCTGCTCGGCACGATTTTTGTCGATTCCGAAAACGGCAAATACCGGTACGGGCATCGGTACAAGTACAACTACGGGTACTATAGAAAAGGCGGAGAATACACATATTCCGCTACGCCGGAGGAAACTGATGAAAGCCGAAAAGCCAAGGCTTGACACCGATTTTCACAGCCATGTTCTGCCCGGTATGGACGACGGCGCAAAGGATGTTTCGATTTCTCTTTCCCTGCTGGGAATGTTGAAAGAACAGGGCGTTTCCCGGGTATACGCCACCCCGCACTTTTATCTTTTTCAGGAGACGGCGCCGGCCTTCCTCGACCGGCGGATGAGCCGGGTTGACCTGCTTCGGCGGGCGGCGGCGGGGTTAAATCTTCCCGTGGTGTATCCGGGCGCGGAGGTCTGCATTTGCCGCGGATTGACGGAGTGTGCCCGTTTGCCTGAAATGTGTTATGCAGGCACCGATCTGCTTTTGCTGGAGATTCCCTATACCGGCTATCAGGACTGGATGGCGGAGGAGGTTTGCAACCTCTGTTACCGCTACCATCTGCGTCCGGTACTGGCACATTTGGATCGCTACGCCGACCGCTTGAGCGATCGGCAGCTTGAAACGCTGTTGTCGCTCGACGATGTGGTTGTGCAGTTGAATAACAGTTCGCTTTCCCGCCGGGACGTCGTTCGTCTCGCGGCCGGATTGCTGTCGGAGGGGTACGACCTTCTCTTCGGCAGCGATACCCACAATCTTACCAATCGGCGGCCGGATTTTGATACGGCGAACCGCGCCCTTTTGAAAAAATTGAAGCCCTCCGGGATGGCGGATTTGATCGGCCGTCAGGCGGATCTTTTTGCCGGTGCCCGGCTGGAGGGGGAAATTCTATAAAAGTTCACCGGCCGTTATGGTCGATGAACTTTTTCTTTGAACGGGTCTGCTGCCGGAAGAAAAAACCGCCGCTGGACGAAAGATACTGCCGGTGCCCCGGCGGATATGTGCGCGTTTTTCAGAAAAAACATGGCGCCGGGTTGGTATGGACCTGTACCTGCGGCGGCGCGTTTCAAAACCTGAGGAAGGATGATGACAGATGAAACCAGCCAACCTTCTCCCCGCTCTTTGCTGTGGGATGATTTTGCTCGCCGCCTGCGGTACGCCCTCCACCTCCGGAACGGGGGAGGTTTCTCAGGCTCCGATGGAAATTAACGTTTCGCGCGATTGGTCGGAGGAAACCGTCACGTCCGCCGCCAGCGCCTCTTCCTCTTCTTCCGACGCGGTGGCCGAGGCCAAAATTCTCGACCTTCTGTATACCCGGTTGGCGGCTGTGAAGGAAAAGGATGCCGCGGCATATCTGGCAGTGTATCCGACAGCCTATGCCGATCGGATCAAAACAACCGACAAAAATCTGACCGACTATAAAAAGGATTTTTCAAACGACTGCAAAACATTTTTAACTGCGCTGGGCACGGATGTCTCCCTCTCGGCTGAGATTGTCGGCCGGTCGGAATTGTCGGAGGAGGCGCTGGCCGCCTGCCGCTCGGATTTCAAGGTCAACTATTCCTCCGCTGCGAATATTACCGGCATCCGCCGTCTGCGCGTTCGGTGCAGTTATACCGGTGAGATATCCTCCCGGGTCAGCACCGATTGGTATATCGCCTACGCCGTTGACGAGGTTTGGTATCTTTCCCCTGAAAATCAGATGTTTTAAGGCGGGCCCCTGCTGTTTTGACACAACTTCGTGTGGAATTTGTCATGATGGGCGGCGGAATGTTGCCTGATCTGTAATAATTTTGTAACTTGTTTGTTGTTTTTTTGATGAAAGCCTTGCAAAAACAAGAATATTTGTGTAAAATGGATATATCTTTAGGTAAACTCTTATTAAAGTTAACAAAGGAAAGAGAGGCAAACTTTATGTCCAATCGGTTATTTCAGGGCGTCGTGCATCAGATGAAGGACGCGATCGACCGTACCATCGGTGTTATGGACGAAAACTATACCATCATCGCGTGCAGCGATCTTTCCAGAATTGGGGAGGCGCACGAGCTGAATGTGCCCTCGGCTGTCACCGGAACCGAGACCTTCGTCTGGGGACAGGCTACCTACAAGCCGTTTGGCGCGCCGCAGCATCCCGACTATATCCTGTTTGTGGAGGGGACCGATCCCCAGGCTGCAAAGTATGCCGCGCTGATGGCGGTTGCTCTCTCAAACATCAAGCATTATTATGATGAAAAGTACGACCGCGGTAATTTTATCAAGAATATCATTCTGGATAACATTCTGCCCGGCGATATTTACTTGAAGGCGAGGGAGCTGCGCTTTAACAGCGATGTTTTCCGCGCCGTGCTGCTGATCCGGATCACCACCCGCAACGACGTTTCGGCCTATGATGTGATTCAGAATCTTTTCCCGGACAAGAACAAGGATTTTGTCATCAATATCAGCGAGACCGACATCGCCCTTGTGAAGGAGACCAAATCGAACATAGACGCCAATGACCTTGAAAAACTGGCTCGTTCGATCGTTGATACCCTGTCGGGAGAGTTCTATACCCACGCGGTCGTCGGCATCGGTACCATTGTCGAGGGGCTGAAGGATCTGGCCAAGTCGTTTAAGGAGGCACAGGTCGCCCTGGAGGTCGGCAAGGTTTTTGATACCGAAAAGGCGATCGTCAGCTATGACAATCTTGGCATCGCGCGGCTGATCTATCAGTTGCCGACCACATTGTGTGAGACCTTTTTGCGTGAGGTTTTCAAGCGTGGCTCGATCGAGAGTCTCGATCAGGAGACGCTGTTCACCATCCAGCGGTTCTTCGAAAACAACCTCAACGTGTCGGAAACATCGCGGAAGCTGTTTGTTCACCGCAACACACTGGTCTACCGGCTGGAGAAGATCAAGAAGATCACCGGCCTCGACCTGCGGGAGTTTGACCATGCCATTGTCTTTAAGATTGCGCTGATGGTTAAAAAATATCTCAGCGCCAATCCGGTCAAGTATTAAGCCTTTTGAAACTTTAACCACTTTTTGCGGCAGATTTCAGAAAGGTTTGTGAGCATCATCAGTACGAAAGAGATTCCGCAGTTCCAGGCGGCGGACGGTCCGGTCATCGAATTTAACGGCGTATACAAAACCTATCCGACCGGAACCCATGCCCTCAAGGATATGAACATCCGGATCCAGAAGGGTGAGTTTGTCTTTGTCGTCGGTCCGTCCGGCGCGGGCAAGAGTACCTTTATGAAGCTGGTCATGCGGGAGGAAAAGCCCAACGCCGGCCGGATCCTGGTCAACGGCTTCGACCTGACCAATATGAAGCGGCGGGATGTGCCCAAGCTCCGCCGCACCATGGGCATCGTGTTTCAGGATTTTCGCCTGATTCCGACCATGGATGTTTTTCACAATGTCGCCTTTGCCATGCACGTTGTGGGTGAGGGCAACCGGGAGATCCGCAAGCGGGTATCGCAGGCGCTGAATCTTGTCGGCCTCAGCGGCAAGGCGCGCTCCAAGCCGGCCGAGCTGTCGGGCGGCGAGCAGCAGCGGGTCGGTCTCGCCCGGGCGCTGGTCAACAACCCGTCCCTGATTATCGCGGACGAGCCTACCGGAAACGTCGATCCCAACATGTCGTATGAGATTGTTGAGCTTTTGATGGAGATCAATCGCCGCGGCACCACCATCCTGATGGTGACGCACGAGCATCAGCTTGTGCGGGATTTTGGCCGGCGGGTCATTATGATTGAGAACGGCACGGTCGTGGCCGATAACGAAGGCGGTGAGTCCCATGAAGCTTAGAAGTCTGCGTTACCTCGCGGGAGAGGGCGTCAAAAGCATCTGGGTCAACCGGCTGATGTCGCTCGCCTCCGTGGGGGTTCTTGTGGCCTGTATGCTGCTGATCGGCGTGGCTATCGCCCTTTCGGCCAACATCGACGTCGCGCTCGGCAATCTGGAGCAGCAGAACGTCGTTATGGTTTATTTCAAGGATGAGGCGGCCGTGCAGTATGGTGCGGCTTCGGTATCCTCTGCCGCTTCGGACGCTTCGTTGTCGGACAGCGGTTCTTCCGGTACCGCTTCGGACGCCTCTTCTCTGGACGCGGGGGATTCTTCGCTATCCTCGTCCGAAACATCCGCTGAAGCCTCCGAAACGACAGGGGCGGAGGATGTCCTGACAGAGGAGGAGGCGCGCGCCCTCTGTGATAAAATTGTCGCCATTCCCAATGTCGCCTCGGTTGAGTTTATCTCGAGCGCGGAGGGACTGAGCCGTATGCTGGACACCATGGATGATGTCCAGGCCAACTATTTCACCTGGCTGGAGGAGGATAACCCCCTCTCTCACGGGGCAAAGGTGACCATGTCCGACCTGTCGCAGTTTGATCAGACGGTCGCCGCGATCGAGTCGATTAAAGGTGTGGATGAGGTTTATCACCAACGGGATTTGGCTGTTAAGATCACCACACTGAAGAACGGCATCAGCATCGCCGGCGTCTGGATTGTCGGCCTGCTGCTGGTGATCGCCCTGGTGATTGTATCCAATACCATCCGCGTGACCATGTACAGCCGCAAACTGGAGATCAGCATTATGAAAGCAGTCGGCGCGACCAATGCCTTTATCCGCACGCCGTTTGTTGTAGAGGGTGTGGTCATCGGCCTGCTGTCGGCCGGGATTACCTCCGGCTTATTGTATTTTGTTTACCGTGCTGTGATTGATGCCATCCGCGACGGCCTGAATATGGTCAGCGTGGTGCCTTTCCGCGATTTCGCCTGGCAGGTATTCGGCCTCTTTGCCGCGATCGGCGTGCTGGCCGGACTGCTCGGCAGTTCGATTATGATTAGTAAGTACCTGAGAAAAGAGGGAAGTGAGTTCCGTGCGCTTTAATTGTTCTAAAAAAATGATCGCTCTTCTGTCCGTTTTTACCGCTTTGTCGCTTGTCTTTTGCTGTTTTTCGGCCTCTGCCGTGACCAGCTCGGACATCTCTGATAAACAGGCCGAGAAAGCGGCGCTTGAGCAAAAAGCGCAGGAGATTAAGAAGCAGATCGCTGCGTTGGAAAATGATGCCTCCAAGCAGGAGCAACTCAAAGCGCAGTTGGAGCGTCAGGTCGAAAATACTGAGAGCCAGGTAACCCTTCTCAGCAACGAGATCGCCGCCTTGAACGGCAACATCGACCAATTAACGCGGGAGATTGCGCAGAAGGAATCCGAACTGGAGGAGACCAAGGCGCTGTTTAAACAGCGGCTTCGTGCGATGTATATGTCGGGCGGTGACAACGATTTGTTGGTTCTGCTGGGCAGCGACGACGTCGCTGACTATCTGGCCCGGACCGAGTTGACCCGCAGCGTTTCGGCCCACGACCGTGCCCTGATGCAGGAGATTGTGGACGTTATGGAATCCATCTCCGCCGCGCAGGAGGAGATTGTCGCGGACAAGCAGTCCAAGCAGTCGGCGCAGCAAGAGCTGGAGCAAAAGCAGGCCGAGCTGGAGGATCAGGTAAAGCAGACGACCAAGACGATCGAGAATCTTGGAAAGGCGACCGCCGCCCTGACCGAAGAACAGAAAGCAGCCGAAGCCGCTTTCAGCGCGGCAGAGGATGAAATTGACGCCATGCTGGACGAGCTGAAAAATCAGGAGCAGGCGGCGAGCAGCTCCTCCTCGAAGCCGTCGTCGGGCAGTTCGTCGGGGACTTCCTCCGGCGGGTCATCGGGTGGGTCAAGCTCGGCATATGATTTTATGTGGCCGACCCCCAAATTTCATTACATATCCTCCCCCTTCGGGTATCGGATTCATCCGATCACCGGGGTTCAGAAGTTGCATTCCGGCTGCGATATCGCCGGAAGTGGCATCAACGGTACGCCGGTTTACGCCGCCGACAGCGGAACGGTCAGCTTGGCTACCTATAACGCCGGCGGCTATGGCTATTATGTCATGCTGTACCACGGCGCCAAATCGGACGGGAAGCAGTACGCCACTCTGTACGCGCATATGACCCGCTATGTGGTCTCGGCCGGGCAGAAGATACAAAAGGGCGACCTGATCGGGTACGTCGGATCGACCGGCGCATCGACCGGACCGCATTTGCATTTTGAAATCCGGGTGAACGGTACGCCGGTCAACCCGTTGCTGTATTTTTAAAAATTGGGAGGGTATGCAATCTTGCGTCAGAAATATCGAATCAAACATATTCTCTGTCTGATCCTGACGCTGGTTCTGCTTTGCGCGGTTGTCTCGTCCGTTCCGACGATTCAGGCCGGCGCCGCCACCTTGTCGGAGGCGCGGCAGGAACGCGACCGGATTCAAAAGGAGTTGGATGCGCTCAAAGCGCAGAAAGCCAGCCAGCAGGAAATCCAGAAAAAGCTGGAGGAGCAAATCGCCAACACGGAGGATGAAATTTCCCTCGTGACCGAGGAACTGGATAAAATCAAATCCGAGCTTTCGGTCGTACAGGCCGAACTGGACGCCAAAAACGCCGAGCTGGAGGAGAACAAAGACCTCTTCAAGCAGCGGCTGCGGGCCATGTATATGACCTCCGGCTCCGGCGCGGAGTTGCAGGTGCTGCTCGGCAGCGATGACATGGCCGATTATCTGGCCAAAACCGAGCTGACCCGCAGCGTTTCAGCCCACGACTCCCAGTTGATTGAGGAGATTGTCTCCGCCGTGAACGAGGTTGAGGGCAAGGCGGCAGAGATACAGGTCAAGAAGGACGCGCAGGACGCAATCAAAAAAGATCTTGCCGCCAAGCAGCAGGATTTGAACAGCCAGATGAATGAGCTCTCGGCCGTTCTCTCCGAGCTGGAGGCCGACATCGACGATAAGGAGGCGGCCTATCAAGCCGCTGTGGACGAAATCGATCAGCTTGCGAGCCAGGTTGTCGGGGATTCCAGATTGTCCTATGATGGCAATTTCCTCTGGCCGGTGCCGGGCTACTATAACATAACCTCCGGCTTTAAATGGCGCTGGGGCCGGCAGCATAAGGGAATTGATATTTCCAGCAGCGGTATCAGCGGCAAACCGATTGTCGCGGCGGCTGACGGCGTTGTGATTACGGCCGCCTACAACACCGGCGGCTATGGCAACTATGTGATGATTAACCATGGCGCGTCGGGCGGCGCGTCCTATGTAACGTTGTACGGGCATATGACCCGGTATGTGGTGTCGGCTGGACAGTCGGTGACGCAGGGACAGGTAATCGGGTATGTCGGTTCGACCGGATTTTCCACCGGACCGCACCTGCATTTCGAAATACGGGTAAACGGTACGGCGGTGGATCCTGCGGCATATTTTAATTGATTGAGGACAGAGGGCGAAACGGGGGCAGATAACCTCCTTCGCCCTCTGCTTTTTGAAAGGGTTGTTTTGGGCATGAAACGAAAGGTTCCGCTTTCTCTCACGATTAGCCTGATGGTGATCACCGCCTCGGCAACCGTGCTGGCCATGCTGCTGTATCTGATATTTTCGGGTTCTCCCCTGGCTGGAAAATCCATGTGGTACAGCAAACTGTGTGAGATTACCGAAAAAATAGATGAGATGTATTATGGAGAAATCGAACCGTCTGCGCTTGCCGACGGCGCGGCGGCCGGTCTGGTGGACGGTCTCGGGGACGCATACGCCGGATATTACGATGCGGAGGAGACGAACGAAGCGGCTCTGAGCAACAGCGGCGAAAAGGTCGGAATCGGCATCACGCCGGTTCCGGATCCGCAAACGGAAACTATGTATGTGTATCGGCTGGATGCCAATGGACCTGCCGCGGCGGCCGGCGTGCGAAAGGGAGACCGGATCACGGCGGTGGGCGACCTGCTTGTGGCTGAAGCCGGGTATGAGGAGGCGGTGGCCGCCTGTGCGGGGGAGGCGGGAACCGATCTCACGCTGCAAATTCTTCGGAATGGAGAAACGCTTTCCCTCACCTGTACACGGGCGGAATTTGAGATCACAACGGTGTATCCGCGTATGGTGGGAGAGATCGGGTATCTGCAAATCTCCCGCTTTAACGAAAAGACGCCCGAACAGTTGACCGCCGCAGTTGAGGAGATGATGGCCGCCGGGGTGCGTGGGCTGATTTTTGATTTGCGGGTCTGCGGCGGGGGATTGGTCGACGCGACCGCTCGGGCGCTGGATTATCTTTTGCCGGAGGGAGAGATTATTTCAGCCACCTATGCCGACGGGCACAGCGCCGTGCTGCACACCTCCGACAGCGAGGCGATCAACCTGCCGATGGCGGTGCTGATAACCGGGAATACCGCCAGCTCGGCCGAGTTGTTTGCGGCCGCTGTCCGGGATTACGGGAAGGGTGTGCTGATCGGCTCGACCACCTACGGCAAAGGAGTGATGCAGCGCACCTTCGGACTCAGCGACGGTTCCTCGGTTAAGTTCACAATTGCCGAGTTTGTACCGCCGAGTGGGGTAAGCTTTAACGGTGTCGGCCTGTCCCCGGATATTCCGGTCGACCTGAGCCAGGAGCAAACGGCCGGGTTCTATTTTCTGACCGATGAGGAGGATCCACATATCGTGGCGGCATTGGCGTATTTCTCCGCCTTGTCCTGACCCCAGGCCGTGGTATAAAGAGCCGTCCTTGCGTTCAATGAATGGAACGCAAGGACGGCTCAAACGGCGGCTGTTTGCGGCGTATTTTCGCTTATTCATAAAACAGACGGGTTTGTTGTCCGTTTGTTTTTGCCTGTCACCAGTTTTTGGTCCGCAATGGAAAACCCCGGGCTGTTTGATACAGCCCGGGGTTCGCTATTTTTAATGGAGAGGAATCAATACATCCCGCCGCCCGCTGCGGCTGCGGCGGCTGCCGCGGCGTTCGCTGCGGCGGCATCCTCTTTCTTGTCGGCAACCAGCGACTCGGTCGTCAGGACCATCGCCGCAATCGAAGCGGCGTTCTCCATAGCGGAGCGGGTTACCTTGGTCGGGTCGACGATACCGGCGTCGATCATGTCGACATATTCTTCAGCATAAGCGTTGAAGCCGTATCCGACCTTTCCGCTTGCCTTGATGGTGTTGAGGATGACCGAGCCTTCCAGTCCGGCGTTGGCCGCAATCTGGCGGATCGGCGCCTCCAGCGCCTTGAGTACGATCTTGACGCCGGTTTTTTCATCCCCGTCGACCGTGTTCAGCAGCGCCTCGACTGCATCGCTGGCGTTGACCAGAGCCACGCCGCCGCCGGCAACGATGCCCTCCTCTACAGCGGCCTTGGTGGCCGAGAGGGCGTCCTCAATCCGTAGCTTTTTATCCTTCATCTCCACCTCGGTCGCGGCGCCGACCTTGATGACCGCTACGCCGCCGGCCAGTTTTGCCAGCCGCTCCTGCAGCTTCTCGCGATCGAAATCGGAGGTCGTCGTCTCGATCTGGGCGCGGATCTGGCCGACGCGGGCCTTGATGGCGTCCTTGTCGCCGGCGCCGCCGACGATGATGGTATTCTCCTTACCGACCTTAACCTGGGAGGCATGGCCGAGCTGTGCCACGGTGGTATCTTTCAGCTCGAGGCCCAGCTCTTCGCTGATGACCTCGCCGCCGGTCAGGATGGCGATATCCTGCAGCATCTCCTTGCGGCGGTCGCCGAAGCCCGGCGCCTTGACCGCGACGCAGGTGAAGGTGCCGCGCAGCTTGTTGACGATCAGGGTCGAAAGCGCCTCGCCCTCGACGTCTTCGGCAATGATGAGCAGCTTCTTGCCCGACTGCACGATCTGCTCAAGAAGGGGCAGAATCTCCTGAATATTTGAGATTTTCTTGTCGGTGATCAGGATCAGCGGATCGTCGATGACCGCCTCCATCTTATCTGTGTCGGTCGCCATGTAGGGGGTGATGTACCCACGGTCGAATTGCATGCCTTCGACAACCTCGGAATAGGTTTCAGCCGTCTTGGACTCCTCGACCGTGATCACGCCGTCAGAGGAGACCTTCTCCATCGCTTCGGCGATCAGCTTGCCGATGGTCTCATCTCCGGAGGAAACGGTTGCCACGCGGGCGATGTCGTCCGAGCCGGAAACCTTTTTGGAATTCTCCACAACCTTCTGGATGGCGGCGTCGGCGGCCTTTTTAATGCCTTTTTTGACCACCATCGGATTGGCGCCGGAGGTGACATTCTTCATCCCCTCGGCAATCATGGCCTGTGCCAGAACGGTCGCCGTAGTCGTACCGTCGCCGGCCAGGTCGTTGGTCTTGGTCGCAACCTCTTTCACGAGCTGGGCGCCCATATTTTCAAACGGCTCCTCCAGCTCGATCTCCTTCGCAATGGTCACGCCGTCGTTGGTGATGAGGGGCGCGCCGAACTTCTTATCAATAACTACATTTCTTCCCTTGGGGCCCAGCGTGACCTTAACGGTATCCGCCAACTGGTCAACGCCTGACTGAAGAGCCTTTCTGGCCTCTTCGCCGAAAATTACCTGTTTCGCCATATCCTATCGCTCCCTTATAAATTATTCAACAATCGCAAGGATGTCCGACTGACGGAGAATGGTGTACTCTTCGCCGTCCACTTTGACCTCGGTGCCCGAATATTTGCTGGTCAGCACCCTGTCGCCGGCCTTGACGTACATCTTCACCTCATTGCCGTCCACGATACCGCCCGGGCCAACGGCCACAATCTCGGCTACCTGGGGCTTCTCCTTCGCTGAACCGGCGAGGATAATGCCGCTCTTGGTGGTTTCTTCGGCTTCGACCATCTTGATCACAACACGATCGGCCAACGGTTTAATCGTCATTACAATTCCTCCTTGTAAATGATAAAATATATGGTTTAGCACTCTTTATTCTCGAGTGCTAATACTATAATAGTACATATTTCCAAAAAATCAAGGGGGAATTTGCGATTTTGTCAAATGTTTTAAATTTGTTAATATTTGCCCCCGGATTTTTATACCGATCCTTGCAGGAGAAAACGGAAAAAGAACAAAATTCCTCCGGATACTGAAAAGCAATCCGGAGGAATTTTTTCAATAGTTTAAAGCCGGACCGTCGCTTTTATCCGCCTGCGACGATGCGCCCGCGCAGCTCCACCACGTCGGAGACGGTCAGGTCGCCGCTCTCATCGAGGTCGCCGACAGCCTTCTGCCGGTCGCTGGCCGTGCCGTCCACGATCAGGCCGCGCAGCTCCACCACGTCGGAGACGGTCAGCAGCCTGTCGAAGTTCACATCTCCCGGCCGGTCGGACAGAGTGACCGTCACGGTGTAAACGTCTGTGCTGCCATCCTCTGCCGTGACGGTGTAGGCAACGGGCGCGGAGAAATCCTGTGCCTCGCCCGTTGCGGGTGTGACTGTGGCGCCGTCGCTGACCGTAATCTCGGGTGTCAGCGCGGTCAGGTCAGCGTCAAACGGCAGGTCAACGAAAATATTCAGACCCGAAATTTTGCCCGCGCGGCCGTCGATAGAGAAGGAGAGAATCTCTTTCTCATCCGAAAGGGGTCGGGGAATATACACGCGGAAATGGGCAGCCGTTTCTGCGGTCTGGCCGGTGACGGCGGCGCCGTCGATGCGGGAAATGTTAAAGGCACGGTACGCATAGTTTTCCCAGAAATCTTCTTCCACCGTAAAGCGGAAGGTAGAGACATTTCCGGGCCGCCCGGGCGCAGACGACCCTTGCGACGTCCAGCCGTCCGGCCGGTACTGATAGCCGGTATCAATTTCAATCACGCTGCCGACCGGAATATCTTCCTTTGTATATCGGCGATCGGTCGCAACAAAATATTTGGAATTATCCGCGGTCGTGTTAATCGTGGGATTTGTGGCAAATCTTCCGTCGCCGGAGTTCCAGTAGCCCTCTCCTACCGGGGTCCATTCCAACAGGGTGTATTTATCATAGTCGAAGTAAGGCAGCAGATTGACCGACACGATATAGACCTGTTGGCTGCCGTCCTCCGCTGTGACGGTGTAGCGCACCGGACTGGTAAAATCCTGCGCCACGCCGACCGCGGGAGAGACGGCTGCCGCTTCGCTGATTGTGAAATCCGGGGTCAGTGCGGTCACATCGGTTTTGGCCGGCAGGGTCACGGTGATCCAGTTGCCGACCGCGTTTCCTTCAGCCGTTCCGATCGTGAGGTTTTGCAGCCTTTTTGCGCTGCTTTTCACCCGACCGTCCGGCGGCAGGTAAATGCGGAAGTGGGAGGCAACTTCTTCCGTCTGGCCGGTAACGGCCGCCCCGTCGGTGCGGGCAATGTTAAAAGCGCGGTACTCATACTCCTCCCAAAAGCTGTTGTCCACAACCGTCCGTGCGACCGAGGTGTTGCCCGGCCGCCGGGAGGAGGTGGCGCTCTGATAGGCCCATCCCTCTGGCCGGTATTGGTAGCCGGTATCAATTTCGATTACGCTGCCGACCGGAATGTCCTCGATTGTATACCGCCGGTCAGATGCAACAAATTTTTTGGAATTGGTTGCATCGTTTGTGACCAGAGCCGGAGCCTCCGCATAGCCGCCGTTGCCCGAGTTCCAGTAGGCCTCTCCCACCGGGGTCCAGTCAAGCAGGGTATATTCGCTGAGATCCATTTCCTCCCGCGATTTAAAGCTGGACTCGGTCACTTGATAGGGATGGGCGACCGCATTCTCAACCGCCTCCCGGATCAGGGGGAGGTATTCGCTCGGAATTTCTTCAATACTGGGGACATAAGCGACATTTTCCACCGACCAGCCGGTGACGGCGGCAATCCAGGTCAGGCCGGCGATATACCGCCCGAGGTTGAGCGAAAGATGATAGCCGTCTCTTGTCAGGGTATCCCCGATATAGCTGGTTCGCACATTCTGTACCGCCGTGCCGGAGGGAATGACGAAATCAATCCCGGAGTGGGTCAAAATCTTCTCCTGCACGGCCGAGGTAATGGCGTTATACATGGTTGTCTGATTGCTGTCATAACGTGGGAAATCGCCGTGGTTGCTGCCGGTCTGATACGCCCAGGTCATGTGCCACCCGAGTTTGGCGTCCGGATTGGTCTTTTTCTCCTGCACATAGTTGACCAGGTTGTCGAGATCGCTGTTGTAGGTGTTGGCCACGCCGCTGAGACCGCTAACCTGCTGCAGCGTGATGTAGTCCCAGTCCTCGTCCTGGATACCATATTCCATTGTGGTCTGCGGCCGGGTGTTCCAGCTTCCGTCAGTATTCTTGCGGTAGTCATAGGCCGCCTTGTTTCCCGAAGCGTTCGACCAGTGCGTGGCAAGGCTGCAACCGCCGATATACAGATTGCCGAGGATGATCTCCTCCGCGCCGCAGTCGGCCGCCAACTGATACAGATGCTGGGTTGCGTCGTCGCTGAAGCTGTTGCCGATGGCAAGGATCCGAAGGGTTTTCGGTTCCTCCGTTTTGGCGGGACTTGCCGCGCCCGCCGGCAGGGTGGCCGTCAGAACCAGACTGAATCCGCACAGGGCCGACAACACCTTTTTAAAGAGAGACATTGCGCAAAAACTCCTTTCAATCCTATATTTCCATGTTATTTTACTATAAGAATCCGTGCTTTTCCAATATGAAATGACATGTACCCGCTATATGTGTCAGGATATGCTTCGCCTTTCATTTTGACGGCAGAGAAAAATACGCAAAACATTCCTATTTTTATATTACAGAAAAGGGCACAAAATGAATAGTATATTTCTGGATGAAATCAGCATTATCTTATGAAAAATAATCTTGCAGTCACTTCAAAGCTGCCGCATCGGCGGATTTATGCCCGGCTTTCGGCAAAGAGCCGGTCCATCTCGGCATAGGCGCCGTCGATAATATCCGCAATCTGCTCGTTGGAGAACCGCGCTCCGTACCAGATTTCGTGCGCTCGGGCGGCCTGCCAGACCAGCATGGCCATCCCCTCCCCATGCGGGACGCCGAGGGCCTCGGCCGTCTCCCGCAGGGCGGTTTTACGCGGGTTGTACACCGCGTCGAAAACATGTCCGGCCCGTGCGATCTGATCCCTGGAAACCGGCATCGCTTCTGTCTTTGGGTACATGCCGACCGGCGTCGCGTTGATGAGAAGGTCGCAATCCTCTTCAAACCGACCAATCTGCCGGATGGCGATTTGCGCAGCCGGAAAGGCCTGCCGCAGCTCGGCTGATAATGCCTCCGCCGCCGGAAAATCGCTTTCCAGCACACTGAAGGTCAGGGTGCAGCCGGCAGACAGGCATTCATACGCCATGGTACGTGCGACGCCGCCGCAGCCGCAGAGCAGCACCCGACCCGAGACCGGGATGCCGGCCGTCTCCAGCGCTTTCAGAAAACCGTAGGCGTCGGTGTTGTAGCCGACACGTTTCCTTCCGTTGTCGACCAGGTTGACCGCCCCGTATCGTGCGGCCGATTCATCCAGCCGATCGAGAAGCGGGATAATCTTCTGCTTGTGCGGGATGGTGATGTTGTAGCCGCGCAGGGCGTTCAGCCCGGGCATCCGAGCGGCCAGTTCCTCCGGCGGGATGTCGAGCGGGTCATAGTCCGGCGCGCGGCCGGAGAGCGCAAAAAGCGCCTTGTGAATATAGGGAGACATGGTGTGTCCGAGCGGATGGCCGATAACGGCAAAAGCTTCCGGCATGGGGCAAAACTCCTTTGAATAAAAAATGCGGGGGAGAAATTTTGCAGAAAAACAGGAAAAGATATTGACAAATCCCCCGTTTGCACCTATATTAAATCAAAGCGCGGTTTGCGCGCTCCCCCGTTGTGTCCGGGGATGGTGCTTTCGCACCCAGTATAACACATCACGGCGGCAAAATCCATACTGCCCGCCGCGCATTTTTCAAAGGAGGAGCCTTAGAAATGGTATTTGAGAAGGTAAGAGACATCCTGTGTCAGCAACTGGACGTGGAGGAAAACGATGTGACGATGGAATCGAGCCTGACCGACGATCTCGGCGCTGACAGCCTTGACCTTGTCGACACGGTCATGTCGCTGGAGGATGAATTTGATATTGAGGTGCCGGATTCCGCGATTGAGGAGATCAAGACGGTCGGAGATATTGTGGCGTATATCGAAAAAAATCAGTGATACATGTGCCGGACCGGGGGGAGGATTTCCTCACGGTTCGGTGCTTTTTATTTGTCCGTTCCTGTTTTTCTGTATTTTTGCCGCCGTGTCTCCCGCTTGTTATGCGGAGGCATGGCGAGGGGGCGGCATTGATATCTCGTTTTTTATGCATCTTTGTTTTGCGCTGTAGCTTCCATCGGCTGCAACGCTGTTTTTCATAAACGTACAGAAACGCGCGCCCGGGCAAATGATTTGCTGCCGCGTCTCGCGCGCTGCGCCAGAATATTTTGAGGGGGTCATTTTATGCTGCATGATTTTCGGGAAGATAAATTTGACATTCTGATCCAGGCCGGGCAGTCCAACAGCTACGGCTGTGGCTTCGGCGACGCGTCCCGCCCGTTTGAGGACGACGACCGCGTCTTTTATCTGACCGGCCGGTTTATGATCGTTCCGGCGGTCGAGCAGATTTACCTGAACGCCATACAGGGCAACTATTCTCTTGCTTTTGCGCGGGCGTACATCGCTGATGGCCGGCTGGAAGAGGGTCGGCGGCTGCTCATCCTCCGCACGTCGGAGGGGGGCACCGGTTTCAGTGACCACCGCTGGGACGCTGAGGGTGATCTTTTTTTGCGTATGATGGAGATGGTGAAAACCGCGCTCTCCCTCAATCCGGAAAACCGTGTGGTCGCCCTGCTCTGGCATCAGGGGGAGACTGATGTCAACAACGGTATGGCGGGGGAGGTTTACACCGACCACCTGCGCGGCCTTGTGCGCGCGGTGCGGCAGGTTTGCAAAAATCCCGCCCTGCCCTTTGTCGCCGGGGATTTCACCGAGCAGTGGCGGGGCGAAAGAGGGGCGGTTTGTTTGCCCATACAGGCGGGGCTGAAGCAGGTCTGCGGCGAGGGGGCCGGCGCCTTTGTCGAAACCGACGGGCTGCTTTCCAACGCGCAGCAAAACAACAACGAGGATACTATCCATTTTTCCCGCGACGCGCTGTACGGGCTGGGAGAGCGGTATTTCTCCGCCTTTTGCCGGATCGCGGGGGAAAAGGGCTGAGCAGGCAGGAATTTTAACGCGCGGAACGTCCGGACGCTCCGCGCGTTTTTTTGCTTTCTATTGCTGATCTGCTGCGTGTTTTTCTGCGTTCGGTCGATACCGTCGGTTTAAAAATCGGCAAAATACCAGAAATTTTCTTTTTGTTATTGCAAAACTGCCGGTTTTCTAATATAATAACCAGGTATATGGAATGATTCTGGTGTTTTTTCAAAAGATAACAACACCCTTGTAAATTGTGTAAAGGCGGGGAAGGTAAGCGTATGGCAGAGAAAAAAATGGTGGAAGCCATTACTTCGATGGAAGAGGATTTTGCGCAGTGGTACACCGACATTGTAAAAAAAGCCGAGCTGATTGAATATACCAGCGTCAAGGGTTGCATGGTCATCCGTCCTTACGGCTACGCGATTTGGGAGAATATCCAGCATATCCTCGACGGTATGTTCAAGGCGACCGGCCATGAAAATGTCTGTATGCCCATGTTTATCCCCGAGAGCCTGCTGCAAAAGGAAAAGGATCATGTCGCGGGCTTTGCGCCCGAGGTGGCCTGGGTCACCCATGGCGGGAGCGAGAAATTAGAGGATCGCCTCTGCGTCCGGCCGACGTCGGAGACGCTGTTTTGTGAGCATTACGCCAATATTATCCACTCCTACCGCGATCTGCCCAAGCTGTATAACCAGTGGGTCAGCGTCGTCCGGTGGGAAAAGACGACCCGCCCCTTCCTCCGCTCGAGGGAATTTTTATGGCAGGAGGGGCACACCATCCACGCCACCGCGGCCGAAGCGGTCGAGGAAACCGAGCGGATGCTGAACGTCTATGCCGAGTTTTGTGAAAAATACCTGGCCATGCCGGTTGTTAAAGGAAGAAAGACCGACAGCGACAAGTTCGCCGGAGCGGAGGCCACCTATGCCATCGAGGCACTGATGCACGATGGCAAGGCACTGCAGGCCGGAACCTCTCATTATTTTGGCGACGGATTTGCAAAGGCTTTTGACATTCAATTCACCGATAAAGAAAACAAGCTGTGCTATCCGTTCCAGACCTCCTGGGGGGTGACCACCCGGCTGATCGGCGCCATTATCATGACCCACGGCGACGACAACGGACTGATCCTGCCGCCGGCCGTCGCTCCGGTGCAGGTGGTCATCGTGCCGGTGGCGCAGCACAAGCCCGGCGTGCTGGAGAGGGCGGCTGAGCTGAAGGAACGTCTTTCGGCTTTTTGCCGGGTAAGGCTGGATGACAGCGACAACTCGCCCGGCTGGAAATTCAGCGAGTATGAGATGAAAGGCGTCCCCCTCCGGCTGGAGATCGGGCCGCGCGATATCGAACAGAACCAATGCGTGCTGGTTCGCCGCGACAACCGGGAGAAGACGGCGGTCTCTCTCGACGCGCTGGAGGAGAAAATCCCCGAGCTGCTGAACGCGGTGCGCGACGGTATGTATGAAAAGGCGCTGGCCAACCGGGAGGCGCGCACCTACGCCTGTGCTTCGATGGAGGAAATCCGCGCCGCGCTCGCTGAAAAAGGCGACGGATTTATCAAGGCCATGTGGTGCGGCGACGAGGCCTGCGAGGACAAGGTAAAGGCGGAAACCGGCGTCGGCTCCCGCTGCATGCCCCTTGAGCAGGAGCATATTTCCGACACCTGTGTTTGCTGCGGCAAACCGGCCAAGGCGCTGGTTTACTGGGGCAAGGCGTATTGATCCGTCCGACGCAAAGAGTAGCCGGACAGCCCGATCCGCACGGAAAAGTTTTTCTGTACGGAGCGGAAACGACAGGCCGATCAGAACCGATCTTTGTACGGCCGGGTTTGGAGGACAGGATGTTCATGATGAAGGAGAAATCGATAAAATGGATCGCCCTGCTGCTGACAGGGGTGCTGATGCTCAGCCTGTGCGGTATGCAGGCGCTGGCCACCCCCGATGAGGAGGAGAGCACCGCAACCACCTCGGCGCAAACAACTTCGGAGGCGTCGACCAGCAAGCCGTCCACGACTACGACGACAAGCGAGAAGACATCCACTTCCTCTTACCATCAGACGAGTTCGCAAAATCATACGACTTCCGGCAGCACAACCACCACCTCCCGCGCGACGACCACCTCTAAAGCGTCGTCGGTCACGACCAGCCGTTCCGCCGGCACATCGGTCGGACAGATCGGCGGCATCAGTGACGGAAGCGTGGCGGCCTCCTGGGGGACGGGATATACCGAATCGAGCGGAACGACCACCACGACCTCCATCGCGTCGGCCGGAAAGAAGAACATCGCCAATTATTTTGAGGTGATGCAAAAACTGATTTGGCTCCCGATCCTGCTGATTATCCTGTCGGTTGCGACTCTGATCTTTGTCAATGTGCGCGCGCACAAGCGCGGCACGACGCGGAGACGCCGCCGCTTGCAGGAGGATACGGACATTCAGAGCAGCAGCCGACGTGGCCGCCGCTGAGGACGGCACGACCGCTCTATATACGATACGGCAGAAGGGGATGCGAACCCTCTGCCGTTTTTGTTTTGTACCCGGCGGTTGAAACCGGGCTGTGTGTTTGAATTCGGGTACAAATACGGGATGCACAGGCACCGTATTTGTGCAGAATCTCTCTAAATCAATGAAATTTCTAATTTTTTTAGTCAAAACGCAGAAATTTCCCCGTTTTTTTGTAAAACATAAAAAAAACTTGCAAACCGAAGATTTCTATGGTATCATATTCGAGCACGATATGTGCAGATATGCGTTGATGCGGGAGGTGGCCGGCCGCTTGAGCCGGGGAATTTCCGCGGAGTATGTCCGATTTATAAACCGGGCGAAAAAAACTTAGCACACGTTGCGTCCGCTTTTTTACAGCGGGGGCAATACTGCCTTTATGGCACAACCCGGATTTGACTGTACACAACAGAGCCAAGTCCGGTTTTCTAATGTACGGGTTTGAAACACCCGGCACAGTGTAAGGTTTTTGGCAAAGCCCGCCAACGAGAAATTCAAGGAGGCGACCTAACCATGGCAGTAAAAGAAAAGATCCGGATCAGACTGAAGGGCTTCGATCACGCCCTGGTCGACCAGTCGGCAGAGAAGATTGTGGAGACGGCGAAGCGCACCGGCGCCCGCGTTTCCGGTCCCGTGCCGCTCCCGACCGAGAAGGAGGTTGTTACCATCCTTCGCGCGGTGCATAAGTATAAGGACAGCCGCGAGCAGTTTGAAATGCGGACCCACAAACGGCTTATCGACATTCTCAGACCCTCGAACAAAACGGTCGAGGCTCTGACAGGTCTTGAGCTCCCCGCCGGCGTTGAGATTGAAATCAAGCTTTAATCTCAAAGTATCACGCTGACGTGGTCAAGTTGGCCAAAAGCCAACCAATAACCAAAGGAGGATAAACATGCAAAAAGGATTAGTTGGCAAAAAGCTCGGCATGACCCAGCTTTTTGACCAGAACGGCAACGTTGTTCCGGTCACGGTTCTGGAAGTCGGCCCCTGCGCCGTCGTGCAGAAAAAGACGGCCGAAAACGACGGCTATGAGGCGATTCAGATCGGCTTCGGCGATCTGAAGGCGTCCAAGGTGAAAAAGCCGATGAAGGGCCACTTCGCCAAGGGCGATGTCGCCCCCAAGAAGGTGCTGCGTGAGTTCCGGCTGGCCGATACTTCGTCGGTGAACGTCGGGGACGTGCTGAAAGCCGATCTCTTCGCCGAGGGCGAGAAGGTCGACGTCGCGGGCACCAGCAAGGGTAAGGGATACGCCGGCGTCATCAAGCGCTGGAACTTCTCTCGTCTGAAGATGAGCCACGGTACCGGCCCGGTCGCCCGTCACGGCGGCTCACTCGGCGCCTGCTCCACCCCCTCCCGCGTTATGAAGGGGAAGAAGATGGCCGGACATCTCGGCGCTGAGCGCGTTACGGTGCTCAACCTGGACGTTGTCAAGGTCGACGCGGAAAACAACATCATCGCTGTGAAGGGCGCTGTGCCCGGCCCCAAGGGCGGCATCGTTACGATCGTCGACAGCGTAAAAGCCTAAGGAAGGAGTGTGTAGAATATGCCGAACGTAGCAGTACTCGATATGACCGGCAAGAATGTGGGAGAGATCACACTTTCCGACGCCGTATTCGGAATCGAACCCAATGCAGCTGTAATGCATATGGCGGTTGTGAACTACCTGGCCAACCAGCGCCAGGGCACACAATCCACCCTGACCCGCTCCGAAGTTTCCGGCGGCGGACGCAAACCGTGGAGGCAGAAGGGCACCGGCCATGCGCGGCAGGGCTCGACCCGTTCCCCGCAGTGGAGACACGGCGGCATCGCGCTTGGCCCCAAGCCGAGGGATTATTCCTATTCTCTGAACAAAAAGGTTCGCCGGCTGGCGCTAAAGTCGGCCCTCTCGGACAAGGTGCTGGAGTCGTCTCTGATCGTGCTGGACGATCTCAAGGTCGAGAACTACAAGACCCGCACGGTGGTCGACTGCCTCAAGGCGATCGGCGCTGAGAAGAAGGTTCTGCTGGTTCTTGCCGACAACAACAAGTTCGCGGTCAAGAGCGCCGCAAACATTCCGGGCGTCAAAACCGCCCAGGTAAACACCATCAACACCTATGACATCCTGAACGCCGACAAGCTGGTCGTCGTCAAGGACGCCGTGGCCAAAATCGAGGAGGTGTACGCATAATGAAAACCGCGCAGGATATCATCCTGGCCCCGGTCATCACCGAAAAGAGCATGGCCGGCCTGCAGGAGAAGAAGTACACCTTTAAAGTGGCCAAGGACGCCAACAAGATCGAAATCGCCCAGGCGGTTGAGGAGCTGTTCAAGGTCAAGGTTAAGAAGGTCAACACCGTTTCGGTCCGCGGCCAGATGCGCCGTCAGGGCCGGTACGAGGGATACACCTCGAGCTGGAAAAAAGCGATTGTCACCGTGACCGAGGACTCCAAGACGATTGACTTCTTTGAAGGATTGATGTAAGGAATCCTTTCCGGATTCCGGCAATGTATGGGGCGGTTCTCGCCGTCCCGCTAAGCCAAAAATAGGAGAGTGAAGCCAAAATGGCAATGAAGCATTATAAGCCTACGACGCCCAGCCGCCGGAATATGACCGTCATTGATTATTCCGGGCTGTCCAAGGTTAAGCCCGAGCGCAGCCTGCTGGAGCCGATTAAGAACAATGCCGGCCGCAACAGCTATGGCCGGATTACCGTCCGCCACCGCGGCGGCGGCAACCGCCGGAAGTACAGAGTGATCGACTTCAAGCGGAACAAGTTTGGGGTTCCCGCCACCGTTAAGACGCTGGAATACGATCCCAACCGTACCGCCCACATCGCTCTGGTTGAGTATGCCGACGGGGAGAAACGCTATATCATCGCGCCGGTCGGCCTGAAGGTCGGAGATACCGTCGTGAACGGTCCGGATGCCGATATCAAGGTGGGCAACGCCCTTCCGCTGACCAGCATCCCGACCGGTACCTTTATCCATAATATTGAGATGTACCCCGGCAAGGGCGCGCAGCTTGCGCGTTCGGCCGGCAACCAGGCCCAGCTGATGGCAAAGGAGAACGGCATGGCGCTTCTCCGTCTGCCGTCCGGCGAGCTGCGCAACGTGCCCGACAGCTGCATGGCCACGATCGGCCAGGTCAGCAATCCCGAGCATGAGAATGTCAGCCTCGGCAAAGCGGGCCGCAAACGCCACATGGGCTGGCGTCCGACTGTCCGCGGTTCGGTTATGAACCCCTGTGATCACCCGCACGGCGGCGGCGAGGGTAAGAGCCCGATCGGCCGTCCCGGCCCGGTTACCCCCTGGGGCAAGCCCACCCTCGGATACAAGACCCGTAAGAAGCACAAGGCCTCCGATAAATATATCGTGAAGCGCCGCGGCGCCAAATAAGTCGGACGAAAGGAGATTTTGAATCATGGGAAGAAGCATTAAAAAAGGACCTTATGTTCAGCCTGCGCTTCTGAAAAGAGTGCGCGAGATGAACGAGACCGGCGAGAAGCGCGTGCTGCAGACCTGGAGCCGTTCATCGACCATTTTCCCCGATTTCGTCGGACATACCTTTGCGGTGCATGACGGCCGCAAGCACGTTCCGGTCTATGTGACCGAGGATATGGTCGGTCACAAGCTCGGCGAGTTCGCGCCGACCAGAACATTCAAGGGCCACGCCGGCTCTAAAACCACGAAGTAGGCCGAAAGGAGAGGAAAACGATGGAAGCAAGGGCAACGCTTAAATTCGCCCGTATTTCGCCCCGCAAGGTCTCGATTGTTCTGGATCTGATCCGCAATCAGCCCGCGGACAAAGCCATGGCGATCCTGAAGTTCACTCCGAAGGCCGCCTGCGAGTATTTGGAGAAGCTTTTAAAATCTGCGATGGCAAACGCTGAAACCAATCACAACATGGACGTCTCCCGCCTGTATGTCGCGGAGTGCTATGTTTCCCCCGGCCCGATCCTCAAACGGATCCGCGCCAAGGATCATGGCCGCGCCCATCGCATTTTGAAGAGAACGTCGCATGTAACCCTGGTGCTCAGGGAAAAAGAAGACTAAAGAGGAGGTATTAGTTATGGGCCAGAAAGTAAATCCCAACGGACTGCGTGTCGGCGTGATTCGCAACTGGAATTCCCGCTGGTATGCAAACGACCGCGACTTCGGCGATACTTTGGTTGAGGACTATAACCTCCGGAAGTACCTTAAGAAGACCCTGTATGACGCAGGCGTGCCGAAGATTGAAATCGAGCGCGATGCCAAGAGGGTAAAGATCCACATCCACTGTGCGAAACCCGGTATGGTCATCGGCCGTAACGGCTCCGAGATCGAGAAGCTCCGCGCGACCTGCGAGAAGATGCTCGGCAAGCCGGTCAATATCAATATTGTGGAAGTCAAGAACCCCGACCTCAACGCGACCCTGGTGGCTGAGAATATTGCCGCCCAGTTGGAGAAGCGTGTTTCCTTCCGCCGCGCGATGAAGCTTGCCATCGGCAGGACCATGCGCCTTGGCGCCAAGGGAATCAAGACGCAGGTTTCGGGACGTCTCGGCGGGGCGGAAATCGCCCGGTCCGAGCATTATCATGAGGGAACCATCCCGTTGCAGACACTGCGGGCAGACATCGACTACGGCTTTGCCGAGGCTGCCACGACCTACGGCCGCATCGGCGTCAAGGTCTGGATCTACCAGGGCGAAGTGCTGCATGCCAGCGCGCCGAGAAGACCCCGCAGGGAAGGAGGCGCTCGCTAATGTTGATGCCCAAGCGTGTAAAATTCCGCAGAGTTCACAGAGGACGTATGACCGGTACCGCGACCCGCGGTAATACCGTTTCGCACGGCGATTTCGGCCTGCAGGCACTTGAGCCGGCCTGGATCACCTCCAACCAGATCGAGGCGGCCCGTGTCGCCATGACCCGTTATATCAAGCGTGGCGGTCAGGTTTGGATCAAGATTTTCCCCGACAAGCCGGTTACCAAAAAGCCTCTTGAAACCCGAATGGGTAAAGGTAAGGGCGCGCCCGAGTATTGGGTCGCCGTTGTGAAGCCCGGCAGAGTGATGTTCGAGATCGGCGGCGTCGATCAGGAACTGGCGCGCGAGGCTATGCGTCTCGCCGCGAACAAGCTGCCTATCAAGTGTAAGTTTGTTACGAAGCAGGAAATGGGTGGTGAGCAATAATGAACGTTAAGGAAATCAGAGAGAAAACCAGCGAAGAGCTCGTAAAGGAACTGGCAGGACTCAAGGAAGAACTCTTCCATCTGCGTTTCCAGCACGCGATCAATCAGCTCGACAACCCGATGCGCCTTGTCGCCGTGAAGAAGGATATTGCCCGCGTGAAGACCATTCTTCGCGAGAAGGAATCCGCCGCAGACGGCGCCGAGTCGTAAGGAAAGGGAGGTAAAGGCTGATGAGCGAGAGAAACCTTCGTAAAACCAGGACAGGGATTGTAGCCAGCAATAAGATGGACAAAACCGTCGTGGTTGCCATTAAAGATAACGTAAAGCATCCGCTTTACAAAAAGATTATGAAGAAAACCGTGAAACTGAAAGCCCATGACGAGCAGAATGCCTGTAACATCGGCGACAGAGTTCTGGTTATGGAAACCCGCCCGCTGTCCAAGGACAAGAGATGGCGCGTGGTCGAAATCATTGAGAAGGCGAAGTAAGCCATTCGGTTAAGGAGGAAAACACTGTGATTCAACAACAGAGTTACCTCAAGGTCGCCGACAACACCGGTGCGAAGGAGATCATGTGCATCCGTGTTCTGGGCGGTTCCGGCAGGAGGTATGCCAATATTGGCGACGTCATCGTTGCTTCGGTTAAAAAAGCAGCACCCGGCGGCGTTGTTAAAAAGGGCGAGGTTGTAAAGGCTGTTGTCGTCAGATCTGCCAAGGGCCTGCGCCGCAACGACGGTACCTATATCAGGTTCGATGAGAACGCTGCGGTTATCATCCGCGATGACAAAAACCCCAGGGGTACCCGTATCTTCGGGCCCGTCGCTCGTGAGCTGCGTGAGAAGGATTATATGAAGATTCTCTCCCTGGCTCCCGAAGTGCTCTGATGGAGGAGGTACCGGAATGAATATCAAAAAAGGCGATACGGTTAAGATCCTGACCGGCGACAAGAAGACCAACCGGGGTAAAACCGGCAAGGTCCTTGAGGTAAGTCCCAAGGAGGGCAAGGTGATTGTTGAGGGCCTGAACATGGTTTCCAAGCATGTAAAGCCCCGCAAAGCCGGCGATCCTTCGGGCATTATTAAAGCGGAAAGCGCGATCTACGCCTGCAAGGTGCAGGTCGTCTGCCCCAAGTGCAAGAAGCCGACCCGCGTAGGGCACAAGATCTACGCCGACGGCAGAAAAGACCGCATGTGCAAAAAATGCGGCGAGACTTTTTGAGTTAAGGAGGACATGACATGGCAAGGCTTAGGGACGAATACAAAGAGAAAATCGCTCCTGCGCTGATGAAGAAGTTCGGCTATAAGAGCGTCATGCAGATTCCGAAGCTCGAAAAGGTCGTCATCAACGTAGGTTGTGGTGAAGCAAAGGAAAACGCCAAGGTTGTCGACGCGATCACGTCCGACATCCGTCAGATTACCGGCCAGCAGCCGATCGTCTGCAAGGCGAAGAAATCTGTGGCGAACTTCAAACTCCGTGAGGGGATGCCGATCGGCGTGAAGGTCACGCTGCGCGGAGAGCGGATGTATGAATTTATCGACCGCCTCTTCAGCGCTGCGCTGCCCCGGGTTCGCGATTTCAGAGGGATTAACCCGAACTCCTTTGACGGCCGCGGCAACTATTCCATGGGCATCAAAGAGCAGCTCATTTTTCCTGAGATCGATTATGATAAGATTGACAAGGTTCGCGGCATGGACATCATTTTTGTATCCACCGCCAAGACCGACGAGGAAGCCAGAGAACTGCTGACGCTTATGGGCGCGCCGTTCGCGAAGTAAGGAGAGTGAGAGAAACATGGCAAAGACTTCAATGAAGGTCAAGCAGAAGAGACCTGCAAAGTTTTCGACGAGAGAATATACCAGATGCAAAATCTGCGGCCGTCCTCACGCTTATCTTCGCAAGTACGGCATCTGCCGCATCTGCTTTAGGGAACTCGCTTACAAGGGCGAAATTCCCGGCGTGAAAAAGGCCAGCTGGTAAAACAGCTTTATGCAAAGGAGGTTGACGGAATGCAAATCACCGATACAATCGCAGATATGCTGACGAGAATTCGGAACGCAAATTCTGCCAAGCATGATTCGGTTGATATCCCGGCGTCAAACGTGAAAAAGGCGATTGCCCAGATTCTGCTTGACGAGGGTTACATTAACGGCTTTACCGTCGCAGAAGACGGAAAGCAGGGGATGATCCATATCACACTGAAATATGGCCCCAACAAGTCGCAGGTCATTACCGGTCTCCGCAGAGTGTCGAAACCGGGTCTGCGCATTTACAGCAACGTGGAGGATATGCCTAAGGTCATGAAAGGCCTCGGTATCGCAATCCTCTCTACCTCGAAAGGGATCATGACGGATAAGCAGGCCCGCGTCGCCAATGTCGGCGGCGAGGTGCTGGCCTTCGTCTGGTAAGGGGGTGCAATGATATGTCTCGTATAGGAAGAAAACCCATTGCGATTCCCGCCGGTGTAGAGGTAAAGATCAACGGCAGCGAAGTGACCGTCAAGGGCCCTAAAGGGACCTTGACCGACTCCTTCAACAAGGACATGGTCATCTCCGTGGAAGGCTCTGAGATCCTTGTGACCCGCCCGAGCGACGATAAGGAGCACAGAGCATTGCACGGATTGACCCGAACCCTCATCGCCAACATGGTCGAGGGGGTCACCACCGGCTTCAAAAAGGAGCTGGAGGTTAACGGCGTCGGTTATCGTGTGCAAAAGCAGGGCAAGGACCTTGTAATGAACCTGGGCTTTTCGCATCAGGTCATCGTGTCGGAGGTGGACGGCATCACCATCGACGTCCCCAATCCGAACGCGATCGTCATCTCCGGTGCCGATAAGCAGCGGGTCGGCCAGTTTGCGGCCGAGATTCGCGAGAAGCGTCCGCCTGAGCCGTATAAGGGCAAGGGTATCAAGTACGCTGGCGAACACATCCGCCGCAAAGAAGGTAAGGCCGGCAAGGGCGCAAAGAAGTAATTGAAGGAGTGAATGAAACATGGTTAAAAAGCATGACAGCAACAAGGCGAGACTTCATCGCCATGTGCGCGTGCGCGGCAAGATCAGCGGTACCGCTGAGCGTCCGCGTCTGAACGTATTCCGCTCCAACAGCAATATTTACGCCCAGCTGATCGATGATGTAAAGGGTGTGACCCTGGCAGCCGCCTCCTCGGTAGAGAAAGAGTTCGAGGGCAGCGGCAGCAATAAGGAAGGCGCTCGCAAGGTTGGACAGATGATTGCAAAGCGTGCCGCAGACAAGGGCATCACCGAGGTCGTTTTCGACCGCGGCGGTTACCTTTATCACGGACGTGTCATGGAGCTGGCCGAAGGAGCCCGTGAGGGCGGCCTCAAGTTCTAATAAAAGGAGGAGGAATACTTTTGGCTAACAATTTTGACGCAAATAACGAGTATAAAGAGAAGGTCGTTGCCATCAACCGTGTATCCAAAACGGTTAAGGGCGGCCGTATCATGAAATTCTCCGCGCTGGTCGTCGTCGGCGACGGCAAGGGAAAGGTCGGCTTCGGCCTCGGCAAGGCCGGCGAAGTGCCGGACGCCATCCGCAAGGGCATCGAGGACGCCAAAAAGAATATGATCCAGGTGGCGCTGAAGGGCACCACCATCCCGCACGAGATTATCGGTGAGTTCGGCGCCGGCAAGGTTCTGCTCAAGCCGGCTGCCCCCGGTACCGGCGTTATCGCCGGCGGCCCGGTTCGCGCCGTGGTTGAGACGGTCGGGATCAAGGATATCCGTGCCAAGGCGCTGCGTTCCAACAATCCCTGCAATGTCGTCCGCGCGACGGTGGCAGGTCTGGCCGCGCTGCGCAATGCCGATGAGGTTGCGGCCATCCGCGGCAAGTCGGTCAAAGAAATCTTAGGTTAAGGAGGAGCAGCACTATGGCGGAAAAAGCGTATAAGGCTGCCAGCCTTAAAGTCAAGCTGATCCGGAGCCTGATCGGTTCCAAAAAGGATCAGATCGCCACGGCGGAGGCTTTGGGTCTTCGCAAGGTCGGGGACGAGCGGGTACAGCCCAACAATGCCCAGACCATGGGAAAAATCAATAAGATCATCCACCTCGTCGAGGTAACCGAAGCGTAAAGCAAGGAGGTGCGAAACCATGAAATTAAATGAACTGTCACCGGTCGAGGGCTCTACGCGGGAAGTGAAGCGCATCGGCAGAGGACATGGCTCGGGCAACGGCAAGACGGCCGGCAAGGGCCATAAGGGACAGAAGGCCCGTGCGGGCAGAGGCATGCGCGCCGGTTTTGAAGGCGGCCAGATGCCGTTGCAACGGCGTGTGCCGAAACGCGGCTTCAACAACATCTTCGCGACCGAGTACGCTATTGTCAACGTATCCGACCTTGATGTGTTCGAGGACGGCGCCGTTGTCGACAGTGCGGCACTCAAAGACAAGGGTCTTGTGGGGAAAACGCTGGACGGCGTCAAGATTCTCGGAAATGGCGACATTTCCAAGAAGCTGACCGTAAAAGCCGCTGCTTTTTCAGGCTCTGCAAAGGAGAAGATCGAAGCGGCCGGCGGAAAGGCCGAGGTAGAATGATATGTTTAAAACATTGAAAAACGCCTGGGCCATCCCTGAGCTTCGCAGGAAGTTTTTGTTTACGCTGATGATCATCATCGTTTTCCGGATCGGGTCGGTTATTCCGGTTCCCTTCATTGATGTTGAGGCGCTGAAGAACAGCCTGACCGGGGAGAGCGTAAACGAGTTTTTCAGTTACATTTCCATTCTGACCGGCGGCGGCCTGGAATACGGCGCAATTTTCGCCATGTCGGTCACTCCGTATATCAATTCATCCATTATCATGCAGCTCTTGGCGGTTGCTATCCCGCCGCTCGGCCGTCTCCAGCAGGAGGGGGTTGAGGGCCAGAAGAAGATCGCGCAGATCACCCGGTATGTTACCGTTCTGCTCGGCCTGATTCAGGGCACCGCTTATTACATCTACCTTTACCGGAGCAACATGATCTCGGTTACCGGCGGCCTGGTTTGGCTGGCGGCGCCGGTGATCATCCTCTGCTTTACCGCGGGGTCGGCTCTGATGATGTGGATGGGCGAACGGATCGACGAAAAGGGCATTGGCAACGGCATTTCGATTCTGCTGTTCTCGGGTATCATCTCGAGAGCGCCGCAGGCAGCGCAGTATCTCTGGGGCTATATCCAGCTTCAGAAATATGTGCAGGTTGCAGCCGTGTTGCTGATTTTCCTCCTCGTGATTGCTTTCATCGTTTGGATGACCGGCGCCGAGCGCAGGATCCCAATTCAGTACGCCAAGCGGGTTGTCGGCCGCAAGATGTACGGCGGACAGAATACCCATATGCCGATCAAGGTCAACATGTCGGGCGTCATGCCGATCATCTTTGCAAGCTCGATTTTGTCCATTCCGACCATGATTCTTTCCTTTATGGGTACTTCAAGGGCGGACACCAGCCTGTATAAGGGGCTGACCCTGTTCAGCTATCGCGGCGCGTTTTACGCCATCCTGTATTTTCTGCTGATCATCGGGTTTGCTTATTTCTATGCGACCATCCAGTATAATCCGATTGAGATGGCCAATAATCTCCGCAAAAACAGCGGTGCGATTCCGGGTATTCGCCCGGGCAAGCCGACCTCTGACTTTATTGCGAAGATTCTGTCCAGGATCACCCTGATTGGCGCGCTTTTCCTGAGCGTTGTCGCTATTCTACCGATTATTGTCGGTAATGTGGGCGGCATTCAGATTTCACTTGGCGGTACCTCGGTGCTCATCCTGGTCGGTGTTGCGCTGGATACGGTTCAGAATGTGGAGTCTCAGATGATGATGCGTCATTACAAGGGCTTCCTTGACTAACCGAAAGATGAGGGTGAAGAGATGAATCTGATTCTTTTGGGCGCCCCGGGCGCCGGCAAAGGCACCCAGGCGGAAATTATCTGTAACAAATTATCCATTCCCGCGATTTCGACCGGCAACATCATTCGTGAGTCGATGAAAGCCGGTACCGAAATGGGCAAAAAGGCCAAAGCCTTTGTGGACGAAGGCAAGCTGGTTCCGGATGCGGTCGTCATCGGCATCATCCAGGAACGGCTGGCCAAGGACGACTGCAAAAACGGCTTTATCCTTGACGGTTTTCCGCGCACCATCCCGCAGGCTGAGGCGCTGGATCAGATGGGGGTTCAAATCGACCGGGTCCTTTCGATTGAGGTTTCGGACGAGGATATTACCCGCCGGATGTCCGGCCGCCGCGTTTGCAGCAAGTGCGGCGCGAGCTACCATATCGAGTTTAAGCCGAGCAAGGCCGAGGGTATCTGTGATGCCTGCGGCGAGGCACTGGTACAGCGGAAAGACGACGCGCCGGAAACGGTGCTGGATCGCCTGAAGGTTTATCATGAGCAGACCGAGCCGCTGAAGGATTACTATGCCAAGAGCGGGAAACTCCGTACCGTGCAGGGACAGGAAAAGGTTGAAGATACAACCCGCCTGACTCTCGCCGCACTGGAGGCGTAGGAAAGCATGATTGTGCTGAAAACCGAACGTGAGATTGCTCTCATGCGGGAGGCCGGACGAATCTCGGCCGTGGCACTGCAGCTGGTTGGCGAAGCGGTTGAGCCGGGCGTTACAACGGCCGAGCTTGACCGCATCGCCGAGAAGTATATCCGAAGCCAGGGCGCCAAGCCCAATTTTAAAGGATATAACGGATTTCCGGCTACGGCATGCATTTCTGTCAACGATCAGGTGATCCATGGCATACCAAGCAAGCATACCGTCGTGCACGCGGGCGACATCGTCAGCGTCGACCTCGGCGCGGTGTTTGGGGGGTATCACGGCGATAACGCCGCCACCTTTGCCGCGGGACAGATCAGTCCCGAGGCGCAGCGCCTGCTTGACGCGACCGAGGAAAGCCTTTACGAGGGAATCCGGGCCGCTAAGGCGGGCGGGCGGATCGGCGATATTTCGTCGGCGGTACAGCGGTATGTGGAAGCCCGCGGTTACTCGGTGGTTCGACAATATGTCGGGCACGGAGTAGGTGCGAGCCTGCATGAGGCGCCTGAGGTGCCGAATTTCGGCACACCCGGCCACGGTGTACGGCTGCTGCCCGGGATGACTCTTGCCATTGAGCCTATGGTCAACATGGGCACGGAAAAGGTTAAGGTCCTGCCGGACGGCTGGACGGTCCTGACGGCCGACGGCGCGCTTTCGGCCCACTTTGAAAAATCCATCGTTGTGACTGCGGACGGTCCGCAGATTCTGACGCAGGTTTGACAGAGGTGGGGTATGGACCGGATGGAAAAAGGACGCGTTGTCCGCTCTCTGGCGGGCAGGGATCGGGACCGGCTGCTGGTGGTCGTCGGCGAGGCGGAGGATTTTCCCCTCCTCTGTGATGGGAAAGAGCGCCCGCTCTCGCGCCCCAAGCGCAAGAATCCAAGGCATCTTGCGCCGGCGGACGCCATCCTGACCGAAGCGCAGATGTCCACCAACCGCGCGCTGCGCAAGACCCTCCGTATATTTACGGAGACATCTATGGTTTAAGAGGAGGCTCACGAATGTCCAAAGCGGATATGATCGAAATTGAAGGCACGGTACTCGAGACGCTACCCAATGCGGTGTTTAAGGTTGAGATTCCGGGCAATCATATCATTACGGCGTATATCTCCGGCAAGCTGCGTATGAACTTTATCCGCATCATGCCGGGCGACCGGGTCACGGTTGAGATGTCGCCCTATGACCTGACAAAGGGACGCATCACCTGGCGTTCCAAGTAGTTGTTAAGGAGGTAATCCAAATGAAAGTCAGACCTTCTGTAAAGAAAATGTGCGAAAAATGCAAGATTATAAAGCGCAAGGGAAAAGTCATGGTTATCTGTGAAAATCCCAAGCACAAGCAGCGTCAGGGCTGAACCCTGGCAGAAAGACAAATGGAGGTGCTTTATTAATGGCTCGTATTGCCGGTGTTGACCTGCCGAGAGAGAAGCGGGTTGAAATTGGTCTTACCTACATTTATGGTGTGGGCCGGAAAACCGCAAGCGAAATCCTCGCCGCGACCGGCGTCAATCCTGACACCCGGGTGAAGGATTTAACCGAAGATGATGTTTCCAAGATCCGTGAGTACATCGACCACAACGTCACCGTCGAGGGCGATCTCCGCAGGAATATCGCATTTGACATCAAGCGGCTCATTGAAATCGGAAGCTACCGTGGTACCCGCCATCGCAAGGGCCTGCCTGTAAGGGGTCAGCGTTCCAAGACGAACGCCCGTACCCGCAAGGGTCCCAAGAAGACGATCGCGAACAAGAAGAAGTAAGCAGGAGGTAGAAACAATGGCTGCTACAAAGGGTAAGAAAGCTACCACAGGGCGCCGCCGCCGCGAGAAAAAGATCGTAGAACGCGGGGCCGCGCATATCCAGTCGACCTTCAACAACACCATCGTTACCATCACCGATGCCGACGGCAACGCGCTGTCCTGGGCGTCGGCCGGCGAGCTGGGCTTCAGAGGCTCGAGGAAATCGACGCCTTTTGCTGCGCAGAACGCTGCGGAGGTTGCCGCAAAGGCCGCGATGGAATATGGTCTCAAGACGGTTGAAGTATATGTAAAGGGCCCCGGCGCCGGCCGTGAGGCGGCGATCCGCGCTCTGCAGGCCGCCGGTCTTGAGGTGAACATGATCAAGGACGTCACCCCGATTCCGCACAACGGCTGCCGTCCGCCCAAGAGAAGAAGAGTCTAACAAAAAAGGAGGGCACTGAAAGCTATGGCTAGAAATACACAGCCCGTTCTGAAAAGATGCAAGACGCTGGGCATCTCCCCGGCCGTCATGGGCTATGCCAAAAATACCAACAGAAACCCGAAGCAGATGCGCCGCAAGCAGTCGGAATACGGCATGCAGTTGGCTGAGAAGCAGAAGGTCAAATTCATTTACGGCGTGCTGGAGAAGCAGTTCCGCAAGTATTATGAGAAGGCCGAGCAGAAGCAGGGCATCACGGGTGAAACCCTTCTGCAGGAGCTGGAGCGCCGGCTGGACAACGTCGTATTCCGTATGGGCTACGCCAACACCCGGCGGGAGGCGAGACAGCTTGCCAACCACGGTCATTTCACGGTGAACGGTAAGCGGGTGGACATTCCCTCTTATCAGGTCAAGCCGGGCGACGTGGTCGCGGTGTGTGAGAAATCCCGTTCGTCGGAGAAGTTCAAGGCCCTGATCGAGCAAAACGGCGGAAAAACCTGCCCGAAGTGGATCGAGAAGGCGAAGGATTCCTTTGAGGGGAAAATCGTTGCCATGCCGATGCGTGACGACATCGACTTTGAAGTTGCCGAGCATCTGATCGTCGAGTTGTACTCCAAGTAATCCGGTTCCGGATTACTTGGAACATGGCGCTCGTCGCCTAAATTAAAAGGAGGTTTCTAAATGATTGAGATTGAAAAGCCCAGAATAGAAACTCTCGACCTTCTTCCCGACGGAACCTACGGCAAATTCATTTTGGAGCCGTTGGAGAGGGGTTTTGGAACCACCATCGGCAACAGTCTGCGCCGGGTGCTGCTTTCGTCCCTGCCGGGCGTGGCGGCGACCTCGATCAAGATCGACGGCGTCGTGCATGAGTTTTCGACCGTGCCCGGCGTGACGGAAGATGTCACCGAAATTGTTTTGAATATCAAGTCGCTGACGGCTAAGCTGCACTGCGACGAGCCGAAGACGGTCTATATCGAAGCGGAGGGTCCCTGCGAGGTGACCGGTGGTTCGATCAAGGCCGATTCTGAGGTGGAGATTCTCAATCCTGAACTGCACATCGCCACCTTGGGCGAGGGCGCTAAGCTGAATATGGAGATTGTCCTCGACAAGGGCCGCGGCTATGTTCCGGCTGAGAAAAACAAACAGAATCCCGCCGTGATCGGCGTGATTCCGGTGGACTCTATCTATACGCCTGTGGTGAAGGCCAATTATACAGTGGAAAATACCCGGGTCGGTCAGATCACCGATTATGACAAGCTGATCCTTGAGGTATGGACCAACGGAACCATCTCCGCCAAGGAGTCGGTTTCTTTGGCTGCCAAGGTCCTCACTGAACATCTCAACCTCTTTGTCGAGCTGTCCGGCGACGCCTATAACGGTGAGATTATGGTGGAAAAGGACAATAAGGGCAAGGAAAAGGTTCTTGAGATGACCATTGAAGAACTTGACCTGTCGGTGCGCTCCTTCAACTGTCTGAAGCGAGCCGGCATCAACACGGTGGAGGATCTGATCAACAAGTCCGAGGAGGACATGATGAAGGTCAGAAACCTCGGCCGCAAGTCGCTGGAGGAGGTTATCCACAAGCTCGAATCTTTGGGCTTCACCCTCCGCAGCGATGACGAATAACCCCTGAACGATTCTATTTTTAACTCTACGGTAAAAGGAGTGAGTATAAATGCCCGGTACCAGAAAGCTCGGAAGAACCACCGATCACAGAACCGCCATGCTCAGGGCGATGGTCACCTATCTGCTGGAAAACGGCAAGATCGAGACGACCTACACCCGCGCGCAGGAGGTTCGGTCGATGGCAGAGAAGTATATTACCCTCGCGAAGACGGACAGCCTGCATTCCAAGCGGCAGGCAATGGCGTTTATCACCAAGGAAGCTGTCGTTAAGAAGCTTTATGATGAGATTGCGCCGAAATACAGCACCCGCAACGGCGGCTACACCCGGATCACCAAGACCGGCCCCCGTCGCGGCGACGCGGCTGAGATGGCCATCATCGAGCTGGTTTGATTGCACTTTGCCAAAAGGGGAGAAAACACCTCTTTTAGCGAAGGATAGAATGCGTAAGAACCCGGCGTATCGTACTTTGGTGCGATACGCCGGGTTCTTTTAAATTTCTGTTTTTTGGATGGTATTCGCGGTATTTTGATTTTTTTGTTTCCAAAGTATGCCTGAAAGAGAGAGGTATCTTTGCTTCGGTATGCTTGCATCAGCGGGTCTGGAAAATATAAAAAAGAGAGGTTTTCACCGGAAAGGTCGGAATAGTGCAGTAATACTGCGATTTTGTAGAGTTGAAGCTTAATGCCAAAATGATATAATAAAAAGCAGAAAAAATTAGTATTCTTATATGAATACCAACCAATATAAAGCAACTATACTCGTTTATTTGGGTCGATTACTTACCTCGTGTCAAAAGGCGTATCTGCGCTCTAATATATAAAAATAAAAAGCGCAGGATACTGTTTGTAATTTGCATATTAAAAGCGGCAACTTTTTCCCGATATCCGGTTGGGAATGTGTGAAACAAATGGAAAATAAGGAGGAAACACAGTATGAAAAGGCAAAAACTATTGGCATTGCTTCTTGCTTTGTGCATGGCAGTATCTATGTTGCCGATCGGATCCTTGTCTGTAGGCGCGTCGGCAATTGACGGAGCGCCCGAGGAGCACAAGGCAGCGCTACAAGCAGCGATGGATGCGATTGACGCCATCGGCACAGTGACCTACAAGAGCTTGGAGGCTATCCAAACCGCTGAAACGGCATATGCCGCGGTGCCGGAGGAATCCCGTTCTTACATTGCGGACTATGCATCGACGCTGACTTCCGCGCGATCGTCGTTCAACGCTATAATCGAGGCGTACGATTTCACGATCACAAGCAACCGGCCGGGAAGCAAGGGGTACATCAACGCCTGGCTGGCGACCTGCTCAGATGAGGTGTTCGACGCGACACGGTCCGCAATCAGCGATACCATCAAGTATCAGTATTATAAGGGCCGGAATATCGGATTTACAAACGGCGGGACGAGTAACGATTTCAGCGACTGGATGGACTCGCCGTGGATGATCATTACCGGCGGCAGCGACGATAACTATAATAAGCAGGAATGGGGCGATCGGCAGACGACGACCGTTCCGGTTTTCCCGGGGATTGCGTTCAGTGTGGACTCGACCTTTTCTCAGAACTGGGAGTTCCAGAGCGCATATCCGGCGGGCGAAAACTTCAAGATGGACGGAAAAATCTATCAGGTATTCCGCGGATACACCAAGAGCTATGATGCGTCGATAGAGCCGTCGGCAGCGGCGGATCTGCCGGCGATTGAAAAGAGTGGTAACCATCCGGAGGAAAGGGCGAACGACGGCGAAACGAACAAGAACATTTTCCTGTATGCTTACGCCAAATACAGCCAGGACAACCGGTGGGCGGGTCTGACCCTCGGCGTGCCGCAGAGCGAGTGGGCACAGTCGGTTGGAAATACGCGGTACCAGACGTATGAAGGGCCGCAGGGACCGGCGTATATTCTCACGACGCTGGACAAGATTTCGGCCGCGCCGACTGACGGGGCGCAGGACACTTACATCGCCGGGATGAACGATGCGTATGTTCTCATCACCGGGGACATGGCGGGCGTGATAGCCGGAATCAACGATTTCTTTAATCGTAGTGGCGAGCTTGTTTCTGCCGACGCGTCGAGCATTACATTTGAAAACGGAACCTTGACGGCTGAAGGTTTTGCGGAAGCGGACACAGCAGCCGCCGGCCGTGTTTCCGCATTGATCACCGCGTTGCCCGATGCTGCTGAGGTGCAGGCGTATGATCAGACGGCCATTGAAGCGGCGCGTTCTGAATATGATCTGCTTTCTGTGACGGCACAGGAACTGGTCACTAATTATAGCCGCCTGACAGAGGCGGAGGCTGCATTGGAGGAGATTTTATCCGCCTCTGCCGATGCTGCTGAAGTGGTCACCAAAATCGCGGCCATCGGTACGGTAACCTATAAAAGCCTGTCGGCAATCAGCGAGGCGCAGAAACTTTATGATGCGTTGAGCGAAGAATCGAAATCTTATGTATCTAACCATCAGATTCTTGTAGATGCACAGGCGTCGTTCAACGCTATAATCGAGGCGTACGATTTCACGATCACAAGCAACCGGCCGGGAAGCAAGGGGTACATCAACGCCTGGCTGGCGACCTGCTCAGATGAGGTGTTCGACGCGACACGGTCCGCAATCAGCGATACCATCAAGTATCAGTATTATAAGGGCCGGAATATCGGATTTACAAACGGCGGGACGAGTAACGATTTCAGCGACTGGATGGACTCGCCGTGGATGATCATTACCGGCGGCAGCGACGATAACTATAATAAGCAGGAATGGGGCGATCGGCAGACGACGACCGTTCCGGTTTTCCCGGGGATTGCGTTCAGTGTGGACTCGACCTTTTCTCAGAACTGGGAGTTCCAGAGCGCATATCCGGCGGGCGAAAACTTCAAGATGGACGGAAAAATCTATCAGGTATTCCGCGGATACACCAAGAGCTATGATGCGTCGATAGAGCCGTCGGCAGCGGCGGATCTGCCGGCGATTGAAAAGAGTGGTAACCATCCGGAGGAAAGGGCGAACGACGGCGAAACGAACAAGAACATTTTCCTGTATGCTTACGCCAAATACAGCCAGGACAACCGGTGGGCGGGTCTGACCCTCGGCGTGCCGCAGAGCGAGTGGGCACAGTCGGTTGGAAATACGCGGTATCAGACGTATGAAGGGCCGCAGGGACCGGCGTATATTCTCACGACGCTGGACAAGATTTCGGCCGCGCCGACTGACGGGGCGCAGGACTCTTACATCGCCGGGATGAACGATGCGTATGTTCTCATCACCGGGGACATGGCGGGCGTGATAGCCGGAATCAACGATTTCTTTAATCGTAGTGGCGAGCTTGTTTCCGCCGACGCGTCGAGCATTACATTTGAAAACGCCACAGTGACTGCGAATGATGTAATTTGGAATTATGCCGACTACACCGCGGTGGACACGGCCCTCGAAAAGGTTGCTGCTTTCACCAAGGAAGACTACACCGAAGCCTCCTGGGCGAAACTGCAGACCGCGGTGAATGCGGTGGTGCGCAATCTGATGGAGGATGAACAGGCGACGGTCGACGGCTATGCCGTCGCGATTGAGGAGGCTATCCTCGCCCTGGTGCCCATATCGGTGGAGATGAATCTGACCATCGGCACCGGCATGGTGACCGCCGCAGCCGAGGGCAAGTACGACATCACCTGGAACGCACACGTGCTGGTCGGGGACACCCTTGCGGTGGAGGACATCAACACAGCCGGTGTGAAGTTCAAGAACTACGGCGTCTACTACTCGACCGGCAAAGATGTGCTGGCCGACTACAAGAACGCCTCGGCCGATCAGATCCGTAAGATCGTCTTTGCCCAGGGCGAGAATGTGGACATTTACACCTCCTACGGCTTCCGGCTGAAGAACGTGGTGGAAAACCGCGTGCGTGCGGCCATGTTCTACATCGAGTACGAGCTGGACGGACAGAACTATATCCTGCTCAGCACGGTCGACGAGGTGGTTGCCGTCATCGCGGAATAGTTGCTGATGGGAATCATGTGATTCCTACAGGATATATTGCTGCAAACCCACTGTATAACACTTCTGAAAGGCGGGTGGTACAGGCGCAATTTATGTTGGATGCATATTTTTGCTGTCGGCCCCGGCGGCAGGCTTCGGATCGGATCACCTGCGTTTTTTATCCGCCCGGCATTTTGATGGTCGGAACGCTGTGAATATCTCTGCTGTCGGGGCGATCCGGATTGTTGTAAGGCACGCAATCCAACCCGGATGATCTGTTTTAAGCTGCTCGGGCATAACGCCCGGGCAGCTTTTTTACAGGATAAAAATTAATAAGTTATAGAAGCGTTTTGCGATATATTGCTGATTGTCGGGGTTTGTGCCCTTTGTGATAATTTGTGTTAGAGGTCGGAAAAATGCAGAAATCGTTCGGTTTTGTGGAATTGCGTTCTTTCGCCGGGCATGTATAATAAAAATGGAATTATTTGAAAATGGCTTTTATGTCGTTTCAGTCAATTACATGAAGGAGGCTTCGGCTATGTCCAATTATTTTCGCCGGTGTAAGGTGATCGCCGGTATTCTGCTTACCATCGCGCTTATGATGTCATCCTTTGCCATCCTGCCGGTTTCCGCGGCGGGTGCGGGGATAAAAACCTATTCTAATATTCCTTCTTATGAGACAAATGAAAAGATGATTGTACAGGTGAACGGGATGCGGATTCCGGTGCAAAACAATGCCGACGGCATTCCTTTTGTCCGGTTTGAAATGTCCGATTCGGCGGAGGTCAAGGTCCGCTTGGAAGGTGGGATTACCTCGGCGGTGATCCGCCCGATTGCACTCGGGATCCCGTATCAGATTGAAGGGGACAGCCTCACTTTTACATTGGCAGAGCCGCTGAAGTTCAAGATTGATCTGAACGGAAGCGACAGCCTGTATATTTTTGCCGACCCGCCCGAAACCGATGCGCCTGCGCTTTCTGATGCAAATGTGAAGAACGTCCTGGATTTTGCCGGCGTGTCGAATGATGGAACAAAGTGTACGGAGGCGCTTCAGGCCGCCATCGACTGGATTTCGGAAAATTCGGAAACGGCAAATGTTCTGTACTTTCCGGACGGGATTTATTATACCGGTTCACTGTATATCAAAAGCAATGTGCAGGTGTATTTGTCCAGCGGCGCGCTCATCAAGGCGTCCGATAATATCGCCGATTATATCGAGGTGTATGATTTCCCGCCCGATCAGCCGCACGAGAAGGCTTTCCTGATTTTAGAGGGTGCTCAAAACACTAAGATTTTCGGCCGCGGGACGGTCGATTCCAATGGCCGGCAGTTTGGGGCAGGCGGCGGCGCCTATGGAGGATCCAAGGTGATTACCCTGTACTCCGGTGTGGATGCCGACCGCAAAGGCTCATCCAATCTGGTCATCAATGACATTATGCTGACGAATGGCTGGTTCTATCAATATTTCCTGTGCGGCGCGACCGATACCTCGTTGACCAATATCAAGGCTTTCAACACCTGTGCCAACGGAAGTTCGGTGCTGAATGTCGACGCCTTTAAGATTATGTGTGGTAGCAATATCACGCTGAAAGACGCTTTTCTGATGGGCAACGACGATGTGCTGACCACCGGCGCCGACGGTCCGCAGGCGGATGGAGAGCTGTACGACTGCACCATCGACAATGTCGTTTTGTATCAGACTTCGGTTGCATCGCTGGTTCGGATCGCTTTCACCAACCGCTTTGCCGTGCACGACATTACGATCAAAAATGTGCTTTCTATCGACAACTGGGCCGGCACGGTGATCAAAGCGGAGAATTTTCCCGGATACAACTACTGCAACCCGATTTACAATATGACGTTTGAAAATTTCATTGTAGAGGGCGCGCACAATTTGCTTTCCTGGGGAATTGACAACAACGATGACACCTTCAGCAGTTTCCATGACTGGACCTTCCGCAACATCTCAATCATGGGTGGTTCACTGCCGACGACTCTCAAGGGGACTTCGGCCAACAAAAAGGTCCGCAACTTTACTTTTGAGAATATTCAGATCAATGGCGCTTACTGCCGCAGCGCGGCGGATGCAAACATCACCGTTTTGCCCGAATCGACCGAGAATATTGTCTTTACTTCGGACAAGGTTTTTCAGCCTGTCGCAGAGGGACTGATCGTTTACCTGGATTTTGACGAGGATGCAAAGGACACCAGTCTGCAGACAAATCCCGCCGGCAATTATGATTATACAGGGCAGATCAGCGGCACGCCGGCCGCCACGACCGGTTCCTCCGGCAAATTCGGAGAAGCGTTTCAGTTTGACGGGGGCGGCGGAAACTATGTCGAACTGAATAAAACGGCCGTCGTACGCTCCAGCGTTTTCACCACTGCGTTTTGGGTAAAGACGACGGACAATTCCTCCGGAAACGGCAGCAACCTATGGGAAAAGCCGGTGATTGCCGGTGTCAGCACTTGGGGTGCATCCTCCAATGATTTTACGATTGGACTGGATAACGGAAAGCTGTCCTACTGTTCCGGCTTGAACACCGGGGACGATCTGCAGTTCAGAAGTGATCGCTTTGTTGCGGACAATACCTGGCACTTTGTCGCCGCGACCTGCGACGGTCAGAGCACCCGGATTTATCTGGATGGCGAACTGCTGACCGGGACGCTCAACGGTGAAGGAAGTTATGACGCCGTCCCGACCGCCGGGAAAGGGCTGACGGGTGACGTGGGCTGGCAGATCGGCAACGCGCAGGCGTTGGGCTTTACCGGATTGGTGGACGACTTTGCATTCTGGGGCAGGGTGCTGAGCGAGGATGAGATGCAAAGCCTTTACTACGACGGTGCGGGTCGCACGGTGCCGGATGCGGCTCGGGCATTTGAAGAACCTCCGGAAGATCGCACGACGGGCGACATAAACGGTGACGGTATCGTGACTGTCTCTGACGTGGTGGAGCTGCGGGGACAAATTATGGATGGTACATATGACTCTGAAATCTGCGATTTGGATGGAGATGGTACCGTAACCGTTTCTGATGTAGTGGAATTGCGGAAGATCATTGTGCAGGGTACGGATGCATAATCATCCGGGAAATCCGGCGACGTATTATGTTTTTATATAAGAGAGACTTCCCGCGGGAGGATGCTCCCGCGGGAAGTCTCTCGGTGTGACGGCGGCCCGCATCGGTTGGGATGCGTCGGGAAAGGAAGCGGTATTGTATGGAAGGACAGCGGAAACATCAACCGGCCGCGTGGGTGAAATACAGCGGAAATCCGGTTTTGGGCGGCAAACTCGGTGTCTGTTTTGACGTCTGCGTTTTGCTGGAGGACGGAGAGTACCGGATGTATTTCTCCTGGAGAGATAAGGGAAGCATTGCACTTGCACGAAGTCGGGACGGTTATAGCTTTGATGAGCCGGAGGTTGTGCTTTCTCCCCGACCGACTGCAGCGGGGTACGAGGATGATGTCAACCGGCCGGTTGTTCTTCGCCGCGGCGGGCGGTATTACATGTGGTATACCGGTCAATACAAGCCCGGTCAGGCCGATGGAACCTCTCATATTTTTTGTGCGGTCAGCGACGACGGTGTACATTTCGAACGTGCGGCGGAGACCCCTGTCCTCAGCCCTGAGGCCGAGTGGGAAAAATCTGCTGTGATGTCCCCCCATGTCCTGTTTGATGAGGCATCTCAGCTTTATAAAATGTGGTACTCGGCCGGTGAGCAGTACGAGCCGAATGCTATCGGTTATGCAGTCAGCGACGATGGACTGCAATGGCAGAAGCAACCGGAAAACCCGGTTTTCACGGCGGGAGAGGCTGGCGCGTGGGACAGCTATAAAGTTGCCGGATGTCAGGTGATCCGAACGGGCGACATATATACCATGCTGTATATCGGTTACCCCAACGATCATGACGCGAAAATCGGGATGGCCTATAGTCGGGACGGCGTGACCGGCTGGAAGCGAGCCGGAGAGGGTCCGATCATTACGCCTGACGCGGGCGCGTGGGACAGTGAAGCTTGCTACAAGCCTTATGCGGTGTTCGACGGCCGGAAATGGCGGCTGTATTATAACGGACGCACGGGCGGGGTGGAGCAGATCGGTCTCGCCGAGCGGACGGGAGCGGATTTGTAAATGATCCTTGTGGTGCCATATGCTGTATATTGTCCGGTGTAACGGGGCGGCTTTTGGTTTTTTACAATGTATTCATATTGAACTGTCCAAAACCATTTCGGTAACTTTTCGGTGAAACGCCTTTGCTGTTTTTGAATACCCGGAAAAAATATTCCACTCGGGTGAAGCCGCAAAGATCGGAAATCTCCGATATATTGAAATCGCTGTTCAGAAGCAGAAAACAGGCTTGTTTGATCCGTTCATCGGTGATGTCGCGGCTGATGGTCGTACCGAAATAGGATTTGTACATCCGCTCCAGATAATCTGGGTTATAGCCTAAAGCCCGGCTGATCCGGGAGGTTGAAAGATCATCGGAGTAATGGGTGCGGATATAGGTTTTGACCCGGCTGGCCAAAATCTGTTTGGTTCGTTCGGTTTCGGTGATTCCCGCAAAGTCGGCGATTTCGTGCAGCAGCATTTTGGTTATCAGGTTGTCATAGCGCGGGTTATCCCGCCCGCCTGCCCGATCGTCCAGAAAACTGCGGAGTTCCTCCAAAAGGCGGTCAGGCCGACCGACCCGTGTGAATTTCGGTATACGAATGATGTCCGCGTCTTTTTCGGAATCAGCGGGATAAAAATGATGCCAGTAAAAGCTCAGGTCGGGATCATAGGGCATATATCCGCCGTGCTGTACAAAAGGGCAGAGAATCAGTGCGTGGTTTTTCGGCACAGCATATTTTCGGTCCTCTTCAAACAGATAAAGCGTTCCGCTGGACACGAAAATAATTTCGTAGGTATCAGTTACCCGCGTCTCGTGAATGCCGACGCCGCGGGAAATGAACCGTCCGCTGTAGGAGGTTCGAATGTGATTGGTGTTGATCTGCAAATAATCCTCCATAGAAAAATGCCCCCTCATAAGAGTCGGATTTTTATAGTTCAGATAGAAACGTGATTCTTTTATTAGAATAACAAAAATTCAAAATAAAAGCAATATAAAATCCAATAAAAGGGACGGAATTTTAGAGTGTTTTCGATAAAGGAAAAACGATGTATACCTTCCGGTGGTTCAGAAGGCCGGTGCAGGTCGTTGATGGAAATATATGATCTGGATCGGATATTACGGCAGCCCTACCTACCGGGGATGCTGTCCGGCTTCAGCGAAAATCTGTTTGCCCTGTACGCGCCCGGCTGGGGTTTTGACTCGACCTGTATTTTCAGAACAGGGCTGGATACCGGCTATGCTTTCCCGCTTTGCATATATGTGGATGGAGAAAAAATCTCTCCCAGCCGGGCGACCTATCGGCCCAGCTTTATTCACAGCACTGCGCTGGTCTCGGATCCCAACGGGAAGAAGATTCATATATCCGGGTATAAATATATTCAGGAAGACGATTTGGCTGCCGTTGTGCTTGTGGCGAAAAACACCGGCTCGACAGAGGTCGAGCTCCTCGCGGCCGCTTTGTGGGAAGGGGAGTCTCCGGCTTCGGCGGACGGGTGGTATATTCGTGCGGAAGGGGACGGGTTCGGTCGGTCGCGGCACGGTTTGGAGAAGAAAATCCGTCTCGCACCGGGGGAGCGCGTTGTTTTTCGCTTGGCAATGGCCTTTTCGGAGCGGGATACCGATGGCGCGCAAAAAATCCGGCGCTTTTTTAAAACAGAGGATTTCCTGACCGTACAGCGCCGGGAATTTGGTCGCTGGTTTCGGGAGAATATTCCCTATTTTGAATGCGACGATCCGCAGATTACCCAGATTTACTATTACCGATGGCTGACCTATCGCAGCAATATTCGTAAAACGCCGGCAGGACGGTACATCATCACCGAATTTTTGCCCAATGTCAGTTGGGCCGGTAAATATAACTCAATTCCGGCTGCGGCATATATGCATTTTATGGAGGGAAGATGGGTCGCTAATCCGCGTTATCTGAACGACTACGCCGATTTCTGGTTTGAGAGCGGGGTCAATCCAAGACTGTATAGCTTTCCGGTTGCGGCGGCGCTGTATCAGAGGTATCTGGTCGACGGAGATGTTGACCGTCTGGTGGCAAAACTGCCCGATCTTATGTGGAATTACGACGGGTGGACCATCTCGCACGGACGGGAAAACGGACTTTTTGTGCAGACGGCTGATCGGGACGGTATGGAATATTCTATCGGTGGGGATGGCTTCCGTCCGACCATCAATAGTTATATGTATGCTGACGCGGTAGCCATTTCTCAAATTTCCGCCTTGGCTGGGGAGATGGTGTCGGCCAAGGCATATACATTGCGCGCTGATGCGTTGCGCGACCTTGTGCAAACCCACCTCTGGAATCCGGAGGACGCTTTTTTTGAGGTGTTGCGGGAGGGGGATACCGATTTGTCCGGCGTGCGCGAGCTTTGCGGCTATCTGCCCTGGGTATTTCATATGCCGGGAGAAGCCTATGGCACGGCATTCCGCTTTTTGACCGATCCGGAGGGCTTCGCTGCCCCTTTTGGTCCGACGACGGTCGAACAGAAACATCCGGATTTTATGCGGGAAAATGCGCACGATTGTTTATGGAACGGCCCGTCGTGGCCGTACGCGACCACACAAACCCTCTGGGCGGCGGCCAACGCGCTGCGTGATTATGGCCGTCCGCCGTTGCAAAAATCGGTGTATTTCCAGCTGCTTAAGGCTTACGCGCAGTCGCAGTATAAGGACGGATATCCTTGGATTGCGGAAAATTTGGATCCGCAATCCGGCAAGTGGATCGTCGACAAACCGCGCAGCGTCCACTACAATCATTCCTGCTTTGCGGATTTGATCATCACGGGGTATGTTGGTCTTCTTCCCGCGGCGGATAGCGAGCGATTGGTGATTCATCCTCTGGCGCCGGAGGAGACGGCGTATTTCGCTTTGGAAAGGGTTTGCTATCGAGGACATACAATCTCTGTTTTTTATGATCGGGATGGGGAACGCTACGGCTTCGGCCGGGGTATGCGGGTGTTTGTGGACGGCGTTCAGCGCCTCGCCGCCCCTGTTCTGCAGCCAGTAACGGTTGTGTTGTCAGATTTGGAAAATGCCGGAACTGTGGACTCAAGCGGTGCGGGTTGAGAAACAGGAGGAAGATGCGCTTTCTTTTTATCGGGCTTTTCCAGGGTGCGGTGTGATGTTTGCGCTCCGCATTCTGTGGACTGGGAGCCGGATGAGTTCAAAATAAAAGCTGGCCGGGCGGAGGAGTGATTCCTGCTTGCCCGGCCGGTTTGTCGTATGAGCCGAGACAAGCAACGCTGGCAATAAAGATTTGGTCGACAGTGCTGTAGAGTGCCGCGGCAAGCAGAATTAGGACACAGGGTACGGCATGCTGTGCCATCAGACGGAAAAGCTTCTCGCTTTCCGGGAACGCATTGAATTTTTTGCATGATCAAACCTCCGGAAAATAAAATTTCAGACCGCCGGAGATTTTTCGGCAAAGCGTATAAAACCCAAAAAGCGCGCCGTCCAATCCGTTTTTCGGTTTTGCAAAAAAGGATTTGCCGCTTTTCTCTGCCGCATGGTGCGGGTCAACCGGAAAGCAAAAAAGAAAAAGCCTTGTAGTCAAGCCGGATTTACGCCGTTTGGCTACATGCTTTTCTTAGAATGTGATTATCGTTCGTTTTGCCGGGTTTGCCGCCCTCCTCCAAAGAAGGCGGATTCCGGCGGATAGCTTTGCTCCTGTGGGACAAGTAAAAACAGCGGGCGGCAAAACAACTGGTTTTACGCAGTTTCTGCCACTCGCTGTAGTTTTATTGTATCAAACGCTTTTGGGTTTCGCAAGCGTTTTTTGAGCCGCGGGCTTTATATGGGAGACCGCCGGTATTCTACCTTTCCGAACGGGCGACGGCCGCACCGATAAAATCGCGGAAGAGAGGGTGCGCCCGATTGGGACGGGAGCGGAACTCAGGATGGAACTGTACCCCGACATACCAGGGGTGGTCGGCCAGCTCGACTGCTTCGACCAGCCGCTTGTCGGGAGAAATTCCCGAAAACACCAGACCTGCGGAGGAAAACAGTTCGCTGTATTCGTTATTGAATTCGTATCGGTGACGGTGCCGTTCGTTAATCAGATCCTCCCCATATGCGGCGCTCAGGCGGGTGCCCTGCTGCACGCTGCAGGGATAGAGGCCAAGCCGCATGGTGCCGCCTTTGTCGGTGATGTTTTTCTGATCCGGCATGATGTCGATAACGGCGTGGTCGGCGTTTTCGCAAAACTCACTCGAAGTGGCGTCGCCAAGGCCGCAGACATGGCGGGCAAATTCAATCACGGCGATCTGCATACCAAGGCAGATGCCGAAATAGGGAACCTTGTTTTCCCGCGCGTATTTGGCGGCGAGGATTTTGCCCTCGATTCCGCGGCTGCCGAAGCCGCCGGGTACGATGATGCCGTGGCAGCCGGCGAAGATTTCGGCCAGATTTTCTTCCGTGATGGTTTCGCTGTCGACCCAGTGGATGTCAATCTCCGCTCCGTGGACATAGCCGCCGTGCTTGAGCGACTCCACCACCGAGAGATAGGCGTCGTGCAGCTGGACATATTTCCCGACCAGCGCGATGCGCACTACCTTGTTGCAGGCGCGGATGCTGTCGGCCATGGCCTGCCACTCCCGCAGGTCGGGCGCCGGACAGTCCAGGCCGAGCGCGTCGCAAACCAACTGGGAAAAATGATTTTTTTCCAGCATCAGTGGCGCCTCATACAAAACGTCGACCGTGCTGTTTTCGATGACCATCTCCGGCCGGATGTTGCAGAAGAGGGAGATTTTTTTGGCTACATCCTCGGTCAGCGGACGGTCGACCCGGCAGATGATCATGTCGGGCTGGATACCGATGGAGAGCAGCTCCTTCACGCTGTGCTGGGTCGGCTTGCTCTTGAGCTCGTCCGAACCGGGGATGAAGGGTACCAGCGTGACGTGTATGAACAGGCAATTCTCCCGTCCGATTTCGGTCGCGGCCTGCCGGATAGCCTCCAGAAAAGGCTGGGATTCTATATCACCGACCGTGCCGCCGATCTCGGTAATGACGACGTCGGCCTCGCCCAGCTCGCCCACGCGGTAGAGACAGCGCTTGATCTCGTTTGTGATGTGGGGGATGACCTGTACCGTCTCGCCCAGATATTTGCCCAGTCGTTCCTTATTCAGCACGTTGTAGTAAACCTTGCCCGAGGTCACGTTGGAGTAGCGGTTGAGATTTTCGTCAATAAACCGCTCATAATGTCCGAGATCAAGGTCGGTCTCCGCACCGTCGTCGGTTACGAAGACCTCCCCATGTTGGAAGGGACTCATCGTGCCGGGATCCACATTGATGTATGGATCGAATTTCTGCGCGGCGATGCGCAGTCCTCTGCATTTCAGCAGCCGTCCTAAAGAAGCGGCGGTGATCCCTTTGCCCAGTCCCGACACGACGCCGCCGGTCACAAAGATATATTTGATCTGTTTTTTCTTTTCCATAAAACGTATGTCACCTCTTTCTAAAACCGGGGAACGTCATCCGTCCGCGGTTTTTCAGTTTGTATACCATCCATGTGATCCCGAAAATTATGCGGCTTTTCGCAAGACCCATGGTAGGGTGAAAACAAAAATACACATTTATATTAGCATTTTTGTCGGCCCCTGTAAACTGCTTTTTTGTATTTTTTTGCATAAAACATGCATAAAATTTCGCGCCTGACAGATAAAAAACTTTTTCTTTTTTGGTTCAAACGGGAAGGTTTTGTGCATACAATATTTGGTGTGGGGATTTTGCTGTGCGCTTTAGATTCGTCATTCTTATGCAAGATTCACATAAAATCGAGGTAAAATACTACGCTTCATTTTATAAAATCACAACAAAACTATTGAAAAGGCAAAAAAGATTTGTTAAAATTAAGAGCAGGAAGATGGTTGTTTATGGAAAGGAAGTGCCGTTTTGCAAGGGAATGTGAACACGCCAAAGGAACGGTTTCATAAAGGGGAACACACACGCGCTTATGAACTTTTAGGCGCGCATTTTGAAAAAAAGCACGGGAAAGAGGGTGTGGTGTTTCGCGTCTGGGCGCCGAACGCCACCTTTGTGTCGGTTGTCGGGGACTTTAATGACTGGTCGGCGCAGGCCGATCCGATGGAGCGGGTGACCGACGGCGGGATCTGGGAACGTTTCGTCCCCGGCGTCGAGCAGTATGCCAATTATAAATATCACATCGTCTCCCGCAGCGGACGGGAGCTGATGAAGAGCGACCCGTACGCCTTCCATGCCGAGACGGCGCCGGCCAACGCCTCCAAAGTGTACGACCTATCGGGTTATGCGTGGAAGGATGAACAATGGCAAAAGGCGAAAGCTGACCGCAATATTTATGAAAGCCCGGTCAATATCTATGAGGTGCACGCCGGCTCCTGGCGGCGGTATGAGGATGGAAGCTGCTTCGATTATCTCAAGCTGGCGAAGGAGCTGGCCGCCTATGTGAAGGAGATGGGATATACCCATATTGAGCTGATGCCGATTTGCGAGCATCCTTTCGATGGATCCTGGGGATATCAGGTGTCCGGGTATTTTGCACCGACCTCCCGCTACGGGACGCCGCACGATTTTATGCAGTTTGTTGATATTTTGCATAAGGCCGGGATCGGCGTGATCCTCGACTGGGTGCCGGCGCATTTTCCGAAGGACGGCTTCGGACTCTATCATTTCGACGGGGAGCCGTGTTATGAGTATTCCGATCCCCGCAAGGGCGAGCATAAGGAGTGGGGAACGCAGGTTTTCGACTACGCCCGGCCGGAGGTTATCAGCTTCCTGACCTCCAGCGCAATGTACTGGTTTGATCTTTATCACATCGACGGCCTGCGGGTCGATGCGGTGGCCTCGATGTTGTATCTGGACTATAACCGCCGGGACGGGGAGTGGGTGCCCAATATCTACGGCGGGAAGGAGAATTTGGAGGCGGTCGATTTTCTCCGCCATGTGAATGAGGCGGTCTTTGCCGCCCACCCGGACGCTATGATGATCGCAGAGGAATCGACCGCCTGGCCGCTTGTCTCCAAGCCTACCTATATGGGCGGGCTGGGTTTCAATTTCAAGTGGAATATGGGCTGGATGAATGATATGCTGCGGTATATGTCCCTCGACCCCATTCACCGGAAATTCAACCACGATTCTCTGACCTTTTCCTTCTTCTACGCCTTTTCGGAGAATTACGTGCTCCCCATCTCGCACGACGAGGTGGTGCACGGCAAGTGCTCGATGATCAACAAAATGCCGGGCGAGTATGAGCAGAAGTTCGCCGGACTGCGCACCTTTTACACCTATATGATGGCCCATCCGGGCAAAAAACTGCTCTTCATGGGGCAGGAGTTTGCCCAGTTTATCGAATGGAATTATGAGCAGGAGCTGGACTGGCTGCTGCTGGGGTATGACCGGCACCGCCAGATGCAGGATTTTGTAAAGGCGCTGAACAAATTCTACCTTGACACCCCCGCGCTGTGGGAGATTGATTATTCCTGGGAGGGATTTGGTTGGATCGCCAACGACGACAACGCGCAGAGTGTGATCGCCTTCCGTCGGATGGACAAAGCCGGGAGGGAGATTGTCTGCGTCTGTAACTTTGTCCCCGTCACGAGGGAGGCATACCGGATCGGCGTGCCTGCCGCCGGCAGCTATAAGCTGATTTTCAACTCGGATGACAGAGCGTTTGGCGGCGCGGGCGTGCTGACCAAAAAAAGCGTCCGGGCGGAAAAGACGCCGATGCACGGGATGGACCGCTCGGTCTCTCTGACCCTGCCGGCCATGTCGGTGCAGTATTATGTGAATGTTCCGCCGGCCACCCGCGCGCCAAAGAAGCTCGGGGAAAAAGCCTCTGCCCCAAGGCTGGCGCGCAAGCCGGCAGACGGATCGGCCGGCAAAAAGGGCTGATCCGTGTCCCGGGCGTTGCCTCTTTTCAAACGGAAAATTTTTTCAGATATTTTCGGCCGGGAGCACAAAATCCGGCAGAAAACCGCATAGAATATCCTGTATGCTGAATTCTCTGTGATCCAAAACGATGCCCGTCCTTTCCCGGGGCGGGCGGACCGGATAAAACCTAAAATCAGCGGCATGCCTTTGCCGCTCCAAGGAGTGACCGATTTGAAAAAGACCGAATGTGTGGCGATGCTGTTAGCCGGCGGCCAGGGAAGCCGTTTGTATGTTCTGACCCAAAATATCGCCAAACCTGCCGTACCCTATGGCGGGAAATACAGGATCATCGACTTCCCGCTTTCCAACTGCGTCAATTCCGGCATTGACACGGTCGGCGTCCTGACCCAGTATCAGCCGCTCGAACTGAACGATTACATCGGCTCGGGCAAACCGTGGGATCTCGACCGGCTGGAGGGCGGGGTACATATCCTCCCGCCGTACCAGAGGGCGCGGGGCGCTGACTGGTACAAAGGGACGGCCAACGCCATTTACCAGAATATTAATTTTATTGAGCGGTACAATCCGGAATATGTCCTGATTCTTTCGGGCGATCATATTTATAAAATGAACTATGCCAAAATGATTACCCATCATAAAGAGCAGGATGCCGACTGCACCATCGCCGTGCTGGAGGTCCCAATGGAGGAGGCCTCCCGCTTCGGGATCATGAATGCGGATGAAAACGGCGTGATCTATGAGTTTGAGGAGAAGCCAAAAAAACCCAAGAGCAATTTGGCCTCCATGGGCATTTATGTATTCAAGTGGGAGAAACTGCGCCACTATCTCGAGCAGGATGAGCAGACCAAAGGTTCGGCCAACGACTTCGGGAAGAATATCATTCCCACCATGCTGGCCGAGGGGCAGAGGATGGTGGTTTACCCCTTCAACGATTACTGGAAGGACGTCGGTACCATCGACTCTCTGTGGGAGGCGAACCTTGATCTCCTTGATCCGAATGTTGAGCTTGACCTTTCCGATCCCTCCTGGCGGATATTTTCCCGCACGCCGGCCGCTCCGCCGCAGTATGTCGCACCCTGTGCCAATGTGCAGAACTCTCTCGTGACCGAGGGATGCGAGGTCTACGGTACGGTGGATTTTTCGGTTCTCTTTGCTAATGTTGAGATTGAAGAGGGCGCGGTGGTTCGCGACTCGATCATCATGCCGGGGGCGAGGATTTGCAGCGGCGCCAGCGTGCAATATGCTATCATCGCTGAAAACACGGTGGTTGAGGCGGGCGCTAAGGTCGGCGAACGGCCGGAGAATATGGAGGATAAGGACGCCTGGGGCGTCGCAGTGGTCGGCGCCGGGCTGACGGTCGGCAAAAGAGCCGTCGTGCTGCCCAAGGCCATGATTTCCGAGGATGTTAAGGGGGGCGGTAAGAAATGAGAGCAAACGAAGTCATGAGCATCATCTTTTCCAACGTGCATGACGAGATGATGATGGAGCTGACCGAAAAACGGTCAATGGGTTCGGTTCCTTTCGGCGGACGGTACCGCGCGATTGATTTTCCCCTCTCTAACCTGGTCAACGCGGGCATCCGCCGGGTGGGGATCATTACCAAGGCCAACTATCATTCCCTGATGGATCATCTCGGCGCGGGGAAGGCATGGGATCTTGACCGCAAGAAGGGCGGCCTGTTCATCATCCCGCCCTACAGCATCGGCAACGGGGTTTACGCCGGGAAGGTCGACGCGCTGATGGGGATCATCACATTTTTAAAATCCTGTTCAGAGAAATACGTTGTTTTATATGACAGCGACGTCATCTGCAATATCGATATCGAGCCGCTGGTCGATTCACACATCAAGACCGGTGCAGACGTCACGGTTGCCTATAAGCACGGGGGGCTTCCCAAAAATCCCCGCGACCTGATGTATTTTGAGATCAACTCCCGCCGCCGGATCACCGACATCTGTTTTTCGAGCGAGACGGGTAAGATCTGTAATTTCTCCCTCGATATTATGGTGATCGACCGGCTGAAGCTGATTGAGCTGATTGAATTTGCCTCCATCCACAACTACACCGATCTGTCGGTTGAGGTGTTCCAGCATCATCTGGACAGCCTGAACATGTACGCCTACCGCGTGGACGAATACGTCGTTGTCATGGATGGCATCAACTCGTATTATGAGGCGAACATGGCTTTGCTGCAAAAAAATGTGCGGGATCAGATTTTTACGCGGGAGCGTCCGGTTTATACCAAAACAAGGGACGACATGCCGGCCAAGTACGGCCTTGGCGCGACAGCGATCAACTCAATCATAGCCGACGGCTCGGTGATCGAGGGCACGGTGGAGAATAGCATCATCTTCCGCGGTGTGGTTGTCGGTAAGAACGCTGTGGTCAAAAACTGTATCCTGATGCAGGATACAGTCGTGAGCGAAGGGGCGACTCTCAATTATATCATCACGGATAAAAATGTTATGATCTCCAAAGGGCGCTGCCTGACCGGGAGCGAGAATTACCCGATGGTCATCCGCAAAGGCACCACGGTATAGCTGAGGCTGGCCTGCAAAAAACGTAAAAAGAAAGAGGGAATTTCCAATGAAGGTTTTGTTTGCCGCGAGCGAGGCATATCCCTTCGCCCAATCGGGCGGCCTTGCCGATGTCGCGGGCGCGCTGCCCAAGGCGCTGCGCCGCCGACTCATTGGCGCGCGGGTGGTGCTGCCGCTATATGAGTGCGTCCCGCAGGAACTGCGGGAGAATATGCGCTTTCTCACCAGCCTGACCGTTCCGGTGGCCTGGCGCCGGCAGTACTGCGGTGTTTTTGAGGCCAAATGGGGCGGCGTGATCTACTATCTGCTGGACAATCAGTATTATTTCAAGCGCGGCGGCCTCTACGGCTATTATGATGACGCCGAGCGTTTCGCCTTCTTCTCCCGCGCCGTGCTGGAGATACTCCCCCATATTGATTTCAAGCCCGATGTCATCCACTGCAACGACTGGCAGACGGCCATGACACCGGTCTATTACAAGGTGCTGTACAAGGACGCCCCGGGGTACGAGAATATCAAAACCGTTTTTACCATTCATAATATTCAGTATCAGGGCAAATACGGGCAGGAGCTGGTCGGCGATGTTCTGGGCCTGCCGGATCATGCGCGGGATGTGGTGGATTACGACGGCTGCGTCAACCTTATGAAGGGCGCGATCGAGTGCGCGGACTGGATCACGACGGTCAGCCCGACCTATTCGAGAGAGATTATGGATCCCTGGTTCGCGCACGGCCTCGATACCGAGCTGCGGTTCCATCAGGGCAAGCTTTCGGGGATTGTCAACGGCATCGACACCGAGGTTTACGATCCTGCGGCCGACCCGCTGATTTATAAAAACTATACAACCGAAAGCTTTGCCGCCGGCAAGGCGGAGAATAAGCGTGCTTTGCAGGAGCGGCTCGGTCTGCCGCAACGGGCGGATGTGCCGCTGATCGCGCTGGTCTCGCGTATGGTGTCGCACAAGGGCCTGGATCTGGTCAAGTATTGTTTCGAGGAGCTGGTGGGCGGCGAGGTGCAGTATGTCATCCTCGGTTCGGGCGATCTGGAGTATGAGAGCTTTTTCAGCGAAATGGCGGCACGACATCCTGACAAGGTTTCGCTGACTCTCGGGTTTCAGCCTGAGCTGGCGCACAAGATTTACGCGGGGGCGGATATCTTTCTGATGCCGTCCAAAAGTGAGCCGTGCGGCCTCGCCCAGATGGTGGCGCTTCGGTACGGCACGATCCCTGTCGTGCGGGAGACGGGCGGCCTTGCCGATACCATTCACGACAGCGGCGACGGGGAGGGAAACGGGTTTACCTTCAGAACCTACAACGCCGGTGATATGTCGGGCGCGATCTGGCGCGCGGTGGAAGGGTATTATAATCGCGAGGGCTGGCCGGTGCTGGTTGCCCGGGCCATGCGATGCGACAATAGCTGGGCGCATTCGGCGAACGAGTATATCCGCCTGTACAAGGGGCTTATCAAATAAAGATAGTTGTGAAAAGCCACCGCCGGCTTCCTTAAGCAGGAAATCGGCGGTGGTTTTTCATTTAAAAATAATTTGCCGTGCCTTTGCTGTGTGTACAAAGTCAAGGCCCCTGTGTTTTTCAAATCAGCTCGGCCAGAATCGCATTGGAGACGAGGAAACCTTTTGGCGTCAGGGAGACTCCACCCTCCCGCAGCTCGGCATAGCCGGCCGCCGCGAAACGGACAAGCTTCTTCCGCGCCGCCGTGGGAAAAGGATGACCGAAGCGGGCAGCGTAGTCATCAAACTGAATGCCCTCGGTCAGACGGAGGCGAAGAAAGGTGTACTCTTCCTCCCCGCCGCCGGGACCGTCCTCCACCGGCTGGCCGCCGTCCATGTACCGCGCAAGGTCGCGCGAAAAGTAAAACCGCCGTCCTTCGAGCATCGAGTGGGCGGCCGGTCCCAGTCCGAGATAGTCTTTCCCCGTCCAGTATTTCAGATTGTGCCGGCTGACCTTGCCTTCTCTCGCAAAATTGGAGATTTCATACTGTGCGAATCCGCGCCGCGCCAGCGCCTCCACACAGTCGAGATACAGCCCGGCGGCCGCGTCGGCGTCGGGCAGATCTGCGGGCCGACTGGCGGCGAAGGGGGTGCCCGGCTCGATTTTCAGCAGATAGGCCGAGAGATGCTCTGGCTCCAGCCCGCAGAGGAATTCGATCGACCCGGACAGGGAATCGGCCGTCTGGCCGGGGATGCCGAGCATCAGGTCGAGGGAGAGATTGCCGATTCCGGCCGACCGCGCGGCGCGCACCGTGCGAACGACGTCTGCGTTCGTATGTCGGCGGGAGAGGGCGCGCAGCTCGTTTTCGTTTCCGCTTTGCACGCCGAGAGAGAGCCGATTGACCCCGGCGGCCGCGGCGCGGCGCAGCGTCTCATCCAGATCGTCGGCCGGATTGGCCTCCAGCGTGATTTCTTCCAACGCGCCGCCAAAGGCCGTTCGGGCGGTTTCGACCAGCCGGCTGACCCGTTCTCCCCCCAGCAGGGACGGGGTGCCGCCGCCAATGTATAAAGTGTCCGCCGGACGGCTCAGCCGCTCTCCCCACGTCAGAAGATCCTGGCAGAGTCGATCAGCGTAGGCGTCCATGTCGTCTTCTCCCCCCGGAAAGGAGTAGAAATCGCAGTAGGCGCATTTGGACGCGCAAAAAGGAATGTGCAGATAAATGCCGATTGGCTGCATGTTGCGTCCCTCCCTTGTCAAAAATAAAAAAGTAGTGTATAATAAAATCTCCGCCAAACCGGGGGAGAGACTGAACCTCTGATGATGCACATGCTGTGCGGCCCTGTGCAGCGCACCGAAAAATACGGGGCGCGTCGGCGATACCGCGGTTCGGATATGAGGCGATCCGAAATCTTTTTTTGGCCGGAACGGGTCCGCCCTGCGGTAATGCGTTATCAAGAGTATACTATATTTGGAGCCGGTTTGCAAAATTTTCAAGGAAAGGCCTTTGCTTTGCGAAGGCGTGGTGGATTTTTATGCGTGTTTCAAAATGGCTGTCCATTCTGCTTTGTTTTACACTGTTGGTTGCTTTCGCCGGATGCGAGGCCAGCGATGGGGAGGACTCGGACGAATCCGCGACGGGAAAGATCGAGCTGCCGGTGTGGCCGGATGTGGAGGTGGCCTCTGCGCCTGAACTGTCGGTGTCGTCAGCCGACAGTGAACCGGATTCCGCCGTTTCCGCCGTATCCGCCGTTTCCGCCGCGACCAGCGAGAAGCCGACCACCAGCAATTATACGGATTTTACCGAAAATTCGGCCAACGCGCCGGACATTTCCAATATTACAGTTCGCACGTCGCAGAGCTATTATTCCACCACCGACCGTACCATTACGGTGGAAATTTACAACCGCACCGGGTGGGAGATTGGATATAAGCAAAGCTATGTAATCGAAAAATGGGAGGGAGAAAACTGGTCGATACAGTCCATGGTCGATTCCCCGGATTTCGGGAACACGGCCTATCTCCTCGGCACCGGCAGGGACAGTTATGTGAACTTGGATCTGGGTCAACTGGAGAAGCCGCTCAGCGTGGGGAAATACCGCGTTGGATTGACGGATATGATTTGCAACGGATATAGCGGTTTCTTTACCCTCTACGCGGAATTTTCGGTCAAATAAGCCAGAACGGCAAAAGGATTTTTGAAAACGGAGGCAGTGCAATGCATAAAATCAGCGATTCTATTGTTTATATCGGTGTGAACGATCATGAAATTGATCTGTTTGAGGGACAGTACACCGTGCCGAACGGTATGGCGTATAATTCCTATCTTTTGCTGGATGAGAAACTCGCCGTCATGGATACGGTGGATCAGACCAAGACGGAGCAGTGGCTGCAAAACCTCGACCGGGCTTTGGCGGGGAGAACCCCTGATTATCTGATCGTGCAGCATATGGAGCCGGATCACTCGGCGTCTCTCGATGCGTTTGTCGACCGGTATCCGAGCGCAGCCGTGGTTGGTAACGCCAAGACCTTTGCGATGATCCGGCAGTTTTTCCCCGCGCTGGAGTTGCAAAATACGATCACGGTAAAGGATGGGGAGAGTCTTTCCCTCGGTCGGCGGGAACTGACCTTTGTTCTGGCGCCGATGGTGCACTGGCCGGAGGTTATGATGACCTATGATTCCGGGGAGAAAACCCTTTTCTCGGCTGATGCCTTCGGAAAATTCGGCGCTTTGGATGCAGAAGAGGACTGGGCTTGCGAGGCGCGGCGGTACTATTTTGGCATCGTCGGGAAATACGGCGCGCAGGTGCAGGCAGTTCTGAAGAAGGCCGCTGCGCTGGAAATTGTGCGTATCTGCCCTCTGCATGGCCCTGTACTGGAAGAAAATCTTAACGACTATCTGCAGCTTTATGACACCTGGTCCAGCTACCGGGCCGAAAGCGAAGGTGTCTGTATCTGCTACACCTCAATCTACGGGCATACAAAGGCGGCGGCCGAGCTGCTGCGGGACACGCTGGAGCAATGGGGAGTCAAGGTGGCGTTCAACGATCTGGCCCGCTGTGACTTTGCTGAGGCGGTCGAGGATGCGTTTCGCTACGACCGGCTGGTTCTGGCGACCACGACCTATAACATGGGACTGTTCCCGTTTATGCAGGCCTTTATTCATCATCTGACCGAGCGGAACTTCCAGAACCGCACGGTTGGACTGATCGAAAACGGCACCTGGGCGCCTGTGGCGATCAAGGGGATGAAGGCTGCGCTGGAAGGCGCGAAAAACCTTACTTTCACGCAGACCCAGGTGACCGTCCGCTCCTCGCTGAACGCCGACAGCCGGGCGCAGATTCTTGCATTGGCGGAGGAGCTTGCCGGGAAATAGAGCTGGTCCTCCGGTTTTGTTCGAGTACAAAAATTTCCGTTCCGTTTATTTTTGACAAGCAAAAGACCCGCTGGGCGAAATGCCCGGCGGGTCTTTTGCTATCAGTATGCAATATGCAATGCGTTCGGGTTGCACAGAAGGCGTTGGCCGGTTTACTTGCCGAGCTCTGCCCGGTTGATGGCGCAGAGGATCGCCTTGATTGAGGCGCGGTTGATGTTCCCGGCGATGCCGACGCCGAACAGGCTGCTTCCGTCCGGTTTTTTCAGGTTGATGTAACAGATCGCCTTGGAATCCGATCCGGTCGAGATGGCATGCTCGCTGTAGGAGAGAAATTCGTAATCCTGGATCCCGACATGGGACAGCGCGTTGAAGAAAGCGTTGATCGGCCCGTTGCCTACCCCTTCGATCTCGGTCGGCGCGCCGTCTACCTCAAGACAGCCGCTGAAACGCACCTTGGATTCGAATTCGCTTGATTCCTCGGTGAAGCCGTGAACGTCTATGCGGTATTTGCGGGGTATGTTCAGATACTCGTCGTCAAAGACCTGTTTAACCTCTTCATTCGACAGCTCGCGGCCCAGTTCATCGCACCTGGCGGTGACGGCCGCGCCGAACTCGGGATGCATCTCCTTGGGCAGGATATAGCCGAAAACGTGCTGCATGATATAGGCCGCGCCGCCCTTGCCTGACTGGGAGTTGATACGGATGATCGGCTCATACTGCCGGCCGACATCGGCCGGGTCGATCGGCAGATAGGGGATTTCCCAATATGGGGTTCCCGACGCTTTCATATACTCGACGCCTTTGTTGATAGCGTCCTGGTGTGAGCCGGAGAAAGCGGTGAATACCAGCTCTCCGGTATAGGGGTGCCGTTCGCCGACGCGCATTCCCGTGCAGTTCTCATACATTTCTCGCAGGGCGGGGAGATTGCTGAAATCCAGCTCGGGATCCACCCCCTGGGTGTACATGTTCAGCCCCATGGTTACGATGTCGAGGTTGCCGGTCCGCTCCCCGTTGCCGAAGAGGGTGCCCTCCACCCGCTCGGCACCGGCCAGCATGGCCAGCTCGGCTGCGGCGACGCCGGTGCCCCGGTCGTTGTGGGGATGGATGCTGATGACCGCGCGCTCCCGTCCGGGCAGATGGCGGATGAAATACTCTACCTGATCGGCAAAGGTGTTGGGGGTGCACATCTCCACCGTGTTGGGGAGGTTGAGAATAACCGGATTTTCCGCTGTTGCGCCGAGCGCGTCGAGCACAGCGGCACAGATGTCGACCGCAAACTCCGGCTCGGTGCCCGAGAAGCTCTCGGGTGAATACTCATACCGGATGTTGCAGCCAGAGGCTTCTTGTTCGGTCAGCTCGCGGATGAGGCGGGCGCCCTCGACCGCAATATCGGTAATGCCGGAGCAGTCCTTGCGAAATACCACCTTGCGCTGGAGGGTAGAGGTGGAGTTGTAAAAGTGCACGATGACGTTTTTTGCGCCGCGGATAGCTTCGAACGTCCGGCGGATGAGGTGAGGGCGTGCCTGCACCAGGACCTGGATCCAGACGTCATCGGGAATCAGATTCTTTTCAATCAGCTCGCGGCAGATCTCATATTCGGTTTCATTCGCGGAAGGAAAGCCAATCTCAATCTCTTTAAATCCCATGTCGCATAAAGTTTTAAAGAAGGTCAGCTTTTCCTCCATATTCATGGGGTTAACCAATGCCTGGTTGCCGTCGCGCAGATCGACGCTGCACCAGACCGGCGCTTTGTCGATGACCCGGTTCGGCCACTGCCGGTTGGGGAGGTTGACCTGCTTGAACGGAATGTATTTTTCGTACCCTTGTTTCATACTCTGCACGCTCCTTCAATTCAGTGAAACGAAAAAATCTTTGCATGCCTTATTTGTGCCGCAAGGTGTTCTTGCCACATGTTTTTCCTGTGACCGCCGGTGCAAAAAAAGGGGCGACGTCCTGCCGCATGGCCGAAAAACGGACGCGGCGAAAAACAATAAAAAATCCCCGTCCCTGAAAACAGGGACGGGGAAAACTTTCCACGTGGTACCACCCATATTCGGCTCTTTGTTTTTGCAAAGACGCCCTTCGCCAGTCTCTAACAAGACCTGACCCGTTAACGGAGGTCGCCCGGCGCGCCCTATTCAAAAATCAGACGCACAACTCAGGGATGAGCTATACATACCCGACTTTCTATCGGCTCGCACCGGCCGCCGACTCTCTGAAAAGCAAAGGCAGGGTATCTTGTTCCCGTCGCAGTTTTTGAAGATTTGTTGCTATTATATGCCGCTCTTTTCGATTTGTCAATAGGCAAACGAAAAAATCACGAAAAGTTTGTGTCTGTTTGCCGGACGCCGGGGTTATCGCAGGGCGTTCATGACCATGCCGGTAATCAGCTTGGGATAGAAGTAGGTCGATTTCTGCGGCATCTTCTCTCCCGCGGCGGCGACGTCCCGAATCTCCTCCACACGGGTGGGGTTGAGGAGGAAGGCGCAGTCGGCCGCCCCGTCGTCGACGGCCGAAACCGCTTCAGCCGCGTCCCGGGTGTAGGTAAGGCTGGCGCCGGCGGCCATGTTGACCTTGTCAATGCCGAACAGCCGCTCAAGCACAAGAGAATGCAGCACGCTGACGTCCAACCCCCGCAGCGCAGAGGAGGCGCCGGGCAAAATGTCCGCCATAACCGAGAGGTCACGCAGGGTCAGCAGGGTGTAGCGCCCGCTGTAGAGCACAAACGCCTTTTTCCCCACAGCGTATGCGTTCTCCAAGGCGCGGTTTGCCTCCGCGGCGTCGCTAAGCTCGGTGAGGTCGAAATATTCGCGGCAGGTTTTCAGTACCGTGTCTGCACAGAATCTGTCGAGGCCGCGCACGATCCGGTGGGTGGGAAAGACGACGAGGCCGGGATGCTCCATCGCAACCAGGCACATCATCACATAATCCGCCGCTCCGCCCGGTGCGACACCCGCCTCTGCCAGCGCGCGGCGGTAGTTTAAGGCGGTCTCATACCGATGATGGCCGTCAGCGATGTAAAGCTTTTTATCGGAGAACCGGCGGCAGAGGTCGGCGGTCAGCGCGTTTTCTGGGACAATCCAGAGGCGGTGGGTCACCCCGTCGCTGTCGGTCAGCTCCTGATCGGGCGCGCCGGCCGAAAGCCGATCGAGCAGCGCGGCACAACCGCCGTCGTCGTTGTATAGGGAGTAGATCTGGCTGAAATTGCAGTGGGTTGCCCGCATCAGATCAAACCGATCGGTCTTGGCCTTGGATAAGGTCTCCTCATGCGGGAGGACGACGCCGGCTGAAAACTCCTCCAGCTTTACCCGGCAGATGAAGCCTTTGACCGTGCAGGCTTTTCCATAGGCGGTGAAGGCCTCTTCATAAATATAAATCCCGGGAACCGCGTCGGTAGCGATCATCCCTTCGGATTCCCATTCCGAAAGGACCTGTCCCGCCTGGGCATAGGGGTCCTCCCCCTCCCGCGGCAGTTCAAGGCGGATGACGTTGCGGGGATTCTGCCGGAGGTAGGCGCGACGCGCCTCCTCGCTGATGATGTCATAGGGCGGGCAGACCAGTTCGCGGATCGGGCCGGCTTTTTCGGTAAAGCGCAGGGCTTTAAAGGGTGTGATCTGAGCCAAAAGTATCCTTCCTTCCGTTGTGCGATGATGCAAAAATTTCTTTTATTGTAACGGCTGGCCGGAAAAAGGTCAATGTTTTTTGGAGCGGCTCGGGGAATTTTATGGAAGCGAACAGAAAAAAGCTTTGCCTTTTTCCCCGTTTATGATAAAATATTAAGAAATCGTTTACAATCCCGGCACATTTATCGTGTACACTGTATTTACATTATGCCAACAGAAGGAGAGACCGGCTCTGACCGGCCGGAAGGGCGCACGGGGAAAACGGGCGCACTTTTCCATGCTGCAACGAAAGGAATGGTTCGCAAGATGATCGAGGTTGCAAATCTGAGCAAAAGATACGGCAGCCACCTTGCTGTCAGTGATGTCAGCTTTAAGGTTGAGGACGGTGAGGTTTTGGGCTTCCTTGGCCCCAACGGCGCCGGAAAATCCACCATTATGAATATCCTGACCGGCTATCTTTCCCCCACACGGGGAAAGGTGACGGTCGACGGATACGACATTCTCGACAACCCGGATGAGGCCAAGCGCCACATCGGCTATTTGCCTGAGCTGCCGCCCCTCTATCTCGACATGACGGTGAAGGAGTACCTGAATTTCATGTTCGAGCTGAAAAAGGTGCGCCTGCCCAAAAAGCCGCATTTGGAAGAAATCTGCCATTTGGTCAGGATCGAGGACGTTTATAACCGGCTTATCAAGAACCTGTCCAAGGGATACCGGCAGCGGGTCGGCATCGCGCAGGCGCTGATTGGCAATCCGGACGTGCTGATCCTGGATGAGCCGACCGTCGGCCTCGACCCCAAGCAGATTATTGAGATCCGCACCCTTATCCACCAGCTCGGCAAGAATCACACGGTTATCCTTTCCTCCCACATTTTGTCGGAGATTCAGGCTGTCTGTCGCCGGATCATTGTCATCAACAAGGGAGAGATGATTGCCGACGACACGCCGGAGAATCTCTCCCGCTTGCTTTCGGACGACCACTCCCTGACCTACCGCGTCGCCGGCCCCAAGCAGGATGTGCTGCGGGCGATCGGCTCGATCCCGACGGTCAAAAGCATCCAGTTTGTCGGCAGCAGGGAGAAAGGCGTCGGCGACTTTGTGGTCGAGCCGCTGGGCGCGGCCGATGTGCGGCGCGCGGTGTTCGACCGGCTGGCCGAGCGGCGCTGGCCGATCGTCTCGCTCGAGACCAACGAGCTGACCCTGGAGCAGATTTTCCTGCGCTTGACCGACGGCTCTTCCAACCAGCGTTTTAAGGAGCTGATGAAGGCCAAAGCCGCCGGGCAGCAGGAAGGCTTCGGCGCGGTGGAGGTCACGGCGGAGGAGCTTACCGCTTCTGCCGCTGCGGATGACGGGGAACAGGAAAAGGAGGCGCAGGCATAATGGGCGCGATTTTTAAAAGAGAGTTCAAAGCGTATTTCACCTCGCCGGTGGGGTATGTGATCCTGGCGATTTATGCGCTGTTTTCAGGTTATTTCTTTGCATATATGTATGCCAACGGGTATCCGTATACCTCGTTCATCTTTTCCCAGATGTTCACCATCGTCATGTTTACCGTACCGATCATCACCATGAAACTGATGAGCGAGGACAAGCGGCAGAAAACCGATCAGGCCCTCCTGACCGCGCCGGTGAAGCTTTCGGCTATCGTGCTTGGAAAATTTTTCGCCGCCCTCTGCTTTTTCCTCCTCGGCTTTGCGGAGACGCTGCTCTTCCAGCTTATCATTGCCTTTAAGGTGACGCCTGACTGGGCGACCTTTATCGGAAATGTGGTCGGCATTGTCCTCTTCGGTTCGGCTTTGATCGCGGTTGGTCTCTTTGTTTCGGCCCTGACCGAGAGTCAGGTGGTCGCCGCCATCGGCAGCTTCGCGATCTCGCTTGTGCTGATTCTGATGGATACCTTTGCGCAGATTCTCAACGTCTCCTGGGTGACCACGGCGGTTGAGTGGATTTCCTTCAGCGGGCGGTACACGACCTTTACAGAGGGGATTTTAGACCTCTCCAACGCCGTTTTCTTTTTAAGCTTCGCTGCACTCTTCCTCTTCCTGACCGTGCGCGTGCTTGAGAAGAAGCGTTACGCTTAAAGAAAGGGGATGGAAACCATGTCGAAAAAAAAGAGTACCGAGCCGGTGCAGAAAAAGCTTCGCAGCAAATTTGCCCTGAAACACGGCGCTTATTCCATCGCCTTCATCGCGGTGGCCGTCGCCGTCTTTGTCGTTGTCAATATCCTTGCCACCGCGCTGGTGCAGCGGTTCCCCCTCAACATTGATCTGACTGCGGGGGGCGACTACTCGGTGTCGGAGAAAAATATTGAGTATATTAAAGGGGTTACCCGTCCGGTGACCATCACGGTCTGCGCAACCGAGGGGGACTATGCTACCTATATGGCGCAGTACGCCTCCTACTACTACAGCGCGACCGATTCCACCGACGGAAAGTATTACACCCAGGCCATGACCCTGCTGGATGAATATACCAAATACAACAGCAACATTCAGGTTGTTTACGCCGATCCCCAGTCGCCGGAGTTTTCGGATATTAAGGCGCGGGTAGGCTCCTCGGCCAGCCTGACCTACGGCTCGATTTTGGTGGAGAGCAGCTTTGAGCTGAATGGGGAGACTGTGTCGAGAAGCAAGGTGCTTTCTTTCTCTGACCTGTATGACGTAACCGATTCCACCGGCGGCTACGCCGCTTACTATGGAAGCGGGTATGAGCTGACCGGCTCAAAGGTTGAGTCGGCCGTAACCTCGGCCATTTACAGCGTTACCTCCGACAAAACGACCGAGGTCGCCTATATCACCGCACATATGAGCAGCTCGGCGCTCGACGGGCTGAACACCACGCTGGCCGACAACAATTACAACGTCACGGCCATCGACAACCTGATCGGGTACGAGATTGACGAGAGCGTTGAGGTTTTGATGATCGCCTCGCCCACCTCCGACTATTCCGGCGCCGAGCTGGAGAAGCTGGACGCTTTCCTGGACAACGGCGGCCAGAGGGGCAAGACGCTGGTCTTTTTCGGCAGCTCGGATTCTCCCGACCTGCCCAATCTCTACGCCTTTTTGGCTGAGTGGGGCATCAACTGCACACCCGGCTCGGTGTACGAAACCGAGACCAATAATATCTATCAGACCAACTATATCTACGGTATGACCAGCAAAAAGAGCGATTATACCGCTTCGACCGACAGCCTCAGCCGCATCTATCTCTGCGGCGGGAACATTCCGATGTCGGTCGGGTTTGAGAGTCAGGGCAACCGCACCACGACCGAGGTGATGGCTACCAGTGACACAGTGACCGTCCGTCCGCTCGGCGCGGGGGAGGATTGGGTGCCCGACAACGCGGCGAAGCAGACCCTGTCCAGCGTGATCGTTTCGCAGGATATGGTTTACGGCAGCAATCATGAGGAGCTGAAGAGTCATGTTCTCGCTTTCTCAAGCGTGGATTTTGTCAGCGACGATTGGCTGAGCTTTACCGGAACGGTCGGAAATATGGAAATGGCCATCGGCGTTTTCAACCAGCTTTCCGGCCGTGACGCGGATTCGGTTACCTTCACCAATAAGACCATCTCGGTCGAGAGCTTCTCTGACCAGGTGACCGTGCTGGCTTCGAATATCATCAAGATCCTTTTTGTCGGGATCGTGCCGATCGCCGTCATCGTTGTCGGCATCGTGATCTGGAGCAGGAGGAAAAACAGATGAGCCATCCGTTTGATGAGGAAAACCGCCCCCTTTCCCAAGGGGAGAACCCCGGTCGGGACACTGAATTGCCGGGCCCGGACGGCGAGACCGCGGCTGAAGCTGCTGCGGCCGAAGAAACCTTTGGCTATGAGGAGTACGACGGGAGTGAGGTCGATCTCTCCGGCTCGACCATTTTCGGCGAGACGCCGGTAGAGGATAAGAAAAAGCCTTCCGGAAAATCAAAACGAGTACGGGACATTGTTGCGGCTGTGCTGGTGTTGGCGATTCTGGCCGGCGCGGCCTTCGCGATCGTCAAATTCATCCCGACCGAGGAGGAGACGGCTTCCTCCAGCAGTTCGGCCGCTTCGATGAACATCCCGGTCGCGTCGATCGCGGAGGAAGATATTGCGTCGGTCACGCTGACCAACGCTTCCGGAAGTTTCACCCTGCTGCCCAAGGTGGAGGAGGCTTCCGCCGCCTCGTCCGGCAGCGGCGAGGTCATCAACTGGTATGTTGAGGGGATCGACGCTGCCTATATCAACACGACCACCAGCGGCGCGTTTGTCGACGGCGCCGCCGCCGTTTCCGCCACCCGGCTGATGGAAAGCGGGGCAGAGGATCTCTCTCTCTACGGGCTGGACGCGCCGGCCATCACGCTGAAAGTCGCCGGCAAAAGCGGAGAAGGATACACCCTTTGTTTTGGCGGAGATTCTCCGGCGGCCGACGGCAAGTATGCCCGGCTTGAGGGGTCGAGCGACGTCTATCTGGTCGGTTCGGCTACCGTCAGCAATTTGGAAAAGGATGTCTATTACTTCATCAATGTGGTCATGTTCTCCGCGGTTGCTTCGGACGAGGGGACGTCGGCCTATTTTGACAGCGACGGCGCCCTGGCCAAGGTGGACTCGGTGGTTGTCGGCGGGACGGCGTATGCCTCCCCCATTACGATCACCAGCAATCCGTATGATTCCTCTTCTTATATTCCGTATATCATGACGGCGCCGGTACGGCAGAATGTGATGGGCGATGCGGGCGACGCGCTGATTTCCCCGATCAAGACGGGACTGACAGCCGACGGCGCTTATGCGGTTGATCCGGATGCCGCGACGCTGGCCAAGTACCATATGGATACGCCGCAGGTCGTGGTCGAGTATTCGGTCGGCACCTATCATAAAACCCTGAAAATTTCCGCAGTGGACGGGGACGACAGCTACTATGCTGTAATGCATGACAGCGTGCCGGTGATTTACAAGGTGGCGAAATCCACCCTTTCGTTCGCCGGGTACAGCCTGACTGATTATTACAACAATTACATCCTGCTGGACGACATCAGTACGGTTCGCTCGGTCACGGTTGCCACCGCGGCCGGGACGCATGTGTACAATCTCTCTCATTCGACCGATGAAAACGGCAATAAGGTGGTCACGGTTGCCTGCGACGGCATCGTGCGGGAGAGCGCCAGCTTCCAGAATCTTTATCAGTTTATGCTTTCCTGCTACGCGACCGAGTTCACGACCGAGGCGGCGTCCGCCGGATCGGAAAGCGCGCTGCGACTCATCTTCGATTATACCGACGATGCACGGGAGGATTTGCAGGTCTCCTTTGTCAAGACCAGCGACCGCCGGTATCATATTACGGTCAACGGCACGCCGCTCGGCTACGCCTTCTCCACTACGGTGGAGAGCCTGATCGGGTATGAGAACGGATATTACAACGGCGGCACGGTGCCGACGCCGTAACGGGTGGCATGCACCGTCTTAACCAAAGATTTCAAAAAATCCGGGAACGGGAAGGCTATAATCCTTTCTGTTCCCGGATTTTCTGTTTAAATACTGTCAGAATTCTTGTTTATGGAGCGAAGGCTTAAATATGCCGTTTTAGCGTGCTTTTGGATATTTTGATAGGGGGATAGTTAAAAGACCGGAGAGACGTTTGTCCCGGCAAAATATCGGATTTGATCGGTGCGTCTGCCCCCTCAACAAAACAATATTTGTACATTTTGCCGCAACATAACCCGATGACATGGCGCACATATGGTATTATGATTATAATGTAAGGGTGTAATATCCATCAAGAATTTATTCCGACAAAGGATGCGCGCTGATGAGAAGATTTGTTGTGTTTTTAATGGCGGTGGTGATGGTATTGAATACGGCAGGCACGGCGGGATATGCCGCCGCTTTGATTCCGATGGCGGATGAGGCGTGCGCGGCTTCGACGAAAGCGGCTGAAAAGGCAGAAATGATGCTGCGGGCAGCTTCTCTGTCTGATGAGGGAACCTTCCAGCAGAATATGGCCGGTATTTGGGAAAGAAATACAGTGTATCGGGAGTCGATTTGGCCCGTGCAGGAGGAGGATGGCAGCTTAGCCGATATATCGCTGCTTTATCACATCGACCAAATCCTCTCTGTACAATCCGCTGATCTGTCTCAAACGTATGTCGAGGGAGTGGATTATACGTTGGTGGATGGTAAGCTGCATATTCTTCCGACCGGGGCGATTCCTGTGACCACCTATGATTTCTTTTTTCCTGCCTCCGGTTCTCTCTTCAGCACCAGCGACGGCCGGGGACTGTATTTTCAGGAGGGGCCGGATATCCAGAACCGGCAAACCGTGATAACCTATCTGCATTCGGATGCTTACACCGGCTACGTGCCTACCAATAAATCTGCTTTTTTGCCCAAGACTATGGAAAAACTGCGACAGGGTGGAAACCTTCAGATTGTTTATTACGGCGACTCGATTACCGAAGGGTATAATTGTTCTTCTTATATGAATAGTGAGCCGTATCTCCCCCGCTGGAGCGAGTTGCTGACCCGTTCTTTACAAAACGCCTATCCCCAGGCCGATATTTCGGCCGTCAACACCGGACTGGCAGGACAAACCTCTGCCTGGGGGGTAGAGAATGTGCAGGCCCGCGTCATGGATTATCATCCGGATTTGGTGGTTCTTGCTTTTGGAATGAACGACGGCACGCAAAATCTGAACGCTGCCGGTTTCGTGTCCAATATACAGGAGATCATGACGGAGGTGCAAGCCGCAAATCCTGATGTCGAGTTTATTCTGCTTTCGACCACCCTGGCCAATCCTATATCCACCTTTGTGGGAACCCAATGTGATTACGAACCCGTTCTCCTCAGCTTGGAGAGGGAAGGCGTCGCCGTTGCACAGATGAGTTCTATGCATGAATCTCTTCTGACCAAAAAGGCGTATGCGCATATGACCGGTAATAACATTAACCATCCCAACGACTTTTTGGTGCGGGTGTACGGACAGGTATTGGCCGCCCTGTTTACCGGCAATGTAATCTATGATCCCTCAGCCGAGAATCCGGAAGGAAATCTGGCCCTGCACAAGCAGGCGTATGCCACGACTCAAGTAGCGTTTCCTGCCTTTGCCGCCGTCAACCTGACCAACGGCACTACCGCCCGTTCGGAGAAACCCGGCAGCCTGGATTACGGATACTCCTCCAATGGATACGGCAGCCGGGATTTATCGGCGGACCCCACCGTTTTGACCGTCGATTTGGAGAAGGCCGCCATGGTCAACCGGGTGGTGCTCTGGCCCCGGACAGACGTGCAAACAGCCGATGGATTCGCGTGCCATTTTCCGACGGCCTTTACGGTGGCGTTATCGGTTGATGGCGCGACATATACCACAGTGGCTAACATCGACGATCCCGATCAGAAGGAGATGACCCCGCGGGTGGTGGATTTTGAGGCATCCGAGGCCCGCTATGTTCGGCTGACTGTGACGGCGGTCTCCGCCCCCAGCGCAGGGGAAGTCCTAAGCTACGCCCAGTTGAATGAAATTCAGATTTTCGGCGAGGCTAAAAAGCCGCCGACAGAGGAAATTCTTTTGGGTGATTTGGACGACGACGGCAAAATTACAGTTTCTGACGTCGTGGGCTTGAGACAGGTGATTGTTTCTGGCGGGTATGTTGAACGGGAGATGCAGGCGGGAGATTTGGACGCGGATGAACAACTGACCGTTTCGGATGTTGTGGCGTTGCGCCGGCTGATTGTGGAAGGGAGTGAATCTTCTTTTGCTGATCCAACAAAAATGGGCAAGCAAAGCGTTGGTTAGATGATGCAACCGGAAATGAGCTTTTAAAAAACATATCGCCGGAAGAACAATCCCTTAGGATTGCTAAGGATAGTCCCTCACAGGAACGGCCAAAGGCGCAGCAAAAGCAAGGAACAGGCTCTAACCGCAAGATTGGAATCTGTTTTCTGTATCTGCAATGCCGAGCATTGGTTTTAGCCGAAAACCTTCGATATAATGAAGCCGCATTACGCCAAGGCGGTTTCATTATGAGATCAGTGCTTGAGCAGAACGGCGGAGCGTATATATTTTTTGGGCGTATAGCTGAAAGAACTGTTCCGGCAAAGAATGGGCGAATAAATTCCGCTAAAACAATATGGAGCATAACTGTTTTGTCCCCTCTTCGATATTTTTCTATTCCGGCGGGGCGGCCGTAGAAAAATTTTAAAAAAATTTGTGCAAAAATACACTGTTTATTTTTTTGCAGGTGTGTTAAGATAAATATCAATATCTTGTGTAATCTGGTGCGAAACACACCGATATATTGTGAAAGGGACGAACTTTATGATCCGCATTATCAAAAAAGACGGCACGCTGGAGGAATACAATGTCCAAAAGGTGGTCACCGCCGTCAACAAATCGGCCGCCCGCGCCCTCATCCTCTTTACAGAGGAGGAGATCGGCAAAATCTGCGACTTTGTCGACGGCAAGGTGCAGAGCATGGGCAAGGATTTGATTCCCATCGCCGAAATGCACAACGTGGTCGAGGGGGCGCTTGACCTCGTCAATCCCAAGGTGGCCAAGAGCTATCGGGACTACCGCAATTATAAGCAGGACTTTGTCCATATGCTGGACGAGGTGTATAAAAAGAGCCAGGCCATCATGTACATCGGAGATAAGGAAAATTCCAATTCCGATTCGGCGCTGGTCTCGACCAAGCGGTCGCTGATCTTCAACCAGCTCAACAAGGAGCTGTACCAGAAGTTTTTCATGACGGTCGAGGAATTGCAGGCCTGCCGCGACGGATATATCTATGTTCACGACATGTCGGCCCGCCGGGATACCATGAACTGCTGCCTCTTCGATGTGCAGAGCGTGCTGAAGGACGGGTTTGAGATGGGCAACCTCTGGTATAACGAGCCGAAAAGCCTCGACGTCGCGTTTGACGTGATCGGGGACATCGTGCTTTCGGCCGCCAGCCAGCAGTACGGCGGCTTCACCGTGCCGGAGGTGGACAAAATCCTGGCGCCCTATGCCGAAAAGACCTTCGAGCGGCAGCGCGACCGCTACCTGTCGATGGGCCTCCCGCAGGAGAAGGCGGAGGCCGAGGCTATCCGGGACGTCCGGAACGATTTCCACCAGGGCTTCCAGGGGTGGGAGTACAAATTCAACACGGTTGCTTCCAGCCGGGGAGATTATCCCTTTATTACCATGACGGTCGGGCTGGGAACCGGGCGCTTCTCCAAAATGGCGACCAAGATCATGCTTGGGGTCCGCAAGGGCGGCCAGGGAAAAAAGTGGTGCAAGAAGCCGGTGCTCTTCCCCAAGATCGTCTTTTTGTACGATGAAAACCTGCATGGTGAGGGAAAACCCCTCTACGACGTGTTTGAGGCGGGGGTCGAGTGCTCGGCCAAGACCATGTATCCCGACTGGCTCTCTTTGACCGGCGAGGGCTATGTGGCCGAGATGTATAAAAAATACGGCCGGGTGGTCTCTCCCATGGGGTGCCGGGCGTTTCTTTCCCCCTGGTACGAGCGGGGCGGTATGAAGCCGGCAGACGAGGCGGACAAGCCGGTTTTTGTCGGCCGGTTCAATATCGGTGCGGTCAGTCTGCATCTGCCGATGATCTATGCCAAGGCACAGAAGGAGAGCCGCGATTTTTACGAGGTGCTGGATTATTACCTCAACCTGATCCGCCGACTGCATATCCGGACGTATGAGTATCTGGGCGAGATGCGCGCCTCCACCAACCCGCTTGCCTACTGCGAGGGCGGGTTCTATGGCGGTCATCTCGGCATTCATGATAAGATCAAGCCGCTGCTGAAAACGGCGACCGCCTCCTTCGGCATCACGGCGCTCAATGAGCTGCAGCAGCTTTACAACCGCAAGTCTCTGGTCGAGGACGGCGCTTTCGCGCTGGAGGTTATGCGTTTTATCAACAAGCGCGTGGCCGAGTTTAAAGAGGAGGATGGTAATCTCTATGCCCTGTACGGCACGCCGGCTGAAAATCTCTGCGGCCTGCAGGTCAAGCAGTTCCGGGCCAAATACGGCATCATCCCCAACGTCTCCGACCGGGAGTATGTCAGCAACTCCTTCCACTGCCATGTGTCGGAGGATATCTCTCCCATCCGCAAGCAAGATCTGGAAAAACGGTTCTGGGATCTGATGAACGGCGGCAAGATTCAGTATGTCAAATATCCCATCGACTACAACACAGAGGCGGTCAAAACCCTGGTTGAACGGGCGATGAGGATGGGCTTTTATGAGGGGGTCAATCTTTCCCTCGCCTATTGCGACGACTGCGGCCATCAGGAGTTGGAGATGGATGTCTGCCCCAAATGCGGCAGCAAAAATCTGACCAAGATCGAGCGGATGAACGGCTATCTCTCCTATTCAAGGGTCAAAGGGGACACCCGCCTCAATGACGCCAAGATGGCCGAAATCGCGGATAGGAGAAGTATGTAATGCGGTATCATAATATCACAACCGACGATATGCTCAACGGGGACGGCCTTCGGACCGTCCTCTGGGTGGCCGGCTGCACCCATGGCTGCGAGGGGTGTCAGAACCCCGTAACCTGGGATCTCCACGGCGGCCTCCCCTTTGACGCCGAGGCGGAGAAAGAGCTGTTTGCCGACCTTTCCCGCGACTACATATCCGGGATCACCTTCAGCGGGGGCGATCCGCTGCACCCCGACAACCGGGAGGAGGTCGGCCGCCTGATGCAAAAGGCAAAGGCCGAATTTCCGGACAAGACGGTATGGTGCTACACCGGCTTTTTGTTTGAGGAGGTGTGGAACCTCCCCCTGATGCAGTATGTAGACGTGCTGGTCGACGGCCGGTTTGAAAAGGCGCTGCTCGACCCGAAGCTGTTCTGGAAGGGCAGCTCCAACCAGCGGGTAATCGACGTGCCCAAAAGCCTTGCCTCGGGCGAAGTCGTACTGCACGCCTGACATCGGGTGCTGCGCGGCAGCTTACAACAGAAAGGAAACGGTTTATGAAACGGATTGCAAAATTTGAAAAGGTCTCCTTTGCACGGTTTGCCGCCGACTATGACCTCGGCGGCGACGCGGCGGAGGTTTATACGGCGCTCCGGCTGCCGCAGCGGGCGACCGCCGGCTCGGCCGGGTATGATTTCTACAGCCCGGTGGCGTTGACCCTTTCCCCGGGGGAGACGGTCAAAATCCCCACCGGCGTTCGGGTGAAAATTGAAACGGGCTGGGTCCTCCAGCTCTATCCCCGCAGCGGGCTGGGATTCAAGTATCGGTTACAGCTCAACAACACGGTTGGCATTATCGACAGCGACTACTACAACTCGGATAATGAGGGGCACATTTTCATCAAGCTTACCAACGATTCCAACGAGGGAAAGACCCTTACTCTCCAGCCGGGGGAGGGGTTCGCGCAGGGAATTTTTATCGAGTACGGCGTCACGGTTGACGATGCGGCCGACGGGGTGCGCAACGGCGGCTTTGGCAGCACGACAAAATAGATCGGGAAAGCCGGCCGGCCTCTGGAACACGGTCGGGGTGTCCGGGAGTTACGGTGCAAGGGCCTCTCATCAGAAAAAGCGGCTGACGCCATAAGTTTTCTCCGGCCGTTGGAGAGAGGATTTTTTCGTATTTATGTAGAGATGATATGATCCCGATTCCTTCCCCTCGATATATCCACGCCTGCAGTTTTTTTGAGGCTGGAAGGAGCATCCGGCTTTGTTGTCTCTGTTACCGGGCGGTGTCGCCGGGGAGGATATTCTCCCCACCGTTTTTCGTTCGCCCGGAAGCGCGCTGCTTTTGCACATCGAGGTTTGGCTTTTGCGGAAAACGGAAAATACAGATTCCTCGCAGGCGTCTCATCGTACGGCGCACACATGATTTGTTTGTCTAAAAAAATCGCTCTTTGTACCATGCAATCCCTGATATGACGGGTTTGTGGCTTGATGTGGCAATATGCGACCTATTATAATATCGCAAATATTAAAATATCCGGGGTGTTTTTATATGTTTCGTAAATTTACTGTTTTGACGATTTGTTTTCTGTGCGTGGCCTTGCTGCTTTCCAGCGTTGCCTTTGCCGTCGAAAAAACGGAGGATTCTGTGCCGGCGGCGACTGCGATGAAAACGGCGCCGGTCTATCATACGCCGGACAGGGCGGTCGATATTTATCAGGCGTTTGAGGCGCGCAGTTTCACCGCGTCGGACAACACAACGCTTCAATACCGTATTTTTATTCCGGACGGATATACACCGGAGGCGGACTATCCTCTTATGTTGATTTTGCATGGGGCCGGCGAGCGTGGAAATGACAATAGCGCGCAGATGCGCAACGCCGTTCAGAATCTTTTCAACGATTTGACATCCCCGATATACGGCTCGATTGTGGTCTGTCCACAGTGCCCCGATAACAATCAGTGGGTGGACACGCCCTGGTCGAACGGTAACTATTCGATTGCCAATGTGCCGGAATCCAACGAGCTGAAGGCTGTGCTGGAGATTTTAGACAGCGTCAAGGCGGAATATGCGGTAGATGAAAGCCGCGTGTACGGTATGGGCTTGTCTATGGGCGGCTTCGGCATATGGGATCTGATGATGCGCCACCCCGATGTTTTGACGGCGGGCGTTCCGCTCTGCGGTGGCGCCGATGCGTCTTGTGCACAGCGGCTTGTGGATAAGCCGATCTGGACCATCCACGGCGACGCGGATGGCATCGTGCCGGTCAGCGGTACCCGCGCCATGGTGCAGGCGATTCAGTCGGCTGGCGGCGACTCGATTGTTTATGAGGAACTGAAAGGTTACGGGCACAACGTATGGGATTACGGTTCGACCAGAGAGGGACTGATGAACTGGCTTTTTGCGCAGATTTCCCCCTGCGAAACGCATACCGATCAATATATCGACAACGGTGACGGAACGCACCGTCATACCTGCTCGGTGTGCGGAACCGTGATTGCTAAGTCGCAGGCGCATACCGGCGTCGATGACGGAGATTGCACAACCGCGCTTACCTGTGTCTGCGGCGCCGTTTTGACCGCGGCCAAGTCCCATGATTTCACCGGTGCATTCGAATCGGACGAGACCGGACACTGGCAGGTCTGCGCCAATGAAAACTGCACTGCCGTCGGTGCCAAACAGGAGCATACGGGCGGTGAGGCAACCTATTTTGACAAGGCAATCTGCACCGTCTGTGGAAGGGCGTACGGCGACACTCTCGTGGACAAAACGGCTCCTGCGGGAAAGATGGAGTGCGGGAAAACATCCCTGATCGGCACCGGAGGCGAATTGTTCTTTCAGGAATCCCTGCTCGTATCTCTTTCGGCCTCTGACACCGAAAGTGGCGTGGATACAATAGAGTATTTTGTTTCGAACGATCAGCCGGAAGCACCCGACGACATTTCCTCGTGGACGGCGTATACTGCTCCCTTCAGTCTGAACCAGAGCGGAAGATATGTGCTCTATGCACGGCTTACCGATAAGGCCGGAAATTCCGCAGTGATTCATTCCGATGCGATCGTGCTGGATGACACCGCTCCCGTGATTTCCGGTGTTGAAGATGGAAAATCTTATTGTGACGCTGTCAGTGTAGAGATTGCGGACGATTATCTGGATACCGTAACGCTGGACGGCAACCCTGTTACCCTTACAAACGGTCGAATCACGTTGTCTTACGCGCAGAGAGCGCAAACGCTCGTCGCCACGGATAAGGCGGGCAATTCAACCACTGTGAAAACGACCGTCCACAACGGTCACGTCTGGGATGCGGGCACGGTGATCGCCGCAGCCACCACTGAAAAAGAGGGACAGATTGAGCATGTCTGTGCGCATTGCGGCCGCACTGAGCTGAAAACCATTCCGAAGATATCGGATGCCGGCGCGGACAGCGGTCGGACGCCGTCAGTTGCCGAAAACATCTATCCCAAAACGGGAGATACCCATCTTCTCCTGCCGTGGATGACTGCTGCGTTGGCGTCCGCCGGTATATTGGCTCTGATGGTTGTCAAAAAGAAAAAAGAGGACGCTTAAAACCAGATTTTAAGCAACAGGCCGGCTCTTTCCGAAATGCCGGCCTGTTGCTTTGCGATATATAAGAGACCGCTCGTCGCTTGGGTGCATTGGGACAGAAGGTTTTGCTCGCTGTACTGCCTCATATGCTTCGGCTTAAAGGCCGTACCTCCCTGTGTTTTGTGATTTGACCACGGCGGAAAGCGGGGCGTTATTTATTGTTCAAACGGGATGTAAAAGAGGTGCGTACCATCCAAAATGGCCGCACCTCTTTTTTATACGTGTTGTTTTTAAGCCTTGTTTTTCAGCCGCTTGTCCGATTTGACCGAGAGGCGGGTACCGACGCTCTGGAAAATCTGTACCAGAACGATCAGCAGAATCACGGCCAGCAGCATGACCAGGTACTTGTATCGGTAATAGCCGTAGTTGATCGCGATTTTGCCGAGGCCGCCGCCCCCGATGATGCCGCTCATGGCCGAATAGCCGAGAATGGTTGTGATGGCGATGGTCGCGTTGGAGATCAGGGAGGGGATGCTTTCCGGAATCATGACCTTGCAGATGATCTGCAGGGGAGAAGCACCCATGCTCTGCGCCGCTTCGATGATGTTGGGGCTGACCTCCCGCAGGCTGCCCTCAACCAGCCGTGCCACAAAGGGGAAAGCGGCGATGACCAGCGGTACGATGGAGGCCGGGGTACCCACCGCCGTTCCGACAATCAGCCTCGTCAGCGGGAAGACCATGATCATCAGGATCAGGAACGGTACCGACCGCAGCAGGTTGATGACGACGTTGAGCAGATGCATCAGCCATCCCGGCAGCGGCCGCACGCCGCCCTTCTCTCCTGTCACCAGCAGAACGCCGAGCGGCAACCCGAGCACAATGGCAAAAGCGGTTGCCAGCAGGGTGACGTAAACCGTCTCCCAAACGGCGAGGGGAAATTCATTTTTGAAAATTTGCAGCGCCTCCTCCAGCACTTCGGAAGAAAACAGCTTGTTAAACATTGTCCCGCACCTCCTCTGCGACGACGTCCGGCATCGTTTGCAGATACCGGATGGCCTCCTGCGCCTGGGTCGTCCCACCCGGCAGGCCGAGCAGCATATTGCCGTAGACCTTATCCCCGACGCATTTGGTCGAGGCGGCCAGGATGTTGGCGGCGATGTTTTTGTCGATCGCCATCTGGGTGATCAGCGGCCGTCCGGCCGCCAGCGCCCCGTTGAAAACCACGCGGATGCGGCGCTCTCCTTCGGGACAGGGAAGCAGGTCGCTCGCCCCGTCGGGGAAAACCAGCCGCCGGGCCGCGTCGGATTTGGGCGCGGAGAAAACCTTGTCGACCGGCCCCTCTTCCACCACTTGACCGTCGTCCAAAATGGCGACGTGGGTGCAGATTTCCTCCACCACGCGCATCTGGTGGGTAATGATGACCACCGTGATGCCGAGCTTTCGGTTGATCTCCCGGATCAGTTCAAGAATGGAATGGGTCGTCCCCGGATCAAGGGCGCTGGTTGCCTCGTCGCAGAGGAGAACCTTCGGGTTGGTCGCCAGCGCGCGGGCGATGGCGACCCGCTGCTGCTGTCCGCCCGAAAGCTGGGCCGGATAGGCGCCCGCCTTGTCGGGGAGGCCGACCGTCTCCAGCAGTTCCATGGCTCTTTTTCTGGCCTGCACCTTTCCGATGCCGGCAAGCTCCATTGGAAAGCATATGTTACGCAAACAGGTGCGCTGCATCAGGAGGTTGAACCCCTGAAAGATCATCGAAATTTCCCGCCGGACGGCGCGCAAACCCGATTCCGACAGGGTTTGCAGATCACAGCCGTCGATCGTGACGCTGCCTTCGGTCGGGCGTTCCAGCATGTTGATGCAGCGGACAAGGGTTGATTTTCCCGCGCCGCTCATACCGATGATGCCGTAAATTTCTCCGTCGCCGATGGTCAGGGTAACGTCCCGCAGTGCGTCGACCCGTCCGTCGGTCGTCTGGAAGGATTTGGAAAGATTCCGGATTTCAATCATACAAAAACCTCCGCACAGGAGAATACGCCGGTTGCCCTGACGGCCGCCGGCGTATTCGGTTGTTATCCCTTACTTCTTGATCGCATCGAGGCTGGTCTGCTTGCCGCCGTAGACCCCGATCGGCTCGACATGGATCGCGCCGGCGGAAACAATGTGGGTGCCGTTTTCCGCGTTGAAATCATCCAGATACGGGGTGTGCTGGAAGTAGTTGGCATCTACCTCTCCGCTTTCGACCACGTTGTTCGGCTGGACATAGTCGGTGTATTCGATCACCTTCAGGGTGATCTCCTTCTCAGCGAGAATTTCTTTCGCAACGGCCAGAATTTCAGCGTGCGGAGTCGGAGAGGCAGCTACCGAAACGGTCGTTCCGGCCAGTGCGGCGTAATCAACCGAAGCGTCGAAGCCGTCGCCGGGGTTCTCGACCACGCTGACGACCGCGCCGTCATATTCGCCCGAGATAAAGTCCGCGACCTTTTTACTTTCGAGGGCGGCGACCAGCGCCTTGATTTTATCGGTGTTTTCCGCGCCCTCCTTCACGGCGAGGATGTTGCCGTAGGCCGAGGACGACCCTTCAATCGCCAGAGAATCTTTCACCGGGTTCAGATCGGCTGAAATGGCATAGTTGGAATTGATAACGGCATAGTCGACATCCTGCAATACGTTGGGAAGCTGAGCGGCCTCAACCTCTTTAAAAGTGAGGTTGTAGGGATTTTCGGCGATGTCCTGAATGGTGGCGGTGATGCCGGCGCCGTCTTTCAGCTTGATGTAGCCTTGATCCTCCAGCAAAAGGAGGGCGCGGGCCTCGTTGGTGGTGTCGTTCGGAACGGCGACGGTCAGTCCGTCAGAGCCGCCGCAGGCGGCAAGGGAAGCGGTCGCGCCCAGCGCGAGGATAAGGGTCAGAACAACGGCAAAAATTTTTTTCATGATCATTTACTCCTTTTTATATGTTTGTGTTTTTGATTTTATAAGGACGGCCGGTTTCCGCCGTCCGGAAGGACTCTGGTCAAAGTATGGCCGGCAAAGGCCGTTCGTAAGGATTCAAACATTCAGCGGACACATTCGTTGGTTGCGGAGGTTGGCTCGGACAATCTGATAAAAAATAGGTGTATAAAGCATAAAGCGTTTTCTGACGCTCCTTTCAGCAAAGTAAAAAAGGGAGCTTCCGATTGAAGCTCCCTTAAAAAACGCAAAATCCGGCTGCGCTGAACGGTCAGCCTTTTTTCTGCATACGGGAAAGCCCATCGGAAACGTTTGCACAGCAAAACATGCACATGCTGAACATGCACATTTCCATCATGGTCATCCCGACAGCGCCAAACGTTTTCATAATGGCTTTCTCCTTCCTCTTTTTGTTTTGATGGGGCTATTATAGCAACGGTTTCCTACTTTGTCAATAGGAAAATAGAAATTTTTTCAAATCTTTTTTCAACCAACCGGAAAGAAGGCGGCGTAAACCTTCCCCGGCCGATCCGGTTATGTGGGTGCCTTTTTTGATTTTCAGGGCAGCAGTTTCCCCATAAAATGAGTGATCGCCTGCCGCTGGAGGCGTTCGACCGCCGGGAACTGTTCCGGGTCGGAGAGGTGGTTTTGGAATTCGCCGGGATCCTTTTGCAGATCCAGCAGCTCATAGTATTCTTCCCGCGGCTTGTGGATATGCACATACTTGTACCGCCCGTCCCCGACGGCGAGGTATCCCTCGCCCTCTGCGAACACGTAAGGATGGCCGCCCTGCCGCACAACCTCCTGCAAATCGCAGCCGTCGCTGCGGATTCCCTCGATCCCGGCCGTTTTCATACAGGTCGCAAAGAGGTCGGTGAGCTGTACCAGCATATTGTTGGCGCCGGGGGTCTTCTCCTTCGGCATACGGACCAGCAGCGGAATATTCCAGACGTCCTCATACGCGCAGTTGTGCTTGCCCCAGAGGGAGTGATTGCCCAGCATCTCTCCGTGATCGGCCGTGAAGATGACCAGCAGATTTTCTCCCCATTTTGCCCGGGCGGCCGAAAGTACGCTGCCCACCATGTCGTCGATCAGGGCGACGTTGGCATAATAGCTGCGGCGCAGCCGGGTCCAGTATTCCTCGGGATAATTTTTGCAGCCGTGGCCGGGCGCCGGGCCGCAGCCGTCGATGTTGCCGTTTCCGTGGTAGCTCTTGTGATGGATGCGCCCCGGATCGTCAAACTCGCCGTCAAGGCCTGTGCGTCTCTTTTTGTCCAGCATCTCCATATTCACCCGGGCGTAGTAGCTGTCCGGCGCGTCAAAGGGGTAGTGCGGTCCGGAAAAGGAGAGCCAGAGCATGGCTGGCGCGTCGCGGTCGTACCCCTCAATATATTCGGTCATTTTCCGCCCGCTCCAGACGTCCGGGTACCACTTCGCGTCCAGCGGGAAAGGGTAGACCTTTTTGGTTGCCCCGTCCCACCGCGCCTGCCGGTAGGTGGAGAGCAGTCCGGCCGCATCCAGCTCTTTGGCGTAGTCGTCCATGAACCAGGCGGAGACCTCCTTCCCGTCCTGTAAAAAGAGGTCGTCGATCCCGAGCGAGAGGTAGTAGTCGCGGAAATCATCGTAGGGCTGCGTTTCTTCCGGCTTTGTCTGGCCATAGGGGACGGGGGCAAAGTGGCATTTGCCCGAGAGGGCGGTCCGATAGCCGTTCTCCCGCAGGGTGTTGAAGAGATTGGGAATTCCGCCGGAAAGCTCCTTTTTGCGGAAATTGCTGTACGCCCCGCTGCCGGAGGGGAATAGCCCGGTCAGGATGCTGCATCTCGAAGGCAGGCACCATGGACTCGCGCAGTAGGCCCGGTCGTATCGGGTGCCGCTTGCGGCCAGCGCGTCGAGGTTTGGGGTGCTGACAACCTCCCCGCCGTAGCAGCCGAGGACGTCCTTGCGCAGTTCGTCGGCGGTGATGAGCAGGATTGTAGGTTTTTGCATCGCTTGTTGCTCCTTTCAAATTACCCTCGATGTATAAGGGACAGCATGATTTTTCAGAGCCGAAACAACAGACGGCTTGGTTCTCCTTGTCGCCGGCACAACCTTGCGCTCGTCTGAAAGCGCATTGTCTTTTGTACATTGGCAATATCTCACGGATATGACGCTTGAAGCATGGACCAGGGCGTTTAAGCTTAGTATAAAGGAATCCGATCCACCGTACAAGTGGATTTTTTAATTGCTTTTTTATGCACTTTTTCGCACGCGGTTCAAAAACCGGGATTTTGCATAAACAAACCGAATGCTTCTCAGACGCAATCCACAAAAACCGTGGATTTTAGTGATATAAAATTGCATTTTTATAATAAAAACTATATGAACTTGATTGAAAATTAGTATTTTATTTCCCTGCGCCGGCCCTCTAAAATAAACATATCAAAGGGTCGGACGGATGCTTTTTCGGTTTGCCGTCTTTCCGGTTCAAACAGAAAGAACAGACTTTGAACCGATATTTTATCAGGGAGAGGAAGAGGTTTATGCAAGCCTGTTTGCGCAAAGTACAAAAGGGCCTGTCGGTGTTTTTGACTGCGGCGCTGCTTCTGACCGCGCTTTCTGCCGTGGCAATGGGTGCTTCGGCGGACGAGGCCGCTCTGCCGGTCATAGACGTGGACGCTTATACCGCGCGGGCCGAGATCAGCCCGTATACCCTCGGCTCAAATCATCGTCATGCCTACGGCGGCTTCGGCATGTATGACGAGGAAAAGGATGAGGCTTATCCGGAGTTTTTGAAGAAAACCAAAGAGGCAAACCTGGGCGTTGTCCGCTGTCCCGGCGGCACTATCGCCAACCTCTTTACCTGGAAGGATACCATCGGCCCCAGAGAGGAAAGGAACAACGTGGTGCCGGGCAACAGCTACGCTTTGGTGTTTCCTTATTACGGGCTGGACGAGCATCTGGCCTATACCGGGGAGATCGGCGCTGAGGTGATCTATATGGTAGGCGAGGCGGCCGAAAACCCGCAGGGCGCCGCTTACGGCCGATTTGGCCGGGTGCGACGGCATCACAAAGATTTCCTTCGACCTACGCGCAGAGCAGTCGGATGCCGCCCGTCTGCAAATCTCCCTTATGTCCGGCGGGAAGGAAGCTTTCTTCTTCGCGCTGGAGGACGGGTTTGTCAAAAGCTCCAGCCAATACTCACTTTCTGCACATTTTTTCAATCCGTCGGCTTAACCGACACCTCAACTTATTCACTATTCATTATAACGAAAGTTGAATTATAATTCCGAAAGATTACATTCAGGAATAAATTATTCGGTACCAAATCAATTTTTCACTCTTTTATCTGTCCGAAATTCTTGACAAATTTCGTGAAGAAGTAAAAATCGACAACCTTCTGTAGAAGATTGTCGATTTTTGGTGGAGCATTCCAGACCAAAAACAATAATGTTTTACTTTGTGGGCGGATTCTCCATGACACGGTGGTTGTAATGGCAAAAATGAATAATGCCTATTGGCAGAGATTAAATGGTTCTATCCCACACGATAACTTCTGTTATGACATCACGCAATCGCACGCCATCAATTATATATTCTAAAACATCGTCTGCGGTATCATACCATTTTTCAGTTTCTTCCTGATTATCAACAAATTTTTCACATATTAATATTTGATATTCGGATTCAGGATTTCGCTTCTGCAAAGGAAAAATTCCAAATACTCTCTCGTTGTATTCAAATTCAATTTCACCACCCCTATTCACACACCATTTAAAGTCACTGATCGTTTTAAAACGGTTTTCCTCCAGACTGTTTTTTTCAATAATTTTTGACATAAACTTCATCTCCTTAAAGTTTTTAAATTCTGGAACGTTACCGTCGGGATAATTAATTGGGGGACCTAATTTTGGAAATCCGTTTGACCAATCGATTTCGTGGTCATGTGGGTCTGAATGTTTTGATGGATTATCATGATCTGTATAATGTCTTTCTCTGGATGCTTTTCCATTTTCTCCGATTTTAGTTTTGCGGTCGTATCCGCCTCTTTTTCCGCTGGTCCTGCTTTTATTAACCGCTCCCGGTTCACCCAAAAACCTTTCATCATCTTCTTTTGCCGGCTGCCATTCGCCGCCATAGGCACTTCCCATACCTTTGACAAAAACATCATCACGGATAACGTGACCTGTTTTAACGATAACGTCACAACCTGCTGGCCAAGGTTCCTCACCGCAAATATATTTTGCGTATTTTGAGGGAGCATAAGGGTCGTCGTTCATATGTCGCCAGGAGCTTAAATCATAATCTACAAATACAATGTTGCCCCGCATTTCTGTGAAAGGCTCATTATAACATATAATTCTTTCCGGCTCAATGCGTTTCAACATTTCGTTGTAGCCTTTGAGAAAAAAATCCTTTTGATCTTTTTTATGTCCATGTTCAGAAACCATATAAGTTGAAACTGCAACTGTGGAGCCCTTTTCAATTCCCTCAAAGCAAAATTCAAAAGTATTCTCGTTCCCCCAACTAACAGATGGAATAACTCTTATTCCTTTTGACGCATAGTAAGCGCCGCACCATCTATTTCTAAACGTATTATAAAGCTGCATGACTGGCGCCATTTCAGTGTACATACTGAAATCCGGCGTTAGTACCGCTCGGTAGCGTTTCAACTTTTCAAGGTCAGCATCTGGATTTTTCCACACACGCTCAAATTTGTAATCGTACAAGAAGAAGTGAACGATCCGGTCAAGATGATTGTTGTTTTCAAGTTTTGTCTTGTCAAATCCGATTAACCTTAAATCGGTAAAATCATCTTCGCATGCCTTAAATTTGGGAACAACAGGGATTTGAAACTTACCATTCCCTGCGAATTGATTTCTGAGTAAAAATGGGCTTGTGCGGTACTTGTAGTTTTCTTCTGTCACTTCTAACATCTCCCATTAAATGATAAGAACAAAAATGCACTTTCACTAATAGGCTAAAAACAGCGCTTTGTTGCACTAAAAAGGGTAATTATTTAAAATGTTCACAAAACGTTTGCAATTCTATCAATAAGCATAACGGAAATAATCTTCACAACGAAATAACAACAAAGCTCTACCATAGAAGCAACACAACATATAAGCATAAAACAATAAAAAACCACTATATCATATAGAATATAGTGGTTTCTTTACTGGAAAGGTCGGACGATTTAGATCCGCACAGTATTTTCGCGGATGGATTCGAACCCGTGAACTCATTATTTTCTTTGCGAAGCAAAGACACCGATTCTCTTATCTGTTCTCTTTTATCTATTATCTGGAAGCGACAATTTCGACTGCGGTCGGGTTGAGAAAAGAGAAGAACGAAAAAGTGAAAAGAGAAAAGTGCAAAAAGAAGCGACAATCTTCTGTCGAAAATTGTCGCTTCTTTTTGGTGGAGGCGAGGGGAGTCGAACCCCTGTCCAAAAGCCTGTTGCCAAAGGCATCTCCGAGCGCAGACGGTGTATGAACATTCCCTCTGCGGTCCGCCCGCCGTCAGGCAGTCCGTTTCAGTAGCCCCTGATGCATGGCAGGGTCAGAGGCATCGCCCTGCGCACGTTCACCGCTAAATGACGCCCTTACCGGATCGCGGTAGTTCCGGGTCGGACGGCAGCCTTAGTTAGGCTGCGAGAGCAACTTTATTGTTGTCGTTTAATTTTAAGGTTGCGGATTTTATAGCGGTTCCGCACCGCTGCTCGCTTCCCTTGGTTCCAAACCCCTGTCGAAACCTTTACGCCCCCATATCAAAAGATTTGCCACGCGAAACCGGGATTAAAACACCAAAAAGCATTCACCGGTTGTTTTCCTTCAGCGCGCGTTCCACATCCCGCTTGGCCGTCTTGGCCGCCATAGCCGCCCGTTTGTCGTACAGCTTTTTACCCTTGCAAAGCCCGAGTTGCACCTTCACCCTCGATCCCTTGAAATACAGAGAGAGGGGGATCAGTGTCAATCCCTGCTGCTTGGTTATGCCGAGGAATCGCATAATTTCCCGCTTGTGCATCAGGAGACGGCGTTCTCGCCTTGGATCGCGGTTAAAGATATTGCCCTGCTCATACGGACTGATGTGCATCCCCTTGACAAGCAGTTCGCCGTTCTCAATCGCACACCAGGCGTCTTTGAGGTTTACACCTCCCTGCCGGATGGATTTGACCTCTGTTCCGGTCAGCTCGATGCCGGCTTCGGTGCTCTCCTCCACAAAATAATCGTGAAAGGCTTTTTTGTTCATCGCGATGGTCTTGGTGTTTTCGCTGCCCACGCCGGCACCTCCTTTCGGTGAGTATTAACAGTATACCATACCCCTATGCAAAGTCAAGAAAGGAAAAGCTGGGAAAAGAAAAAATTTCGGAGAAAAAGCAATCTTTTCCTTGACATATCCGAATTTTGGGATATAATATAGATTACGGTTCGGTCATTTAAAGATGTCCGCCAAACGAAAACGCTATATTGGGGAATTGTGTAACGGTAGCACGACAGACTCTGACTCTGTTTGTTGGGGTTCGAATCCCTATTCCCCAGCCAAAGTCGCCGCGGACTTGTATCGTTCGCAGCGACTTTTCTTTTTTCAAAAACACATCATGAAGGGACTGTATTCCGGATGAATGCAAAAGTGGCCAGGCTGCTGAATGAACAAATTACGCATGAGTTTTACTCGGCTTATCTTTACCTGGATTTTGCCAATTATTATGCCTCCGCCGGGCTGGATGGATTTGAGAATTGGTATCGGGTGCAGGCGCTGGAGGAGCAGGATCACGCTATGCTGTTCTGCCAGTATCTGCACAACAACGGCGAAAAAGTAACGTTGGAAGCCATCCGCAAGCCGGACAAGGCACTCGGGGATCACATGGCGCCGCTGAAGGCCGGCTTGGAACATGAAAAGTATGTAACCGACCTGATCAACGCGATTTATGCCGAGGCCTTTGCCGATCATGATTTCCGCACGATGCAACTGTTGGACTGGTTTGTCAAGGAACAGGGAGAGGAAGAAAAAAACGCCTCAGACATGATTACAAAAATGGAGATGTTCGGCACCGACGCCAAAGGGCTTTATATGCTGAACAGCGAGCTGAAAACCCGCGTACACACTGCGCCCTCCCTGGTGCTGTAGGAGCGGCCTCTTCGTACGCAAAGCGAAAGCACCAACCGTGAAGTTCTCATCATTCCCGGGTCTGACGGATGTTTTTCAGAATAGCGTTTTTTACCCGGGGAGGATGCTTTGCATTTGCAAAGATTTTGCCGAAAGGCGGAAAGCATGGCCTCTTTGCCGCAGCCATCTGCTTTCCGCGGCAAAATCACACAAATTGCTTTCAGGGGTTGTAAAAAAATCCTTTGAAGCCGCGCGGCGAATGTTGAAAAGGAGTTTTGTGTGCAATGAAGAAAAAGCTTTGGGTCAAAGCGGCGAGCCTGACGCTCGCGCTGCTCCTCTGCCTGTCGTCGCTCGTAACAGCATCGGCGGCTGAAAATGTGCTGAACCTGACCTGGCCTTCCAGTTGGCAGGAGGGCACGCCGCCCAGTTGGGCGCTGGAAGCGTCGGAGGATGAGATCGCCAAGACCATTGCGGCTATCAATCAGGAATACAGTATACAAAAGGAAGGCGGCTATGATCTCGGAACGGCCGCCACGCTGACCGGCTGGGGCGATATGGTCAGCCTGCAGTTCCTGGATGGCAGTAATGTCGGCAACCCCTGGGGCGACAGCCGGAAATGGGGCGCTATTGTCGCGCCGTTTGCCGGCATGGCCTTCTCGATCAAAGGGTATCAGGCGGCCAGATACGGCTCAAACGGCGCCCCCCTCGGCAATGAGGTGGAGTGGACCAACCCGCAGGATGGAACCGTGTACGTTTACCAGCTCTTCACAAAGGGCGAGACCATCGTTTCCAAAAGCGGCACGACGACCTATAGCTGGGGATATACTGTCGGATCGGGCGTCAGCGGAGACGTGGTCGAGGCTATGCGGTATGCCTATGCTTCAAGCGCATGGTCCAATCCGACCATGCGGGGTGCCTATAACCTCGGTTGTCTGCACAGCGACGCTAAGGTGACCGCCGACGGCATTGTGTATCAGGAGTTTTTCGGAAGCCAGAGTACCGGCGCCTCGGCCCAGAGCGACCGCGGCTTGGACAAGGCGTACGGCATTTCCTATATTGTCGCGGCCGGTACCGACGCGACGGAAGCGTATATTGTTACGGATAAGATGTTCACGGCTTGGGCGTCCCTTTGGGGCAACCTGGATACGAACAGCCCCGACCGCTTCTCCCGCACCGGTGTGCCGGTCGGCAACCAGTACCGTAAGGATGGCAAGGTGTATCAGGACTTTGAGAAATGCACCCTCGTCGTGGGGGAGGATCCGATGAACCCGACCATCCTTTCCCGGGACAACGGGTTGTATGATTTCGCGGTGGGGGAGAATCCGGTACTGATCGACGGAACGGAAATCCATGTTTTCCTGGATGACGGCACTCCGGTTACCGCTGTGGCGCCGACCTTCACGATTGCCGAAACTGCCGTGGTGGACAAGGTTTCGGGGGAGACCTATGACTGTACCGATCCGGTAACCTTTACGGTCACGGCTGAAAATGGAGAGGCCGTCACCTACACGGTCACGGTTGAGGTCGGATCAGCGCCTTCGGACGCGGATAAGGCGGCCGCGGCCGCCTTTGCGGCCGATATGGCCGGGTTGACCGCCCCCTATACGGCCGATGACGCGGCCGTTGTGGAGGAGCTGTCGACAGCCTATGACGCGCTGACCTTTAAACAGAAGCTGCTGGTTGCGGAACAAAAGACCGCATTGCAGGAGGCTGCGGCCGCAGTGGCCGCAGTGGTCAAGCATAAGCAACGGGTTGTCTTTGTCGGCGACAGCATTACCGCGCCGTCCGACGGATATACCGCCAAAACAGCCGCCATGTTCGACAGTGACGCTTACTCTTTTATGAATGCCGGACAGAGCGGTTACTGCCTCTCTCCCGCGGCGGACAGTCCGTTTACCTCTTTGTCGAATTATAAGAACAGCCAGTTGTTTGCACCGAACATCGTGTTCATCATGCTGGGCACCAATGACTCCAAACCGCGCAACTGGACCGACCGCGGCGTTTCGACCCGGTTTGAGCAGGATCTGAAAGATATGGTTGCCGCATACCGTGCGCTGGACAGCAAGCCTACGGTAGTGATCGCGACCTCGCCCACCGTGTATATGGATAAGGGTCGGGTGGATACCATCGACAACGATACGGTCGACCTGATCGTCGCGATTCAGAAGAAGGTGGCCGAGGAGCTGGATTGCCCTCTGCTCGACATCAATGCGGTGACCAAGAATCAGGACAGTTGGTTCAATGACAACGATGGCGTCCATCCGAATCAGACCGGTCATGCCGGCATGGCCGAGGAGTTCGCCGCTATGGTTCGCGAGCTGTCGGAAATTACGGTGGCCGATTTTGCGGTCGAAGGAACGGTATTTGATTTTTCCGCCGACCGGACCGATTATACCGTATCTACGGATGCGCTGCCGGATGTGGAAACACTGAAAGACAAAATCTCCGCCACGGTCGAGAACGGCGCGGTTGTCACCGGCGCCTATATGAAGGACGGGAAGGTTGTTGCCTATGCCAAGGCGATCTCGGCGACCGGGTACAGCTCGAAAACCTATACCGTGACCTTTACCGACCGGCTTGCGGGTGATGTGGACGGAGACGGGAACGTTACCGTCTCCGATGTGGTCGAGCTGCGTAAGCTGATTGTAGCGGGAAGCTGGACCGAGCAGCAGTTCGCCGCCGGAAATCTGGACGAAGATCAGAATCTTACGGTCAGCGACGTGGTCGCGCTGCGGGCGCTGATTGTTGCCGGCGCCTGATCCGCACCGTTTGCCTTTTTAGAATGAAAATCCCTTGTTATCCCGTGTTTTGAACCGAACCAATTTGTGCGGACAGTACAAAGAAGCCCCTATGTAGGAATATTCAGTTTTAAGCGGAGTGACGCCGCTGACGCTGCGCCACTCCCGCTTTTGTCCGGATCTGCTCATGGTTGCAGAAGTAGATATAGTCATCAATCATGGACTGTGCTTCAGTAACTGTCCTCGGCTTGTGCCGATAGATACACTCTGTTTTCAGAATAGAGAAAAATTTTTCTGTCATCGCGTTATCATAAGGGTTTCCTTTCCTTGGCATAGACGGCATAATTTTGTAAGATTGAGTTAGATTAAAATACGCCTGTAAAGTATATGTAATCCTTGGTCGCTGTGAAGCTGTAACTCCGCAGCGACCCTCTTTTTCTCCTTTTTTATAGCCAACCGAATCGTATCCAGCACAAGATTGGTCGTCCGGCGTGCGGCCGTCTTGTAGGCCACGATACTGTTGCCGTATAAATCTCGTATCATGGACAGATAGAGCATTTCCTGTATTTCCGGCACTAAAGCCTGTACTTGCGTATACGCTCTTTTTGACATCACAATACCCCCTCATGTAGGATAATAACTACATGAGGGGGTATTGTGTCTATTGTCCGTTTTTACGGGTTCGGCTCATTTCTAAGGCGGCGGTTTTTGTTATTAAATTAATAATCTAAAATTTTCAATTTTCTTGAGAATTAAACTTGCGGGATTATCACCATTCTTTTTATCGAAAATCATTTGTTCAATATCATTATCATTTAAGACAATTATCATTTTTGCTGATATACTCACATTTCGCGAGAAATTTCATCAGATGAAGCATTTGTGCCTTTCCTTGCAATGATAATCCCAAACAATCCTGTACCGTGTTTTTTGAGATAATTTGCAATTTGTAAAACATCGGTTTTACTGATAGCTTTAGCTGAATTTTTTGCATCAATAACTATAAAATCAGCATAGTTTTTTTGAGATATTTCCACACACTGTCATCTCGAGCATAATTAGATAAAATGAAATCTCTGCAATTCTTTTTACTTTTATCATTACTTTGCGGAATAAGAGCATTTAAAGGAGGGCAAAAAGGAACTCTAATATATTCCCCACAATTTCTTGATACTTCACCCAATTTTCCCGCCCGCTTGGCCTGGTTTTAAGTTTATCTATTAAAGTTTGATATTCATCAAATTTCTTATCCCATAACTCGATGCCGTTTTCTCTAATGTAACACTCATATTTTTGTGGTACTGCTTAAGTGCCACAGATGCCACATGTCCAGATTAACCGTTGCCCAAGTAGCGCTACCGAACAATTAGGATATGCAAGACAATGTGCATAAAATAAGGTGTATTTATTTGGAATGATGCCCAAAAATGCAAATAATGGATTGGGTAATTAACTACAAATAGAGGCACAGTTTAAACATTGCCCGTGTCCAGTCTATTGTTAATAGTAACCTAGTAAAACGCCGGCATATACTCCAATTTAAATTCAATTTGTTGCAAGATTTTGTTATTTTCAGGCAACATATGGTGATGTATTTGTTTAAAAAGAATGATATAATACTCGCGTAAATTATAAAAATTAATTTATTTTACACAAAAAATTGGATTTGGAGGTTTTCAAAATGAAATTATTAAATCAATTGCAAACAATAGAAATAAATAATACTTGTTTGGAGGCATTTGGTTATGAAAATTTCAGCAAAATTTAAAAAATTTATTACAATTTTACTTTCGCTAACACTAATAACAGCAGCTGGAGGTGCACAAATGGCAACGCATGCAGACACAACCGATTCGTTGTATGAATCATTCAAAAATCCATCGTTGGATACAAAACCGGCGCCATTATGGTTCTGGAACAGCGAAGTTGAAGACATGACTACTGATCAGGTTAGAGAAATTGTCCGTGAATCATATCTGCAAAGCGGATATGGCGGATTTGGAATTCTACCCGAGTGGCAAAGTTCATATTTAACAGATGAATATTTTGCATTGTACGAAGCCGCATTGGATGAAGGCAGCAAATATGGTATGAGATTTTCATTGTATGATGAAAATGGATTCCCAAGCTATAATGCCGGTGGGCTTTTAGAGGAGAACTACCCTGAACTAACCACAAAAAGGCTCGACATGTATCAGAAAAATGCATCTAACGGGCAAACTGTAAAAATAAAATTGCCTGACGGAAAGCTTATGGGCGCCGTGGCGATGAATACTGACACCCTCGAAAGAATTGATATCAGTGAGTTTGCTGTGGTTAATGAGGCTAACACAGGCTTTGACCCAGCATCGGTGCCAATTGGTGTTTCAGCGTCTTCCACATACAGCATATCACCAGGATACGAGGCCGCAAAGGCGGTTGATGGCAAGATGAGCACCCGTTGGAATTCAGAATCTGGTTCAGGCGGAAAACAATATTTGATAATTAAATATGACGAAGCCAAAACATTCGACCGGGTTGATGTTTTTGAAGATTCTGACCCGGAGCTACACAGAACAAGCGAATATTTTATTCAATATTATGATTATACAGAATCCAAGTGGGTGAATCTCGCCAAAGGGAAAAAAATCACCGACACAGGAGTTAGCCACTCGTTTGATGCTATAAATACCGATATGGTTCGATTATACATAAAAAGTGTAACCAGTGACAGTGCATCAATCAGTGAATTTCACGTATTTTGCGGTGACGAAAAGCTGGCTGTGCCTACCACAGAAGATCCAAGCCAATCGGCTGGAGTTTCGGGTTCCAGCCGCTATAATGAGGATTTTGATGCTAAATTTGCGTTTGACGGAAGTTTTGCTACACGTTGGAATTCTGCCGATGCAACCAATCCTCCTCACTGGCTGGAAATGAAATTCAGCGGTTTAAAAACCGTTGACAATGTTAAGGTTTATCAGAGCATGGATCGTATCACAAAATTTGAGATACAATATTGGGAAAACGATCAGTGGAAAACCTGCTATGACGGCACTTCAATCGGTCAGGACACCGAAGGTTCGCACATAATCTTTGACCCCGTGACCACCACAAAAATGCGTTTATACATTACCCAAACCAGCGATTTCAACCCGTCAATTTGGGAACTGGAATTTTATGATGGTGATACATTATTGAGCTATGACGATGACAGTGAACAAAATGGTTCCCACCTTGAATACACCGTTCCTGAAGGAAATTGGAAGGTAATGGCGTTTGTATGTGTGGTTGACGGTCGTGACGGAATGGATTATTTAAGCAAAGATTCTGTCGCCGCATTCATCGATATTACATATGAAGCATATTATTCAAGATTTAAGAAATATTTTGATAATGGCACAATAGTCTCAGCATTTTTTGATGAGCCATCTTTCTGGCCTGCCGGAGGAAGAACGCCATATGGTGCCGACGGAGCAAGATTTTGGACCCCCACTTTCAATGAAGATTATGAGAACCATTTCGGCTCCTCCCCCGTTCTGGATTATCCAGCATTGTTTATGGATATCGGGGAAAGCACGGCTGAGGCAAGGGACAAATTTCAATATATCAGAACCGAGCTTTTCGCAAATAATTATATCGGTCAATTGAATGAATGGTGTGCCGACCACGGAATTGAATTAACCGGTCATATGCTTTTTGAAGAATGGGTTAATCCTGTAGGTGTCCATGGTGACTTGATGAAGGTATTCAAGAATCAGGCAATTCCGGGTGTCGACCTCATTAACAATTTCGGTTACACCCAAGAGGCATATAAAATCGTGTCTTCATCAGCTAACAACTGGGATAAGAGCCGTGTTATGTCTGAAGCTTTCGGTGTTTTCCAGGGCAAGAATATGGACGATATCTATCGCTCATCAATGGATCTTTTTGCTAAGGGAATTAATCTGATTATCCCCCATGCTGTTTGGTATGATGACGATCCGTCAAAAGTTACTTATGTTCCGGAATTGTCATATCGTGACGCTAATTTCGGACCACATCTTTCAGCGTTTAGTGATTATATCGGAAGGTCTCAGACCATTCTTCAGCAAGGTACCCATGTGGCTGATATAGGAATGGTTTACCCTATCGACTACCTTGAATCAGAGTTTTATTTTAATGACAGTCCAAACAACCCGGAAGATGCCGATTATATGAATATCGGAGAGATTTTATCTTTAAACGCACGTAAAGATTTCACATATCTGCATCCTGATGTAATTGATGATCGTTGCAGCGTTGATGGTGCCAAATTTCAGCTGAACAACCAAGTGAATAGTGAATCATATAAAGTTATGATTATTCCTGGCTGCAAAGTTATAAGCCTCACCAATTTAGAGAAAATCAAAAAATTCTATGATAATGGTGGCAAAGTCATCGGAACAACACAGCTTCCCTATTTGGGAACCCGTGCCGAGGACAATGCAAAGGTTGCCGAAATAATAGAAGAAATGTTTGGAATTGACCCAACGAAAGAAATCACATCAGACGGAATAAACTATATTAGCTCAAGCAACTACAGTTCCAATTATAATGCCGAAATGGCTTTTGACGGAATTTATGGTAGTGGCAGTCGTTGGAACGCAGGACAGCACGGTGCTGATCAGTGGTTGGGGGTTGAGTTTCCTGAGAAAACCTGGGTTGACCACGTTGTTATAACTGAAAGCTTCGGAAGGGTTAGTGGCTTCGAGATTCAATATTGGGATGACTCTACCGCTGTTTGGAAAACAGTCCACACCGGAACAGAGATTGGAACTTCCAAGGAAATCGAGTTCGGTGCTATAAACACAACAAAAATTCGTGTTTATTTTACTGGTGTTAGCAACAATAGCGCTTCCATAGAAGAATTTGAAATTTATATGGGAGGGAGCAAAAATCTAGCATTAGACACCAGCCAGATTACCAATATAAATGAGAATCAGGCTGGTGGAAAAGCGTATTTCATAGGTAAAAACGCCAAGAAAAATCTACCCACAGCACTTGATGATGCCCTTTCGGTTTATGATCTTGAGATTGATAATGTTGGCAATATAAATGGTGGAAATCTCAGCTATATTCACAAGATTGTTGATGGAAGAGACGTGTATTTCTTCGGAAATTCCAGCGATGATGTTGTCGATGCCACTGTTCAAATACGTGGCGAGTTGAATAACCCCATGTTCTGGGACCCACTAACCGGCGACAAATCCAAGGCGGATTATACCGTAAGTCAAGTTGACGGTGAAACGGTTACAACCGTTCAGTTGAAACTGGGTGCAATAAAGTCCCTGTTCTTGGTTCCGGAATTAGCCGATGATGATTTCTTGCTGGGCGATATTGATGATGATGGTAAGGTTACCGTATCGGATGTTGTTAAACTTCGCCAGCTTATAATGTCCTCTAAATGCAGCGACAAACAGCTTAAAGCCGGCGATTTTGATACCAATAAATCACTCACTGTTTCCGATGTAGTTGCACTGCGTAGCCATATTGTGAAAGGTTCCCATATGTAAACAAATTTAGCAGAGGGTGCAATCACCTGTATCGGTGATTGCACCCTCAATTGTAAAGATAAATTGGAGGAAATTTTAAATGTCCTTGCGAGCGTAACGTTCTAAAACAATATTTACTCACCTTTTCGCTAAGTTCAGGATCGTTTTTCTGTCTTCTGAGATAGCGTCTCGTATATGTGTCATCATCCTAACCTTATCCTCCGTCATATATGGGTTGGTGCTGTCCGGCTGCTCCCATTTGGGGATAACATTTTCATCCGGTATAAGCACCTTGGCAAACAAGCTGGGTGCCACCGTAGGTGTCCAGGTTTCCTGCAATGTTTCTCCATCTTTAACAGTTTACCTCATATTGCTGCTCAGCCACAATGTTACGAGCCGGTGCATCTTTACGAGGCCGTCTCTTGGGCCGGATGACAATTCCTTATGCGAGCATTTCCTGTATTTCCGGCAATAAAGCCTGTACTTGCGTATGAGGACATCACAATCCCCCCTCATGCAGTTATTATTCTACATGTATTTATGGCTACAAAAAATATCCGCCGCAGAGGTTTTTTATTATTCAACCCCGATTTGGCGGATATTTTTTAAAGCACTCGAAAGCACTCGAAACGCAAGATATCGCCGCGGCAATTTCGACGGTTTGCTTATCCCTTTGCAAAGGGCTTTTTTTCAGGGAATTCAGCCTCGCAGGTGAGGTTCATCCCCAGCTTGCGCACCGTGTCTTCATCTCCGGAATAGAGCAGTTTGGTCGAGTGGATTTCGCAGCCCGAGAGTTTGGGCAGCTGCTCAACCGCGCGGGCGACCGTCTCGTTCTCGGCCGCACAGATGTAGAGGGCGGTCAGCACGTCGTCCACCTTGAGGACGCTCGACCGGCTGCCCAGCAGGTTGATTTTCAGATTGAGCACCGGCTCAAGGATAGAGGGGCTGATCAGCAGAACCTCCTTTGGAATGCCGGCCAGCACCTTGATGCTGTTGAGGATGACGCCGCTGCACGCGCTCATCAGACCGGTGGCTTTGCCGGTGATAATCCGGCCGTCGGGCAGCTCGATGGCTGCCGCCGGCGCGTTCGACGCCTCCTGCTTGGACAGGGCGGGCAGGACGACGCTGCGCTCTTCCGGCTTCGCGCCGATCTGCTGCATCAGAAGGCGCAGTTTCTCAACCGTTTCCGGACGCTCCTTGCCCTGCTTGAAATCGGCCATGCCTTTGAAATAACGGCGGATAATCTCCTGCCGGCCGGCCTCTCTGCACACCTCGTCGTCCACGATGGCGTAGCCGGCCATGTTGACCCCCATGTCGGTTGGGCTGCAATAGAATTTGTCGTCCCCGGTAATCCGGGACAAAATTGTGCGGACAATCGGGAAAGCTTCAACATCCCGGTTGTAGTTGACCGTCGTGACGCCGTATGCCTCCAAATGAAAAGGGTCGATCATGTTGACATCCTGGAGGTCGGCCGTCGCCGCCTCATACGCCAGATTAACCGGATGCATCAGCGGCAGATTCCAGATCGGGAAGGTTTCATACTTACCATAGCCCGCCTTGCCTCCCCGACGCTGTTCGTGATACACCTGCGACAGGCAGGTAGCCAGCTTGCCGCTGCCCGGACCGGGCGCCGTGACAACGACGAGCGGCTTGCTTGTCTCGATATACGGGTTGGCGCCGTAGCCGGCATCGCTGACGATGTGATCGACGTTGGAGGGGTATCCGTCGATCGGGCGGTGAAAATAGTGGCGGATTCCCTTGGCCTCCAGCTTGCGGGCGAACCCTTCAGCGGCCGGCTGGCCGGTGTAGCGGGTGATGACCACGCTTCCGACCGATATGCCCATCGCGCTGATGTCGTCGATCTGCCGCAGCAGGTCGAGGTCGTAGCTGATTCCGAGATCGGCGCGAATCTTGGTTTTTTCAATACTGGCGGCGCTGATGCAGAAAACCACCTCCGCCTGATCCCGCAGTTCGTGCAGCAGCCGGATCTTGGCGTCGGCCTCAAACCCCGGGAGAACCCGGGCGGCGTGGTAATCGTCAAACAGCTTGCCGCCGAACTCCAGATACAGCTTGCCGTCAAACCGGGCGATCCGTTCCAGAATATGTTCTTTCTGCTTTTTCATATACAGCGCGTTGTCAAACCCTTTTTTCTTCATAATCCCTCTCCGTTTTTACAAAAGCGATATAAAATAACCTCAAATAGGATACCATGAGGAGATGATAAAAGGCAATCTTTTTTCGACGATTTTTCGCAGGAACGGAAAATTTTTTATTCGTGCGATGGAAAAATCCTCTCCGTGCGAATCCGGTCGGCAGCCTGAGGCGCAAATCAAAAGCCGGCCGAAAAGGCTCGGCCGGCAGAAAGGACGGCTGCGCACCGGGTCAGGACAGGACGATATAATCCCGGATTTTCTCCAGTGTTTTCTCTCCGATACCGCTGACGTTTAAAAGCTGGCTGACCGAGAGAAAACTGCCGAATTCCTCCCGATAGGCGATAATGGCGGCCGCCTTGACCTCCCCAATGCCGGGCAGGGCGGTCAGCTCGGAAACAGAGGCGGTGTTGATGTTGACCGTGGGAATCGCATTTTCCGTCGAAGCGGAGGAGTCCATAGAGGCGGCCTCAGAATCCGGCGCTTCGCTTGCCGCAGCGAGGTTCAGCTCGGGAGCCGCAGCAGCGTCGAATTGCGTCGAAGCCGCAGCGGAGGCCCCGGAGCCGCTCGACTCAGCCAGATAGACGATGACCGGATCTGCCTGCCGGTCTGCATGAAAAAAGCTGTACACAATTATCACCAGCAGCAAGATAACCGCAATCGAAGCCAGCAGGGCTTCTGCGGCGGAAAAGGGGGATTTTGGGGGCGAGTCGGATGTTTGATCCGGTGCTTTTTCCACATTTTTTGTTTCCTCCGGCAACCGTTTCACCACCATTCGACAAAATTTACCAATCAAATTATAGCATTGTAAAAATCTTCCTGCAACATAATGTTTTGTCACAACACACAGGTGGAACAGTTGGCGGCATTCTTTCTTAAAAGCGGTCGGATATCTCGTCCGGGAATATGGGCGTCGTTCTGTCCGATGCGGCGATTTGTAAAACCAGAGGCCTTGTGGTATACTAAAAACACTGTATTCGCACGAGGCCGGCCGCTTTTCGGGTTGCCTCCGTCTATGAAAAGATTGACAAAATTGCCCGAAAGGGGTAAAATAATAAAAACATTTGTTCGGGTTCGGACGCCCCGCGGGACGCGGCCTTCCGAGCCGGACGGCTTGAAATATGCGGGAAAGGGAGGTGCCGGTATGCCGGAAAAGGATCGTTTTGAATTGGTTTCTGCCTATCGGCCAACCGGTGACCAGCCGGAGGCGATTGAGGCGCTGGCCGCCGGTGTGCAGCACGGCTTCCGGGAGCAGACGCTCATGGGGGTCACCGGCTCGGGCAAGACCTTTACCATGGCGAATATCATTGCGAAGGTGAACCGTCCGACGCTGGTTCTGGCGCATAACAAAACCCTGGCGGCCCAGCTCTGTTCCGAGTTTCGGGAGTTTTTTCCGCACAACGCGGTGGAATATTTTGTTTCCTACTACGACTACTACCAGCCGGAGGCGTACATCCCCGGCACTGATACGTATATTGAAAAGGATTCCGCGATCAATGATGAGATCGACAAGCTCCGCCATTCGGCCACCTGCGCGCTGTCCGAGCGGCGGGATGTCATTATTGTGGCCAGTGTTTCCTGCATCTACAGCCTCGGCAGCCCGATCGACTACCGCAACATGATCCTCTCGCTGCGCCGGGGGGGAGAAATGGAGCGCGACGCCATGCTGAAAAAGCTGGTCACCCTCCAGTACGAGCGCAACGATGTCAATTTTGTGCGCAACAAATTCCGGGTGCGGGGCGACGTGGTGGAGATTTTTCCGGCTTATTCGGGCGACGACGCCATCCGGGTGGAGTTTTTCGGGGATGAGATTGACCGGCTGACCAGGGTCAATACCCTCACCGGCGAGGTGAAGGAGGATCTGGCTCATGCCGCGATCTATCCCGCGACCCACTACATCATTCCGCCTGAAAAGATGGAGGAGGCTTGCCGCGAGCTGGAGGAGGAAATGGAGGCCCGGGTCCGCTTTTTCAGAGAAAACGACAAGCTGATCGAGGCGCAGCGTATCCGCCAGCGCACTGAGCACGACGTCGAAATGCTGCGGGAGATCGGCACCTGCAAGGGGGTGGAAAACTACTCCCGCGTGCTGTCCCGCCGACCGCCGGGCAGTACGCCGTTCACCCTGCTCGATTATTTTCCGGAGGATTTCCTCCTCTTCGTGGATGAATCGCACGTCACCCTGCCGCAGGTGCGGGGCATGTACGGCGGTGACCGCGCCCGGAAGGAAAATCTGGTGGAATACGGCTTCCGGCTGCCGTCGGCCTATGACAACCGGCCGCTGAATTTTGACGAATTTTACAGCCATATCCACCAGGCGATCTTTGTCTCTGCCACGCCCGGTTCGCTGGAACGGGAGAAATCGGCGCAGGTGGTTGAGCAGGTGATCCGGCCGACCGGCCTTCTCGACCCAGAGGTGATCGTCAAGCCGACCGACGGACAGATCGACGATCTGGTGTCGGAAATCAACCTCCGCGCCGGACGCGGAGAGCGGGTGCTGGTTACGACCCTCACCAAAAAGATGGCCGAGGATCTGACTGAGTATCTGGAAAACCTCGACATACGGGTGCGGTATATGCACCACGACGTCGACACCATGGAGCGGATGGAGATCATCCGCGATCTTCGGCTGGGCGAGTTCGACGTGCTGGTCGGCATCAACCTCCTGCGAGAGGGGCTGGACATCCCCGAGGTGTCGCTGGTCGCTATCCTCGACGCGGATAAGGAGGGCTTTCTGCGGAGCGAGACCTCACTGGTGCAGACCATCGGCCGCGCGGCCCGCAATGCCGGCGGCCAGGTGATTATGTACGCCGACAGCGTGACCCCCTCAATGGAGCGGGCCGTCTCCGAAACGGCGCGCCGCCGCGCTATCCAGACGGCCTATAACGAGGCGCACGGCATCGTCCCGAAAACAATCGTCAAGGATGTGCGGGACGTGATCGAGATTTCGGGAAAATCCCGCGGCAAGCCGGCGCAGTCCGGAAAGCGGATGAGCAAGCCGGAGCGCGAGGCACTGATCCGCCGCCTTGAGCGGGAAATGCGGGAGGCTGCCCGGCTGCTGGAGTTTGAACACGCCGCCTACCTCCGCGACCGGATCGCCAAGCTGCGCCAGGGGAAGGTCTGAGCCTTTGCACAGCGCACAGAAGCTCGCTTTCCGGAAGCGATTTTACAAATTCCTCCGCGCGGCGGGCGTGCAATTCAGCTTTTGTCGCGTGCTGAAAGCAGGAAAGGATGAAAGAAAACCCCATGCCACAGGATAAAATAATTATCAAGGGAGCCAGAGAGCACAATCTGAAAAATATTGATCTGACCATCCCGAGGGACAAGCTGATTGTCTTTACGGGACTTTCGGGATCGGGAAAATCCTCTCTGGCCTTCGACACGATTTACGCCGAGGGGCAGCGCCGCTATGTGGAATCGCTCTCCTCCTACGCGCGGATGTTTTTGGGACAGATGGAGAAACCGAACGTCGACAGCATCGACGGGCTGTCGCCGGCCATCTCGATCGACCAGAAAACCACCTCCAAAAATCCGCGCTCGACGGTCGGCACCGTGACCGAGATTTATGATTATCTTCGCTTAATGTACGCGCGGATCGGCGTCCCGCACTGTCCGGTCTGCGGCCGCCCGATCGAGCAGCAGACGATCGATCAGATCGTGGACAGGGTTCTCTCCCTGCCGGAGGGCAGCCGGATCCAGATTCTGGCGCCGGTTGTTCGCGCCCGCAAGGGGGAGCATCAGAAGGAGTTTGAGGCCGCCGCCCGATCCGGCTTTGTGCGGGTGCGGGTCGACGGCAATCTGTACGAAACGACCGAAGAGATCAAGCTCGAAAAAAACAAAAAGCACAATATTGAAATTGTTGTCGATCGTCTGGTTATCAAGGACGGGATCAAAAGCCGTTTGGCCGACAGCATCGAGACAGCCTCCTCCCTGACCGGAGGGCTTACCATCGTCGATGTCATCGGCGGGGAGGAGCTGCTCTTTTCCCAAAGCTACGCCTGCCCCGACCACGGGGTCAGCGTTCCGGAGCTGACGCCGCGCATGTTCTCCTTCAACAACCCGGCCGGCGCCTGCCCGACCTGTACCGGCCTCGGCGTGTTTATGAAGGTGAATCCGGAACTGATCGTCCCCAACCCCAAACTGTCGATCAACAAAAACGCGATCAAGGCCTCGGGCTGGAGCATCAATCCATGGCGAGGCGGCCGCGGCCGGGACGGACAGCAGGGCACCATCGCCATGATGTATTACACAGGACTGGCCAAGCACTACGGCTTCTCTCTCGACACTCCGTTTGGCGAGCTGTCGGATCAGGTGAAGCAGGTGCTTTTCTATGGCTCGGCCGGCGAGAAGATCGAGTTCGAGCGGGAAAGTGACTGGGGCGGCGGCAAATACAAGGCCGAGTTTGAGGGGATCGTCAACAACCTCGAGCGCCGGTATAAGGAGACGAGCAGCGACTGGATCCGGGCCGAGATTGAGACGGCCATGAGCGAGTGCCCATGCCCCGACTGCCATGGCGCCCGCCTAAAGCCGGAGAGCCTGGCGGTCACGGTCGGCGAAAAAAATCTGAAGGAGCTGACCGATCTCTCGGTCAACGACGCCCTTCGGTTTGTAAAAGGGCTGGAACTGACCGAGCGGGAGCACAGGATCGCCGACCTGATTTTGAAGGAGATCCGCGACCGCCTGAATTTTCTCGCCAGCGTCGGGCTGGATTATCTCAATCTGTCCCGGTCGGCCGGAACTCTCTCGGGCGGGGAGAGCCAGCGTATTCGTCTGGCGACCCAGATCGGCTCCTCTCTGATGGGGGTGTTGTATATTCTGGACGAGCCGAGCATCGGCCTGCATCAGCGGGACAACGACCGTCTGCTCGCCACCCTCTGCCGGCTGCGGGATCTCGGCAACACCCTCATCGTGGTCGAGCATGACGAGGATACCATGCGTGCGGCCGACTACATCGTCGACATCGGCCCGGGCGCGGGCGTCCACGGGGGCGAGGTGGTCTGCGCCGGCACGCTGGAGGAGATTGAGGCCTGTGAAAACTCCTTGACCGGGGATTATCTGACCGGCCGCAAAAAAATCCCCGTGCCCGAGGTGCGGCGGCCGGGCAACGGCAAATTCCTGACCGTGCGCGGGGCTTCGCAGAACAACCTGAAAAACATCACAGCCCGGATTCCGCTTGGCGCCTTTGTCGCGGTGACCGGTGTCTCCGGATCGGGGAAATCCTCGCTGGTCAACGATATCCTCTATAAGCGGCTGGCTTCCGACCTCAACGGGGCCAAGCTGTTTCCCGGCACGCACGACCGGATCGACGGGCTGGAGCATCTCGACAAGGTCATCGACATCAATCAGTCGCCGATCGGCCGCACCCCGCGCTCCAATCCCGCGACCTACACAGGTGTTTTCAACGATATACGGGAGTTGTTTGCCTCGACCAAGGACGCCAAAATGCGCGGCTACGGCGCAGGCCGGTTTTCCTTTAACGTCAAGGGAGGCCGATGCGAGGCATGCCAGGGCGACGGCATTATCAAAATCGAGATGCACTTTCTGCCCGATATCTATGTCCCCTGCGAGGTCTGCGGCGGCAGCCGCTATAACCGGGAGACACTCGAAATCAAATATAAAGACAAAAACATCTATGATGTGCTGGAAATGACAGTCGAGGAGGGTATGCGCTTCTTTGAGCCGCTGCCGAAAATCCATCGCAAGCTGAAAACGCTGTACGACGTGGGGCTGGGGTATATCAAGATCGGGCAGCCGGCGACCACCCTGTCGGGTGGGGAGGCGCAGCGGGTCAAGCTGGCGACCGAGCTGTCCCGCCGGCCGACCGGGCGGACCATCTATATTCTGGATGAGCCGACCACCGGCCTCCACACCGCCGACGTCCACCGCCTGATCGAGGTTTTGCAGACCCTGGTTGAGGCCGGGAACACTGTGCTTGTGATTGAGCACAACCTTGACGTTATCAAAACGGCCGATTATATCATCGACCTCGGGCCGGAGGGGGGCGACCGTGGCGGGGAGATCGTTTGCACCGGTACACCGGAGGAGGTTGCGAAGAATCCGCGCTCGTATACCGGAAAATATCTCGCAAAACTTCTGAATCGCTGATTTTATTTACACATTCTTAACGCTTTTTGTCCCGATATCCGTTACAATAGGACAAAAGACAGAAAAAAGAGGTAAGTTTGTGTTTGGTTATGTCAGGCCCTGTGTCCCTGAGCTTCGGGTTCGGGAAAACGAGATATACCGCGCGGCCTACTGTACCCTCTGCCGTACGCTCGGCCGGCGGTACGGGCTTTTGGCCCGCCTGACGCTCAGCTATGATTTTACCTTTCTGGCCCTGCTGCGGCTGGGACTGCTGCCGTCTTGCTCCGGCTTTGAGCAGCGGCGCTGCGTCGCCAATCCGCTGAAAAAGTGCAATTACTGCAAAGATACCGGCGACGCGCTTGACGGCGTGGCTGCCGGATGTGTCCTTCTTTCTTACAGCCGGCTGAACGACGGCGTAGCCGACAGCGGCTTTTGGAAGGGGATGGGCTACCGTTTCCTGCGATTACTTGCCCGCCGTCCGCGAAAACGGGCGGCGCACGCCTTCCCGAAGCTTGCTGAGCAGGTCATTGATTACGAAAAGAGGCAGGCCGCCCTCGAGCGGGAGGGGGAGAGCCGCCCCGACGCGGCGTGTGAGCCGACCGCCCGGATGCTGTCCGCGTTCTTTGCCCTGTGCGGGGCGGGAGAGGTTTCCTCCCGCGTGTTGGCGCGGATGGGATACTTGTCCGGCAAGTGGATTTATCTGATCGACGCGGTCGACGATTTGGAGGAGGACGAGAAGCAGGGCGGCTACAATGTGTTCCTACGCCTTGGCTGCGATCGGCCGGCGGCGGTGCAAAGGGCGATTGGCAACCTCAACATTTGCGTGGACGAGTTGGGCAAATGCGTCGGTCTGCTTGGCCTTTCGCGCTACACCGAAATTGTGGAGAATATCGTGTTCCTCGGCCTGTCGAAGATGCAGAAAGCGGTGCTCGAACAAAAGGAGAAGTTTGATGAAAGACCCTTATGAAGTATTAGGCATCCCCAAAACTGCCACCGATGATGAGGTAAAGGCGGCCTATCGGGAGCTTGCGAAAAAATTTCATCCGGACAACTATGCCGACAATCCGCTGTCCGATCTCGCATCCGAGAAAATGCAGGAGATTAACGAGGCTTACGATACCATTATGAACCGGCGCAAAAGCGGCCGCCGCGGCACATCTCCCGGTTATGGCGGAGGGGCTTCGGATTACGGCGGCCAGGGAAGCGGCAACTTTGCCGATATCCGGTCGCTGATTTCTTCCGGCCGGCTGGAGGACGCGCAGGAGCTGCTTGACGGTGTGCCCCCCGAAAAGCGGGACGCCGAGTGGTATTTTCTCTCGGGCAGCGTGTTGTATCGCCGCGGCTGGTTCGACGAGGCATACACCTGCTTTTCGACCGCCTGCCGGATGAATCCCGGTAATGCCGAGTACCGCGCCGCCCTCAACCAGATTCAGCGTCAGCAAAGCGGAAGCTTTGGCGGCTACCGCACCGGCGGACAGGGGAGCGAGTGTTCGGTTTGCGACGTGTGTCAGGGATTGGTCTGCGCCGACTGTTGCTGCCGCTGCTTCGGGGGAAGCATGTTCCCCTGCTGACGGGGATCGGGATTCAGCGCGCGGAGCGCCTATAATTTTTCCGGAAAGGGTGAAGGGCAGGAATGAAACGGAACACCGGCAAGGTTGCGCTGTGCGGCGTTCTTTCGGCGTTGTCGGTGGCAATTATGCTTTTTTCCTATCTTCCGTCGATGACCTATGCCGTGCCGGCTGTGGCGGGTATGGTTTTTATTATCCTGGTGGTAGAGACCGATTACAAATGGGCCTTTACCGCTTTCGGCGCAACTTCGGTGCTGGTGCTCCTGCTGGCCGAGCCGGAGGCCAAGCTGATGTTTGTGGCTTTTTTCGGTTACTACCCGATTCTCAAGGGCATCATCGAAAAACTTCGCCGCCCGGCTTTTGAGTATGGGCTGAAATTCCTGATTTTCAACGTGGTGATGGTTGCCGCCTATCTACTGATTATTTTTGTTTTCCAGACGCCGGTGGAGTCTATGGGGGATTTTGGGAAATATTCTCTCTGGGTGCTTTGGGGGCTGGGCAATCTGACCTTTTTTGTGTATGATTTCGCGGTTACCTGCATCGTCAGCGTGTATGTCAAGCGGCTACATCCGCGGCTTAAAAGGTTGATCAGATAGTAGAGGGTTACACGGCTTTGTAATTTTCCTGATGGATATAGACCCCAAAAAATACCCAAAGTATATTTTGATTTTTAAAATATACTTTGGGTATTTTTAAATCCTACGGAGCGTGGGTTGCTTTCTTTGCTTTTGGCGGATACAATAAAAGCGGAGGTGGAAAAAATGAATCCGGAAAAAACAGGCCGGTTAATTGCGGCGCTGCGCAAAGAAAAGCATATGACCCAAAGAGAAGTTGCGGTTGCCTTGCAGGTCAGTGAAAAAACAATCTCAAAGTGGGAGACCGGGCGCGGATGTCCGGATATTTCGCTCTTGCCGGGGTTGGCGTCGGTGCTTTCCGTACCCGCAGACCGGATATTGTCGGGCGAGCTTTCTCTCAACGAAAAGGACAGAGGAAATATGAAACGCGTACAATTCTATGTTTGTCCCGCCTGCGGGAATCTTCTGACCGCCACGGCAAGCGGAGAACTCTCCTGCTGCGGGCGGCGGCTGGGGCCACTGCGCCCGGCGGAACCGGATGACGGCCACCGGCCGGAGATCGTGCGAATTGAGGAGGAGGATTACATCACCTTCCCGCATGTGATGCAAAAGGAGCATTATCTGAAATTTGCGGCGTATGCCACCTGCGATCGGTTGCTGTTGGTTCGTCTGTATCCCGAACAGGATGCGGCGGTACGTTTTCCCCGCATGGGTGGGGGCACCCTGTATTTTTACTGCACCGAGCACGGTTTCTTTAAACAAAAAATATAGACCGCCGAAAAGATATTCCCCAAACGACCCGTCCATATTGATATGCACCCCAAAAGTTAGACACTTTTGGGGTGCATATCAGATTTGGCGGGTATTTTTTATTGCTCCGCAATAAAAAACGGAATTTCAATGCCCTCCCCCTCGTCATGCTTTCGCATGACAACCGGGGGAGACGGCGACAAAAAATACCTGCCGCAGAGGTTTTTATTATTCGGCCCTGATTTGGCGGGTATTTTTTATTGCTCCGCAATAAAAAACGGAATTTTAATGCCCTCCCCCTCGTCATGCTTTCGCATGACAACCGGGGGAGACGGCGACAAAAAATACC
>JBMNVR010000002.1:0-239628 GCA_050946935.1 Candidatus Howiella sp.
CTTATTCATAGCGGATAGGGTGGCACCTGCCTTTCGGTTTTGTCTCGGCAACTCAACCTTAACACAGGCCTTCCCTATTCGCTATCCTTTTTTTCTCTTTGTATCACATCATTGTAATACCTACAGGCATGTGCACTTCGCGTGACATCCTCCCTTGACAAGCGGCGGGCTTTGTGCTATATTTACCTGTAAATACAGCGTTGAACGGAAGAAGTAGTTGTTTTTTCCCGATCCGAAGAGAGCGGCCGTTTCGCTGCGAGGCCGCGGCGGGGAATTTTGACGAATACATCCGGGAGCTGCCGGGCTGAAGGGCGTGTTTCCTGCGTAGGCCGGGCCGGGGAGGGACAGCCGTTATCCTGTCCTGCAGGTTTTCTTATGATTTATCCGGCGGAGTTTTGTGTTCCGACCGGCGAAAACCTGATGAGGCGCCGGCCGCGAGGCCGTCGCGAAACAGAGGTGGTACCGCGGATTTTTCCGCCCTCTGCTGTGCTTTCGGCATGGCGGACGGGCGGTTTTCTTTTGACCGGGTTCCCGTCCGGAAAGAAAAATGATTTTGGAGGAAGAACAAATGACACTGTTTGACGAATTGAAGGAGCGCGGCCTTGTCGCGCAGACCACGGATGAGGAGAAGGTACGCGACCTTTTGAACGGGACCGGCGCGACCTTTTATATCGGGTTCGACCCGACGGCCGACAGTTTGCATGTCGGGCATTTTGTGGCTATGATTGTCATGTCGCATATGCAGCGGCACGGGCATCATCCGATCGCCCTGTTTGGCGGCGGAACCGGTATGATCGGCGATCCTTCGGGCAAGAGTGACATGCGCAAAATGCTGACGAGGGAGGAGATTGACCACAACGTCTCCTGCTTTATGAAGCAGATGGGGCGGCTGGTGGATTTCTCGGAGGGCAAGGCAACCATGGCCAACAACGGCGACTGGCTGCTCGACCTCAATTACATCGACTTTTTGCGGGAGGTCGGGGTACATTTCTCGGTCAACCGGATGTTGTCGTTTGAGTGCTACAAGCAGCGGTTGGAGCGGGGTCTCTCCTTCTTTGAGCTGAATTATATGCTGATGCAGAGCTATGATTTCCTCGTCCTCAACCGCAAATACGGCTGTGTGCTGGAGCTGGGCGGTGACGACCAGTGGAGCAACATCATCGGCGGCGTCGAGCTGATCCGCCGCAAGGAACAGAAAGAGGCTTACGGAATGACCTTCAACCTCCTGCTGACCAGCGAGGGTAAGAAAATGGGCAAGACGGAAAAGGGCGCTGTCTGGCTCGATCCGGACAAGACCTCCCCCTATGAATTCTATCAGTACTGGCGCAACGTTGACGACGCCGATGTTATCAACTGCATGAAGATGCTGACTTTTGTCCCGCTGGAGGAGATTCGGGAGTATGAGAAGCTTTCGGGCGGCGACCTCAACCCGGTTAAGGAGCGGCTGGCTTTTGAGCTGACCGCCCTCATCCACGGTGGGGAGGAGGCCGAAAAGGCCCGTATGGCGGCACGCGCCCTTTTCGGCGGCGGCGCAGATGACAGCAATATGCCTTCGACCACATTGCCGGCCGCCGAATTTGATGAGGGGATGCCTCTCCTCGACCTGATGCTGCGCTGCGGTCTCATCCCCTCCAAAGGGGAGGGCCGGCGGCTGGTTCAGCAGGGCGGCGTCAGCCTCAACGGGGAGAAAGCGGCAGATCCGCTGTATGTGGTTTCGGCTGCGGATTTCACCGACGGCAGCCTGAAAATCAGGAAGGGGAAGAAGGTCTTCCACCGCGTAATTATGGAATAAAAAGGAAATCGCGTCCCGCATTTTAAGAAAAATGTAAATTTTTCTTGACGTGGGGCGCGGTTTGTAGTATAATCGTTAAGCCGCATATTCCGGGTTTTTGTAAGACGGACAGGTTTTCCGCACCCGGGGAATAGCGAGTCTGAGTTTAAGGCAGGTGCTACATTCACATGTACGCAATCATCGAAACCGGCGGTAAACAGTACCGCGTGCAAAACGGCGACGTTCTTTTTGTTGAAAAGCTGAACGCCGAAGCAGAGGAAACAGTAGAATTCAAGGCCATCGCGGTCGGCGACGGAAGCGAGATCAAGGTCGGCGCTCCCTATGTCGACATTCCGGTCAAAGCGGTCGTTTTGAAAAACGGCAAGGCAAAGAAGATTACTGTTTTCACTTATAAGCCGAAGAAGAGCAGTTCCCGCAAGATGGGCCACAGACAGCCCTATACCAAGGTGCAGATCAGCGCCATCGGGGACGAGGCCTACTCGGCCGAATAATGAATCGCGTAACCTTCCGTAGCAGGGACGGCCTGCTCACGGGATTTACCCTTTCCGGCCACTGTACGGCTGATGGAAAGGATGAAACGGGCCGGCTGGTTTGCTCGGCGGTGTCGTCGGCGGCCTATATGGCCTGCAACACGATCACGGAGGTGATCGGCGCGAAGGCGGAGATTCAGGTGGAGGAATCCTACCTCCGGCTGGAGCTTGCCGATTCGTTTGCACAAACGCAGACGATTTTGGAAGGATTCCGGCTGCACATGGCCGGCCTCGCGCAGCAGTATGAGAAATATATTGAAGTCCATTCGGAGGTGTAACAAATGTTAAAGATAAACATTCAGCTTTTCGCACATAAGAAAGGGCAGGGCAGTTCGCACAACGGACGCGACAGCGAGTCGAAGCGTCTCGGCCCGAAGCGCGGCGATGGCCAGTTCGTTCTGGCGGGGAACATCCTCGTCCGGCAGCGCGGCACCCATTTCCATCCGGGTGAGAATGTCGGCAAGGGCTCGGACGACACCCTGTTCGCCAAGATTGACGGCACCGTAAAGTTTGAAACTTTCGGCGGCAACCGCAAGAAGGTCAGCGTTTACGCTGTCGAGCAGTAAGGTTATTGCTTAAAGTGCTGAAAATCCCGGGTTTTGCGACCCGGGATTTTTTCGTAAACCGATTTTTTGTAAGGATGGGCGGCGTTTATATGGTCAAAAGAAGGTTGTGTCTCCTGCTCTCCCTGCTGATTCTGCTGTCGTCGGGGGCCTGCCGGACGGTCGAAACGCCGCTGGAGGAAGCTTCGGGCCTGAACGCCTCCTCCAAAATTGTGGTGGCAACCCACGAGGAGGGGGAGGCGTTCGACCCTGCTGCGCCCGAGGGAGAGAAGTACAAAAACCTTGATTTCGGAGCGGAGGGGGATAAGCTTTACAGTATGGTGGTCGCGGACTTCTGGGACGGGACACTGGGCAAGGCGTACGAATATCTCGACGACCGGAGTCAAACGGCCTTCGTCTGGCCGTACGGCAGCTTTTTGCAGATGCAAGGCGCCTATCTCGACCTGCATCCGGAGGATGGCGAAGCCGCGGATCGCTACAAGGCGGCGCTGACCGCCCTGGACACCCGATATATGTGTATCCGGACCGACGGGCTGCTGTCCTACAGCTCGAGTTATGACAAGGTGGGCGGCGACGTCTACTATGACGACAACGCCTGGCTGGCGCTGGAGTTCTGCGACGCGTATGACCGGTTCGGCGATGCGGCCTATCTGGAAAAGGCGAAGGGGCTGGCCGAATACCTCTATTCCGGCTGGGATGAGGAAATCGGCGGCGGCATCTGGTGGAAAGAGGGGCTGAAAGAGGATAAAAACGGCTTTACCAACTCGCCGGTAGTCATTCTTTCGGTCTGGCTTTATGAAAAGACGGGAGAGGGCGCTTACCTCGACTGGGCGAAAAAAATCTATGCCTGGGTGCGGGACTACCTGCGCACCGAGAATGGGCTGATCGCCGATTCAATCGACACGGCGTTTGCGGTCAACCGAACCTTCTTTACTTACACGACCGGGACGGCGATCGGTGCCGCGACTGAGCTTTACCGCGTCACGGGGGAACAGAGGTATCTCGACGATGCGGTGACGTCAGCCGCTGCCGCCTTTGACGCTTTCGGCGTATATGATGAGGAGGAGGGCGCCTATGTCTTCGGCGTCGACTTTCCCAACTGGCACGGCTGGCTGCTGGACGGCTTTATGCGTCTTTATCCCTTTGCACCGGAAGCAGCGGAGCTGGGGCTTCGGATGTTCGAGTACGCCCTCGGTCGGGCTTGCGGCCGCGCGCGGTACGACAACGGATATTTTATTGTCGACTGGAACAGCACCCGCTCGGATAAGCAGATCGACCTGCTGCATCAGGCCGGGACGGCGCGCTGCCTTTTGAACATACAGAATTTCAGAAACCGGATCGGGGAAGAATAAAACCAATCTCTCCGGAACCGAAAGGAAGCGATTTTTCATGTTTGTGGATACCGCAAAAATCAAAATCAAGGCAGGGGACGGCGGCAACGGCGCCGTTACCTTTCATCGGGAGAAATATGTAGCCAACGGCGGTCCCGACGGCGGGGACGGCGGCAGGGGGGGCGACGTGATCTTTCAGGTCGACGACAATCTATCCACCCTGGCCGATTTTCGCTATAAGCGGAAATACCTCGCCGAAAACGGGAAGAACGGCAGCGGCGGCCGCTGCACCGGCAAAAGCGCACCCAATCTGGTTGTCCGGGTTCCGCGCGGCACGCTGGTGAAGGAGGCGGAGACCGGCCGCCTGCTCGCCGACGTATCTTCCGATCAGCCGGTTGTGATCGCCAAGGGCGGAAAGGGCGGCTGGGGCAACACCCACTTCGCCACTGCGACGCGCCAGATCCCCCGGTTTGCAAAAAGCGGCGCCCCGGGGGAGGAGATCGAAGTGCAGCTTGAGCTGAAGCTGTTGGCCGATGTCGGGCTGATCGGTTTTCCCAATGTGGGCAAGTCGACCCTCGTTTCGGTCGTGAGCGAGGCCAAACCGAAGATTGCCAATTATCACTTTACTACCCTGACCCCCGTGCTCGGCGTCGTCCGTATGGGGGAGGGGGATAGCTTTGTCATGGCGGATATTCCCGGCCTGATTGAGGGCGCGGGGGAGGGTGTCGGCCTCGGGCATGAGTTTTTGCGACATGTCGAGCGCTGTCGTCTCCTGCTACATGTGATCGACGTGTCGGGCAGCGAGGGACGCGACCCGATCGAGGATTTTGAGGTCATCAACCGCGAGCTGCGCACCTTCAGCCCCGAGCTGGCCGAACGGCCTCAAATTGTGGCGGGGAACAAGTGCGATTTGGCGGACGAGGCGGTGCTTGCGCGGGTTGCGGCCTATTTTGAAGAGAAAGGGCTGCCTTATTTTCCGATCATGGCCGCCATCGCCGAAGGGTGCGGCGACCTGATTAACTTTACGGCGGCCGAGCTGCAAAAGCTGCCGGCGGTACGTGTGTATGAGCCGGAGCCTGCCCCGGCGGAGGATTTCACCCTCCGCTCGTCGGCGCGCGGTTTTACCGTCCGGGCGGAGGACGGTGTCTATTTTGTCGAGGATGCGCCTTGGCTGCTGAAGGTGATGGAGACCATCGACCCGGAGGATTTCGAGTCTCTGCAATATTTTGAGCGGGTTCTGCGGCAGAGCGGGATTATCGACGCGCTGGTCGACTCCGGCGTGCAGGAAGGGGACACGGTCAGTGTTTACGATATCGAGTTCGATTATGTACCCTGATATTTTGTCATGAACATCGGTGCTTCTCTGCCCCGCCTTTTTTGGTTGTCGCGCACAACGACGGCGAGTGGGTGGCGTTGAATTCGCGTATTTTATTGCAGAGAGATAATATGCAATATAAATTCATTGAATATTCATTTTTTCTTCACGACCGTTTCAAAAATGAAAGGTATAGTATAAGCACAGCAAGAGAAAATGCTGTGATTCCTCTTTTCATTTTCATTCCTCTCTTTTTTCATTTTGCACACTTCCTAAACGCTGATGCAAAACGTCGATCTCCTGTTTGTCAGGCAGGAAATCGGCGTTTTGCGTTTTGCATAAAAGCCACAGGACTGGATTGGTGATTTTATCTAATTTAAATCCGGGAAATTGGTTGCAATCGTCGGACGGATATAGTATAATATTTTCTAAATATTTTTATTGATCTTTTCTTCTCCGCTTGGTTACGGCCGGGTGAAAGATTGTATAATTTTCAGGGCCGCTTATCGGAGACGGCGGCCGCAAAACCGGATTTTTTAAGAATACTGGAGGATCATTATGCCTTTAAAAACACACGAAACCGAATATATGCCGGTGTTGGCGCTGCGCGGGCTGAACCTGTTCCCGCATGTGCTGCTGCATTTTGACGTCGGCCGGAAAAGGTCAATCAACGCATTGAACCTCGCTATGGCGGGGGATCAGCGCATTTTTCTGACGGCGCAGAAGGACATTGCCGAGGACGAGCCGGAAGCCGACGGCCTCTATCGCGTCGGCTGCGTCGCCCGTATTAAACAAATTCTGCGCGGATCAGGTGACATCGTCCGTGTCACGGTTGAGGGGGAGAGCCGGGCGCTGGCCGTCTCGATCGACGCGGGGGAGGTTTGCTTTATGGGGCAGATCGACCCTCGGCCCAGCAGGAATCCGAGGGTGGCATCCGACTACAAAACCGCGCTGATTCGGCACGTCCGCACCCTGTTTGGGGAGTATGCCTCCCTCTCGCCCAAGATGCCGCCCGACATCGGCTTGCGCGTGATGGGGAGCGAGGATCCGGATTTCCTTTCGGATTTTATCGGCTCGAACATCGCGATCTCTCTGGAATACAAGCAGGAGCTGTTAGAGGAGTTCAATCCGGTCAAGCGGCTGGAGGTTTTGGCCGGTATGCTGCTCAGTGAGTGCGAGTATCTCCGCCTTGAGAACGAGATCGGTGAGAAGGTGCGGGAGCAGATTGACGAAAACCAGCGGGATTATTACCTCCGCGAACAGCTCAAGATCATCAGTGACGAGCTGGGCGAGGAGGAGCCTCCGGATGTGGAGGCTGACGCCTACCGCGAAAAAATCGAGAAGCTGGCCGCCCCGGACGAGATTAAGGAAAAGCTGTATAAAGAGGTGGACAAGCTGTTCAAAATGCCTTCCGGCTCACATGAGGGGACGGTCGTGCGCGGCTATCTCGACACCTGCATCGAGCTGCCCTGGGGCGTATATACCGAGGATAAGATCGACATCGAAAAAGCGCGCAAAATCCTTGACCGCGATCACTACGGGATGGAAAAGGTCAAGGAGCGCATTTTAGAGTTGCTGGCTGTCTACCGCCTGAACCCTGAGGTCAAGGGGCAAATCATCTGTCTGGCTGGCCCTCCCGGCGTGGGCAAAACCTCGATCGCCAAATCGGTCGCGGCCTGCATGGGGCGTAAATATGCCCGTATGTCGCTCGGCGGCGTCAGCGATGAGGCGGAGATCCGCGGACACCGCCGCACTTATATCGGCGCGATGCCCGGCCGGATCATGAACGCCATTAAGCAGGCCGGTAGCAGCAATCCACTGATTCTGCTGGACGAGGTGGACAAGCTCGGCCGGGATTATAAAGGCGATCCCGCTTCCGCGCTGCTGGAGGCGCTCGACAGCGAGCAGAACAATGCTTTCCGCGACCATTTTATCGACATGCCCTACGATCTGAGCAAGGTGCTGTTCCTGACCACGGCCAACGACCTGTCGACCGTGCCTGCTCCGTTGCTCGACCGGATGGAGATCATCGAGCTTTCGAGTTACACGCGGGAGGATAAATTCCGCATTGCCAAAGGGTATCTGGTCAAAAAACAGTTTGCAAAGCACGGGCTTTCCTCCAAAACCTGCCGGATTGACGACGGCGCGCTCTATGGCCTGATCGACGGCTATACGAGGGAGGCCGGGGTGCGCAGCCTTGAAAGAAGCATCGGCTCCCTCTGCCGCAAGGCGGCCGTCCGCCTGGTGGAGGGGGAGGTCAAAAAAGTGACCTTCAAGGCGGTCGATCTTGAAAAGGCGCTCGGTCCGAAGAAATACAAGGGCGACCTGCTGCTGAAAAAAGACGAGGTCGGCACGGTCAACGGACTGGCCTGGACCTCGGTCGGCGGGGAGCTGATGCAGTTGGAGGTTTCGGTCCTCGACGGCAAGGGGGCGATTGTGCTGACCGGGTCGCTTGGCGACGTGATGCAGGAATCAGCCAAAACGGCCGTCAGCTACATCCGCAGCGTGGCGGAGGAGCTTGGACTTGCCAAGGATTTTTATAAGCACAAGGATATTCACATCCACGCGACTGAGGCGGCGGTGCCCAAGGACGGTCCGTCGGCCGGCGTGACCATGGCGACCGCTCTGGCCTCTGCCCTGACCGGTATCCCGATCCGGCGCGACGTCGCCATGACGGGAGAGATCAGCCTGCGCGGCCGGGTGCTGCCGATTGGCGGTTTGAAAGAGAAGTCGATGGCCGCCTACCGCGCCGGAGTGAAAACCGTCTTTATCCCGGCCGAAAACCTTCCCGATCTGGCTGAAGTGGATACGGCGGTCAAGGCCGCGCTTCGCTTCGTCCCGGCAGAGGATGCCTGGACGGTGATCACTGGTGCGCTGAGCCGTCCGGTTTCCGCCGCCCGGGAGCAGGAAAAGCAGACCAACGGGAAACCCAAGCTTCCGGCCGCGCCGGCCGCCGTGCCGGAGGTAGGAGGACGCCGCAATGAATTACAATAACGTGTGTTTTGAGACGGCGGTGGGCACCGCCGCTCAGCTTGCGCCGGGCGATTTGCCGGAGGTTTGCTTTTCCGGCCGGTCGAATGTCGGCAAATCCTCTCTGCTTAATCGCGTCCTCGGGCGCAAGGCGCTCGCCCGGGTGAGCGGTCGTCCGGGCAAAACGGCGACCATCAACTTCTACCGGTTGGAGGGGCTGCGTCTGGCCGATCTGCCGGGCTATGGCTTCGCCAAGGTCGCCCGGAGCGAGAAGGTGCGCTGGGGCAATATGATGGAGCGGTATTTTGGCAGCGACCGGCCGATCGCGCTGGTTATCCAATTGATCGACATGCGCCACAGCCCAAGCGAGGACGACCTCTATATGCTGCGCTTTTTGTGCGATGCCGGGCTGTCCTTTGCCGTCGCGCTGACCAAAAGCGATAAGCTGAACGTCTCGGAACGGGCGGCGCGTCTGTCCGCGCTGAAAACCGAGCTGGATTTTCTGCCGCAAGGGACGCCGGTGATTCCGTTCTCGGCCACAAAAGGGGAGGGGACGGAGGAAATCCGTGGTCTGCTCGAAGCGGCAGCGAAAAGAGAAAGATAGAAAATTGTCGCGCGGCGGCATGATGGGGCGGGGAGTATCTCCTTTTATGCCAGGGCGCGGAAAGGTGTGGAATTTAAGAAAATGATCAGCAATTGTTTTTCGGTGAACGAAAAGGGGCATCTGACCATCGGCGGTGCCGATACAGTAGAGCTGGCTCATGCATACGGCACGCCCCTTTATGTGCTGGATGAGGAAACCATCCGCGATGCCTGCCGACGGTTTAAGGCGTCGATTGATAAAAATTATGGAAGGGGCGTGCCGCTTTACGCCAGCAAGGCCTTTTCCTGCAAAGAAATTTATCGCGTTATGGAAAGTGAGGGGATCGACGCCGACGTGGTTTCGGGTGGGGAGATTTATACTGCTCTGGCAGCCGGTTTCCCGGCTGAGCGGATGTTCTTCCACGGCAACAACAAGTCGCCCGACGAGTTGGAACTGGCGCTGACGGAAAACGTTGGCCGTATTGTGGTCGACAATCTGACCGAGCTTGAAACGCTGGAGGAGCTGGCCAAAAAGCTTGGGAAAAGGCCGAAGATTCTCTTCCGCATCAAGCCGGGGGTCGACGCGCACACCCATGATTTTATCCGCACCGGACAGATCGACAGCAAATTTGGTTTCGCGATCGAGAATGGAGAGGCGCTTGCCGCAGCAAAGGCTGCAGCGGCGGCCGAGCAGGTTGAGCTGGTCGGCGTACACTGTCACATCGGTTCCCAGATTTTTGAGTTGGAGCCGTTCATCCTCGCGGCGAAAATCATGCTTCAGTTTATGGCGCAGGTGCGGGAAGAGACCGGCATTTCCCTTTCTGAGCTCAACCTCGGCGGCGGCTTTGGCATCAAGTATCTGGAGAGCGACACGCCCCGGGAATATAACGAGTTTATGGACGCTGTCTCGGCCCAGATCCACGAATCCTGCGCCGAGCTTGGGCTGGAGGTGCCGGCCGTCTTTATCGAGCCGGGCCGTTCGATTGTGGGACCCGCCGGCCTCACCCTCTATACCGTCGGTGCGATTAAGGAGATTGCGGGCGTCCGCACCTATCTGGCAGTGGACGGCGGTATGACCGACAACCCGCGGTATGCCCTCTATCAGGCACCGTATGAGGCAGTTGTAGCCAACAAGGCGGATCAGCCCCGCGATTTTGAGGTCACCATCGCCGGCAAGTGCTGCGAAAGCGGCGACCTGATCCAGGAAGGCGCGAAGATTCAGCAGTGCAAAAGCGGAGATCTGCTGGCCGTGTTGGCGACTGGGGCCTATAACTACTCGATGGCCAGCAACTACAACCGTATTCCCCGGCCGGCCGTCGTGATGGTGCGGGACGGTCAGCCGCACCTGATTGTAAAACGGGAAAGCTATGCCGATCTGATCCGCAACGATTTGTAAGTTTTTCTGTTATGGTGTAAACAGCGAAACAGCGCACCCTCCGATTTCGAACTGCACCCCATTGGTTTAGACAAGTATGATATAATACTTGTACTAAGAAATGGGGTGCAGTTCATTTACAGAGGGTGCGCTGTTTTTTATCCATTTGACGGTGTGTATTCGGGCGTTCGGCGGCCGATCGGGCTTGCTGCTTTGGCGCCTCCCAGTGCGGCGGCGCCAAAGCAGCATACTCCTTCACGGAAGCAACAACGGACGCATTCCGGTCGCCGTTATAATCCGAGGATAGCAGTCGCAATATACAGATAGACAAAAAGCGAAATGGCGTCGACAATGGTGGTGATGAACGGGCTGGACATGACCGCCGGGTCAAAGCCGAGCTTTTTGGCAAACAGCGGAAGCGTACATCCGATCAGCTTGGCGACAAACACCGTTACAACAAGCGTCAGACAAACGACCAGCGCAACCGGGACGGCTACGCGATCGATCAGCAAAATCTTGACAAAATTTGCTGCGGCAAGCGTGACACCGCAGATCATGCCGACCCGCATTTCCTTCCAGATCACGCGAAAAATATCCCGGAATTCCACATCGCCGAGAGAAAGACTGCGGATAATGGTGACCGATGACTGTCCGCCCGAGTTGCCGCCCGTGTCCATCAGCATGGGAATGAAAGCGATCAGGGCGGGCACGACGGCCAGTGAATCCTCAAATTTTGTCAGGATTGTGCCGGTAAACGTGGCCGAAATCATGAGGAACAACAACCAGGGAATCCGCGCCCGGAACAGCTCAAACACCCCGGTTTTCAGGTACGGTTTGTCGTTGGAGGGCGAGATGGCAGCCATCTTCTCAATATCCTCGGTCGCCTCGTCCTGCAAAACGTCGATGGCATCGTCAACCGTGACAATGCCGATCAACCTTTGTTCGTCGTCAACCACCGGCATGGCGAGAAAATCGTATTTGTTAAATTTGTTGGCGACATCCTCTTTATCCTCCCAGGTGTGGATAAAGATTGGGTTGGCATCCATGATATCTGCGATGAGCGCGTCGTCGGCGGCCAAAAGCAGATCCTTGACCGTGACGATGCCGACCAGCACTCGGTCGTCCGCCATGACATAGCAGGTGTAGATCGTCTCCTTATCAAAGCCGGTCCTGCGAATGCGGAGAATGGCTTCCTCTGCTGTCATGTCGGGCAACAGGCTGACATACTCGATGGTCATGATGCTGCCGGCACTGTCCTCCGGATATTTCAGGATTTCATTGATCATCTTGCGGGTTTCGGGATGGGTGTTCGCGAGAATGCGCTTGACCACATTGGCCGGCATTTCCTCCACAATATCGACCGCGTCGTCGAGGTATAATTCGTCCAAAACCTCTTTCAGCTCGTTGTCCGAAAAGCCCTGGATCAGCATTTCCTGCAAATCGGCGTCCATTTCGACAAAAGCTTCGGCAGCGAGTTCTTTGGGAAGCAGGCGGAAAATCAAAGGGAGCATGGCTTCGTCCAGATCTTCAAACAGGGCCGCGATGTCCGCCGGATTCATCGTGGCCAGCACCTCGCGCAGGGCGGTGTACTTCTTGCCCTCGAGCAGCGAGGCGATGGTTTTCAAAAGAATTGTGGTGTTGTTTTCTTCCAATACAAATCCCTCCTTGTGTGCCGCAAGGAGCGAATATGGAAAATCAGGCGGCAAAATGGACGCCGCATAAGGCGGGGTCCATGCGCTCGTTTTCTGATTTTACACTTCGCCCCCCGGGCTTTGTACTGCCATTACTGCTGGCATCCATTTTGTTCACCTACCGTTTTCTGAAAGTATATTCTGCCCGGATTTTCAAAAGAAAAGCGGACAGTGCCGCCGAAAAACAGATAAAAACAAACGGTGGGCTTTTTGCTGTTTGAAAACAACCACCGTTTGGCAAATGCTTTTTGAAAAAAGCTGTTTTATCTGTTTTTTAACTGTTTCTATAGTATTCTTTCCCACCCGGTTTGTCAACCTTTTCTTGCCGGGTTTTGCCTTTGCAAATTGCACAAATTTGCAAACGCCCCGCGCAGCGGCCGAATTTTATATCTGAATATAAAAAGAATACAGACGGTTTGTACGGGCTGTGTGCAATCCGGGTATACTACCTGTAAAAAATCGGTTTTTTGGAAAGATAAGCTTATTGGTCTTTCTATTGCAAAATCCTCTGGCGGCGTATATAATAAATTTAAGTATAGTCTGCCGACGGCAGGAAAAACTTGGATATACGCGAGCACAAAACGGCGATTTTTCTTTGCTCGATTTTGAAAGGATGTAACCTCATGAAGCTTTTGGCGCTGGACGGAAACAGCATCATCAACCGGGCCTTTTACGGCGTCCGGCCGCTGACCACCCGGGACGGCCGGCACACCAACGCCGTATTCGGTTTTATCAATATTTTAAACCGATTGATGGAGACTGAGGCGCCCGACGGTGTGGCGGTGGCTTTTGATCTGCGCGCCCCCACCTTCCGACACGGGATGTACAGTGCCTATAAGGCGGGGCGCAAAGGCATGCCGGACGAGCTGGCCGAGCAGCTTCCCATGCTGAAGGAGGCGCTGGCCGCCATGGGCCATCACTGCATCGAATGCGAGGGGTACGAGGCCGATGACATACTTGGCACGCTGGCCGCGGCGGCTGAGGAGAGCGGGAATACCTGCGTCATTTCGACCGGAGACCGTGATTCCCTCCAACTGGTGAGTCCCCTGACCCGGGTGCTGTTGGCCGCAACGCGGCAGGGCCGACCGGAGATTGTGCCCTTTGACGAGGCCGCCATCCATGAAAAATACGGGATTTCTCCGCCCCAGATGATTGAACTCAAGGCTCTTATGGGGGACAGCTCGGACAACATTCCCGGCGTTCCCGGCGTGGGGGAGAAAACCGCCTCTGATCTGATCGTCCGGTTTCACGATATCGACGCGATTTATGAGAATTTGGATGAGCTGGATATTAAGGAAGGGGTGCGCGCCAAGCTGCGTGCCGGGCGGGAGAGTGCCTTCCTCAGCCGAGAGCTGGGCACGATTGTTCGGGACGTCCCAATCGAAAGAGATGTGTCTGCCTACCGCAGTCTTCCCTGCGACAAGCCGCGGCTGGCGGCCATCTTCCGCGATCTGGAGTTTAAAAAGCTGCTGGAGAAATTCGGATTGGAGGGGGTCAAGCCCGACGGCGGCCGCCCGTCGCCGGAGGAGACGGAAACGGTCGCTTCCCAAAAGCCGGCCCCTTTTGCCGAGGTAGCCGAAGCCGCGGCCGGTACCGGCACGGTCGATCTGGTGCCTGCGGAGGATGGCTTTGCCTTCCTTGTCGGCGCAGGAGGACTGGCCTGCCGGGTTTCTACCGACAATTTTGAGGAGGCCGCCGCCCTCCGCGCTCTCTTGCAGAACGAAAGGATCGGCAAGCGGCTCCCCTCGGCCAAGAATTTTTACCACTGGTGCGAGGGGCAGGGGATTTCCCCCGCCGGCATTTGCTTCGACGCCGAGGTGGCCGGCTATCTCCTTCGTCCCGGGGCGCACAGCTACACGACAGAAGAGCTGGCGGTTTCCTGCTGTGTGAGCGCGCCGGAGGGAGAGGCCTTTCCCGAGCTGTTTCTGCATACGGCCGTCTGCGACCGGCTGGCGGCCGAGTTGGAGCGGCAAGGCATGCACGATCTGTATTATACGATAGAGCTGCCGCTTACCCGCGTCCTCGCCGGGATGGAGACGGCCGGTTTCCGGGTGGATACCGGGGGTCTGCGCGCCTATGGCGCCGAGCTGTCGGCGCGGGTGGCCGCACTTCAAGCTGAAATCTACGACCTGGTCGGATACGAATTCAACCTGAACTCTCCAAAGCAGCTTGGAGAGGCGCTTTTTGTCAAGCTCGGCCTGCCGGCGAAGAAAAAGACCAAAAGCGGATATTCGACCGGGGCCGAGGTGCTGGAGGAGCTGCGCTATGCCCATCCGGCGGTCGACCTTCTGCTGCAATACCGGCAGCTTGCCAAGCTGCAGTCCACCTACTGCGACGCGCTGGCAGACAGGGCCGACCGAGGCGGGCGGATTCACTCGACCCTGATTCAGACCGAGACGCGCACCGGCCGCATCAGCTCGGCCGAGCCGAATCTGCAAAATATCCCCGTCCGGCAGGAGGAGGGGCGACAGCTCCGCAAATTTTTCGGTGCGGCCGATGGGTACCTTCTCTGCGACGCGGATTATTCGCAGATCGAGCTGCGGGTGCTGGCTCATATGGCAGAGGACGAAACCATGATCGACGCCTTTTTGCAGGGCAGGGATATCCACACTACCACGGCGGCGCAGGTGTTTGGCCTCCCGCCCGAGATGGTGACGCCCGCCATGCGCAGCCGAGCCAAAGCAGTCAATTTTGGCATTGTGTACGGCATCGGCGCCTTTTCGCTGGCTAAGGACATCGGGGTGACAAGGAAAGAGGCAGAGGCCTATATTCAAAGCTATTTCGCCACCTATGCCGGGGTCAGGCGGTTTATGGAGCGGTCGGTCGAAGCAGCGCGGGAGACCGGCTATGCTGTCACGGCCTACGGCCGGCGGCGGGAGCTGCCCGAGCTGAAGGCCTCCAACGCCAATCTGCGCGGCTTTGGGGAGCGGGTGGCCCGCAACATGCCGATCCAGGGCACGGCCGCCGACATCATCAAGATCGCCATGCTGCGCGTGTCCGACCGGCTGACGCGCGAAGGGCTTGACGCGCGGCTGATTATGCAGGTGCACGACGAGCTGATTGTGGAGGCGAGAGCCGACCTTGCAGAGCCGGTCTGCCGTCTGCTGGAAGAGGAGATGGCGGCCGCCGCCTCTCTGCGCGTACCGCTGGTCGTAGAGGCGCACAGCGGTAAAACCTGGTACGACGCGAAGGGCTGAGCAAAGGTCTATTTTGATAATGTTATGTAAATATATGTTTGAGATTATCCTTTAAAATAAAAGAAATATGTTTTACTACAAATAATTTATGTAAACTTGAAAGGATGGTTGGTATGAAGATACGGAGGCTCTATCCCGGCGGCCGGCCGAAGGCCCTCACCCTGAGCTATGACGACGGCATCGAGCAGGATCGCCGCTTTGTGGAGATTTTGAACCGTCATGGCCTGAAATGCACCTTTAACCTGAATTCCGAGCTGCTGGTGCGGCGCGACCGCTGGTATTGCAGGGAGGTGGAGGTTGTCCGGATGGATCCGGAGACGCTGCCGGCGCTCTATCGTGGGCATGAGGCGGCACTGCACATGGCTACCCATCCACACCCGACTGAGCTCTCTGACGCCGACCTGCGGCGGGAGACGGCCGACGACATGGCCTTTCACACCCGGCTGTTCGGCTATCCCGTGTGCGGGATGGCCTATCCGTTCGGAGAATATGACGAGCGGGTGATCGGCCTTTTGGAGGAGATGGGGGTTGCCTATGCTCGGACGGTGCATTCCACCCACGATTTCTCCCTGCCCGGGCGGTGGCTGGAGTGGCATCCGACCGTCCACCATACCGAGCGGGAGGCTGAGCCTCTTTTTGAGGCGTTTATGCAGACCGACAGCGAGCTGGCGCTTTTCTATCTCTGGGGCCACAGCTATGAATTCGATGTGGATCAAGAGTGGGAACGGATCGAGTCACTGTGCGCCCGCATGGCTGACCAGCCGGATATTTTCTACGCCACGAATATGGAGATTTACACCTACATTTCGGCCCTTCGCCGGCTGGAGGTTGCCGACTTAAAGTTACATAATCCGACGGAGCAGACGCTTTGGGTCGAAGCCGACGGAGAGGTCATCCGCCTTGGCGCGGGTGAAACCTGTCGGTTGAGGGAGGGGTAATCCCCGATGAAAATCATTTTTGTCTGTACCGGCAACACCTGCCGCAGTCCGATGGCCGAGGGTCTTTTCAAAGCCTTTCTGCGCGAGCGGGGGATCGGCGGGGTCGAGGTTCTCTCGGCGGGGCTTGCCGCCTTTCCGGGTGCGCCGGCATCGGAAAAATCGGTGGCCGCCATGGCGGAGGTGGGCATAGACATCTCCGACCACCGGGCTGCGCCCTTGTCGCCCGGGATGCTGGACGCCGATCGTATTCTCACCATGACGGCGGAACAGAGGGCGGTGCTGGCCTCTCTTCCGGTCTCGGTGGAGACCATGCCGATCGAAATTCCCGACCCCTACGGCGGCAGTTTGGAGGATTATCGCCGCTGTCGGGATACGATCGCCGCCGCTCTGCCGGAGATTGCGCGGCGTCTCTGCCTGATCGGGGAGGCGCAGTCATGAGAATCCGGCCGATGGAGTCTGCCGACATTCCGGCCGCCGTCCGGGTGGAGATTGCCTGCTTTTCCGCGCCCTGGTCGGCTGCGGCGTTTGCCTCCTCCCTGGCGTCGGGGAACACCTTCTTCCTTCTGGCCGAGGATAAGGGCGCGCCGGCCGGGTACATTGGCGTGCAGCTTTTGCCTCCGGAGGGGGATATCCTCAACCTCGCCGTATTGCCGGAATACCGGCGTCAGGGCGTCGGCCGCGCCTTGCTGGAGGCGGCGCTTGTACGCTGCCGGGCAGGCGGCGCCGACGCGGTCATGCTGGAGGTTCGCGCCTCTAACACGGCGGCACAGCGGCTCTATGCCTCCGCCGGATTCCGGCCGGTCGGGCGGCGGAAAGATTTTTACACCGCCCCGGCGGAGGATGCGCTGCTGATGCGGGTGCAGCTTGGGGATCCGGACGGCGGAATGCCTCTTGCAACACGGCGGGAATCGGACGGATAAAATTCCGGCTTTGGCGCGCTGCGCCATATAAACCCAACGGAAGAAGGGAACAATCCATGTATATTTTAAGCATAGAATCCTCTTGTGATGAGACGGCGGCGGCCGTCACCAGCGGTCGGGAGGTTTTGTCGAGTATCGTCGCCACCCAGGTGGAGGAACATAAGCTGTATGGCGGCGTGGTGCCGGAGATTGCCTCCCGCCGGCACGCCGAAGCAATTGCCGGCGTCTGTGCGCAGGCGCTGGAGGCGGCCGGCCTCTCGCTTCGGGAGATGGATGCGCTGGCCGTGACCTGCGCGCCCGGACTGATCGGCGCGCTGCTGGTCGGGGTCAATTTCGCCAAGGGCGCGGCACTGGCCGCGGACAAGCCGCTGATTCCGGTGCATCATCTGCGCGCCCATATTGCCGCCAATTATATCACCCATCCTGCGTTGGAGCCGCCTTTCCTCTGCCTGCTGGTTTCGGGCGGGAACAGCCTGATCGTAGAGGTGAAGGACTATACCGATTTTCATGTGATCGGGCGCACCCACGATGACGCGGCGGGGGAGTGCTTTGACAAGACCGCCCGGGCGATGGGTATGCCTTATCCGGGAGGAATCCACCTCGACCGGATGGCCGAGGGCGGGAACCCCGATGCCTATCCGCTTCCGCGGCCGACCGTGGAGGGCTGTCCTTACGATTTCAGCTTTTCCGGGCTGAAAACGGCCGTGATCAATTTAATCCACAACGCCGGGCAAAAGGGAAGGGAGCTTGACATGGTCGATCTCGCCGCCTCCTTACGAAAGCGGGTTTGCGATATTTTGATCGAGAATACCATGAAAGCCGCGCGGGATTTCGGGTATACTAAAATCGTGCTGGCCGGCGGGGTCTCTGCCAACAGCGAACTGCGCGACCGGATGTTTAAAGAGTGCGAGCTGGCCGGGTATTCGGTTTACTATCCAACCCTCGATCTTTGCGGGGACAATGCCGCTATGGTCGGAGCACAGGCCTTTTATGAATATGCGGCCGGGCATGTTGCCGACGCGGGCCTCAATGCGGCGGCGACTATGGATATCGGAGAGCTGCGCTTCTGAACCGTTTCGTTTGATGTGTACAAAAACTGCCGAAAAACTGTGACCTGCCTGCGGAAGATAGACACATTCTTGGTATATCTTGTTAAAATAGCCAAAAGTAAGTTGGGGAAATTCCCCAAATTCAGATATGAAATAGAACATTGTTAATTTTTTTCGGAATCGTTGATTGTTAACCGCTTAACGATTATAATAGATACAACCATTGTATGAAAGTTCAGGGGAAACGGCGGGCGGAATTTCTATCGAACGGCATGTATACTTCCCCTTATCATGATGCATTTGGGGTTCGTTTTAAGAAAGGATGGTACGAAATGACAACAACGAACAAAACGCTGAATGCCTGGCTGGAGGAGATGAAAGCTCTGGTTAATCCCGATCAGGTCGTCTGGATTGACGGATCGGAAGAGCAGCTCGAAGCCCTCCGGAAAGAGGCGTGCGAGAGCGGAGAGATGATCAAGCTGAATCAGGAGAAGCTGCCCGGCTGTTACTATCACCGCACCGCGGCCAACGATGTCGCGCGGGTGGAGGACCGGACCCTGATCTGCTCGAAAAAGGAAGAGGACGCCGGCCCGACCAACCATTGGATGGATCCTGAAAAAGCGTACAAGATGCTGTATGATATTGCGCGCGGCAGCTATGCCGGCCGCACGATGTATGTCATTCCCTATTCCATGGGTCCTGTCGGTTCTCCGCTGGCCAAGATCGGCATTGAACTGACCGACTCGATCTATGTTGTGCTGAACATGAGCATCATGACCCGCGTAGGGGCAAAGGTGCTGGAGGTTCTTGGCGACAGCAATGACTGGGTACGCGGCCTTCACTGCAAATGCGATGTCGACCCGGAAAAGCGCTGGATCTGTCAGTTCCCGGAGGATAACACCATTATCTCGGTTAACTCGGCTTACGGCGGCAACGTGCTGCTCGGCAAAAAGTGCTTTGCGCTGCGGATCGCCTCCTACCAGGCCAAGAATGAGGGCTGGATGGCCGAGCATATGCTGATCCTCGGAATCGAAAATCCGAAGGGTGAGGTTAAGTATGTCACCGCCGCCTTCCCGTCCGCCTGCGGCAAGACCAATCTGGCCATGATGATCCCGCCGGAGGGGTACAAGGCCAAGGGGTATAAGGTTTGGACGGTCGGCGACGACATCGCCTGGATGCGTCCCGGCCCGGACGGCCGCCTGTACGCCATTAATCCGGAGAACGGCTTCTTCGGCGTGGCGCCCGGCACCAACATGAAATCCAACCCGAATGCTCTTATTTCTACGCAGAAGGGCACCATATTCACCAATGTTGCGCGCAACCTCGACGACAACACCGTCTGGTGGGAGAGTTTGGATAAAAACCCGCCGGTCAATGCGGAAGAGTGGAAGGGCGAGAAGGTCAACGGCCCCGAGTACATTGCCGCCGGCAACAAGCTGGCGCATCCCAACAGCCGGTTTACCGCTCCGACGGCCAACTGCCCCTGCCTGAGCAGCGAGTTTGAGAATCCGCAGGGCGTGCCGATTTCCGCCATCATCTTCGGTGGCCGCCGGCCGCAGACCCTGCCGCTGGTTTACCAGTCCCGCGACTGGAACAACGGTGTGTTTGTCGGTTCGATCACCGCGTCGGAGACGACAGCCGCCGCCGCCGGTGCGGTCGGTGTTGTCCGCCGCGATCCGATGGCCATGCTGCCTTTCTGTGGGTATCACATGGGCGACTACTTCAAGCACTGGATCGAGATGGGCGAGAAACTCGGCGACAAGGCTCCGAAGATTTTCAACGTCAACTGGTTCCGCGTCGACGAGGACGGCAACTTCGTGTGGCCGGGCTTCGGCGACAATCTCCGCGTGCTGGAATGGATCCTGAAACGCTGCGACGGCGAGGTCGACGCGGTGGAGACGGCCATTGGCTATGTTCCGAAGGCGGAGGATATCAATCTTGAGGGTCTGAAGGATTTTGACATCGATACGTTGAAGTCGATTCTGGAGGTTGACAGCGCCAAGTGGGCGAAGGAAGCCGAGGGAATCGAGGAATTCTATAAGAAATTCGGCGATAAGCTGCCGGCCGAACTCCACGAGCAGTTGGAGATTCTGAAGGCCAACACTGCGGAATAAGCAAGTTGCATTAAACAAAAAGCCTATATGGTTGACGATCAGCCATATGGGCTTTTGTCCGGTGTTTTTCTTTTGTCTGACGGCAAATATTTCTTTAACGGAAGTCAAAAACATAGAGGAGCATGTTGTATGAAGAAGAGATTTGTCTGCCTGATCACGGTTATGGCTGTATTTATGGGTATGGCTGTGACGCCGTTCAGCGCAAGCGCCGCGTCAAACCCGTATCCGTACCAGCATAACATCACCGGTCGATGGATTGTGAACTGTACTTGGTATGCCTGGCAGCAGGCGTACGAACGCACGGGAGTAGCGTTGCCGGCCTGGGGTAATGCGGGACAGTGGTACAACAACGCGGCCGCGCAGGGATGGTCGGTGGGTACCACGGCGGCGGTAAATTCAATCGCCGTCTGGACCGACGGGAGCTACGGCCACGTTGGATATGTTGTAGGTGTAGAGGGAGAATATATTTCTGTGATTGAGGGCGGCCGCTCGGATACCACAGATGGGATTGGCTCTATTAAAGTATCCGTGTATGCCAAGCGCAACTACGGCACGCAAAGCTTGCAGGGTTTCATCTATCTTGCCGGCTCTCCGACGCCTGCGCAGGATCCGTGGACCGAGGTTTGGTCTCCGTCTGAGATTGGGGAAACCGATGCCCGGATTAACGGTTATATCCGAAACCCAAGCGGCGTTTATATTTCCACGGTTGGCTGCAGTGTTTGGGACGGGAATGGAAACCTGCTCGCCACGCATTATGAAGCCATGAGTTCGGGCTATCATACATATGATGGTGTGAAGATGTGGTTTTATATGAACAGAGACTGCGGATTAACTCTTCAAAAAGGAAAAACATACAGATACCAGATGTTTGTAATATGCTCGGATAACCGAGCGTTTTATACCGACGTGTTCCAGTTTCGGGCCGCAGGCTCCCGCCTTGGAGATGTAAATGAAGATGGTTCTGTAACCGTGTCAGATGTTGTGGAGTTGAGAAAACAGATTATATCGGGAAGCGGCTCTTCCGATCTGTCAAGTCTTGGAGATATGGATCAAAACAATTCCCTGACCGTGTCCGACGTTGTCGCACTGCGCAATTATATTATCTCCGGCGTTGCTTGAAAAGGATGCCCTATATACGCAACTTTGCCAACAAACTGAGTATACTACTGATGAAGTTTGCTGCGGAAACAAACGGGATACAAAGTACAAAAGATATGGCCGGTCCGGTCGGAAAGGATGACAGTATATGATCGGCGTTGTGGATGTAGGCGGCGGTCTGCGCGCGATTTACGGCGTAGGGGTATTTGATTATTGCATGGATCAGGGAATTGCCTTTGACTATTGCGCGGGCGTGTCGGCGGGCAGCGCCAATCTGGCCTCCTACCTTGCCGGGCAGCGGGGACGGAATTACCGCTTTTACACCGATTATGCCTTCCGGCGGGAGTATATGAGCTTTCATAATTATGTCCACCACGGCTCTTACATTGATCTGGATTATGTTTACTCGGTTCTCAGCAACGGCGGGGGAGAGGATCCGCTCGATTACCCCAGCCTGTCCAAAAATCCGGCGGTTTTCACGGTCGTGGCTACCGACGCCGTGACCGGCAGGGCCTGCTATTTTTCCAAATCCGACATGGCGCAGGATCGGTATGATATTTTCAAGGCGTCGAGCGCGCTGCCGGTGTTTTGCCGCCCCTACCAAATTGGGGAGGGGGTCTATTACGATGGCGGCATATCCGATCCCATCCCGTTTGAGAGAGCATTGGCCGACGGTTGCGACCGGGTGGCAGTCGTGCTGACCCGGCCTGCCGATTACCGGCGCGACGGGCGCAAGGACGCCCGTCTGGCTCGTCTTTTGCACCGCACATTCCCTGCCGCGGGAGAGGCGCTCCGACTTCGCTATAAAACCTATAACGATGCGCTCGACCGTTTGGAGCGGGCGGCCGCCGACGGCCGGGTGCTGATTATCGCGCCGGACGACTGCTGCGGGATGAACACGCTGACCAAAAATCGGGAGAATATGGATCGCCTTTATCAAAAAGGGTACGCCGACGGCGCGAGGATTTCCGAATGGCTGGCGAAATAGTCTCCTCCTCGCCGGATCTGAAAAGTATACAACTGAAAATGCCCCTCTCCGTTTTTACACGGAGAGAGGCATTTTTGCTCCGGCCGGTTCAACAGCCGGATGAAATCTTCGGCCTTATCGAATCGAATTGAGAAGTCCGCCGGCTTCAATGATTTTCTGGATAAAGGGCGGGAAGGGAGCCGCCTGGAATTCCTCCCCCGTGGTGAGGTCGGTGATCTTTCCCGTGTCGAAATCGACCGAAACCTCGTCCCCGGCTGAAATGGCTTCCGCCGCTTCGGGACACTCCATGATTGGCAGGCCAATGTTGATCGCGTTGCGGTAGAAAATCCGCGCGAAGCTGCAGGCGATCACACAGGCGATGCCGGAGGCCTTGATCGCGATGGGAGCGTGCTCCCTTGACGAGCCGCAGCCGAAGTTGCGCTGGCCGACCATGATGTCGCCCGGCTTGACCCTGGCAGTAAAGCCGGCGTCGATATCCTCCATACAATGCGCGGCCAGCTCGGCGTGGGAGCTGGTGTTGAGGTATCGGGCCGGGATGATGACGTCGGTATCCACGTTGTCGCCGTATTTATGTACAAATCCCTGTGCTTTCATTGCCGTTCCTCCTTCAGATTTTGTCCGGGTCGGTGATGTAGCCGGTCACCGCGCTGGCCGCCGCCACCGCGGGCGAGGCGAGATATACCTCGCTGTCGACGTGGCCCATCCGCCCGACAAAGTTGCGGTTGGTGGTGGATATGGCCCGCTCGCCCGCCGCCAAAATGCCCATGTGTCCGCCGAGGCAGGGACCGCAGGTCGGGGTGCTGACCACCGCGCCGGCCTTAATAAAGATTTCGAGATAGCCGGCGTGCATCGCATCGAGATAAATCTGCTGTGTGGCCGGGAAGACGATACAGCGAACCGAGTCGGCCACATGCCTCCCGTCGAGGATTTTGGCTGCGACTGCCAGATCCTCCAGCCGGCCGTTGGTGCAGGATCCGATGACGACCTGATCGATTCTGACCTGGCCGCAGTCGTCGATGGTTTTGGTGTTCTCCGGCAGATGGGGGAAAGCCACGGTCGGCCGCAGCGTAGAAAGGTCGATGGTTACCACCCGGTCGTATTCGGCGTCCGGATCGGCGGAATAGGCCTTTACCTCCCGCGCGAAGCGACCTTTGACATAGTTCATCGTGACCTCGTCCACCGGGAAAATGCCGTTTTTCGCCCCGGCCTCAATCGCCATGTTGGCGATGCAGAGCCGGTCGTCCATCGAGAGGGCGGCCACCCCCTCGCCGCAGAATTCCAGCGAACGGTAGAGCGCGCCGTCGACCCCGATCTCCCCAATCAAATGAAGGATGACGTCCTTGCCGCTGACCCAGCCGGTCGGACGGCCGGTCAGCTCTACCCGGATGGCCGAGGGAACCTTGAACCATGCGGTGCCGTTGGCCATGCCGGCGGCCATATCGGTTGAACCTACCCCGGTTGAAAAGGCACCCAGCGCCCCATAGGTGCAGGTGTGGGAGTCGGCGCCGATCACGCAGTCGCCCGGACCGACCAGCCCTTTCTCCGGCAATAGGGCGTGCTCAATTCCCATTTGCCCTACGTCAAAGTAGTTGACAACCCCCATCGCCTTGGCGAAGGTGCGAACCTTCTTGACCTGCTCAGCCGCCTTGATGTCCTTGTTGGGGGTAAAATGATCCATCACGAGGGCGATCCGCTCGCGATCGAAAACCTTGTCGAGGCCGTGCCTCTCCATCTCGTTCACCGCGACGGGGGAGGTGATGTCGTTGCCCAGCACGAGATCGAGCTTCGCTTCGATCAACTGGCCGGCCTTCACCTCCGGCTGGCCGGCGTGCGCGGCCAGAATCTTTTGTGTCATTGTCATTGCCATTTTTTGTATCACTCCGTTTTCTGTTGGTTTTTTGTATTTGCAAAGCATGTTTACACAGGTTTGCTCGGAATTTATCTCGCCGGTGTGTGGGTGTCGCGCAGCTTGTATTCGATTGAGTCGACCAGGGCAAACCAGCTCGCCTCAATCAGGTCGGAGGAAACCCCGACGGTCGACCAGAGCTCCTCCCCGTCGGTGGAGGTGATCAGTACCCGAACCGTCGCGGCGGTGGCATCCTTCGGCTCCATCACCCGCACCTTGTAGTCGATCAGACGGATGCGGTCGAGCACTGGGTAAAAAACGCTCAGCGCCTCCCGCAGGGCCTTGTCCAGCGCGTTGACCGGGCCATCGCCTTCGGCCGCTGAAATTTGCATCCGGCCGCCGACCCGCACCTTAATGGTGGCGGTTGCCGAGCAGGCCTCGTCATAGGGCAGCTCATCCATGATTTTATAGCTGACCAGACTGAAGGAGCTTTCAAAAAGTCCGAGAACCCGGCGAACCAGCATCTCAAAGCTGGCGTCGGCGCCCTCGTACTGATAACCCTGCTGTTCGCGCCGCTTCAGTTCGGTGATGACGGCAGCAACCTCCTCTGACTCGCGGGTGAGACCGGGCAGAATGGCCCGGATTTTGGAGTAGGCGGCCGTGCGGCCGGTCATTTCGGACATCAGGACGCGGCGGCGGTTGCCGACCGTTTCGGGGTCCATGTGTTCGAAGGATTTCGGGTTTTTCAGCACACCGTCGGCGTGCATGCCCGCCTTGTGCGCGAAGGCGCTGCGGCCGACAAACGGCTCGTTCCGCTTGATGGAGGTGTTGGAGATTTCGGCAATCCGGTTGGCAGTGGCGGTCAGGGCGGACAGCTTTTCCTCCGGAATCAGGCGGTAGGGAAGCTTGAGCTGCAACGCCGGAATGATCGAGGACAGCGCCGCATTGCCGCATCGCTCCCCAAATCCGAGATAGGTGCCCTGCACCTGTGTCGCGCCGGCCTGCACCGCCTCGATCGCACAAGCGACGGCGCAGCCGATGTCGTTGTGGGGGTGGATGGCCACCCGTGTACCGGGAAAGGCGGCGCAGACGGCGGCGGTGATCTCTCCCACTTCGGCCGGGAGGGAGCCGCCCCGCGTATCGCAAAGGCAGATTGCGTTCGCTCCGCCCCGCAGGGCGGCGGCGGCTGATTCGAGCGCGTAGGCGGGATCGTCCCTGTATCCGTCGAAAAAGTGTTCGCAGTCGAAGATGACTTCTTTTCCCGCCGATTTCAAGTACCGGCAGCTTTCTTCAATCAGGGAAAGGTTTTCCACCCGCGAAATGCCGAGAATCTCGGTCGCCTGAAAGGCCCAGGATTTTCCGAAAATGCAGACCGTCTGTGTCCCTGCCGAAAGAACGGCACGGAGATTGGAATCCTCCTGCGGCGGTGTGTTCTTTCGGCAGGTCGAGCCGAAAGCCACCAGCTTTGCCCGCAGGCCAAGGCCGGCGGCGCGCTCGAAAAACTCCATATCCTTGGGGTTGGAGCCGGGATTGCCCGCCTCAATATATGCAACGCCCAAATCGTCGAGCGCCGCGACAATTTTCAATTTATCTTCAATCGAAAAGGCAATGCCCTCCCCCTGCGCGCCGTCGCGGAGGGTGGAATCAAATACTTCAATCGGCCTTTTTGCGTCGGATGTGTACTGCATGCCATTCTCCTTTCGCATTGCCGGTGCAGGAATTCTGGCCTGCCGGGTGATGCATGTTATCAAATATTATACATTCTGTGGCTTTGCCTTGCAAGCCGGAATTCCCGGGTTTTTAATAATTTTACATTTTCAGCAGCGTTGCAGGGCAATTTGTCTCGGAACGCGTTAAAAATGTGACATGATTACAAATGTTCAGCCCTGATTATCACAATCTGAGGTGTATACTTTCACTGGATTTATTTTGGGTTGAGCTATATTGAAAGGGAGTTTTTGAATTGAAAAAAGTATAGAGTATTCTTTTGTCCGCGGTGCTGCTGCATGGTATATTCTACTCCAGGCAGCGGCCGAAGCGCAGGAAAAATTGTGCCTGACGGAGCTGCCTCTGCGGTTTGCGGCACCGGCGGGGATCACGCCGACCGGCTACCTTGTCGCCGGCCTCGTGGCCGCGGATGGGGTGTTATATGGTGCGATTGATGATTGCGGCCGTACCGCGCTGTCCTTTGTGTATGATTATATTTTGATGCCGACAGAAAGGACACCTGACGATCTGCTTGTCGCCGCAAAAGTTTGGGAGACCGAAACAACCGGAGGGTTGATTTTTACCTGATAAATATGGAACTGTAGGTCGTTCGCGTGCTGCACCAGGATTTTACGACGGATACGTCGTGTGCGATATGTATCTGGGCTACAGTTGAGGGCGTGCTGAAAACCCTTCACATCAGCGTAGCCTTTAACAAGGAGATTTATCTGATCAACGACCGCTTTGCGTACTGTGAGACGACGGGCCGGACCGCCTATAAATTCTGCGTTCTGACAAGAGGCGGTAGTGCGAAGCGAAACGGCTTCCGGCCGGTTAAAAAATATTATAGAGGCTTACTCTTTGGCTGTCGGCCAAATGGACCAGGGAAATTTTCGCCGTCCGGCAAAGGGAGAGAAAATCCGACGCGGTCTCCTCTTTGGCCAAAGGCGGCAGTCCGGCGACCGATTCTCCCACGGCGGATACGACATCGTGATTGACAAAGAAAGAGATTTTCGGTTCGATCTCGACCCAGCGATCCTCGGCCGCCTGCGCCAGTTCCGCCGCCGCCTCAAATCGTCCGGCTTCGGCCAAGAGAATCGCCCGCTCGAGCAAACCGTCCATCTCTTCAGTAAAGGAGGAGACAGTGTACAGCCCGGCGGTGCACAGAAGAATTAAGATCAGGAAAATGGCGGCCGTCAGGATCAGACGTTTCACAGTGTATCCTCCTCCCATTCTTTGGATTTCGTTTTTCTTCCCGGCGCGGTGGTACGATGTCGGTTTCGCTTTTGGAATTGCTGAAAGAGACGCTGCGCCTTCGGATACGCCGGACGGCGCTTCCTTTGTTCAGCGATGTTTTCGTTCTACGATATAGTGATCCCCGTTTTTGCACAGAGTCATCAAAAAGACCCGGTCGGGGTCGAGTCCCTGTTTTTTTAAAATGGAAAAGACCTTTTTCCGGCTGGAGCCGGCCAGGCGAATGCCGTCGTCAAACACGACGCCATCGTTGATCACCAGTGCGCCGATTCCCTCGTAGCTGCCGCCCGCACCGACGTCTCCCGCCGTCGCCGGCTGATCGGCCGCTTTCAGCAGGATGCTGAGGCTGCCATTGGTCTCCAGTATAGCGTACGCAACCTTGGCGACATCGAACACCCCCTGTCCGCGCAGTACCTCCAAAAGATCGCTGACCGTCACCCGCATCTGCCGCATCAGTTTCTGGTCGATCACGCCGTCCTCGATGATGACCGCCGATCGTCCGTTGATCAGCCGGCGGAGCGGGGTCAGCTTCATCGCCGCGAAGGAGACCAAAACCTCCAGCACCACCAGCATAAAAATCGCGATCACGCCGTTTGCGACCGGCTGGGTGGTGTCCTGGATCGGGATGGCCGCCAGCTCGGAAATCAGGATGGTGATGACCAGCTCTCCCGGCTGCATATCGCCGATCTGCCGCTTACCCATGACCCGCAGCGCAACAATCACGGCAATGTACAGCAGCGCCGTACGGAAGATGGTTATATACAAAGCGCCTCACCTCAAGGGTTATTTTTCGTCGCTTTTCTATTTTTATTCCGTTTTCGCGCCGTTTCGGCCCGGTTTTTGAAGCTTTTGAACCAAAACGGCGCGGTTTGCGTATTTTGGTAAAAAGGAGGGGAGCCGGTATGAAGAAAACGACCTATCTGTCGCCGTCCAAGCGTCGGAAAAGGAGGAGCGCCCTTGTGCGGCTGATTGCAGCTTTGCTGATCCTCGGCGTGGCGCTGTTCGCCCTCGACCGCAGGCTGTATCCGCTCATCCGCGATTTTGCTGAGGCAGAGGCGGCCATCCGCGCCAATCAGATCATCAACGCTGCGGTAGCCGATTATTTTGCACAAAACGACGTTGCCTACACCGATCTGATCGTCCTCAGCCGCAACGCGCAGGGGGAGATCGACACGGCCGAGGCCAACACGGTACAGATCAATCAAATCAAAACCTCGGTCATTGATCGGGTGCGCGCCCGCGTGGCCGAGGATGAACGTTCGACCGTTTCGATCCCTCTCGGCAACCTGACCGGACTGTCCTACCTGGCCGGGCGGGGTCCGGTTGTCCGGATCAGTCTGCAAATGTCCTCAAATGTTACCGCCAGCTTTGAGAGCGCTTTCACCTCGGCCGGAATCAACCAGACCATGCATACCATTACCCTGCGGGTTTCGGCCGATATGTACATCATGCTGCCGACCGGGCGGGCCTCCTCCTCTTTTTCGACCGACTATATGGTGGGGCAGACGGTGATTGTCGGCGCCGTGCCGGACTCCTTTACCTCGATCGACCTGAACGGCGGGACAATTTTGGGAAGGCTTGTCTCGGGTGAGGAAAGCAATTGATTTTGCCGTGGGAAACGGATATAATAAAAACAATGCAGATTACAGGGGACGGCCGGGGGCCGCTCTGCGTGATAACAATGGAGGGACGGCATGGACAGAAAAACCGCAAAGCAGCGGATCGCCGCGCTGGCGGCCGAATTGCGCTATCACAGCAAAAGGTATTATGAAGAGGACGATCCCGAGATCGACGATTTCGCCTATGACGCGCTGATGAACGAACTGCTCGCGCTGGAGGGGGCATATCCCGATCTTGTGGAGCCGGATTCTCCCAGCCAGCGGATCGGGGGAGACGCCTCCGGCTTATTTGCACCGGTCGAGCATGCCGTCGTGATGGAGAGCCTGCAGGACGCCTTTTCGGAGGAGGAGCTGTACGCTTTCGACCGCCGCGTGCGGGAGGCGGCGGGGGAGAGCGTGACCTACTCGGTCGAGCCGAAGATCGACGGGCTTTCGGTCTCTCTCGAATACACCGACGGGATTTTCACCCGCGGTTCGACCCGCGGCAACGGCGCGGTGGGAGAGGATGTGACCGCCAATCTGCGCACGATCTCCGCCATCCCGCTGCGGCTGGACGGCGCGCCGCCTTTTCTTGAGGTGCGGGGGGAGGTCTACATGCCCCACGACAGCTTTCTGAAGCTTGTCGAGGCGCAGGAGAATGCCGAAAAGCCTGCTCCCAAAAATCCCCGCAACGCGGCGGCCGGCTCTCTGCGGCAGAAGGATCCGCGGGTGACCGCACGGCGGAGCCTGGATATCTTTGTTTTTAACGTTCAGCAGGTGGAGGGGAGGGAGCTTTCTTCCCACATTGCGTCGCTGGATTATCTGCGCGGCCTGGGGATCCGCACCCTGCCGTTTTATACCGCCTGCGCGACTATGGACGCTGCAGTGGAGGAGATCCGCCGGATCGGCAGCCTGCGCGGCAGTCTCCCCTTCGATATCGACGGCGCGGTCGTCAAGGTGGACGATTTTGCACTGCGGGAGGTGCTGGGCAGCACGGCAAAATATCCCAAGTGGGCCATCGCCTTCAAATACCCGCCGGAGGAGAAGGAGACCACCCTCCGCTCGATCGACATCGGGGTGGGGCGTACCGGCGCGCTGACGCCGACCGCTCTTTTCGACCCCATCACGCTGGCCGGCACGACTGTCAGCCGGGCGGTGCTGCATAACGAGGATTTTATCGCCCAGAAGGGCATCTGTATCGGCGACCGCATTCTCGTCCGCAAGGCGGGCGACATCATTCCGGAGGTGGTCGGGGTCGTCGCCCACGCCGCCGGGAGCGAGCCGTTTGCCATGCCGGCGGTCTGCCCCTCCTGCGGTGCGGCAGTCAGCAGGGAGGAGGGGGAGGCCGTTCTCCGCTGTACCAACGCGGCCTGCCCGGCGCAGCTCCTCCGGCACCTGATCCACTTTGTTTCCCGTGACGCGATGGACGTCGAAGGGCTGGGGCCGGCTGTGCTGTCCCAGCTTGCCGAGCAGGGGCTGGTGCGTACGCCGGCTGACCTCTATCACCTGGATCGGGAGACGCTGGCCGGCCTCGACCGGATGGGGGAGAAATCGGCCGACAACATTTTCACTGCACTGGAGGCGTCCAAGGAGAGCGATCTCTATCGCCTGATTTACGCGCTCGGCATCCGGCATGTCGGGCTGAAAACCGCCAAGCTGATCGCCGCCGCCTTCCCGACGATGGAGGAGGTGCTGGCCGCTCCGGCCGAGGCGCTGGCGGCCATCGACGGGCTGGGCGGCGTCATCGCTGCGAGCGCGGCCGAGTTCTTTGCCCTGCCGCAGACGAGGGAGCTGATCGACCGCCTGCGCGAGGCGGGGGTTCGCATGACCTCCGACCTGCGGCCGTCCGACGGTGTGTTCGAGGGGCTGACCTTCGTGCTGACCGGAACGTTGCCGACCTACACCCGCAGCGAAGCGGCCGCGATCATCGAGGGACTGGGAGGCAAGGTCTCGGGCAGCGTGTCGAAACGGACGGCATACGTCCTGGCGGGGGAGGCAGCCGGCAGCAAGTTGGACAAGGCGCGGTCTCTCGGCGTGCCGGTGATCGACGAGGCGGAGTTCCGACGGATGGCGGGGGTTTAAAAAAATGGGGCAGGGGGTCCCTCTTTCTAAACGCATGGGGCTCCTGCGGCCCGGGCGCAAAGGCCTCAAATTTGTATAAACATAAAGTTTGCCGTGTCTTTGCTTCGTGTTTGGGCATAAAGTTCAAACACCGTACTTTTGTCTTTACCATAGTCCGAGCGCAAAGATTTCAAATGCTGTGGCGCCCCTCATTTCTGTACAGACAGAAATGAGGGAAAGAGCCGCTAACGGGAGAGAGCCTTTCGATGGGTCTCTCCCGTTAAGATTTCCTTCCCCGAAGCGACCAAGGGGGATATCCCCTTGTCGGTGAATCGCATATAGATGGAGAAAAAATAATTATATATAAATAAAGGATCCACATGGCTTGTTCATGCAGATCCTTTATTTCTTATCGCGTATATATTCCGCTATGTCTTCTATTCGGCAGTTCAGTGCCTCGCATAATTTATTGAGCGTTTTGGTTTCTATATTTTCGTTTGCTTTCAGGCGACGGATCGTCTTGCTGTCGATACCGGTTATCTCTCGAAGATAATAGGTGGATACGCCTCTGCTTTTCATGATTACCCATAATCTGTCATATAGAATCATTTTACCAACCCCCGACCTTGACACAACACATTATGGGGGTTATAATCTGTAATGTTAAGGGGATATAATCCCCACACAACCTTTGCAAAAGGATAGCAAAAGGATAATTTAATCTGGAATATATTCAGCGATATCTTCCAACTCGCATTGTAACGCTTTACACAGCTTATTTAATGTTTTGGCTTCTACATTTTCGTTCGCTTTTAATCGGCGGATTGTTTTGTTGTCAAAACCGCATTCTTCACGAAGCCAGTAAGTCGTTACGCTTTTTTCCTCCATCAGTTTCCATAGCTTGTCAAATTGAATCATATATAGTATGGCCCCCATCTTTTATGCTTATTATGGGGGTTATAATCTTTTTTATTAAGGGGATATAATCCCCATATAGGTGCTTTATTTCTGAATTGGGTGGGATTTGTGTGGACTTTTCAAATATCCTGACCATAAGCTTTTTTGGTCACAGACAGGTCGAGGATAGTCTGTATCTGGAGGAGCAGGTGTATACTATGGTTTGCGATTTGATTTATACACATGAATATGTTAATTTTTTGGCGGGGCAGGAGGGTGAATTTGACCAGATTGTAAGTTCTTCCATAAAAAAGGCAAAGCGGCAAGCAAGAAATGATAACAGTGCGTTAACATTGATTCTTCCGTATGAGAAATCCGAATATGAAAAAAATCGGGAATATTTTGAGGCATATTACGACGAGATAGAAATATGCAGTGAAGCGGCGGCCTGCTTTTGTAAAACTGCCTATAGTGTGCGCAATCGTGTGATGATCGACCGGTCTGATTTGGTTATTTTCTATGTAGATCACTGTGCGGGCGGCGCATATTGTGCGCTGCTTTACGCCAGACAGAAGGGAAAGGCGTTCACAAACCTTGCGAAGAAATAAAGAAACCGCGGCGCACACGAAAGGTGTGCGCCGCGGTTTCTATCGCCCCCCGGCCTTTTGCATCTGAAGCTGCTGCCGGACGTCCTGCCCGATGAACTGCCTGACCGTGTAGCAGCCGATCAGGCGGGAGGTCACGCGGGAGGTGTATTTCTCCGCCAGCTCCTTAAAACCGAAGTTGGTGCTGATGACGGTTGGCCTCTTTTCGAGGATGCGGGTATTGACAAGATCGTTAACCAGCGCGACGGTAAAGGGGGTGGAGAACTCGGTCCCCAGGTCGTCGACGATCAGCAGATCGCAGCCGAGCAGCGCGTCCTTGTACCCGCTGCCGGCGCCGCTGAACTTCTCCCGCTCGACCCGCTCGAACAGCCGCGAGGCCGGCCCGTACACCACCCCGAAGCCCCGTTCGATCACGCCGGACGCGATGGCCAGCGAGAGGTGGGTTTTTCCAAGACCGGTGTTGCCCATCAGCAGAAGGTTCCCCGACTCGCGGGAGAAGCTCTCGGCATAGCTTTTGCAATACGCCAGGATGGCCGCCATCTGTTTGCGGGGGACAAGCCCGTTTTCACCCGGTCGGTCGGTGTAAAAGGAGAGGTCAAAGTTGTCAAACCGGCTGTCGGCCAGCGGCATTTCGGCTGACATACGCTCGCAGCTTAGCTTGGCGCAGAGGGTGTTTACACAGGCGCAGACCCGTCCGTTCACAAACCCGGTGTCCTGACAGGCGGCGCAGGTGTAGGCGGGCTTGAAATCCTCCGGCCCGCAGCCGACGCTTTGCAGCAGTGCAGCCCTTTTGTCCGAGAGACGGCGGATCTCCTCCCGCAGAGGGGAGAGATCGCCGCCCGATAATGCGGTCACGGCCAGCCGGCTCCCGGCGGCCGAGATCTGCATATCCAGAGCCGTCAGTTCCGGCCGCGCGGCGTAGACGTCCGCTTTTTTTCGGGAGGCCGTCCGCTCGGCCGCCTTGCGCTGCGCCTCCTTTTGCGCCATGGCGGCGGCCATAATTTCCTTGCCAAAGCTCATAAGTCATTCGCCTTTCTTCCCGGGTGGGAGCGTGTATGTTACCGGCCGTTTTGATCCTGCAGGGCCTGCTGATCCAAAAAGGCCTGAAAGCTGTTGAGGTCATAAGCGGAAAAATCGCCCTTCTGCTGTTTGCCGGACGGCTGCTGTCTGGCGGCGGCCGCCTCCTCCGGCGTTCTCAGGTTCTGCCTGTGCCAGTCGCTAAGCACCTTATCCATATATTTTACGTTGAATTTGCCGATGTGGTTGACGCACTCGTCATAGGCGGCTGAAAGCATCGGCTTGCCAAAGCCCCACTCGTTCACCCAGCGGAGGGCTGCCGCCTCTTCCGACTTGCTGGGGCGGCGCTTGTCGAGGCCGGCTGCCGCCTGCACAAGGCCCCAGGCGCTCCGCGCGGCATATATGGCGCAGATTTTTTCCTCCGCCTCGGCCAGCGTTTCCACACCGTCCTCGATCCAGTCGAGGGCGGTGCGCTCGATGTAGCCGATGGTGCAGCGGTCGACCGATTTGGCAAATTCGATCAGCATGAGCAGCACGGCGGCGTTCATTCCCTCGTCGTCGTGCAGCCAGACAAGGGTCGACATCTCGGCCGCGCGGAGGCCGCGCCCGAATTTCACCTGTGCCTCTCGCAGGAGGAAAGCGATCTCCTCCGACTCGTTGCCGCGGCGGATGACCTCCTCCCGGGAGGGCTTGACGGCCACCACCGCTTTTTTGGGCGGCCCGGCTGGGGCGGGGGCCTCTACCTGCTCGGCCGGCTGCGCCGCCTCGCCCGCGCGGATCAGGATGCCCGACTCGGTCCAGTAGAGCAGTGCGTCGGCCACGTCCACCTCCGGCAGGGAGAGCGCGTCGGCGATTTTGGCGGCCGTGACCCCCTCCGCCAGATTGCGCATGGCGAAGAGCAGCACCTTGAGCTGGACGGCACCGGCCAGCTTGATATGCTTGTCCACAACCTCGCAAGGGAGCATAAAGACCGCGCTGAGCTTGGCCGGATTGACTGAATATTCCATAAAAACGCCCCCTTCCTCTGAATGGCAGACCGCGGCGCCGGGCTTTGAGAAAAAGGCCGGTTCACGGTCGGTTTGTGTGTTATTATAGCAGAAATTTTCCGGCTTGTAAATTGGGATACGGGAGCGAAATTTGACCGCTTTTTTGTTGAATTTTTGTTTTGCTACAAGACCTATGGCGCCAGACGGCCCCTTTTTGGCAGAATATACAAAATGTAGTTTGACAGCCGAAAGATATCCGCCAATCCGACAGGAAAAATAATTTGTCGCACGATTTGCTTGAAATTTCCACCTGTATGCATTAAAATATAACTACTTTGTTTGGATATGTGGAAGAGGCCGCTCCCGGCAACTTCCGCCCGGTTGAAAGGGGTTTTCGGATCATGGCGAAAAAAGCAGCGGTGATTATGGGGAGCAAAAGCGATCTTCCGGTCGTGCGTGGTGCAATCGACACACTTAAATCCCTCGGGATCGAGTGTGAGACACGGGTAATGTCAGCCCACCGCACCCCGGCGGAGGCCTGCGCTTTTGCCGCTTCGGCGAGGGAGAACGGCTTCGGCGTGATTATCGCGGCGGCCGGTAAGGCGGCACATCTGGCCGGCGTACTGGCCGGGCACACCATTCTGCCGGTGATTGGCATTCCGATTAAGGCCTCGGTCCTTGACGGGATGGACGCGCTGCTGTCGACCGTGCAGATGCCAAAGGGCGTGCCGGTTGCGACGGTCGCCATCGACGGTGCGGCAAATGCCGCGATTCTGGCGGCGCAAATGCTGGCCCTCTCGGACGAGGGGCTGGCAGCGCGGCTGACCGAGATGAAGGCGCGGATGACGGCTGAGGTGCTGGAGGCTGACCGCGCGCTGCAAAGCGAGCTGAACGGATAAAAAACGGCCGCCCCACGGCGCGGCAGATTTGAAGGAGAGTGCGTAATGAGCAACAACAGTTACTCGGACAGTTATAAAGCGGCCGGCGTCGACGTGACGGCCGGATACCGTGCGGTCGAATTGATGAAAAGCCATGTTGCTTCGACCAACACGCCGGGCGTTTTGTCGGGCATCGGCGGCTTCGGCGGATTGTTTAAACCGAATTTCTCCGGGATGGAGGAGCCGGTTCTGGTCTCCGGCACCGACGGGGTAGGTACCAAGCTGAAAATTGCTTTTTTGATGGACAAGCATGATACGGTCGGGATTGACTGCGTGGCCATGTGTGCCAACGACGTGGCTTGCGCCGGCGCGCAGCCCCTCTTTTTCCTCGATTACATCGCGGTGGGGAAGAATGTGCCGGAACGGGTCGCCGATATTGTGGCTGGCGTCGCGGCCGGCTGCCGGCAGGCCGGCTGCGCCCTGATCGGGGGAGAGACGGCCGAAATGCCCGGTTTTTACCCGGTGGACGAATATGATCTGGCCGGCTTTTGCGTCGGGATGGCCGACCGCTCCAAAATTATCGACGGCAGCCGGGTGCGTCCCGGCGACGCGATTGTTGCGGTGGCTTCCTCCGGCGTGCACTCCAACGGATTTTCGCTGGTGCGGAAGGTCTTTGACGTCAATGAGATCAATCTGAAGGTATATGTGGACGAACTGGGCATGACGCTGGGAGAGGCGCTGCTCACTCCCACAAAAATCTATGTGAAACCGCTGCTTGCACTGATGCAGGCGGTGGAGGTTCGGGCGGTCTCTCACATTACGGGCGGCGGCTTTTATGAGAATATTCCCCGTATGCTGAAAAACGGAGTCGACGCCGTGGTGGAGAAGGCGGCGGTCCGCGTCCTGCCGGTTTTTGACGTGCTGAAGGTCCGCGGCGGCATCCCGGAGCGGGATATGTACAACACCTTCAACATGGGTGTCGGGCTGATGTGCGTCGTCCCGGCCGATCAGGCGGACGAGGCGGTTCGCGTTCTGACCGGGGCGGGGGAGACGGCCTACATCGTGGGTGAAATCGCCGAGGGCGACGGCAGCGTGATTCTAAAATAGTCTTATTTTGAAAAGAGGCCTTGGGCGGCGCCTTGTCCGGCAAAACCGTTTGTTTTTCTGCGCAGAGTCGTCTTTAGAGCCTCTTTTTCATTTAAACCGTTTTGGAGAACTTTCCCGGCACTTTCAAGACAGGAAAGGAGTTTCTGTATTTATGAATATAGCTGTGTTGGTCTCCGGCGGGGGAACCAATTTGCAGGCGTTGATCGACGCCGGGCGGGAGGGGCGGCTCGGCTGCGGCCGGATTTGCTGTGTCATCTCCAGCAAGGCGGGGGTCTACGCCCTGGAGAGGGCGGCGTCCGCCGGCATCCCGGGGGAGGTATTGCCTTCCCGTAATTCTGGCGCCGATGTGGAGGGGGAACTCCTCCGCCTGTTGGAAAAGTACGATGCGGGGCTGGTGGTTTTGGCCGGATTTCTCTCCATCCTTGGAGAGCGGGTGGTTCGGCGGTATGAAAACCGTATCATCAACGTTCATCCGGCTCTGATTCCCAGTTTCTGCGGCAAGGGGTACTATGGCCTGCATGTGCATGAGGCGGCGCTGGACTACGGCGTCAAGGTGACCGGCGCCACGGTGCATTTTGTCAACGAGGTTCCGGACGGCGGCGCCATCATCCTGCAAAAGGCGGTGGAGATCCTGCCGGACGATACGCCCGAAACTCTCCAGCGCCGCGTGATGGAGGAGGCTGAGTGGAAGCTTCTCCCCCGGGCGGTGCAGCTCTTCTGCGACGGGCGGCTGCGGGTTTGCGGCCGGCACACTGAAATTTTGGAATAAAAAATGACCGCCAAATCGAGGTTGAATTAAAAGGAAACTTTGGCGGCGGATATTTTTTGTCGCCGTGTCTCCCGGTTGTCATGCGAAAGCACGACGAGGGGGACGGCATTGAAATTGTGTTTTTTATTGCGGAGCAATAAAAAATGACCGCCAAATCGAGGTTGAATTAAAAGGAAACTTTGGCGGCGGATATTTTTTGTCGCCGTGTCTCCCGGTTGTCATGCGGAAGCATGACGAGGGGGACGGCATTGAAATTGTGTTTTTTATTGCGGAGCAATAAAAAATGACCGCCAAATCAAGGTTGAATTAAAAGGAAACTTTGGCGGCGGATATTTTTTGTCGCCGTGTCTCCCGGTTGTCATGCGAAAGCATGACGAGGGGGACGGCATTGAAATTGTGTTTTTTTATTGCGGAGCAATACCCCCTCTTTACGCTATCGAAACATGTAAACATGCGCCCGCTTTCCGGGACGAACTTTTCGGATGACGGCGTTGAAATTCAATTTGAAAAAAAGGAGCGCGATTCATGGAACTGTACCATCTGGACAAGCTGCTGAAAGAGAATGCCTATCCCGGCCGCGGCATCGTAGCCGGCCTCACCCCCGACGGCAAGCGGGGTGTGTTCGCCTACTTCATCATGGGGCGGAGCGAAAACAGCCGCAACCGGGTGTTTGTCACCGACGGCGACGGCATCCGGACCGAGGCGTTCAATCCCTCCAAGCTGGCGGATCCTTCTCTGATTATCTATGCCCCGGTGCGGGTTTTCAAAAATGCCACCGTCGTCACCAACGGCGACCAGACCGACACGGTGTACGCTTATCTGAAACAGGGCGAGAGTTTTGAGGCCGCCCTGCGTACCCGTGCTTTCGAGCCGGATGCCCCGAATTTCACCCCCCGTATCTCGGCGGTCGGCCGGGTAAACGAGGGAAAATTCAGCTATAAGCTGTCCATTCTCAAGAGTGCGGGAGGGAACCGCGCCTCCTGCGAGCGTTTTTTTTATGAGTACGACGCGCCGGTCGCAGGGGAGGGTCGTTTCATCCACACCTACCGCTGCGACGGCGATCCGATCCCTTCTTTTTGCGGAGAACCCGAGCCGGTCGCAATTTCGGGAGAGATTGATGATTTCACCGACATGGTGTGGAACAGTCTGAACAGCGACAACAAGGTGTCTCTGTTTGTGCGGTTCATCGACCTCGCCACCGGAGAGTGGGAGACCCGCATTGTCAACAAAAATGTCTGAGGGAGGTTCTGTGCTTTATGCGTAAGGAAATCGAACTGAAATATGGCTGCAACCCCAACCAGAAGCCGTCAAAGATTTTTATGGCCGACGGCTCTGACCTGCCGATCGAGGTGCTGAACGGCCGGCCAGGATATATCAATTTTTTGGATGCCTTCAATAGTTGGCAGCTGGTCAGCGAGCTGGCTGCCGCCACGGGTTACCCGGCAGCCGCATCTTTCAAGCATGTCAGTCCGGCCGGCGCGGCGATCGGCTTGCCGCTGTCGGACACGCTGAAGAAAATCTATTTTGTTGATGATCTGGAACTGACGCCGATCGCGGCCGCCTACGCCCGCGCGCGGGGCGCCGACCGGATGTCCTCCTACGGCGATTGGGTCGCGCTGTCCGAGCCGTGCGACAAGGCGACCGCTACCCTCCTTGCGCGGGAGGTGTCGGACGGCATCATCGCTCCCGGTTATTCGGATGAGGCGCTGGAGATTCTCAAATCCAAGCGCAAAGGCGGCTATAACGTGGTTCAGATCGACCCCGCCTACGTCCCTGCCGCCGTCGAGCATAAGCAGGTGTACGGCGTCACCTTCGAGCAGGGGCGCAACGACCTGAGGATCGGCGTGGATATGCTGGAGAATTTTGTCACCGAGGCGAAAGCTTTCCCGGAGGAGGCAAAGCTTGACCTCGTCATTGCGCTGATAACCCTGAAATATACCCAGTCCAACTCGGTCTGCTACGCCAAGGGCGGGCAGGCCATCGGCATTGGCGCCGGCCAGCAGTCGCGGATTCACTGCACCCGTCTCGCCGGGAACAAGGCCGATATCTGGCATCTCCGCCAGCATCCGAAGGTGCTTGCCCTGCCGTTTAAGGCGGACATCCGCCGCCCCGATCGGGACAACACCATCGACGTCTATATCTCGGACGATTATGAGGATGTGCTGGCCGACGGCATGTGGCAGCAGTTCTTTACCGAATGTCCCGCTCCCTTGACGCGGGAAGAGAAAAAGGCGTTTCTTTCAGCCGTGACCGGCGTTTCGCTTGGGTCGGATGCGTTCTTCCCGTTCGGAGATAATATTGAACGGGCAAAGCGCAGCGGCGTCTCCTACATTGCGCAGCCGGGCGGTTCGATCCGGGACGACAATGTGATTGAAACCTGCGACAAATACGGCATGGCCATGTGTTTTACCGGCATCCGGTTGTTCCATCACTAAGCGGAAGCCTCTCTGCCGTGCGTTTGTGCGGCCGGAATTTGAAGATTTGACGAAAGGCAGGCTTCGTACTATGAAGATTCTGATGGTGGGCGGCGGCGGCCGGGAGCACGCGCTGATCAAAGCCCTGAAAAAAAGCCCGAAGGTGGAGAAAATTCTTTGTGCCCCGGGAAACGGCGGCATTTCGCGGGATGCGACCTGCTTTCCCGTGCCGGCCGATGACATCGACGGCATGGTCGATCTCGCCGTGCGGGAGGGGGTCGACCTTGTCTTTGTCGCGCCCGACGACCCGCTGGCGGCCGGCATGGTCGACCGGATGGAGGCGGCGGGTATCCGCGCTTTCGGTCCATCGGCCGCAGCCGCGCGGATTGAGGCCAGCAAGGTGTTCTCTAAAAACCTGATGAAAAAATACGGCATCCCGACGGCCGGGTACGCGGTGTTCGACCGGCCGGAAGAGGCACTGGCTTATATCAAACAGCAGAACAAATATCCTGCGGTCATCAAGGCGGACGGCCTCGCCCTCGGCAAGGGGGTCATGCTGCCCGAAAGCTATGCGGAGGCACAGGCGGCCATCCGCACCATCATGACCGACAAGGTGTTCGGCGCCTCCGGCAACCGGGTGGTGGTAGAGGAATTTATCACCGGGCCGGAGGTTTCGGTGCTCTCTTTCACCGATGGGGAGACGGTTGTGCCGATGGTTTCTTCGATGGACCACAAGCGGGTGTTCGACGGAAACCTTGGCCCCAACACCGGTGGAATGGGAACGGTTTCGCCCAACCCATTCTATGATGAGGAAATGGCCGACCGCTGTATGCGGGAGATTTTTCTCCCCACCGTCGCGGCCATGCGGGAGGAGGGCTGCCCCTTTAAGGGCTGTCTGTACTTCGGGCTGATGCTGACGGCCGACGGTCCCAAGGTGATCGAGTATAACGCGCGCTTCGGCGATCCGGAGACCCAGGTGGTCCTCCCCCGGCTGGAGAGCGATCTGCTCGAAATTGTGGAGGCGGTCATCGACGGCCGGCTTTGCGATCTCGACATCCGTTGGTCGGAGCGGGCGGCCGCCTGCGTCGTGATGGCGTCGGGCGGGTATCCCGGCAGTTATCAGAAGGGGATCGAAATCCATGGCCTCGACGAAATGGGGCAGGTGGAGAGCGCGACCGTCTACCATGCCGGCACGGCGTATAAGGACGGAAAGTTCCTGACAAACGGTGGCCGCGTCCTCGGCGTGACCGCATTGGGAGAGGATCTGACCGCCGCGCTGCAGGCTGCTTACGACGCGGTGCTGGGAATCACCTTTGACGGTGCGCACTACCGCAAGGATATCGGCAGGGCGTATAAGGCGCAGTCCTGAGTACCTGTCCGGCAATCTCCCGAACGATGCATGAAGGAAAAAACAAATGATATGCGCATGGCCGCTGAATCGGAACCTATATAGGCTCCCGGTTCGGCGGCCGTTTTTTTGCGCGTCGTATAGAGAAATCGCGCAAATTCTTCCTCCGCGGCGCCAACGCTGACGGATACACAAGCGGCAGTGGTATCCGGGGGCTTTCGCGTGGATTCCCCGCCCCCGTTGACAGGGGAAGGGTTTGGAGGTATAATTTGTACCGGAAGTACACTCGGGATGGAATGCGCGAAAAAAGGGATTGGAAAAGAATGAAAATTTTGCTTGTGACCGACCAGTTTTTTTCGGCCAATAACGGGATGACGATTTCCGCCCGCCGCTTTTGCGAGACGCTGCGCGCCCACGGGCACACGGTGCGGATCGTCAGCACCGGCCGGCCGGGCGATACCGAGTATTTGATGAAAAAGCAGTATATTCCGGTATTTGACCGGCTGATTACCTCTCAGGGCATGGTGTTTGCAAAGACCGATGTTCCGCTTTTGCGCCGTGCTTTTGCCTGGGCGGATGTGGCGCATTTTCTCACCCCTTTTGCCCTGACCCACAACGGCATCCGTCTTTGCCGGGAGATGAAGGTTCCCTACACGGCGGCTTTTCATGTCCAGCCGGAGAATATCACTTCCTCCATCCATTTGGGTAAGGCGGAGGGGGTCAATCATCTGATCTACAACTGGTTCCGGTGGTATGTTTACCGCTGGTGCGGGCATGTGCATTGTCCCAGCCGCTTTATTGCGGGGGAGCTGGAGCGGCACCATTATCCCTGTTGCCTGCACGTCATCTCCAACGGAATTGACCCGGATTTTGTTTACCGCAAGCTGCCCCATCCTCCGGGGCTGGAGGGGCGGTTTCTTCTGCTTTCGATTGGGCGTCTTTCGATCGAAAAACGGCAGGATGTTATTCTCCGGGCGGCCGCGCTGTCCCGGTACAAGAATCGGATTACCATTCGTCTGGCCGGACAGGGGCCGCGCCGCCGGGTGCTTGAAAAGCTGGCTCAAAAATGCGGCGTATCGGTGGAGTTCGGTTTTTACCCAAAGGAAGAATTGCTGGATCTGATTGCGTCGAGCGACCTGTATATACACGCCGCCGACGCGGAGATTGAGGCCATGTCGTGTATGGAGGCATTTGCCGGCGGCCTGGTTCCGGTGATTGCCGATTCGGACAAATCGGCGACGCCGCAGTTCGCGTTGGATGACCGCAGCCTCTTTCCGGCCGGAGATCCGGCTGCGCTGGCCGGGAAGATCGACTATTGGATCGAGCATCCCGGTGAACGGCAGGAGATGGAGCTGGCCTATGCCGAACTTGGCAAAACATACAACCTGGACGCCTGCGTTCGGCAGGCGGAGGATATGTTTTCCCTCGCCGCGGCCGAATGCGGGGAGAGGGGGACTTTGGATGCGTCGGTCAAACAGGACGCCTGATTCCGCAAAAGCCGCGTCAAACACAAGGGGCGGAGTCGATCGGCATCCGGTCTGTTTTCCGCAAACACGGGCATTTTCTCTCAGCGCGGAGTATGACTATCTGCGTGCGGGGCGGCTGCGGCGATTGGGATACCGAGCCATCCGGTGCTTTGCGCATGTTGTGCTGCCCTTTTATACCCGGCTGGTGCTTGGGGTGCGGGTGCACGGGTATTCCAACCTTCGCCGCGCGGGTAGGGGCGGCTTGGTCGTTGCCTGCAACCATACCCACTATTTGGACTGCGCGCTGATCGACTGCCTGTTTTGGCCTTTGGGCCGGAGGATATATTACGCCACTTTGGAGGATAATTTTAAAATCCCCATTGCCCGGCATCTGATTCGTTGGCTCGGGGGCGTTCCAATCCCCAAAAGTCCGCATCATATGGCACGCTTCCTGGAAGAGATGGCGGGCGCTTTGCAAAACGGCAGCTGTGTCAGCATTTATCCGGAGGGGGTTCTGCGTCCTTACTCCGACCGGCTCTATCCGGTCAAACGAGGCGCCTTTTATCTGGCTGTGCAGGCGGGCACGCCGCTTCTGCCGCTTTGTATCACCTTTCGGGAGAGTCGCGGCCTTCGCCGCCTCTTCCGGCAGAAGCCGCTGATGGATCTGCATGTTTTGGAGCCGCTGCAAGCCGATCCCTCCCGTCCGCCGCGGGAGGAAACCGATCGCCTGATGTCGGAATACTGCCGGTCGATGGAGGTCTGCATAGCGGGGGTATATCGCGGATTTTCCGATCTTCCGGCGGAGGATGGCTTGTAAAAGGCCATGTGAAACAGCTTGGATTGCAAGGGAAATAGAACGCGGCGCTGTTTTTGCTGATTTCAGCCGATGCGGCGCCGTTTTGCTTTGCTTCTTTACAAGGACGACCGAAAAACCCCCAAAGGCTGAATTACTTTGATTTGTAGATCCTTTTTTGTCAAACCTTGTTGACGAAAAAGCGGGAAAGTTGTATGATAAACAGGTGTGAAGAGTATCAGGCCTGTTATTTTAAAGCCGCAGGTTTCGGTCGGCTGGCGTATGGATAAAAACGCCGGCGCCGAGCACCTTTTTTGTCGTAATCGTCGCATAAAACCAGGTTCTTTCGTATTTTGGATTTGCTGTAAGTTGTGCTCGGCTTTGTGCGGCCGGGCTTTCGGTTCGGGAAGGTAGTGTGGGTCGTTCATGGTTTTTTCCAGTCTTTTTTTCCTTTATCTTTTTCTGCCGCTGAATTTGATTTTTTATGTTTTTGCCAAAGATCTCCGGGCGAAAAACTCCGTTATGATTGTTTTTTCCCTGATTTTTTACGCTTGGGGAGAGCCGGTTTACCTCCTGCTGCTGATTGCCATGGCCTTTGCCGACTGGCTGTTGGCGCAGTATATTGGGGACAAGCCCTACCGCTCCTTTGGCGCGCGCTTTGGCCTTGTTGCCGCTTGCGTCGTCAATCTCGGCCTGCTGGCTGTGTTTAAATACGGCACTTTTTTTGCCGAGAACACAAACGCCCTCTTCGGATTTCCCGCCGTGATCCCAAGCATTGCGTTGCCGATCGGCATCTCATTTTACACCTTTCAGTTACTCTCCTATGTCGTCGACGTGTATAGGGGAGAGGTGCCTCCCCAGCGCAGCTTTAAAATTCTGCTGCTTTATGTCAGCCTGTTTCATCAGTGCATTGCCGGCCCCATTGTCCGCTACAGGGATGTTGAAAACGAGCTGATGCAGCGTTCGGCTTCGGTGCGGGAAATTTCGCAGGGAGTGAGCCGCTTCACCGTGGGCCTGGCCAAAAAGGCGCTGCTGGCAAATATCTGCGGTCGGCTTGCCGATACGCTGCTGCTATCCGATTCGGCTGCGGCCGGCGCCGACGCCGTGACAATTCTGATGAGTCGGCCGGCTCTGTCGCTCTGGCTGGGTGTGCTGGCCTTTACGCTGCAGATTTATCTGGATTTTTCGGCCTATTCCGACATGGCGATCGGCATGGGACTCATGATCGGGTTCCATTATAAAGAGAATTTTGATTACCCCTATACTTCGCGAACGGTAGCGGAGTTCTGGCGGCGATGGCACATGTCGCTCGGCAGTTTTTTTCGGGATTATGTCTACATACCCCTCGGCGGCAACCGGAAGGGGAAGGGGCGCACCTATATCAATATGTTTATTGTATGGCTGCTGACCGGCTTCTGGCATGGAGCGAGCTGGAATTTCATGCTTTGGGGCTTGTATTTTTTCCTTTTCCTGGCGCTCGAGAAGTCCTTTCTGAAAGAAAAGCTGGCCGCGCTTCCTGCGGTTGTCTCTCGGCTGTATCTTCTGACCGTTGTCTATTTCGGCTGGATATTATTCAAATTCCGTGACCTGTCCCTGGTCGGGCGGACGTTGCTTGGCATGTTCGGGCTGAACGGCAACGGTTTCACCAGCTTTGAGGTGAATTCTGCCCTCTGGTCGCATCTGTTTATCCTGATCGTCTGCATCGTGGCCTGCACCCCGCTTGTAAAACGCTGCTCTGTCGCGCTGGAGAGAATGAGCCTGCGATACACGCCGGCCGCCGCGGTCAACACCGCGCTTCGGGTAGTCTGCCCAGTGCTGTTGCTGGTGCTTTCGACCACCGCACTGGTCGGCAACAGCTACAATCCGTTTTTGTATTTTCAGTTTTAAAGGAAGGAGGGACGCACTATGCCGCAAACAACATCCGAATCGCGCGAACGAAAACGCCGCCCGTGCCGAAAATATGCCGGCGTACAGATTTTGGCTTTCTTCTTTTCCCTGTATGTTTTCGCTTTTTTCTCCTGGTTGCTGCCGCTGCGGCCGAGCTATTCGGAAAGCGAAAAGCGGGAGCTGACCAAATTTCCAGCCTTTTCCTTTGCCAGTCTGTTCGACGGTAGCTTTTTTGACGGCATCAACACCTGGTTTGCCGACACCTTCCCGTTTCGGGAGGGGCTGATTTCCTTAAACGGAAGGATGCAGAATCTCTATGGTTTTTCGACCGCTCAGGTGCATGGCGACGTCATCCCGGGGGAGGAAATCCCCGACGCCCCCATGAGCGAGGCACCCTCCTCCGGGACGGCGGAGGCGAACGCGGCTGTGCCCTCCTCGTCAGAGGAGCCGAAGGAGCTGAACCTGGACGGCGTGCCGACCCAGAGCCTCAGCGCCCTGCTGATTGTGGGGGACAGCGCATATGAATATTATAATTTTGTCCAGTCGGTTGCCGATACCTATATCACGGCGGTGAATAGCTGTGCTGCCTCGCTCGAGGGGACGGCGACTGTGTACGACATAGTGGTTCCGCTGAGCATGGACGTCCGCCTGCCGGAGTCTTTCCGTAAAACCATCAATACCTCCGACCAGAAAAAGGCGATCGAATATATGTATTCCTCCATGCGGGAGGGGATAAAGAAAGTCGACGCCTATGGCGCGCTGAAATCCCACAGCGACGAGTACCTGTATTTCCGCACCGACCATCACTGGACGGCGCTGGGCGCCTATTACAGTTATCGCGCCTTTGCGGAAGCGAAAGGAATCACACCGGCCGAGCTTTCCGCCTTTACTGAGGCGCAGTATCCCGGCTATCTCGGCTCTTTCTATTCCGAATCGGGGAAGAACGCCAGCCTCGCCGCCAATCCGGACACGGTATACACCTACACGCCGGCCGATACCAACGATATCACCATCACCACGGCCAGCGGAGTGGAGTATAACGCCGAGCTGGTGGCCGACGCGACCGACTATGACAACGCCAATAAGTATATCGCCTTCATCGGCGGAGACAATCCGTATTCGGTTATCCGCAATCCCAATCTGACCGACGGCTCCACCTGCGTCGTGGTAAAGGAGTCGTTCGGCAACGCGCTTGTACCCTTCCTTGTCCCGAACTACCAGAATATTTATGTAATTGATTACCGGTATTATCATAAGGTGAAAAGCGGCGGCATCCCCGCCCTGGTACGGGAGGTTGGTGCGCAGGATGTTCTGTTCATCAACAACATCTCCGCTACGAGGAACAAGAGCCTGATGAGCTATCTTGCCAACCTCTGCCAGTAGGATAGAGCATGTTCCTGTTTGACGATTGATCCGCGCACCGGGATGCCTTTGTCGGCATCTTTGTGTGCGGACGCTTTTTTCAAAGATGTGTAAAATCTGGCGGGGAATCCATGTGGAGACTCGAGAATAGTCGGCTCTCTGGGATATAAAAATGGAACGCCGCTTACAAAAGCGTAGCCCAATGGACAGCTTCTGGAAGCGGCGGCCGGAGGATACAAACGCAAGCCAATTTATCTCCCGGCAAGAGTATTATGTGCAAGGCGACGCGGTTCAGCCATGGAAAATTCCGGCAGGGATTTGACAAATGGCGCCTCTTGCATTATTATTGTCTCTGCATTCTGTTTTCGTGTTTTCAGTTTGAAACCTTTTTTACCAAAACGTACACGCCCTTGCGGTCAAATATTAGGAGGAATCAGTTTTATGGCAAAAGAGTTGGCAAAGGTCTACGAACCGTCGGAGGTGGAGGATCGAACCTATCGTTTCTGGATGGAGGGGGGATACTTCCACGCCAAACGGGAGGAAGGGAAAAAAACCTATACCATCGTGATTCCGCCGCCCAATATCACCGGGCAGCTCCACATGGGACATGCGCTGGACAACACCCTGCAGGACATTCTGATCCGCTGGCGGCGGATGCAGGGGTATGATACCCTCTGGATTCCCGGTACCGATCACGCCTCGATCGCAACCGAGGCCAAGATCGTCGCCGCCATGCGCGAGGAAGGGCTGACCAAGGAATCGCTCGGACGCGAGGGCTTTTTAGAGCGGGCCTGGGCCTGGAAAGAGAAATTCGGCGGCCGCATCATTGAGCAGCTCAAGAAGCTCGGTTCCTCCTGCGACTGGGAGCGGGAGCGGTTTACCCTCGACGAGGGGTGCAGCCGCGCCGTGAACGAGGTGTTTGTGAACCTGTATGAGAAAGGGCTGATCTATCGCGGGGAGCGGATTATCAACTGGTGTCCCCACTGCCTGACCTCCATTTCGGATGCCGAGGTGGAGTATGCGGATCAGGCCGGCCATTTCTGGCATCTGAAATATCCGTTTGCCGATGGCAGCGGCTGTCTCGAGCTGGCCACCACCCGGCCGGAGACGCTGCTCGGCGACACAGCGGTGGCGGTCAACCCGGCCGACGAGCGGTATAAGGACGCCGTGGGAAAGACGGTCATCCTCCCGCTCGTACACCGGGAGATTCCGGTGATCGCCGACGAGTATGTGGAGATGGATTTCGGCACCGGCGTCGTTAAGATCACGCCGGCGCACGATCCCAACGATTTTGAGGTTGGTCTGCGCCACAACCTGCCGGTGCTGACCGTCATGACCGAAGATGCGAGGATCACGGCCGACTACCCCGCTTATGCCGGGATGGATCGGTACGAGGCGCGCAAAGCCATTGTTCGCGATCTGGAGGCAGAGGGCGCCCTCGCCCGGGTGGAGGATCACGACCACAACGTCGGCACCTGCTATCGCTGCGGGACGACGGTCGAGCCGCGGGTCTCCAAGCAGTGGTTTGTCAAAATGAAGCCGCTGGCCGGCCCCGCCGTCGACGCGGTTAAAACGGGGGAGACCAAATTCGTCCCCGAACGGTTTGAGAAGATTTATTTCCACTGGCTGGAAAATATCCGCGACTGGTGCATCTCCCGCCAGCTTTGGTGGGGACACCGGATTCCGGCCTGGTACTGCGCCGACTGTGGGGAGATTACCGTCTCCAAAACCGCGCCGTCGGTTTGTGCCCACTGCGGCAGCAGCCATATCGCGCAGGATCCCGATACGCTGGACACCTGGTTCAGCTCGGCTCTCTGGCCTTTCTCGACCCTCGGCTGGCCGGAGGAGACGGCGGATTTCAAGCACTATTATCCGACCAATACACTGGTTACCGGATACGATATTATCCCCTTCTGGGTGATGCGGATGATGTTCTCCGGCATCGAGCATACCGGTAAAGCACCCTTTAACACGGTGTTGATCCACGGCCTTGTCCGGGACGCGCAGGGGCGGAAAATGTCCAAGTCCCTCGGCAACGGCATCGACCCGCTGGAGGAAATTGAGAAGTACGGTGCCGACGCGCTGCGCTTCTCGCTCGCGACCGGGAACAGCCCGGGCAACGATATGCGCTACACGCCCGAGAAGGTGGAATCCAGCCGGAATTTTGCAAATAAGCTGTGGAACGCCTCTCGCTTTGTGCGGATGAATCTGCCGGAGGGAGAGCAGCCCGCCCATTTACCCGACCGACTCGCGCTGGAGGATCAATGGATTCTCTCCAAATACAACCGGCTGGTGGCCGATGTGACCGAGAATCTGGAGAAATTCGAACTGGGCCTTGCGGTCGCCAAGCTGTATGAATTCACCTGGGATGTTTTCTGCGACTGGTATATCGAGGTGGCAAAGGTCGGCCTGAACTCCGGCGACGCGGACAAGGCCGCCGCCACCCGCGCGGTGCTCGTTTATGTTCTCGACGGTGTTTTGAAGCTGCTGCATCCCTTCATGCCCTTTATCACGGAGGAGATTTGGCAGTCCCTGCCGCACGAGGGGGAGAGCATCATGGTCTCCGCCTGGCCGACATACAGGGCAGATCTCTGCTTTGCGGCGGAGGAAACGGAGTTTGAACGGATCATGACGGCTGTGCGCGCCATACGCAACCGTCGGGCCGAGATGAATGTCCCCCCGTCCAAAAAGGCGAAGGTCTGTATCGCGACGCAGTATGCGGATGCCTTCACAAGCGGCGGGGTGTTCATGCAGCGTCTGGCCTCCGCTTCGGAGGTGGAGGTCGGCGCGCAGTTTGACATTCCCGGCGCGGTGACTGTGGTCACCGCCGACGCGCGCATCTACATCCCGATGAACGAGCTGGTGGATATTGAGGCCGAGCGCGCCCGGCTGCAAAAGCAGTTAGCCGCGGCAGAGAAGGAACTTGAATTCGTGCGGGCCAAACTGTCAAACGAGAACTTTGTCTCCAAAGCGCCGGCCGCGGTGGTCGACGCCCAACGCGCACAGGAGGCCAAAACGCTCGAGAAGCTTGCGATGATTCAGGAGAGTCTTTCCGCTCTCGAATAAAGCTGAATCGGACAAAAACGGCGAAGCAGCAGGCCGGATCTGTGGATAACCAATTTCCGGCCGCAGCCTTTGCACTTGATTGGGAGAACATGACTATGACAATGGATTACACAGGGGCGCTGTCCTATATTCACGGTCTGCGGCGGTTTGGCATACAGCCCGGCCTTGAGCGGATGGAGGCGCTGCTGTCCCGGGATGGAGATCCTCAGCGGGAAATTAAGGCTTTGCATGTCGCCGGAACCAACGGAAAAGGCTCGACCTGTGCCATGCTGGCCTCCGTCTTGCGGGAGGCCGGGTATCGCGTCGGCCTGTTCACTTCGCCCTATGTGGTGGATTTCCGGGAACGAATTCAGATTGACGGCACCTTTATTCCGGAGGAGGAGGTCGCCAGGATTACCGCGATCCTTTGCCCCATTGCGGAGGAGAATGCGGCCAATGGTCTCGGCCCGACCGAGTTTGAATTGATTACCGCGCTGGCCTTTCATTATTTTGCGGAACAGCACTGTGATTATGTCGTGCTGGAGACGGGGCTGGGCGGCCGGTTGGATTCCACCAACGTGGTGGAAAACCCCTTGGTTTCGGTTATCACCAATATCGCGATGGATCACACCGATATTCTCGGCGGCACGATTCGGGAAATTGCAGCCGAAAAATGCGGCATTATCAAATCCGGCTGTCCGGTGGTCGCCGCGCCGCAGATTCATGCCGAAGTTCCCAAGCTGATTTCGGATTACGCGATAGAGCTGGACTGCTCTTTCACCCTTTGTGACACCGAACAGATCGAACTGATTTCCTCCGATCTTATGGGGAGCCGCTTTGCCTTCCGGGGGGAGGAGTATGCCCTTTCCCTGATCGGGCGGCACCAGATCTGCAACGCCGTCACCGCGATCGAGGCGCTGGCTTCATCCAAGATTCCGCTGCCGGAGGGGGCGCTGGCAGACGGCCTGTACAAGGCAACGCTGCCCGCCCGGTTGGAGGTGCTCTCCCGCACGCCGCTGGTGCTTCTGGACGGGGCGCACAATCCCGATGGGATCAAAGCTCTTTGCCGCGTGTTGGAGCCACAGGCAGGGGCGTGGACGGCCATTGTCGGCATGATGGCGGATAAGAATTACAACCGTGCGGCGGAGCTGCTCGGCCCGCTTTGCAAATCCATCACTACCGTCACGGTGGAGGGGTACGACCGTTCCCTCCCCGGGGAAGAGCTGGCAAAGGTCGCCGGCTTCCACTGCGTCGACGTCTGCGCGGCCGGAAACTATGATGAGGCGCTGAAGATCGCGGCGGACAAGTCGGCCGGCGGACCGGTCGTGATCTGCGGCTCGTTCTATCTCGCCGGTGGTATTCGACACAGGGCGACGGAATATTTTAAAAATAGAAGTTGGTAATTGCCGCGCTTCGAGCAATTTTTCAGGACAAATCCCTTATTCTTATGAATAAGGGATTTTCTTTTTGGGAAAATATGGTGGGGGAGAGGCGAAAAAAACTCCCCGGACAACCAAAAGCATGGGAGGTTATCAAAACTATGCCTGTCAAAATCGAGGTTAAGGATACCGTCATGAGCGTGTTTCTCGACGGGGAAATTGACCATCACACAGCCGCCGCCATCCGGGCGGAGGCCGATGCCGCCATCGACGCTGAGCTGCCCGAGGTGGTAATTCTGGATTTTCGGGACGTTACGTTTATGGACAGCTCGGGCATCGGGTTGGTGATGGGCCGCTATCGTAAGCTGAAGGAGCTTCCGCACCCTTGCGAGCTGCATATCACGGGGACTTCGCCCTCTATCTACAAGGTGATGCACCTTGCCGGTCTGGAGCGGCTGGCCAAAATCGACAAAGGGAGGTAAAGCGGAATGTGTGAAAATCAAATGCGGATGACCATTGACTCCCGCTCGTCTAACGAGAGCTTTGCGCGGGTCGCAGTGGCCGCCTTTGTCGCTCAGCTCGACCCGACCGTGGAGGAGATCAGCGACATCAAGACCGCCGTGTCCGAGGCGGTGACCAACTCGATCGTACACGGCTATTGCGACGAGATCGGCAAAATATACATAACCGTGCAGATTCTGAAAAACCGGTATGTGAAAATCTCGATCCGGGATAAGGGCCGGGGAATCGAAGATGTGCAAAAGGCCATGGAACCGCTGTTCACTACAGTCGGCGGAGAACGGGCCGGTCTCGGCTTCGCGGTCATGCAAAGCTTTATGGACAAGGTAAAGGTGCGGTCGGCGGTCGGCAAGGGCACCACCGTGACCATGAGCAAAGCAATCAGCTTTCGGCTTCCCTCTAATGGTTGAGAGTGCTGCGGACAAGCTGGTCAGCGAAAACACCGGGTTGGTGCACGCCTGTTGCCGCCGGTTTGCCGGCCGGGGGATCGAGTACGACGACCTCTATCAAAGCGGCTGCATGGGATTGGTCAAGGCAGCGCGGGGCTTTGATCCCGGACGCGGCCTGCAATTTTCCACCTATGCGGTGCCGGTCATTTTGGGGGAGATCAAGCGCCTTTTCCGGGACGGCGGCAGCGTCAAGCTGTCCCGCAGCCTGAAGGAGCTGTCTTACAAAGCGGCTCGCCGCCGGGAAGAGTGGATCAAAACCCGGGGCAGAGAACCGACCCTTTCAGAACTGGCGGCTGAGTTTTCGGTCACGGCGGAAGAGATCGGCGAGGCGCTCTGTGCCGCACAGCCGGTGCAGTCGCTGACCTTCCGCGACGAGGAAGGGGAACATGACCTGCCGGTTTCCGGCCCGGACGAGATCGGCGAGCTGACCGAAAGCCTCGCCCTGCGGGACGCGCTCGGGCGGCTGGAGGAAGCGGACGCCCGGCTGATCCGATACCGGTACTATGCGGGGAAAACCCAGAGTGAGACGGCAACCCTCCTCGGCATGACGCAGGTGCAGGTTTCCCGCCGGGAGAAATATATTTTTAAGGAATTGCGGCGCATACTGCAGGGATAGGCGGTATGCGCTGCCGCTGTTTTGGCTGGAACCATTGTTATGCAAAGGCAAAATACAAAAAGCTTGATGCGGAGAGTATATCCTGTTCGGCGGTGGTTACGGATGACTAATACGGCGTAAAAAAAGACGGCCAATCGGATGCCTATACTCTTTATAAAGCAAAATGAGTTTGAATGTGCCGGCATTCAAACTTGGTCTTGTTGTTTATCGGATCTGAAAAATCTGTTCTCTTTTGATTTCTTATCCGGAAACGACAATTTTCACCCTTGATTTTAGTGAATAGTGAAGAGTGAACAAGTAAAAATCGACAACCCTCTGTCGAAGATTGTCGATTTTTGTGAATGGGCTATGAAAAGATATATTTGTAGGTTTTGCGTATCGCTTCGAACTCTTGCGCAAATAAATGATATATCGCTTGTGCGATATGATATACGGCAATGCCGTATGATATATTTCGCGTTGCAAAATATGATATAATATCCATTCCTTCATATGCCGAAGGCATATATCATCGCACGAAAGTGCGGTATCATACCAAAGGTATATCACCCGTTCCGAAAGGAACGGATATCATTGAAAAGCGACAAGTTTCTGTCGAAACTTGTCGTTTTTTTATGTCTACCAGGGACAAAAAAGATGCCATCGATTTTTCCCTCAGCGAACTTGAACCTACTCCATTTCTAAACCCAGCTGTCATTTGCACTTTTTAATGATCTGATCAACAATATCATCAAGGGGAAGCGTTCCGTCGATCACAATATCAGAATTCGGTTTAACCGTTTCTATATGAATCAAATATGGAAGACGTGATCGTTCAAGATAATAGTCAAGTTCTTCCTCCAATCTTTTGATTGGTGATTGCATTTTTGAGCGATTGGGATCACGTCTAAGATAGTCGCGAAGTATTCTGCGTGCGAAAGCAATATCCAATGGAGTGTCTATAAAAACAGTATAGTCTATATATTTGCCGACCTGTTCATTTTTATATGCAAATGGATAATCCAGAAAAATATAGTCAAGCTTTTTATCATTTATGGCTTCTTCAATATCCGGAAGCATGGGCGATAAGTCCCACAGTTTATAATCTGCGCCTTCAACCGACCATTGGTAATAATCCTGCGGCGAGTTGGGAAAATCATAGTCATCAAAGAAAACGGCCTTTGAATTTTCCAGTTTTTTTACTAATTCCTTGACAGCTGTTGTTTTTCCGCCGCCGGAAATGGCGGCTATGGCTATAACTTTAGGTTTTTTCACTCTTTTGCCCCTTTATTATTACTGTCTATGACATATAATTTTAATTATATCAAACTACATAAAATAAAAAAATCAATCACTTTCCAGAATCGACTTTTTTGATAATGTCTACCAGGAATAAAAAAAGATGCCGCGCGCCGTATGCACGCACCGCAAAAAGTTGGTAGCAAGCTGGAGCGTCGTGAGTACGTTTACAAGCGAACAGCGAAGGTGCAGCGTGACTTTTTGCGAAAAAAGGAGGAACAGTGGAGCGGGGGGCTGATTTTTTATGAAATAAAAAAATCGGAACGAGCGTAACTCGTTCCGACGTGGTGCCGGTGGCGGGGGTCGAACCCGCACGGTGTCGCCACCACTGGATTTTGAGTCCAGCACGTCTGCCAATTCCATCACACCGGCGTATCAGACAGCATTGCTATTATACATCAACTGATAATTAAAAATCAAGAGATATTTTCAGTATTAAGATATTTTTTATTGCGGAGCAATAAAAAATATCCGCCAAATCACCGCCAAACCCGAGGTCGAATAAAGAGAAAACCCTGGCGGCGAATATTTTTTACAGCCGTAAATTTCGGTTGCCGCGACAGGGGGGCACGGTCGACACAGCAACACAATGAGCAGTTGACCGCTGCGGGAGGGGGACAGGCTTTTGCCCGGCGCTTTTCTTTTTCCGCCGGACCTTTATGCGGTCGGCGGCCGAAGAGAAAAAAGGATCGGGCGTCCGAAAGTTTGCCTACCGTTGGTATAATGTTGTCTGCTGGCTGCGATTTTGTTTTGCAAAATCATGAAATTTTGCGAAACGCATGAGAAAATTGCAGCTTGCCGGTTGACTTTGTATCTGTATTTCCACTATAATAAATTTCAATATATAACCGACTGAGCGACACGTTTTGCCCGAGCGCGCCGCGCCGGGCTGGAGATGGTTTTATGACACATTTTGTAAAGCGAACCTGGGCACAGATTGATCTGGACGCCGCCGCGCATAATTTTGCATTGATCCGCCGTGCCGTTGGAGAGAAAGCAGTGGTCGCCGTGATTAAGGCGGACGCCTATGGTCACGGGGCGGTGCGCATGGCGCGGCTTTATGACTCTCTTGGTGTGGAACGGTTCGCTGTGTCCAATGTGGAAGAGGCGGCCGAGCTGCGCCGCGCCGGTCTTCGGCAGCCAATTCTGATCCTCGGCTACACCCCGGTGGAGGAGGCGGAAGCCCTGATCCGTTATGACGCGATTCAGGCCGTGTTTGATATGGACTATGCCGAGAGGCTGTCCTCCGCCGTCCGGCGTGTCGGGGGAAAGGCGAAAATCAGCCTGAAGATAGACACCGGAATGGGACGGATCGGCTTTGACTGCCGCAGCGCGACGGCGGTGCCGGAGGCGGTGCGCCTCATGACCCGCGCGGGAGGACTGCCCGGCTTTATCTGCGACGGGGCCTTTACCCATTTCGCCGCCGCCGATCGGGATAACGATCCGGACGGCGCGTTTACCGCCGGGCAGTATCAACGTTTTGCTGCTGCAACCGAAGGGGTTCGTGCTGCTGGTGTGCCGCTGCCGTTTGTGCACTGCTGTAACTCGGCCGGCGCCATGCTGCAAACCAAGATGCACATGGACGGCGTGCGGGCCGGCATCATACTCTACGGTCTAACACCGGGTCCGGGGCTGGAGTTTATGCAGGATTTTCAGCCGGTGCTTTCCTTTTACTCGACCGTGTCGATGGTCAAACACATCCGCGCGGGGGAGACAATCAGCTACGGCCGCACCTTTACCGCGTCGCAGGATATGACGGTAGCGACCGTCTCTGTCGGATATGCCGACGGGTATCCGCGCGCCCTTTCCAACAGAGGGCGGGTGTTGATTCACGGCATGTTTGCGCCGGTGGTCGGCCGGGTCTGCATGGATCAGCTCGTCGTGGACGTTTCCGCGGTTCCCGGGGTGAAGACTGGAGATCGTGTTACCCTCATCGGCCGGGACGGGGAAAACTGCATCCCGACAGAGGAGCTTGCGGTTCGCTCCGGCACGATCAACTATGAAATTGTCTGCGGCATCGGGTACCGCGTGCCACGGGTTTATATACGAAACGGCAAAATTGAGAGCGTTCTCGACCGCCTTGTTTGAACAGAAAAAAACGCTGGTCTGTGTAGATTTCAGCGAAAGGAATGAAGCCTGCATATGAAAATCAAACCGTATCACGAGGACCAAACTACCCTGCACGTCGGGTGCGAGCCGCCCCGGAGCTATTATATTCCCTATGGCCTGCCGGGCTTGGCCACCGCGATGGAGCGGGAAAAATCCGACCGTCTGCACCTCCTGGACGGAGAGTGGGGCTTTTCCTACTACTCCAGCCTCGACGATATACCTGACTCGGTTTTGAAGCCGGAGGCGAACATAGGGGCATGGGACAGAATCCCGGTGCCCTCCAACTGGCAGATGCATGGGTACGATCATCCGCAGTATCTCAACACCCGATATCCTTTCCCGGTCGATCCGCCCTTTGTGCCGGACAACACGCCGGTTGGAGTCTATGCCCGGAACTTTACGGTGACGCAGGACTGGGACGGCCTGCAAAAATATCTGGTGTTCGAGGGGGTTGACTCGGCCTTTTATCTTTACATCAACGGACAGCCGGTCGGCTACAGCCAGGTGGCCCACATGACCAGTGAGTTTGAGATTTCCCGGTATCTTGTGGGCGGCACAAACCGGATTGTCGTGCTGGTGATGAAATGGTCGGACGGCAGCTATCTCGAATGCCAGGATAAATGGCGGCTGTCGGGCATTTTCCGCAGCGTGTATCTTCTCGCCCGGCCGAAGGGGCATCTGCGCGACCTGTTTGTGCATACCGAGCTTGCGCCCGATCTGCGCGGTGCAAAGGTGCAAGTAGAGCTGGATATGCTCAATCCGGATGAGGCACGGCTCACTTTACTCTCTCCATCGGGGGAGGAGGTTGGCAGCACCCGCCCGGATGCGGATGGTTTTGCCGAAATTGCGGTGGATTCCCCGACCCTCTGGAGCGCCGAGTCTCCCTCTCTTTACACCCTGATGGTGGAGGCGGCGGGGGAGTATATCCCGGAGCAGATCGGCCTTTGCGCCGTCTCGCTCGAGGGGGGCGTGTTCCGGGTAAACGGACGCCCCGTTAAGCTCAAGGGTGTCAACCGGCACGACTTCGATCCCTACCGGGGCTACGCCTGCACGATGGAGGCCATGCGGGCCGATATTTTCCTGATGAAGCAGCACAATGTCAACGCTGTCCGCACCTCTCATTATCCGAACGATCCGCGATTTTTGCAGCTTTGCGACCGCTACGGTCTCTATGTGCTGGATGAGGCGGATATCGAAACCCACGGCATTTGGGAAATGGGATCTGGCGACTGGCTCTCCGACAATCCCGAGTGGACTGCCGCCTACCTTGACCGGGTGGAGCGGATGGTCGAGCGGGATAAAAACCGGCCGTCGGTTATCGGTTGGTCGATGGGGAATGAATCGGGCTACGGCCGGAATATCATGGCCTGCATCGCCTTCTGCAAGCGGAGGGATCCTTCCCGCTTCACCCATTATGAGGGGCACTGGCAGGTTGCGGAGTATCAGTATGCTCCCGAGCCGGACGTGGTCAGCCGGATGTATGCAGGGGTCGAGTGGTGTGAAAAATTCTGTGAGGACGCGGCCGATCCCCGCCCTTTGATGCTGTGTGAATACAGCCATGCCATGGGCAACGGCCCGGGCGATCCTGCCGATTATTGGAAGGTTATTTATTCTCATCAAAACTTTATGGGCGGTTTCGTGTGGGAGTGGTACAATCACGGCCTCTATATGGGGAAAACGCCGGCCGGGCGGGAGAAATTCGGCTACGGCGGTGATTTTGGGGAGTACGACCACGACGGCAACTTCTGCTGTGATGGTTTGATCTCGCCCGGGAAGGAGCCGATGCCCGGCCTGCGGGAACTGAAGGCGGTTCTTCAGCCCGTCCGGGTGGAGGTGGAGGATCTCTCTGCCGGGCGGTTCCGGATCCACAATCTGTATGATTTCACCTATCTCTCCCGGTTTGAGTGCTATTATGAAGTAACCCGGAACGGGGCGCTGTTTGACGAGGGACTGGTTGGCACGCTGGTCATCCCTCCGCAAAAGAGTCAGGAGATTGAAATCGACTACAGATTTCCGGAGGATGGCGACTGCTTCCTGCGGCTCTCCTTCCGGCAGCTCGGCGGCGACCCGGTCGTCCCCGCCGGGAGCGAGATGGCCTTTGCCCAGTTTGCGCTTTCGACCGTGCGGCAGCCGCATCTGATTCCTCTGCCGGATACCATGCTCAGCGCGACCGAGGGCAGCCGCGCCATCCGGATCACCGGGGCGGGCTTCTCCTATACCTTCGACAAGCGGCGGGCGGCCTTCTCCCGGCTGGAGGTGGACGGCAAGCGCCTTTTGACCGAGCCGATGGAGTATTCGGTTTGGCGCGCACTGACCGACAATGACAAGGATCCCGGAAACCAATGGCGGAACGCAGGCTACGACCGGCTGGAGGTCAAGGTATACGATCTGAAATGCTATCAGAACGACGCGGGGGTTGAGATCAATGTCGACTTTGCCCTGGCCGCGCCGACCAAGCCGGTGCCGCTGCACGCGACCGCCTGCTGGAGCGTGAACAGCGCGGGGGAGATTTCGGTTTCCACCGCCGTGGAGGTGGGGGAGAAGGCACCCTTCCTGCCGCGGTTCGGTTTTTGCTTCGCCATGGACAAGGCGGCCGGGCGGGTGCGTTACTTTGGCTACGGCCCCGACGACAGCTATGCCGACCGGCATCATGCCTCCAGCCTCGGGCTGTATGAGACGACGCCGGCAGATTCCCTCACCGACTACATTCGGCCGCAGACCTGCGGCAACCATTGGGGCGTGCGCTACGCCGCGGTGGAGGACGCGCTGGGCAGCGGTCTGCTTCTGATCAGCGAAGAAGCGCCGTTTGAATTCTCCGCCCTGCCATACAGCCAGAGAGAGCTGGAGGGCGCGGCGCACGATTTCGAGCTGCCGGCGCCCCGGGCGACCCACCTCTGCGTCGATTATAAGCAGAGCGGCGTCGGCTCCCATTCCTGCGGGCCGGAGCTGTTGCCCCAGTACCGTCTGGCAGAGAAAAGTTTTACCTTTCGGCTGAAGATCCGCCCCTTTACCGGCGGGCTGCCGGATATAGACGCGGCAGCGGCCACAGTCTACGCCAAATAAGACCGGGAGGGCAGCCTTCGCTTTTCCGTGCGTCTGATGAAAAAGAAAACAGCCTCCGGCCCTGCTTTGCACAAACAGGGTCGGAGGCTGTGATTTTTAAAAGGATGATCGCTTCAAATCCTGCAAAAAGGGGTTATTTCAATCCCTTGACAAAGGCTTCGATCGAGCCGTCATCCTTTGGATCAAGGCTTCCTTCCAACGGGAAAAGGCGCCAATCCTCGATGTGCGTCTCGGTTGCGCCGGGGGCGACGGATTTTAGTTCGCCCAGCGTCTCCTGCTCGAGGAAAAGCTCGTTGGTATAGGTCTCGAACGAGCAGCCGTAGTCGGCGTAAACGCCGCCCGGGTGATTTGGGGCGTATGTTTTTTGAAATACCGTGTCACCGATAACATAATAGCCGGTGCCGGCGAAGGCGTCAAAGCCCATTTTAAAGGGACCGTACCGGGCGTCCTGGCGCAGCGTCGCATAGCTGTGTCCGAGATGGAGCCGGTCGTCCGAAAAATCGCAGTAAGGCCACATGGCGACCGTGCGGTTGGGGAGAAGTCCTGTATCCTGCGTGTTTTGCGGGATAATCTCCACCCCGCCGGGGGCGAGCACGCTGAGCGCCCAGACGGCGAAGGTTTTCTCTTCCTTACCGATATTGGTCACCCGATGGATCACCCGAAGAGCGGGCGCGTCCGCCTCCATCTCCAGTTCTATTTCAAAGGCGACGCCGTTCTCTACCTGCGGCGGCTGGGTAAAGACCGCACCGGAGGGCGTGACACTGTACGCCACGGGATTGTTGTCGGGATAGGCGGTCTCGGGCGCCGACTCGGGTGCGATCCAGAGTCGGTGGCCGCCGTAGATATTCCACTGCGCCCCCTTGTAATAATATTTATCATAATGGGGGCCGTTGTTGAAGTGCGCCCGTTCCAGATCGTTGAACATAACGTTGACACCGCCCGGCCGGCACAGACGGATGACCCGCGGCCCGACGTCTACCGTGACCAGTGCCTCGACCGCGCCGTTGGAGATTTTTACGCATCTCCCAAAATTTTCATATGCATCGATAAGCTGAACCGTTACTCCCATGTTGTTTCCTCCATACTTTTAAAAATTGGGGTCGTATATGCGTTTTTTTCACAGCGTTTTGCTGCGGTTGCCATATTGAAAAGATCGGCGGTTTTGATCTCATAAGAAAGCGCTGCCGCCACATCGCCGCCCATCCGCATGCCGTCGGCGACACTGTATACAATCGGTTTTTGCGCCGCTTCCCTTGCCGCGCGGAGAATCTCCCGCCCGCCGGGGCCGAAAGCAAGCGGCCGGAGATAGGGAACCTCCCGCAGCCAGAAGCGGTCGTCCAGGCCGAGAAAAGCTGATAGGATCAGCCGCCGCACCCGCGCCATCGGGTAACGCTTGGTCTTGACCGCGGCGCACAGGGCGTCGAGGGTTCCGGCCTCCCGCACGGCGGAGAAAAGGCGGTTCTCGATCCCCTCGCTCCGGTCCGGGAGATGGGCGAACACTGCCTTGTCCATCATTTTTAGTTTACATAATATTGCGGTTTCCAACCGACGGAGGCTGGCGGTTTCTCCCGCCCGGATGGCTTCGGAAAGCAACGCGGCGCTGGGTTCCGGCAGGGAAGCGGAGGGATCGGCGCCGGCCGCGACCTTTGCACGGATGGCGGCGGCCGAGAGAAAAGCGGATTTCGTAAGGCTATCGTGAGCCGCCCCCTTCCGCCGGACGGTGAAAAAGCGAAGATCGGCCGAGAGCCGGCGTGCGGCCGCGATGTATTCCATTCCCAGCGTGTTGTTGGGTTCGGAAAAAAGCGCGGCGGTCGCCGCGCCGTATTGCTCAGCTATGGCGGCCTGCCGCGCGGCGGCAAAGGTCATACCTTGTGCCAGAAAGCGGTCGAGCGCAGGCTTCAGCCCGGAATCGGCCGCCGCGTCGGCCGCAGCCTCAAGCGGCGCAATCTCCCCGCGCTCCGACCCGAAGGAAAGGGCGTCGACGACACCGAGGCTTTTGAGCACCGACACGCCGCCCAGCGCGAAGTTGCCGGCGGTCGACATCGACCAAAGGCAGGGTAGCTCGAGCACGAGATCGGCGCCGCAGCGCACGGCCGCCTCGGCCCGCGCATGCTTGGAAAGCAGAGCGATATCTCCCCGCTGAGTGAAATCGCCGCCGAGGACGGCGACAATATGGGTGGCCCCCATCTCCCGCGTTTTTTGGATATGATATGCGTGTCCCTTGTGAAAGGGATTATACTCGGCGATAATGCCTGCAACAAACAAGAAGGAGACATCCTTTCTTTTGCTGGGATAAAAACCAAAGCCAACCGTTTTTTCTGCTTTGGGGGAATACTATTTTCAAAAAAGAGTTTGCAAAAATGTCGGCAGTGCTTTTTGCCCGGCGGCTTCTATAAAGTTAACTCAGGGGGGAGCGCCGGATGGTCTGCTTTTTTACGTCTTTCACATAAAAATGACTTGAAAAATACGCAGGTATACAGTAAAATAATAAGGTATGTTTTGGAAAGACGGTTCCGGAAAATACCGGAAAAATCTGTAAGGAGATACCCACAGATTCTATCATACCGTATTCCGTCCGTTTTATCAACCGGAAAAAGCACAGAAAAACCAAAATTCAGGAGGAGTTTAAAATGAAAATTCTCGTCGTCAACGCAGGCAGCTCATCTTTGAAATATCAGTTGATTGATATGGAGAATGAGCATGTTCTGGCTAAGGGAATCTGCGAGCGGATCGGCTTCACCGGCTGCATCAGCCACAAAACGGCCGACGGCCGCAAGTATGAGGCCGACTATCCCATGCCGACCCATTCGGAGGCGTTCAAGTGCCTGGTCGACGTGCTGACCACCGGCGACGCCAAGGTTATCGACTCAATGGCGGAGATTTCGGCCGTCGGGCACCGGATCGTCCAGGGCGGCTCGTATTTCTCTGAATCCTGTTTTGTCGACGAGGAAGTCATCAACAAGATCGAGGAACTGGCGGCTTTGGCGCCGCTGCACAATGCGGCGCATGTGCTGGGCATACGTGCTTGTATTGAGGAACTCGGCCCCGATGTGCCGGAGGTTGTGGTCTTCGATACCTCCTTCCATCAGACCATGCCGGCAACCTCTTATATCTATCCGATCCCGTATGAGTATTATGAGAAATACAAAATCCGCCGATACGGCTTCCACGGAACGTCGCACCGCTATGTTTCCGGGCGGATGATCGAAAAACTTGGCCGTGGAGCCAAAGGGACAAAGATCGTCACCTGCCACCTCGGCAACGGCTGCTCAATCACGGCGGTTAAGGACGGCAAGTGCCTCGACACCACGATGGGGCTTACCCCGCTGGATGGTATGATGATGGGCACCCGCTGCGGCACGATGGACCCGTCGGTGCTGACCTTTATCGCGGAAAAAGACAATCTTTCCCCGGCGGAGGTTTCAGACATCTGCAATAAAAAATCCGGACTGCTCGGCGTGTCCGGCCTCTCCCACGACAGCCGCGACGTCAACAACGCGGCCGACGCGGGTAACGAGCGCGCCAAGCTCGCCATCGGGATTCAGAGGTATGAGGTCGCCAAGTTTGTCGGCAGTTTTGCTGCGGCTATGAACGGCCTGGACGCGGTGGTGTTCACCGGCGGTATCGGGGAGAACGATCCCGGTCTGCGCCAGTATGTGGTGGAGCACCTCAGCTACCTCGGCGTCGGGTTTGATGCAGAGGCCAATCACTCCCGCGGGAAAGAGGTCCGGATTTCCACCCCCGATTCGAAAGTACAGGTCTGGGTCATCCCGACCGATGAGGAAATGGTCATTGCCCGCGACACGCTTGCTTTGATTGAAAAACGGGGAAAGTAATTTTTCTTACCGGCCGGCCACGTGCCGCCGGACGCAAAGGCGGGGCGATCACGATTAAATTCGCGCATATCCCGCATACTATTCTTTGAACCTTTATACAAGTTTGAAAGGAAGCGTGAGGCTGATGCGAAGCGGTTTTGTCCGGACGGCGGACGGAAAGCTGTCTCTTTCCAAGATTGTGCTTGGAACCTGTTATTTCGGCACCGATATTCCGGAAGATGTTTCTTATGATATGCTGGACGCCTATTACGCCGCCGGCGGCCGGACGCTGGACACCGCCCGGGCTTACGGACAGGACGCCGACGGTCGGTCAGCCAGCGAACAGACGGTCGGCAACTGGATCCAGACCCGCGGCCTCCGGGAGGAGATCACGCTGGTCACCAAAGGCGGCCATCCGCATTTTTCCGACATGCACGCCTCCCGCCTGAGCGAGGCGGAGATTTACGCCGATTTTGAGGCCAGCCTGCGCGACCTTTCCGCCGACCGGGTGGATGTCTATTTTCTGCATCGGGACGACGCTTCGATTCCGGTCGGCCGGATTATGGATATCCTCGACCGGCTGGTGAAAGAGGGGCGCGTCCGTGCGCTCGGCGCCTCGAACTGGAGTGTTTCCCGGATCCTTGAAGCCAACGCATACGCGCTGGAAAAAGGCAAGACCCCCTTCACGGTTTCGCAGATTCAGTGGAGTCTGGCGGCCAGTACGCCGGAGGCTTGGAACGACGACACCCTTGTCTGCATGACCGACGAGGAATATGCCGCGTATTTACGGGCCGGCATCCCGGTCATGGCCTATTCTCCGCAGGCCAAGGGAATTTTCTCCAAATACATCGCCGGCGGAGAGGCGGCGTTGGGTCGCAAAATCCGCGAACGCTTTTTGACCGAAGAAAACCTGCGCCGCATTGAGCGGGTGCGCACCCTGTCGGAATTGAGCGGACTCTCCCCGGCGGCGGTAGCGCTCGCTTATATTACCTGCAACCCGCTGGAAGGGTTTGCCATCGTCGGCTGCTCGAGCGTTGCGCAGCTTCGCGACAGTCTGAGTGCAGCCGATCTGGAGCTGAATATTTCTACTCTGACCGAATAAATTTGGAGGTTTGCATATGAAGCTGGAGGAACAAAAGAAATTGATGGAGAAGCACGCCTACGCGGCCGATCTCAATTTGCTGTATGGGGAGCACAATCTGGCCTCCAAACGATACGCGGCTGCCTGCGACGCGTTCGCCAAGCTGTTCGGCAAGGACAGGGAGGTGCGTTTTTTCAGTGCGCCCGGCCGGACCGAGGTTGGCGGAAACCACACCGATCATCAGCACGGCTGTGTGCTGGCCGGCAGCGTGAATCTGGACGTGATCGCCGTGGCTTCTCCGAACGATGAAAATATCGTCCGCATTCAGTCGGCCGGCTTTGATATGGATGAGATTGATCTCGCCGTTCTCGACCCGGTGGAGGGGGAGACCGGCCGGGCCGCCGCCCTGATCCGGGGCATGTGCGCCGCCTTCCGAAAGGCCGGACTGAACATCGGAGGATTCGACGCTTACACGACCTCCAACGTTTTGAAAGGGTCGGGCCTCTCCAGTTCTGCCGCATTTGAGGTGCTGGTGGGGGTCATTCTCAGCCACCTCTACAACGGCGGGAAGGAAATGGCTGTACAGACCGCCAAGATGGCGCAGTACGCTGAAAATGTCTATTTTGGCAAACCTTGCGGCCTGATGGATCAGATGGCCAGCAGTGTCGGTGGCTTTACCGCCATTGATTTTGCTGATCCGGAGGAGCCTGTCATCGAGAAAATTTCCTTTGACCCGGCTGAGCGTGGGCACCGGCTTTGCATCGTGAATACCGGCGGCAACCATGCTGATCTGACCGGGGATTACGCCGACATCACGGCCGAGATGGGCGCGGTTGCCGCCCTATTCGGCAAGGCCGTTTTGCGTGAGGTGGATGAGGAACAGTTTCTCCTTTCGATCGCAACAGTGCGGGAGCAGTGCGGCGATCGCGCGGTGCTGCGCGCCCTGCACTTTTTCGATGAAAACCGCCGCGCGGTGAAGGAAAAGGAGGCACTGCAAGCCGGGGATTTCGACCGGTTCCTCGCCCTGGTTCGGGCTTCGGGCCGCTCTTCCTATATGTATTTGCAGAATGTGTATTCTCCGTCCGCGCCGAAAGAACAGGGGCTGTCGCTGGCCCTCGCTCTATGTGAGCGCGTGCTGGGGGAAAGGGGAGCTTTCCGTGTACACGGCGGCGGCTTCGCCGGAACGGTGCAGGCCTTTGTGCCCGACGACCTGCTTGAGCATTTTATCAATGAGATGGAGGTCGTTTTCGGGGACGAGAGCTGCCATGTGCTGAACATTCGTCCGGCCGGCGGTTTTGCTTTATCGGCGGACGAACATTCCCAAAGGGAAAACTGCTAAAAATTTCCCGTGATTCCGGCGGGAGATTTTGTCAATCTGGATAAAATTTCATTATCTTGGTTCGAGAGGTTGATTGTTTTTCTGATTTCAGCTATAATACTTTGTAAGTATGTTAATTTTTCTACAATTTCTTTCAGCGAAGGAGCGATTCTATGACGGAGAGTCTGGTGGATACCGCGATCAATGTGACGATCTGCGGTCTGGCGATCGTTTTCGGCACCCTCATCCTGCTGGTTATCGTAATCTCTGTTTTCGGACTGATTATGAAAAATGTGAACGCGGTCGGCAACAAAAGCAAGTCGGCCAAGACGGAAAAAGGAAAAGCCCCGGCGATTGCGGCGGCCAAGGCGCCCGCAGCGGCACAGCCGGTTGTACAGAATACGCCAGTTTCCAATGAAGATGAGCTGATCGCTGTGATTTCGGCGGCGGTGGCGGCAACCTATGCGGGAAGCGGCAAGACCTTTGCTGTGCGGAATATTCGACCGGCCGCGGCCGGTGCGCGCAGTGTATGGGCTGCGGCGGGCGTTGCGCGCAACACCCGTGCGTTTTAGAAAGGCGGCGAGGAATTAAGGATGGAGATTTTTCAGAAATTCGTGGACACGATCGGTTCGATTTTATCGAATTCCGGATTTGCCGGCCTGTTTCAGGGGGACGGATATAAAAGCCTGATTATGATCGGCGTGTCCTGTGTCCTGTTTGTGCTGGCGATTAAATTTCAGTTTGAACCCTTGCTGCTTTTACCGATCGCTTTTGGTATGTTACTCACCAACCTGCCGGGCGCGGGTCTGTATCATCCTGAGCTGTGGCAGGGTGCGAGTGCCGACATCAGTTACAATGCGATTTTGCATGAAGGCGGCTTGCTTGATATTTTGTACATGGGGGTCAAGTTGGGAATTTATCCGCCGTTGATTTTTCTTGGCATCGGCGCGATGACCGATTTCGGTCCGCTGATCGCCAACCCGAAAAGCTTCCTGCTCGGTGCGGCGGCGCAGTTTGGTATTTTTGTCGCCTTTATCGGTGCGCTGGCGCTTGGCTTTGACGTGAACGAGGCTGGATCAATCGGCATTATCGGTGGTGCCGACGGCCCGACCGCGATCTTTGTTACATCCAAATTGGCGCCGAATCTGCTCGGTTCGATCGCCGTGGCGGCCTATTCTTATATGGCGCTTGTGCCTGTCATTCAGCCGCCGATCATGAAGGCGCTGACCACTAAAAAAGAACGGCTGATCCGTATGGATGCACTTCGTCCCGTCTCCCGGCTGGAGAAGATCATTTTCCCGATCTTGGTTACCATCGTGGTGGCTTTGCTGCTGCCCGACGCGGCACCGCTTGTCGGCATGCTGATGCTTGGCAACCTGATGAAGGAAAGCGGCGTAGTCGACCGGATCAGCAAAACTGCCCAGAACGAGCTGATGAATATCATCACAATTTTTCTCGGTATCAGCGTCGGCGCGACAACCAACGGTCCCTCTTTCCTGAACGCCAAGACGCTTGGAATTATCGCAATGGGTCTGGCTGCTTTTGCGTTTGGTACAGTGGGCGGCGTGCTGCTTGGCAAGCTGATGTGTCTTGTAACCAAGGGAAAGGTCAACCCGCTGATCGGTTCGGCCGGTGTGTCGGCGGTGCCGATGGCCGCCCGTGTCTCGCAGAAGGTCGGGCAGGAGTATGATCCCGGTAACTTCCTGCTGATGCACGCCATGGGTCCCAATGTGGCCGGCGTAATCGGTTCGGCGGTCGCCGCGGGCGTACTGCTCAACATGTGCAGATAATTCGGACATACGGCCGGCATGCTGTGCCGCTTTTGACAGAACTTGAAATGCTTTGCAGGCGCGGCGTTCCGCAAGACGGAATGCCGCGTTTTTATGCCGGATATGCAGCCTGAACCTCCGGCACCCGCAAAGATGTGCTGGTTATCCGGATACCGGATAACGCGGGTCGAAGCCTGAAAATCCGAAACGTCTTTATCCGGTGGATACATATCTGCCGCCGCGGCCGTTTATACTTATTTTAAACAATTGTGTGGGGAGGAACGGGAATGACTCAGATACTGGACTGTATTGGAAAACTGGCCGACTACGGCGTTCGGACCGGCCTTGTGGCGGCGGCCGACCGCATCTATATCACCAACCGTTTGCTGGAACTGTTCGGGCTGGATGAGATGGGCGATGCGCCGTACTGCTGGACGTCGGACGACTCCCTTTCGGCCCTGCTTGGAGAGATGTGCGATTACGCCTTTTCCAATGGCCTGCTGAAGGAGGACAGCATAACCTGGCGCGATCTGTTCGACACCAAAATCATGGGCATCCTCACGCCGCCGCCGTCGCAGATCATCGCTGATTTTCAGAAGCGGTATGACGCTTCTCCGAAGCAGGCTACCGACGCCTATTACCGGATGAATCTCGACAACAACTATATCCGGCGCGACCGCATCGCGAAAGACCGCAAGTGGAAGGCCGATACCCCTTACGGCGAGTTGGATATCACTATCAACCTCTCTAAGCCGGAGAAGGATCCGAAAGCCATTGCGGCCGCCAAAAACGCAGCGCAGAGCGGCTATCCGAAATGCCAGCTCTGCCGGGAAAACGAGGGCTATGCCGGCCGGCTCAACCATCCGGCGCGGCAGAATTTGCGGGTCATTCCGGTTGAGATTCAGGGCAGTTCGTGGGGATTTCAATATTCTCCCTATGTCTACTACAACGAGCACTGCATCGTTTTCAACGCGCAGCATGTGCCGATGAAGATCAACAAGGACACCTTTTGCAAGCTGTTTGATTTTGTCCGGCAATTCCCGCATTATTTTGTGGGTTCCAACGCCGATCTGCCGATTGTGGGCGGGTCTATCCTCAGCCACGACCATTTTCAGGGAGGCAATTATACCTTCGCTATGGCGAAAGCCGGGATCGAGCGGCGTTTTTCTCCGGCCGGGTTCGGGGATGTAGAGGCCGGTGTGGTTGCCTGGCCGATGTCGGTTGTCCGCCTGCGTCATCGGGAGCCCGATCGCCTGATCGAGCTGGGAGATCATATTCTGCAAAAATGGCGGACGTACAGCGATCCGGCCGCCTTTATTTATGCACAGACCGATGGCCAGCCTCACAATACGATCACACCGATCGCCCGTAAGAGCGGGAATGTGTACGAGCTGGATCTTGTGCTGCGCAATAATATCACCACCGAGGAGCATCCGCTCGGCGTGTTTCACCCCCATGCCGATCTGCATCATATTAAGAAGGAGAATATCGGTCTGATTGAGGTGATGGGTCTTGCCGTTCTCCCCGCCCGGTTGAAAGCGGAATTCGCCCGGCTGGCCGACGCGCTGGTGAAAGGGGAGGATATCCGCGCAATCCCCGAGATTGAAAAGCACGCCGACTGGGCAGAGACGTTTGCAAAACGATACGACCGGATCGGGGAAGAGAACGTCCTGCCGATTCTGGAGCAGGAGACCGGGCGGATATTTCTCCGTGTACTGGAGGACGCCGGGGTGTTCAAGCGTACAGCAGAGGGGCAGGCGGCTTTCGACCGGTTTTTGGCGACGCTGTAAAGATAAAAAGATTCCGCCGGCAGAAGGCTGTGCTTCGCCCGCGGACCGAAATCTTTTTAAAAAGGCAAGGTAGGTAAAAACGCCGCCGGCTTGTTGATGTGCAACAGGCCGGCGGCGTTTGCCTGCGCAAAGGTGTGCGGCAGGGTTTCTTGTGCCGACAAGCTGCAGATTTCTTGCAAAAATGTTCATATTCTGTTCATATAGATGTTGTAAAATATTTTGGGAAATCGCAATTTGCAAAAATTCACTTTGTATTCATGTTTTTTTCGCGCTGCGGTCATATTTTTCCGGTAGGATAGAAAACATAAAAAACGAGGGAGTGGGAAAGATGGCGTCCAAGGTTCTGATTGTAGACGATGACGTAAATATTTGCGAACTGTTGCGGCTGTATCTCGAGAAAGACGGTTTCGATGTGATCGTCGCCAACGACGGAGAGGCGGCAATTTCTGCCGTGGGCGAGCACAAACCGGACATTATGCTGCTTGACATTATGCTGCCCAAGCTGGACGGCTGGCAGGTCTGCCGCGAGATCCGAAAGACCTCCTCCGTGCCGATCATTATGATTACCGCGAAGGGGGAGACCTTTGACAAGGTTCTCGGGCTTGAGCTCGGCGCGGATGATTATGTCGTCAAGCCCTTTGACGCCAAGGAGGTTGTCGCCCGGGTCAAAGCGGTGCTTCGCCGCTCTGTGCAGGAGGACGACGCGGCTGTCAAAGAGGTGCGCTTTGACAAGCTGGTCATCAACCTGACCAACTATGAGCTGATTGTGGACGGCAAACAGATCGACACGCCCCCCAAGGAGCTGGAGTTGATTTATCATCTCGCCAGCAATCCCAATCGGGTGTATACCCGCGATCAGCTTTTGGATGAGGTTTGGGGCTTTGATTATTACGGCGATTCCAGGACGGTGGACGTGCACGTCAAGCGGCTGCGCGAGAAGCTGGAGAACGTCTCTCCGGAATGGAATCTGAAAACCGTTTGGGGCGTCGGGTACAAGTTCGAGGTGAAGTAAGGGTATGAAGCTTTTTCGCAAGCAGTTTATTCTGCTGTCGATTGTGACGATCATTTGTTTCGGCGTGCTGATGCTGATTACCAGCACCTCGGTCGCGCGGACGATGGCCGACGAAAAGAAGGCGGTTTTGCAGGAGACGGGGCAGACTGTTTCCCAGATGGCATCCTATCGTCTGGACAGCGCCGACTTCAGTTACAGCATGAGCAGTATTGCGTCGGTTGTCGGATCGGCTATCAATGCAAAAATTTTTATTACCGATATTTCGGGTACTATAACTGTATGCAATTGCAGCGATTTTTTGAAATACGGCAACTGTCAGCATGTCGGCACGGCCGTCCCGAGAGAGATTTTGGATAAAATGGCTTCGGGCAACTATTTTGAGATCGGCACCCTCGGTTCGCTGTATAAAGCCAAATATTATACCTCCACCCTGCGGATCGAGGGTCAAAACGCCCAGACGACCGGTTATGTGATCGTTTCCTCGCCGGCGTCCGAGCTGAGCGATTTTTCCATGCGGATGTATCGCATTTTTCTGCTTTCTATGATTTTCCCGGTGGCGGTACTTCTTCTGGCCTTTTATTACGCCAACTACCGGGTGACCCGTCCGCTCAAGCTGATGTCTTCGGCGGCAAAAGCGATCGCGCAGGGGGATTTCTCCCGCCGGATCCCAGTTGAAACGGATGACGAAATCGGCGAGCTGGCCGAAAGCTTCAACCATATGACCAATTCTCTTGTCCAGCTTGAGAGTATGCGCCGCAGCTTTGTGGCCAACGTCTCTCACGAGTTGAAGACTCCGATGACCACCATCGGCGGCTTCATTGATGGCATTCTTGACGGCACTATCCCGGCTGAGAAGCAGACCTATTACCTCACCGTCGTGTCGGAGGAGATTCGCCGGCTTTCCCGTCTTGTGGTCGGGATGCTCAGCCTTTCCAAGCTGGAGTCGGGGGAGATGAAAATCAACCGCACCCGATTCAATTTTACCGATGTGATCTGCTCGAGCGTTTTGTCCCTCGAACAAAAAATCGAGGAAAAGCATATTGACATCCGCGGTCTCGACACGATGGAGGCTTTGCCGATCTCGGGCGACCGCGACCTGCTGCACCAGGTGGTTTACAACCTTTCGGACAACGCGGTCAAGTTTACGCAGGAGGGCGGTTATATCTCCTTTACCGCGCGGCAGGAGGGGACGAATATCAAGCTGGCGATCCGCAACTCGGGCGAAGGGATCGAACCCAAGGATCTGCCGCATGTTTTTGAACGGTTTTATAAGACCGACCGTTCCCGTTCCAAGGATAAAAACGGCACCGGTCTCGGGCTGTATATCGTAAAAACCATTGTGGATATTCACGGCGGCAGCATCACGGTCAGCAGCGTCGTGGGTGAGTATACAGAGTTTATTATAGTTCTTCCGGCAGATACCGCGGAGCCTGTACTCCCTGAAAAAGCAAAATAACGGTTTGAAGGAGTTTTCGTATATGAACGAGTTTGATGAGAAAAATCTTCCGCAGGAGCCGGAGGTCCCCGTGACCGCGCCGGATACGCCGACCCGGTCCGAGAGAGATTCATCCGCCCAGCCGCCTGTTTCCACAAGGGATGCGGATGGGATACAGGCGCCTCCTGCGCCGGAAGAATCCGCACTCGAGCAGGCGACGTGGAATACCGATCCGGTCGGCACGCCCGCCCCGGAGAAACCAGATGATTCTCTCTGCCCGGCGCAGGAGGCGCCGCAACCGGCCTCTTACACGCCCGAGCCGAGCGTTTCGCCGCAGCCCGGCTATCACTTTGATCCAATGACCGGCCGTCCGGTCGGGCAGGGGACTCCGCCTGCCGCACCCATACCGGGGCTGCATTCTTACGCACAGAACCCGAGCGGGGCGATTGTGTTCTCCGACCCGGAACCGGGAAAATCGGAGCGTACAAAAACCTCCGGTTTCAAGGTGTTTATGATCGCCTTGTCGGCTGTGCTGGTGTTGGCAATTGTCGCCGGAAGCTTTTATTTTATCGGCCGCGGCAACGCCGGAACCGGCTCTAACGGCGGCTCGGTCGGCGGCAGTTATGTTTCGCCCGATTTGGCCGACCGCCCCTCCGGCGACGTGGAGGAGGGCACGGCCGCCTATGTGTATAACCAAGTGGTCGGTTCGGTTGTGCTGATTGAGGTTTACAGTTATGATGATCCTTCTTCCGGCTCGCAGGCGAGCGGCGTGGTCTATTCAGAAGATGGTTATATCATTACCAACGACCATATTTATGAGGACATTTCCAACCCGCAGTTCTTAATCACCTTTTCTGACGGCCGCCGGATGGATGCGCAGTTTGTCGCCGGCGACCAACGAACCGACCTCGCGGTGCTCAAAGTAGAGGCGTCCGGATTGCCCGCGGCAACTTTCGGCGACTCTTCTCAGGCCATGATCGGGGATGATATTATCACAATCGGCAATCCGGGCGGCAGCGACTGCGCCTTCTCCCTGACCGAAGGGGTCATTTCTGCTGTTGACCGCTGGGCGTCGAACTCGTCCAATTACTCGATGAAGTTTATTCAGATTGACGCCGCCATCAATTCAGGTAGCTCGGGCGGCGCGCTGGTGAATCTGCACGGACAGGTCATCGGCATCACCTCTTGGAAATATGTTGGCACCTCTTATGAGAATATGGCGTTTGCCATTCCGACTACGACCGTGCGCCGGGTCTGCGACAGTCTGATTGCCAACGGGTATGTCGCTGACCGTGCCAAGCTCGGCATCAAATATCAGACGGTCACGGCGGTCAGCGCCAAACTGAACAACCTTTCGAACACCGGACTTCTGGTGGCGGAGGTGACATCCGGCACGCCGATTGAGAAGGCGGGAGTCGCGGTCGGCGATCTGATTACCCATATCAACGGCACGGCGATTACCGATTCCTCTGTGATGCTGGAAATTTTGGAGAATATGTCTCCCGGAGACCAGGCGGTGCTGACCGTGCTGAAATCCTCCGGGGCGACAGCCGATATAACGGTCGGGTTGATTGAGGATCGCGGAAGTTCCAGCTATAACACGAAGAGCAGTGAAGGCTCCGCTTCATCCGGTGGCGGCGGGGAATTCAATTTCCCTGACGGAGACTGAGTTTTTACTCGTGCAACCCCCTTCTGCCCGGGGCGGAATATCTCGAGCGGGGGTATCCGGATTCGGACTCCGACACTTTACCGCCCGCCGCCCGGATATTCCGCGCGTTCTATGTGCATCCTATATGCCGGGGGTGAAAATTTTGAAAGACGCATCCTTTGGCGAACTTCCGCTTGGACTCGGCATGGCTTTGGCGCAAAACCCCGCAGCGATGAAGAGTTTTTGCCGGATGGATAACGGCGCACGCCAAAAACTGATTGAAGAGGCGCATCGGGCGCAGTCGAAAACGGAAATGCAGACCCTTGTGAACCATTTGACGAGGCAGGGATAGACTCCCTGCCTTTTTTCTTTTTTTGCCTTTGGCTTTGATCTTGAACATTGATCGGTTTGGTGTTACAATACCTTTACCAAATCCGAACAGGACAAAATCCGAATTGCGGAGGATATTGCGCGGCAAAACGGCGTTTTCTTTGCGGGGCGTCGGTTGTGAGGTCTCCCCGACGGGAGGGCCTTGATGCCTGCGGCGAACAGGTCGAGGCCGTGTGCTTACGGCAAAGCATGTGACACTACATATGGAAAGGATGCATCCTTTTGAATTTTCAGAAGATAAAAACCGCCCTTTTAACGGGTGTGAAAACAGTCGTCCGTGCGGCAGCACGCTTTTTCCTTTGGGGAAAATCCAAGTTTGACGTGCTGTACAGCCGCCTGCCGATCGAGGATAAGTATAAGCGTATCCTGTCGATGACGACCCTGTCGGTCTTGCTGGTGGTTGTGGTTGCGGTCTGCGTGCCGGTTGCCAAAACAGTGGGGGAGGCGGTCGGCTCCGCTGTGGTTGAAATGACCGGTGAAAGCTCCGGCGACGCACCCTCCGGCGCGGAGGTTGTGGTTTCCGCCCCGGAGCTGGAGAACGTCCTGCCCGAGACGATGGAAACACCACAGAATGATCTGCTCAGCATTCCGACCGGCGGCGCCGCCTGGCGGTTCACGGATGCCGAGGTGTATCGTTTGCAGCGGATGATGGTGTTTTTGGAAAAATGCGATTCTTTTGAATACGGCGACGCCAATAAAGACAAAATGATGGCGTTGACCGCTTTCCGATATTTGATTGAACGTGGCAGCAAGGATGTCGCTTTATATGATGGCAACCGTTACTCGGTCAAGGATTGGACGCTGCAAAAATGGATTTCGGGTTTCTTTGGACGCAACCTTTCGTCGAAAGAAAATCTGGGAAATATTTTTTATACCGGCGGTTATTATCAGTATACGGAACCGAACCCCGGACCGCAGGCGGTCACAGGCTATATCACAGGCGCTTACTCTCTTGGGCAGAATTATTATAAAATCACCGGGATTGTATCCCGCGGCTTTGCCGATGATTCCGCCCGATACAGCCGCCGGCTGAGCGTTGTTTTGCTCAAGGATGCTTCGGCGGAATATGGGTATTATATCATTTCGCTGGTCAACGAGCCAACGGCTTATACCTATATTGATTCGCTGGAGAGATACCGCGAGCTGCCCTATGAGGATTTTTCGGCGGGTTCGGGCGGGGCTGCGGTCACCTCCCGGCCGCAGACAACGGTCGGCGGGGAATCATCCTTGCCTGACGATACGGAGGAGACGGTTTCTGACACGTCCGCCGAGCCGGAGACGACCAGCCAGGCGGTATCCATGCCGTCGGTGACCGAGGAGCTGAAAAAAACCAGCCTGCCCTCAGCCGAGGAAAAATCGCTCAAAGAGATGCTTTCTGCCATGCCGGCGCTGCTGGTCGATTTTGACAGCGAAAAAGCAGGGTATGACGCGGCTCTTACGCTGCTTTCCCACCTGGTTATTTGCCAGGAAAAGGGGGTGGATTTTTCGGTCGGGAATTCCTCCACCACTTATGCTGAACTGGCAGCCAAGTCGGCCGCTTTATTCGGCAAGGTTCCGGCGGAGATTTCTGCAGCCTCTCCCACCGGATCTTATACCATTGAGCCCTATTTGATCACCGGCAAAAGTGAGTATAAAATTACCGCGGTCTATGATCTCGGAAGCAACCGGTACCTTCTGCAATGCGAGGTTCAGTATTTTTCCAATCCCCTGCTGAGCGAGGCGGATCAGACCTACCGCTACACCGCCGTAATTGAGCGAAGCGAAAGTGCGCAGTATAAGTTCTTCATCCGATCGCAAACATTTGTAAAGCAATAGGTCGTTTTGCCTCTGGTTTTCTGCGGCAAAAGCCGGATTTTTTGGTCTTAAACAGACGGAAAAATCCGGCTTTTCATTTTTTAAAAGAATCTTTGCTATCATCTTTTAACGCGGGAGAAACACTTGCTTTTTTTAGGGCAAACATACAAAAACAGGATTTTTTTAAGGAACATCTTGCAATTTTGTTATAAATTTATTAAACTGTGTATAGTGGTTTTTATCTGGTGTGGTACGGAAAGTGCGAAGAGGGGGGACGCCGCTTGTATGTCGGCCGCCCGGCGCCATTCCGTTCCGCGTCATAATGAAAGGATGAATCGTTTATGCAGGCAAAAAGATTTTGCGCGCTGTTTCTCTCCCTTTGCATGGTGCTCACCCTGATTCCGGGCGCCGCGCTGTCCGGGTTGGCAGCCTCTGCCGCACTGGGGGAGGATCGGATCACCGCACATGATTCGCTGATGTCTTATGTGGATCTCTCCAGCACGGTGTATAAAACCTCCGGCGGGACCAAGAGCGGGACCACCGACAATGAGGGTCCGGCCAAGGTGTTTGACGGTGATCTCGCGACCAAGGTGGGTTTGTTCAACGCGGTCGGGAGCGAAGCTGTGCTGACCTTCCGCACGAGCGAGGCGGTCACGGTTACCGCCTATACGTTCGGCACGGCCAACGACTCACCCGAGCGGGACCCCCGTTCCTGGGTGTTCTATGGTTCCACCGACGGGGAAAGCTATGTGGAACTTTCCCGTGTCGATGATTATACCATGCCGTCCGAGCGGAAGGTGTACTGCGACGTTGATTTCCCGGTGGAGACTCCGGCGGCTTACAGCTACTACAAGCTGGTGATCTCGGCTTTCAGAAGCTCGACCGACCTCTACTCCCAGTTTGCTGAGTTTTTAATCTCCGGCTACGATACGACGGATTTACTGGAAGTCATTAATGCGATCAACCTTCTTGCGGATATGAAACCGGGGGAGGAGAAAAACACCGCAATTGCACGTTGCGGCGAGCTGTATGACGCGCTCACGGTTGGCAAAGCCAGCGTTTATAATTATGAGGAACTGGAAACCGCGCGGATGGAGGCCGAGTTGGGCGACGCCGCCTACGCCGTGCGGGAAGCGATCGACAAAATCGCAGCCATCGGCACCGTGACCTATAAAGATAGCTGCCTTGAAAAGATTAAGGCGGCTGAAACAGCCTATGCGGCTGTGCCGGAGGCGGCCCGCTCGTATGTGACCAACGCGGCCGTTCTGACGGCGGCGCGGACACAATATGAGGATTACATCACAAATGGATGGGTCAACGTGACCGATTGGGGTACTGCGGAAAGCTGGAGCACCTCGCCGTGGCTTGCCGACGCTTCTGAGGAAGAAATCGCGGCCACCCACGCCGCTGTGACTGATGAGATTCGGTATCAGTATCTCACCAACAAATATGATTACGATCTGCTTGGCGATCTGAAGGTTTCCACCTGGATGGGGCTGCCGGCCGTTTCCTCCGAATCGGCCGAAAGTTCCAACCTCGGCAATCCGTGGGGACACGCCGGGCGGTATGTTTCCTGCATTTCGATGCCTTTTACCGGCATGGCGTTTTCCAACAACGGATATTTTTATGTAAAGTTCTCATACGCTTCCGCGATCTCATCACCGTTTGAATATAATGGGTTTAAGGTGCTGCAATCCTGGAATATGGTGCAGTTCTACCCGGCCGACACTGAGGAGGTCAAGGGCGGCACAGTGAACATGTCTGCCGCCAACCGCTTTCCCGGAAGCATCAACAGCGGAGACCGGGCAAAATCGACCTTCCGCTACGTCTACGCCGCCTATAACCAGGAACACAAGTGGGAAGGAAAAACCTTCGGCTATGCCTGGGGCGACGCAGTCTGGAACCGGGAGGAGACCATCCTGGTTCAGGATTTCGACACCGACAGCGACGGCCACAACTACCTGGTGAACACGGCCGCACGTATCGCGGCGACCGACGCGAAAAGCGAAGCGTCGATCAAAGAAAACGCCGCATTTGTCATCAACGGCAAGATTTTGGATGTTCTGTATAATAAATTCCCGAACCTCACACGCGGACAGGGCGACCATGCCGCCCAGATGTCCAAGGTGCTGGATGTTTTGGGCGCGCCGACCGACAATGCGGTGACCGATGCGGACGGAAACGTCACCCAGTTGTTCGAACGCTCGGCCATCACTGTTTTTGCCGACGGCAGCGTTTCGTTTGAGGACGGCAACCTGACCTTTGCGGAAATCACCGGCGATTCCATCGTTGCCTCTTATGTGAACGGCAGTGAGGTTGCGCTGCTCCTGGCCGAGGATGCGGACAAATCGTCCGTCAACGTTTCGGTCACACTGACTGACGAGAATGCGGTAATGGAGCCTGCCGCCGGAACGTGGGATCTTTCCGCGCCGCTGGAGGTGAAGATCACCGCGGCCGACGGGGATTACAACACAGTGACCGTGACCGCCTATAGTGCGGCGGATATGACCGACGAGGATCGCGCGGCCATCACGGCGGCGGAGGATCTGGCCAAAGCTGTTCCTGTGCCGTATTACCGCTCCGATCGGGAGGCGGCGCAAAAGGCTCTTGATGCCTTTGGTGCGCTGACCGCCTTCCAGAAAACGCTGTATTCAGCCGAGGCTGAGCTGGCCGCCATCGACGTGCGGATGGAAGAACTGCTGGACACCCCGATCCGCATCACAACGGTCGGTGACTCGATCACCGAGGGCGTCGGTTCCTCAAACTCGGCCGATTACTCCTATCCGGCGCAGTTGCAGACCGTTCTCGGCGATGACTATCTTGTCACCAATGCCGGTATTAGCGGCACGACCGCCATCAATACCCAAATCGCCGGATCGAGCTATCCCTATATCACCAGTCCGGGCTACAGCGTTGGTCTGAACTCTAACCCCGACATCGTAATCATGATGCTCGGTACCAACGACGCGCAGACGAACTACTGGGATCTGGACGACGGCATTGACAACGCCAAGACCTACCATGACGATTATGCCGCTTTGATTGAGAAATATCTGGCCATGGATTCCAAGCCAGTGATTTACATGTGCTCGATGATCGTGACCTCCGATACCTATTGCAGCGGACGGGAGACCAACAACGTCAACTATCTCAACCCGATCGTCCGTCAACTGGTGGAGGAATACGACCTTGAATACATCGACATGCGTTCCTGGTCGGAATACTGGCTGAATGATTATAAAACCTATTTTGCCGATAATTATCTGCATCCCAACGACTATGGCTACAAGTGCATGGCAGAGAAATATGCCGACGTGATTTCTGAATATATTACCGAGGTCGGCGACCCGGGCGCAACCGCCCTGCTGATGGACGGCGTGCCGGTTGAGGGTTTCTCGCCGGAGAAGACCGAATACACGCTGGTCTGTGACGCCGAAAATCCTGAGGTGACCATGACGGCGGCGGAGGGCAGCACCGTCTCGGTTGAAAAAGACGGGGACAGCTACCAAATTACGGTGGTATCCAAATACCAGATGAACGGCGTGACCTATACGGTGGATCTGGTGTCCTCTGCCGACCCGATGGCGGAAGCTTACCGGGTGATTGCCCTGATCGACGAGCTGAATGAAGCCAGCACGGCTGAAGAGGTTGCGGCCGTCCGTGCCGCTTACGAGGCGCTGACTGCCGAACAGAAGGCGGCGGTGACCAACTATTCCAAGTTGGAGGAAGCCGAGCAGAATGCGGTGAAGCCGGGCGACGTGGACGGCGACGGTGCCGCCGTTACCGTTTCCGACGTGGTGGAGCTGCGGAAACTGATTGTGGCCGGCACCTGGACCGACCGGGAGTTTGCGGCCGGCAACCTGGACAACAGCGATGCTCTGCTGACCGTTTCGGACGTTGTGGCTCTGCGTGCCCTGATCGTACAGGGGTAAGAATATCGCGCCGACCATCTCTTTAGAATATGCGCAAAGCAACCACTGCTGCGGATTTTTTTCGTGGCGGTGGTTGCTTTTTTGTGCACTTTCCGGATAAACAGAAACGGCGGTTCGGGTTTCGGCCGCACCCGATGTGGGCCTTTTCGGAAAATGGGAGGAGGAAAAGCGGGAATTTTCTCCGGTATTTTATGGAACAGAATGGGCCTTCATGATTGACTTTACGGCGCTGATCGGGTACAATAGTTCCAGTATGGCGCGACCGGCAGACTGCGGGACGCGCTCCCAAAAAAACCGAATATGGGGAGGATTCTGGAATGGAACCTGTGTATAAACGGCTGCTGCTCAAAATCAGCGGCGAGGCGCTGGCCGGGCAGCAGAAATTCGGGTTGGATTTCGACACGGTACTCAAAATCTGCGAAAGTGTGAAAAAATGTGCCGACCTCGGGGTGGAGATTGGCATTGTCGTCGGCGGCGGTAACTTCTGGCGCGGCCGGACGAGCGGGAAGATGGACCGCACCCGCGCCGACCACATGGGCATGCTGGCCACTGTGATCAACGCGCTGGCTTTTGGCGACGCGCTTGAGCAGCTCGGCGTCGATGTCCGGGTACAGACAGCCATCTCCATGCAGCAGATCGCCGAGCCTTATATCCGCAACAAGGCGGTTCGTCATTTTGAAAAGGGGCGGGTGGTTGTTTTTGGATGCGGTACCGGCAATCCCTTTTTCTCGACCGATACGGCGGCGGCTCTCCGCGCGGCGGAGATTGACGCCGATATCATCTTCAAGGCGACCAACGTGGACGGCGTATATGACAGCGATCCCAAACTGAATCCCGACGCAGTGAAGTTTGACACTTTATCCTATATGGATGTGCTGAACAAGGAACTGCATGTGATGGACAGCACGGCAGCCTCTCTTTGCATGGACAACAAGATTCCCATTTTGGTTTTTAATCTGAACGATCCCGAAAATATTCTCCGTGCCGTCACGGGTGAGACGGTCGGAACCCTTGTAAAATAAGGAGGAGACGACTTTTATGAAAGAACTGCTGAACACAACCGAAAGCAAGATGGATAAGACCCTGACCTCCCTGAATCGGGAGTTTGGGTCGGTTCGCGCCGGCCGTGCCACGCCGAGCGTGCTCGATAAAATCACGGTGGACTATTACGGCGTGCCGACTCCGATCAACCAGATGGCGGCCGTCTCTGTGCCGGAGGGGCGGACGCTTCAGATCGCGCCATGGGACGCCTCTACCCTCAAGGCGATCGAGAAGGCGATCCAGTCCTCTGACATCGGCATCAATCCGCAAAACGACGGCAAGTTGATCCGCCTGATTTTCCCGCCTTTGACCGAGGAACGCCGCAAGGATCTGGTTAAGGAGATTCGCGCCATGGCGGAGGAAGGCAAGATTGCACTTCGCTCGATCCGGCGGGATGCGATCGAAAAATTCAAAACGATGAAGAAAAACTCCGAAATCACAGAGGACGATCTGGCTGAATGCGAGAAAAAGGTACAGAACATCACCGACAAGTTCACAAAGGAAATTGACGAGCTGACCGCGAAAAAGGAAAAAGAGATTCTGGAAATCTAACTTTTTTAAAACGGCTCGGCCTTTAAAGAATAGGAGCGGTCGGCAAATCCGGCCGCTCCTAAAACTGATTTTTGAGAGTGTGATTGGTTTGTCCATTTTTAAGAAAAAAAAACATACCGGACAGCGGGTTTTGCCCAAGCATATCGCCATCATTATGGACGGAAACGGCCGCTGGGCGAAGAAACGCTCTCTGCCGCGTTCGGCCGGCCACGCCGCCGGAAGTAAAAATTTTAAAGATATTGCAAGGTATTGCAACAAAATCGGGTTACACTATCTTACAGTATATGCCTTTTCTACCGAAAATTGGAAACGCCCAAAGGATGAGGTCGACAATATCATGAACATCCTGCGGGATTACCTGAAGGACGCAAAAAATTTCAAGGACGAGAATATCCTGGTCAAATTTATCGGGGATATCTCAGTTCTGGATGACGATATAATTGATTTGATGCGCGATGCGGAGGAAAACTCTGCTGACGCCACGGGACTGCGGCTGAACATTGCCATCAACTATGGCGGGCGGAACGAATTGGTCTATGCCGCGCGGCAGTTGGCTGCATCGGCGGCAAAAGGGGAAATTTCTCCCTCTGACATTGACGAGGGGATGCTGTCCGCTCATTTGTATACGGCCGGGCAGCCGGATCCGGACCTCGTCATCCGGCCGAGCGGGGAGCTGCGGTTGTCTAACTATCTGATTTGGCAGTCGGCCTATTCTGAACTGTGGTTTTCCGACGTGCTCTGGCCGGATTTCAAGCCCAAGAATCTGGAGGAAGCGATCGCCGAGTTTAACCGGCGCCATCGCCGGTTCGGTGCTTCGGAATAAGCGCCGCGAAAAAACTGCTGTTCTTACTTTTTTCAAATTGGGATATCCTTCGCATCCGGCGGCGGAGCGGAGGCGCTATCTTTTTTGAAACAACCAGAATTTCTATGCCGTGCAGCGCGCGGCGGATAGGCGGGAAATTGTATGAAAAAACGACTGATTACCGCAGCGGTCGGACTGTCGCTCCTTGCGGTGCTGCTCTTTTTCCGGGATACGCTTGTGTTCGACGTTGCCGTTATTCTGATCAACGTCATCGCTTTGTATGAGATTTTATATGTCACCAAATATGTAAAATACCTGCCGCTTGTGGGTATTTCGGCTGTTTATACGGTGATCGCTCCGTTCATCTATATGGGCTATATTCCGGTGGACATCAATTCTCTCAACGTAGTGTATGTGATGATCCTTTTCATCGCCACCCTGATTAAGCATGAGGTTGTTCAGCCGCAGGAGGTTGCCTTTACCTTCACCATGTCGATGCTGTTGTCCTACGCTTTTTCCTGCTTTTCACTGGTCTCCCATTCGGAAAACGGACTGTTTTTCCTGATGTTCGCCTTGAATTGCGCCTGGGTGTCGGACGCCGGTGCCTACTTTGTCGGCAGCGCGTTTGGAAAGCATAAGCTCGCGCCGAAAATCAGTCCCCATAAAACCATTGAGGGGGCGGTTGGCGGCGTCCTTTCCAGTATGCTTGTCACTGTGCTTTTGGCCCTGATCTATCCGCGCATTTTCAATCCCGGCTGGGCTGCTTCTATGCCTCGTCTCGTTTTGTTCACCGCTCTGCTTTCGGTGGTCGGCATGATCGGGGATCTGACCGCCTCATACCTCAAACGGTCGGCGGGGCTGAAAGATTTTGGAAATATCATGCCGGGTCACGGCGGCATTTTGGATCGCTTTGACAGCCTTTTGGTGATTATGCCGCTTGTCTATGTGACGCTTGGCTTCAATCACTGAATCGCCAGTGGCCGTGTAAATCCAGGCTGCGGCTACTGGCGGAAAGGATGGTCGAAACTATGACAAAGACGCTTTCTCTCCTCGGTTCGACCGGGTCGATCGGCCGGCAGGCACTGGAGGTTGCCCGAACCAGAGGCATCCGGGTATCGGCTTTGGCCGCCGGTCGGAATATCGACCTTTTGGAAACACAGATCCGCGAATTTCATCCTGCCGTTGCCGCCGTGTTCGATCGGGAGGCCGCCAGCCGCCTGGCTGTGGCGGTCGCCGATACCTCCACCAGGGTGATCGGTGGGGAGGAGGGAGTGCTCGCCGCCGCACAGGAGCCGTCCGCCGACACGGTGCTCAACGCCGTGGTTGGGATCGCCGGCCTGCGCGCCACCCTCGCCACGATTGAGGCAGGCAAAACCCTCGCATTGGCCAATAAAGAGAGTTTGGTGACCGGCGGGGAGCTGGTTATGCGCCGCGCACGGGAAAACGGCGTGCGGATTCTGCCGGTCGACAGCGAGCATTCTGCCATCTTTCAGTGCTTACAGGGCGCGCCGCCAGACGGCCGGCCGGCAAAGCTTTTGCTGACCGCTTCGGGCGGCCCCTTTTTCGGAAAAACGCGGGAGGCGCTGCAAAATGTCACCCCGGCCGAGGCACTGCGCCATCCCAACTGGAGCATGGGCGCCAAGATCACAATCGACAGCGCCACCCTGATGAACAAGGGGCTGGAGGTGATCGAGGCGGTACATCTCTTCGGCCTGCCGCCCGAAAAAATCGAGATTATTGTCCATCAGGAAAGCATAATTCACTCTGCGGTTGAGTATGATGATGGTGCGGTGATCGCGCAGCTCGGGATCCCGGATATGAAGCTGCCGATCTCCTACGCGCTGACCTGGCCTGAACGGTATCCGGCCGACGAGCGGCGGTTGTCGCTGACCGCTCTTGGCCGACTGACCTTTTTTTCGCCGGATATGGAGACATTCGCCTGCCTGCCCGCCTGTCTGCGGGCGATCGAGCGCGGCGGCCTTGTCCCGGCGGCGGCCAACGGCGCCAACGAGGCGGCCGTGGCGCGCTTCCTTGCAGGAGAGATCGGCTTTTTGGAGATTGGAGAGCTGGTCGCCGGGGCGGCAGAGCGCCAGCGGGAGGCGCCGGTCTCCTCGGTTGAGGCGGTGTTTGAGGCCGACCGGGCCGCGCGGGAATTTGTGGCGACCGCGCCCTCCCGTCGGTGAGGTGCGCGACCCATTTCGCCGCTCGGCGGGGGACGGCTGCGGCACCTCTGTATTTTTGCTTTTGCTGCGCCGGATCGTATTCGACGGGGCGGCCTTTTTTTGAAACGGGGGACTGATGATTACGGATATGAATCTGGCATTTTCTTTCGCTGCTGCCTGGGGCTATGTCTGGCCCATTTTGGTGGCTGTACTGGCTTTTTTGATTATGATTTTTATTCATGAATTCGGACATTTCATCGCAGCAAAAGCGATGGGCGTCCGGGTGAATGAGTTTTCCATCGGGTTTGGCCCGACCCTTCTGAAAAAACAGGGGAAGGAGACCCTTTACTGCATCAAGCTTCTGCCCTTCGGCGGCTATTGCGCCATGGAGGGGGAGGATGAATCCAGCGACGATCCCAAGGGCTTCTGCAACAAAAAGCCGTGGCGCAGATTTCTCATCACCGCAGCCGGTGCGGTTTTCAATATTCTGTTCGGCTTTGTGATTATGATGATTATTCTGGCGCCGCAGGAGCGGTACACCACCACGACAGTTGCCGCCTTTGCCGACGGGGCGTCGAGCGCGCAGAGCGGCCTCGCTGTCGGGGACCAGATTTTGTCGGTCGGCGGCCGGTCGGTGCTGACCACAACCGACCTCAGCTACACCTTTACCAATATTCCGGCTGACGGCCGCATGGACATGACGGTTCGTCGGAACGGGGAAAAGATCGAGCTTTCCGATGTGACCTTCGCGACCGAAAGCAGCGATGGCATCAACTATATTTCGGTTGATTTTTATGTTCAGGGGGTCGACCGGACTCCGCTGACCTTTTTGTCCCAATCGGTCAAGACGACCGTCTCCTACGGGCGGATGGTATGGTGGTCGCTGGTGGATCTTGTAACCGGCAAATTTGGAGTCAGCCAGGTCTCCGGTCCGGTCGGCGTGACCGTGGCCATCGGCAACGCCGCCAAGCTTGGGTGGGACGCTTTTCTGCCGATTATTACCCTGATTACAGTGAATCTGGGGGTTTTCAACCTCCTGCCCATTCCGGCGCTGGACGGCGGTCGCCTATTCTTCATCCTGGTGGAGATGATCCGGCGCAAACCCATCCCGCCGAAGAAGGAAGGGCTGGTGCACGGCATCGGCTTCGCCGTACTGATGCTCTTTATGGCGCTGGTAACCTTTAAGGATATCTGGGGCCTGATTTTCAAGTGAGTGATTGGGGCGGGCGTTGCCCGCTCTGTCTTCATATTTATGTTGTGGTAGTAAATGAATTTGAGCGCGGAAAATGGGGGCTTTGCGTATGTCAACACCAAGAATATCCAAGCAGGCGGTCGGACGCCGGTTTGCAATTGGCGGCGGCGCGCCGGTGCTGGTGCAGTCGATGCTCTGTCGGCCGGCGCACGATTTCGCCGCAAATATTGCGCAGGCCCGCGCGCTGGAGGCAGCGGGGTGTGAGCTGATCCGCCTTGCCGTGCCGGATATGGAGACGGTGCCGCTGATCGAAAAATTGAAGGAGGCCGTCTCGGTCCCGCTGGTCGCGGATATTCATTTTGACTATCGCCTTGCGCTGGAGAGCGCGGCGGCCGGCATCGACAAGATCCGTATCAACCCGGGCAACATCGGCGCAGAGGACAGAGTAAAGTTGGTGGCCGAGGTTTGCCGGAACCATCACATTCCCATCCGTATCGGGGTCAATGCCGGCTCGCTGGAGAAAAATATTCTTGCTAAATACGGCGCCCCCACTGCGGAGGCGTTGGTCGAGAGCGCGCTGTATCATGCGGCACTGCTGGAAAAATATGATTTTGACAACATTGTGATTTCGATGAAATCTTCCGACGTGCCGGTGATGTACGAGGCATACCGGATTGCGGCCGATCGAACCGACTATCCCCTCCATCTCGGCGTGACCGAGGCCGGAACCGAGCGGATCGGCCTGATTCGTTCGGCGGCCGGGATCGGCGGGCTTCTGCTGGCCGGGATCGGGGATACCATCCGCGTATCCTTAACCGACGACCCGGTGAAGGAGGTTGCCGCCGCCCTTGATTTGCTGCGGGCAGTCGGCTTGCGGAAGGACGGAATCCGTCTGGTTTCCTGCCCGACCTGCGGCCGGACAAGGATCGACCTGATCTCCCTGGCCAAACAGGTAGAGGCGCGGCTGGCCGGCTGCAACAAGTCGCTGACCGTCGCGGTCATGGGTTGCGCCGTCAACGGCCCGGGAGAGGCGAAGGAGGCCGACATCGGCATTGCCGGCGGGGACGGCTGCGGCCTTCTAATTAAAAAGGGCGAGATTCTCCGTAAAGTGCCGGAAGAAAAGCTGGTCGATGAGCTGATTGCGGAGATCGACCGGATGTAGGATATCTGCGGTTGAAAATTTGTTTTTTCAACCGCTTTTGCGAAAAGGATGGTCAAAGGAATGGCAAAATTTACCGAGCTTTTTGGCGCGTACATATCCCCCTCGGACGCCGGCGGACTGGCGCAGGGTGAGATTGAGGGGTTTCATCTGGATAAAGCCGACCGGTCGGTGCGGGCTGAGATCGTTTGTCCTGCCGTGGTGGAGGAGGAGACGGTCGAACGCTGCAAGGCTGCTTTGACGGCCGCTTTGGAGCTGCACACGATTACACTCTCCGTGCGGGTGGAGCCGCCCCGCTTCACAGCAGGCGCGGCGGAGGATATCCTCCGCACGCTCAAGACCGCGCTGCCGATGATCAACGGCTACTTTGACAAAGCGGAGTACGCGCTGGAGGACGGACGCCTCACCATAACACTGAAGTACGGCGGCCTGGAGGTGCTGGAAAACTGCGGCTTTCCGGCCGCCTTTTCAGCCGAGGTTCGCCGCCGTTTTGGGGAGGAGGTCTCTGTCGCTTTTACAGGGCAGACAGCCGATGTGGATGAGCCCGTCCCGACAGAGGCCCCCCGTCCAAAGCCGGCACAGAAGAAGATCGGAAGCGAGCGGCGTTCCGACCGGACAAGCGACGGGCTGCCGATTTATCTTGATTCCGCGCGGCCGGTTATGGGCCGGCCGATCAAGGGAAAGCCTATTTCAATGGCCTCCGTTACGCCTGAGATTGGGAGTCTGGTCGTCTGGGGCGAGATTTTCGAGATCGAGATTCTCCCCACCCGGGATGGCAAACGCGGCCGTGTGAAGATATCCTTTACCGATTACACCTCCTCCCAGACGCTGAAAACACTGGTGAACGACAGCGAGGGCGGGCCGTTCCGCGCACTGTCGAAGGGGGACTGCATTCTGGTCGGGGGCAGCTATGATTATGACAGTTGGGACAAGGATTATGTGATTTCTCCCCAAAGCATTGCGGTGGTTGACTGCTATAAGCCGATTGATGAGGCGGAGGAAAAACGGGTCGAACTGCACTGTCACACCAACATGTCGGCCATGGACGGCGTGACCCCGGCCGGAAAACTGATCCGTCGTGCGTACGAGTGGGGGCACAAGGCCATCGCCATTACCGATCATGGGGTGGTGCAGGCCTATCCCGACGCAATGAACGAGCTGCGCAAAATCCGGAAGGAAGGCGGCGAGTTCAAGGTCATCTTCGGGTGCGAGGCGTATTTTATCAACGACCTTGTCCCGGCGGTGCGGGGCGACAGAGAGATGCCGATCGACGGCGACTATGTCGTCTTTGACGTAGAGACGACCGGCTTCTCTCCCCAGAACGACCGCTTAACCGAAATTGGCGCTGTCCGCTATTCAGGCGGCAAGGCGGGGGAGAGATTCGATACCTTTGTCAACCCGCATATGCCCATTCCCGCCAAGGTGATCGAGCTGACCGGCATCACTGACGCAATGGTCAGTTCTGCCCCGGATGAGGATGAGGCCGTCCGGCAGTTCCTCGATTTCTGCGGGGACGCGGTTCTGGTTGCGCACAACGCCGGGTTTGACATCTCCTTCATTTCGGCCGCCTGCAAGCGGTGCGGCTTTTCCTTTAATCCTACATACATCGACACGGTGGTTATGTCCCGGTCGCTGCTGCCGCACCTGAAAAACCACAAGCTGGACACGGTGGCGGCCGCGCTCGAACTGGGTGATTTCAACCACCACCGTGCCTGCGATGACGCGGCCATCCTCGCCGGTATTTTCGACCGACTGGTTGAGCGGCTGCGAGAGGATGCCGGCTGCAAATTGGTGGGGGAGATCAATACCGCCCTTGCCGGGGGGGACTGCACCAAGCTGCCGCGGTACCACCAGATCATCCTGGTCAAGGATATGGTCGGGCTGAAAAATCTGTACAAGCTGGTTTCCAAAGCGCATTTGCAATATTTCTGCCGTCCGTCCGGCAGCCGTTCACCCAAAAAGCCCTGCATTCCCCGCAGCGAGCTGGAAAAATACCGCGAGGGGCTGCTGATCGGCAGCGCCTGCGAACAGGGAGAGCTGTACCGCGCGGTGGTTGGCGGCCGCCCCTGGGCCGAGCTTTTGCAGATAGCCGACTTTTATGATTTTCTCGAGATTCAGCCGCTCGGCAACAACGAGTTTATGGTCCGCAACGGCACTGTGAAGTCCGAGCGGGAGATTATAGAGTTCAACCGCACCATCCTGAAAATTGGGGACAAGCTGCACAAGCCGGTTGTAGCAACCGGGGACGTGCATTTTCTCGACGAGCGGGCAGAGATTACCCGCCGCATCCTGATGGCCGGACAGGGCTTTCCCGACGCCGACCAGCAGGCGCCGCTTTATCTCAAGACTACGACCCAGATGCTGGAGGAGTTCGCCTATCTCGGCAAAGATCGTGCATACGAAGTCGTCGTTGCCAATCCCAACAAAATTGCCGATCTGATCGACCCGGCGGTGCAGCCGGTGCCGGACGGCAATTTTCCGCCCTCAATCGAAGGCTCGGACGACATTCTCTCCACCACCTCTTACGCCAAAGCGAAGGAGATTTACGGCGACCCCCTGCCTGAAATTATCGAGAAGCGGCTGGAAAAAGAGCTTGGCTCGATCATCAAGCACGGCTTCTCGGTCATGTACGTCACGGCACAGAAGCTGGTCGCCGACTCCGAGGCGCACGGCTATCTCGTCGGCTCGCGTGGGTCGGTCGGTTCCTCCTTCGTGGCGACCATGGCCGGCATTTCTGAGGTTAACCCGATGGCGCCGCACTACGTCTGTCCCAACTGCCGCCACAGCGAATTTTTCACAAACGGCGAGTATGGCTCCGGCTTTGACCTACCGCCGAAAAACTGTCCGGAATGCGGCGCCGAAATGAACCGCGACGGCCACGACATCCCGTTTGAGACCTTCCTTGGCTTCGATGGGGATAAGGTTCCGGATATCGACCTAAACTTCTCGGGCGAGTATCAGTCCCGCGCCCACAAGTATACCGAGGAGCTGTTCGGCAGCGAAAACGTGTTCAAGGCCGGCACCATCGCCACGGTGGCGGATAAAACAGCCTATGGCTATGTGCGAAAATACGCCGAAGAACGCGGCATCATCATGAATAAGGCAGAGATCAACCGTCTGACGACGGCACTTGGCGACGCGGCGGTCAAGCGGACGACCGGTCAGCATCCCGGCGGTATGGTCGTTGTTCCGCGGACACACGAGGTATATGATTTCTGCCCCATCCAGCACCCGGCCGACGACGTCGACTCGGATACCGTGACCACCCACTTCGATTTCCACTCCATCCACGATACCATTTTGAAGCTGGACATTCTCGGCCATGATGTGCCGACCATTTATAAGTATCTGGAGGAGTATACCGGCATCCCGGTCATGCAGGTTTCCATGAGCGATCCGGAGGTGATGAGCCTCTTCAGTTCGCCAGCCGCGCTGGGCGTCGCGCCGGAGGACATCGACTCTCAGACCGGCACCTTCAGCCTGCCGGAGGTTGGGACCAAGTTCGTTCGGGAAATGCTGATCGACACCAAGCCGAAGAACTTCTCCGACCTGCTGCAGGTTTCGGGTCTTTCGCACGGCACCGACGTGTATCTCGGCAACGCGAAGGATCTGATTGACAAGGGCATCTGCACGATTTCAGAGGTGATCGGAACCCGCGACAACATCATGACCTATCTTCTTCACAAAGGTGTGCCGGACAAGATGGCCTTTAAAATTATGGAGATTGTCCGAAAAGGCAACGCCACCCGGCTGCTGACCGACGAGCATAAGAAAACCATGCTCGAGCACGGGGTGCCCGAGTGGTATCTCGACTCCTGCATGAAGATCAAATATATGTTCCCGAAGGCGCACGCCGCCGCTTATATGATCTCGACCCTGCGGCTGGGCTGGTACAAGGTTCACTACCCGGTCGAGTATTACGCTGCCTATTTCACCGTGCGGGGGGAGGATATCGACGGCAATATCCTGATCAAGGGCCGCGACGCTGTCCGCGCCAAAATGCGGGAGATCAGCATGAAGGGCAAGGAGGCCACCGCCAAGGAAAAGAGCACCCTTGCCAAGTTTGAAATTCTGAATGAAATGCTGGCCCGCGGCATTGAAGTGCTGCCGATCGACCTTGTCAAATCCCATGCGACCAAATATCTGGTCGAGGACGGCAAAATCCGGCTGCCTTTCACCTCACTGAGCGGGGTGGGGGAGACCGCCGCGCTCGCTTTGCAGGAGGCGGCAGCCAGCGGCGACTTTATTTCCAAAGAGGAACTGCGGATGGCCTCCGGCGTATCCAAAACGGTCATCGACATGCTGAGCGAAGCCGGTGCCCTCAGCTTCTTGCCTGATACCAATCAGATGAGTTTATTTTAGTTGACTTTTGTATAGTAGTATGGTATCATAGTAGCACACTAAAGCAAAAGGGAGCAGAATTTATGAACAAATATATGCTCAAAACTCCGGAAGGGACGCGGGATTTTCTGTTTGAAGAGTGCGACCGCCACAACCGGATCAAGGCGGCGCTCTCCGCCCTCTTCGCCGCGCGGGGGTATAATGAGGTCATCACCCCCGCTACCGAATATTTCGACCTTTTTTCGACCGAAAGCTCCGGAATGTCGCAGGAAGAGATGTACAAGCTGACCTCCCGCAGCGGGCATTTGCTGGTCTTGCGGCCGGATATCACCATGCCGATCGCGCGACTGGTCTCCACCCGGCTGAAGGACGCGCCGCTGCCCGTTCGTCTGCATTATACGCAGAAGGTTTTTCGGGTCAATCCCGGATACAAGGGGCGCAGCGACGAGATCACGCAGTCGGGCGTCGAGCTGATCGGCGCGTCCGGCCTGACCGCCGATCTGGAAATTATTCATACCGCCGCTCGCGCCTTTGCCGCCCTGGGCATCACCGATTATAAGATCGAGTTGGGTCACGCCGGCGTCTTCAAGGCGCTGTGCGCCGGGCTGGAGGTGGATCCTGCAGTGCGGGAGGAAATCCGTCTGGCGACCGAGTCCAAGAGCTACAGCACGCTGGAGGAGATTCTTGAGCGTTTGCCCGGTACCAAAGCGGCCAAAGCGGTCGGGATGCTGCCCCGTCTCTTCGGCGGGGTGGAGATTCTGGACGAAGCCGCCGTCCTGTTCGGAGATACGGCCGCGGCCGAGCTGTCGTATCTGCGGGAGCTGGTGAACGCCCTCTCGCCCGAGTACGGGGACAAAATCTCAGTTGATCTCGGACTTGTCCACCGCAACAATTACTATACCGGCGTGGTGTTCCGCGGCTATGCGGGCGGGGCGGGGGATACCGCTGTTTCCGGCGGGCGGTACGACCGCCTGTTCGGGGAGTTTGGGCTGGATCTTCCGGCTGTCGGCTTTGCCGCCAACAACCAGGTTTTGGCGGAGGTCATGGCCGCATTGGAGGACGCTCCCGTCGCAAAGCCGGAGCGTCGGCTTGTTTATTCCGAGCCGGGGTTTGAGATGCAGGCCCTCCGATACATTGACGAAAACAGCAGTGCCGACCTTGTGCTTGAGCTGATGGATTTCTCCCGCTACGCACGCGCGGCGGAGGATGCCGAACGCCGCGGGGCTTCTGCCGTCGTGCTGGTCGGCAGGGAAACGACGCTCCGGAAAATGCCGTAAAGGCGCTTCGCTTTTATTCATACAGCAAATGTAAAGTGAGGATAAGGATACATATGAGACCAATTCGCATTGCCTTGACCAAAGGCAGACTGGAAAAAAGCGCGGTGGACATCTTTGACCAAATGGGTCTGGATACGAGCGCGCTGAAAAATAAGGGCCGGCGGCTGATCCTCCCGGTCGGAGGATATGAGGCCGTGCTGGCCAAGGCGGCCGATGTAATTACCTATATTGAGCACGGCGTCTGCGACATCGGCGTCGTCGGCAAGGACACGATTTTAGAGCATGCCGGCAGCTATTACGAGCTACTCGACCTCGGGATTGGAAAGTGCCGCTTCGCCCTCGCTGCAAAAGAGGGGATCGATTTCTACGCCGGATATGGCACCAAAACAATTGCGACCAAATACCCAGCCGTGACCGCCCGCTTTTTTGAGGAAAAAGGGATGGACGTCCGCATCATCAAGATCGAGGGTTCGGTAGAGCTGGCGCCGCTGCTCGGCCTCTCCGACGCCATCGTCGATATTGTGGAGACCGGCTCGACCCTTCGGGAAAACGGTCTCGCCGTGATTGAGACGGTGACCCCCATTTCGGCCCGGGTAATCGTCAATATGGCCAGCTTAAAGCTGCGCAAAGCCGAGATTGAAACCCTTGTCGACAATATAAGGAAAGTGGTGGAGAAAAACCATGATTAAAATTGTTGAGGCCGACGGCCGTACAGAGAAAGAAGCTCTGGCGCAGATTGAGGCGCGCGGCCGCGCCGTAAATGACGAGGTGACCGCCGCGGTGACCGGGATTTTGCGCGATGTGCAGCAAAACGGCGACGCCGCTGTCGATGCCTATACCCTGAAATTTGACGGCGCCCTGCCGAAAAAAAGACTGCTTGACCGCGCGGATATGGAGGCGGCCATGCAGACCTGTACGCCCGATTTCCTCCGCGCGATGGAGAGGGCGGCAGAGAATATCTCTGACTTTCACAAGCGACAGGTGCAGCAGAGCTGGTTTACCACCAAAGCTGACGGCGTCATGCTCGGACAGCGCGTGCGCGGCCTGCGTCGGGTGGGAATTTACGTCCCCGGCGGTACAGCGGCCTATCCCTCCTCGGTGCTGATGAACGCGATCCCCGCCAAAATCGCCGGGGTGGAGGAGGTTATTATGGTTACCCCGCCTGCGAAAAGGGGGGAGGCTAATCCGGATATTCTGGCCGCGGCCTACATTGCCGGGGTGGATAAAATTTTTCTTTGCGGCGGAGCACAGGCCGTCGCCGCGATCACCTATGGAACAGAGACGGTGCCCCGCGTGGATAAAATTGTCGGCCCGGGCAATATTTTTGTCGCGACGGCCAAACGTTTGGTTTTCGGCACGGTCGACATCGACATGGTCGCCGGCCCGAGCGAGATTCTGATCGTCGCCGATCGCAGCGCCGATCCGGTCTACCTTGCGGCCGACCTCTTGTCGCAGGCCGAGCACGACCGGCTGGCCTCCGCCATGCTGGTGGTGACCGATCGGGCGCTGGCCGAGCGAACGGCCGCCGAACTTGACCGACAGCTCGACCGTCTTGACCGGCGGGAGATTGCGGCAGAATCTATCCAAAACTACGGTATAATCCTCGTCTGTGCGGACGCGGCCGAGGCCATGCGTCTCGCGAACGAGCTGGCACCCGAGCATCTGGAAATCTGTCTGGAAAATCCGATGCAGTATCTCGGCCTCGCCGATAACGCCGGTTCGGTTTTCCTGGGGAATTATTCGCCCGAGCCGCTTGGGGACTATTTTGCCGGGCCGAACCATGTTTTGCCCACCGGAGGGACGGCGCGCTTTTTCTCTCCGCTGTCGGTGGACAGCTTTGTCAAAAAGGTCAGCTTTATTCAGTACAGCGAAACGGCGCTGAAGGCATGCGGGGAGGAGATTATCACCCTCGCCGAGCATGAAGGTCTGACCGCCCACGCCAACTCGGTCCGGGTGCGGCTGTAGCCTCTGCCCAGCCGTTTTCGGGAAGGGGGCTTTTTCCTCACGCCTGCGATTTTGTCTACAGGGCGGGGAAGGCCTCCTGATTTTGTAAAGTACCCTGTTTCCATTTTGAAAGGATGCGCTTCGTTTATGTCCTATATCTTGAATGAAAAGCTGGCCGATTTGACCCCCTATGCGGTCGACACGGCCGGCTATCCCGTCCGGCTCGATGCGAACGAGTCGTTCTTATCTCTGCCCGACGACCTGCGGCGAGAGGTGGCGAAGGCCGTCTCGGCCCTCGCATTCAACCGCTATCCCGATCCGAAGGCTGAACGGCTTTGCCGGGCTTTCGCGGCCTATTACGGCATCGGGGCAGAGAATGTCGTGGCCGGCAACGGCTCGGATGAGCTTTTGTATATTCTAGCCACCTGCTTTACCATGGCGGGAGACACCATTGTAACGACCGTCCCTGATTTTTCCATGTATAGATTTTACGGACATCTTGCAGAGTGCCGCTCGGTCGTATATAATAAGATGAATCTGGAGTTGGAGCCGGACGCCCTGATCGACCTGTGCCAGCGGGAGAGGGCGAGGCTTCTGATCTTCTCCAATCCCTGCAACCCGACCGGTCGCGGGCTTTGCCGCGATGCCGTCCGTCGGGTGATCGAGGGGGTTGATGCGCTGGTCGTGCTGGATGAGGCTTATATGGATTTCTGGGATCAGTCCCTGCTGGACGAGGCGGGGCGGCACGATAATCTGATCGTGCTGAAAACCATGTCGAAGGCGGTCGGCGCGGCTGCACTGCGGCTCGGCTTTGCCGTGACCACTCCGACGCTGGCCGACGCCCTTCGCGCGGCCAAATCGCCCTACAACGTCAACGCACTTTCGTCCGCGGCGGGGGAGGTTTTGTACACGCACCCCGGTTATCTGGACGATTGCCGGGCGAAAATTGTCGCTTCACGCGACGCGCTTTACCGCGCGCTTCTCCCGCTCTGTGCCCGCGCCGGGTGGAGAATGTCCGATTCTTTCGCCAATTTTCTATATATTGAGATGCCCGAGGCCGAGTCGGTCTTTGCTTTTCTGCAAAGGGCAGGCGTCCTCGTTCGCTGCTTTGACGGAGCTTTGCGGATCACCGCCGGGAACGAGGGGGAAAATACCGCCCTTCTCACGGCTGTCCGCGCGTATTTACAAGAAAAAAGGAGTGTGACCCCTGATGCGTCAGGCGCAGATTGAACGAAAAACCAAGGAGACCGACATATCCCTTTTTCTATCGCTCGACGGGGGAGAGGTAGAGGTTTCCACCGGGATCGGATTTTTTGACCATATGCTGACCGCGCTCGCCGTTCACGCCGGGTTCGGACTGCGGGTGCGCTGCGACGGCGACCTTGCGGTTGACGGCCACCACACGGTAGAGGATGTGGGCATCTGCCTTGGCCAGGCGTTCGCCAAGGCTATGGAGGATAAAACCGGCATCACCCGATACGGTACGGCCTTTATCCCGATGGATGAGGCGCTCGGCTTCGCCGCCGTAGACATCAGCGGTCGGGCGTTTCTCGTCTACGACGCGTTTTTGCCCGAGGAACGGGTAGGGGAATTTGACACCTGCCTGACGCTGGAGTTTATGCGGAGCTTCGCCTATAACGCGCTGATTACACTGCATGTGCAGGCACAGTACGGCGAAAACGCCCATCATATTATCGAAGCCATGTTCAAAGCGGTTGCCCACGCGTTGAAGGCGGCCGTGCGTCCGACCGGCGACGGCGCGCTGCTCTCCACCAAGGGGGCGCTGTAAATGACGCGTTTTAGCGAAAGGATTTTTGACGTATGCTGATTTTACCTGCGATTGATATCAAGGGCGGACAGTGCGTCCGCTTGCTGAAAGGGGATTTCTCCACTGCAGAGCGTGTGGCGGAGGATCCGGTAGAGACGGCGCTCGGGTTTCGGGCGGCCGGTGCGGAATATCTGCATATGGTCGATCTGGACGGGGCGGCCGCCGGCCGGCCGGTCAACCGGGCAATCTTTGCCGCCGTGGCCGACCGCACCGGCCTGAAGATAGAGGTCGGCGGCGGTATCCGCAGTCTGCAAACGGCGGAGGATTATCTGTCGGCCGGCGTCTCCCGTATTATATTGGGGTCGGCCGCGCTGTCCTCTCCCGGCCTCGTGCGGGAGGCGGTGCAAAATTTCGGCGATGCGGTCGCGGTCGGTATCGACGCGCGGAACCGCATGGTCTCGGCCGAGGGGTGGATGGCCGACTCGAACGTCGACTTTATCACGCTGGCCAAAGAGATGGAGGCGGCCGGCGTTTGTACCCTCATCTTCACCGATATTTCAAAGGACGGCACTCTGAGCGGCCCGAACCTTGACCAGCTTGCGGAGATTTCGGCCGCCGTCTCCTGCGATATTGTCGCAAGCGGCGGGATTACCAACATTGGGGACATCCGCGCGCTGACTGACATGGGACTGTACGGCGCAATCTGCGGAAAATCGCTGTATAAGGGCACCCTCAATCTTGGCGAGGCGATCCGGACGGCCGGTGCTTCTTCCGCCGAAAAGCGGCAGGGATAGGGAGGAAACATATGGACATCGAACGTTATTTTCAAAAGGGAGATCTCATCCCGGTCGTCGTGCAGGAGCAATCCACCGGTGAGGTGCTCATGCTTGCCTATATGAACCGGGAATCGCTGCAAAAAACGCTGGAGACCGGCTACACCTGGTTTTTCAGCCGATCGCGGCAGTGTTTGTGGAACAAGGGTGCGACCTCCGGCCATATGCAGCGGGTTGTTTCGCTGCACGGCGACTGTGACGACGACACCCTCCTTGCCGTGGTAGAACAGACCGGGCCGGCCTGTCATACCGGAAGCCATAGCTGTTTTTTCAATCGAATTGTATAGATGTGCCGCTGCGCTTGATTGAAGCTTAAACAAAGGAGATAATCAAATGGATGTTTTAAACACACTGTACACCACCGTGACCGAGCGGCGCGACCACCCGGCCGAAGGGTCATACACCTGCTATCTGTTTGAGCAGGGGCTTGACAAAATCCTCAAAAAATGCGGAGAGGAATGCAGCGAGGTCATTATAGCCGCTAAAAACGGCAGCCATGACGAACTGGTCTGCGAAGTGTCCGACCTGCTTTATCACCTGACCGTTCTTTTGGTGAACGAGGGAGTCGCGGTGGAGGATGTCACCGCCGAGCTGAACCGGCGCAGTGCCAAAAAAGGAAACTTAAAGACCTTTCATCAGGTGGATAAGAACTCATGACCGACCCGTCTCAGCTTTATAAAACGGTGCTCCGGACCGACCGGCTGCTCCTTCGCTATCCCGCTTTGCAGGATGCGGAGGATGTTTTCGCGTTTTGCCGCGATCCGCGGATATCCGAATACTCCTCCTGGGATCCGCACGAGGATTTGTCGCACACCCGGCGCTATCTGCGTTATCTACGCAGAACCCGCAAAGACGGGGAGGAGCTAACCCTCTGCATTTGCCGAAAGAGCGACAACCGGGTGATCGGTACCGTCTCCTTCGTCCGGATAGATTTTGAAGGCCGGGTGGGAGAGATTGGCTACTGCATCGCGACCGACTGCTGGCGGCAGGGGTATGGGAGTGAGGCTGTCGGCGCTCTGCTCCGATTCGGACTGGACACCCTGCGGCTCAACCGGATCGAGGCCCGGGTGGTTTGCGAAAACCGGGCGTCAGCCGCATTGCTCGAGCATCTCGGCTTTCAAAGGGAAGGCCGTCTGAAAAACGGCGTGACCTTTAAAGGCGCGCCGCACGATTTGTTTTTGTACGCCGTGTGGCGGGGCTAAACGCCTCTGCCGGCCGGCGATTTTCATACATGCATGGCCGGCGGCGACATGTCCCGGCCCGTTTTAAGGATTTGGTGATACCTGTATGCCCGCGATGATAACCCATTACCTCGCCGCGAAGCGAAGCGCCGCGCTGCTTTCCGGACAGGGGATCGAACTGAATTTTCCCACCTATTGCTGGGGTGCACAAGGGCCGGACTTCCTCTTCTACCACAAACCGCTTGGCGGGGAGAAGAGCATCCGCAAGATCGGCCTGGCCCTGCACAAAACCGAGCCGGAGAAGATTTTTCTGGCCTTTCGAAAATATACCGAGCTGTGCAGCATCAAGGAACTGCCCTATGTGTATTCCTATTGCTATGGCTTGCTCTCCCATCTGGCTCTGGACAGCGGCGCGCACCCATTTGTCTATTATTTCCAGGACAAGCTGGGCGAACAAAGCCGCGACCCCGCGAACTTTATGCACCATAAAATCGAACACAACCTTGACGTAATTCTGCTTGAAAAGCTGGAGGGACGCCGCCTTTCCTCCTTCAAAATACGGGAAGCGCTGCCGTCCTGCCGCAAGGGGCTGCGCGCCGCAGCCAAGGCGGTCGGCTTTGTAGTGAACGAACTTTATCCCGACCGCCCCGTGCCGGAGAAAGAGATTTACAAAGCCTTTTGCGATTTTCGCCGGTATGAGGGGTTATTGCTGCATCATCGCCGGTTCAGCCGCGCGGTGGCGCGCAAACTGGAAGAAAAGAAAAAGCTCGGCAAGAGCCTTTCTTTCTTCATCCGGCCGGAGTCTCCGTGGGATGATTTTGATTATACCAACGCCAAAAAGATGCGCTGGTATTCGGCGGGACTGGCCGGCGGCCGGCCGTCGAGCGCCGATTTTTTTACGGTTTTTGACAAAGGTGTGGAGGATTCCGCTTATCTTGCCGGACGGTTCAAAAATTGCGCCGATCACCGACAGCCGCTGTACTTTTTAAAGGATTACCGCTTCGATAACGGTTCCAAAAAACTGGAGGTCAGGCAATGGAAAGGATAGCAAGTTTTTCAATCGACCACCGCCTTTTGAAAGAAGGAATCTATCTTTCCCGCAGAGACGGGGACGTCGACACCTATGATCTGCGGCTGAGAAGGCCGAATGGCGGCGATTATCTCTCTAACCCGGCGCTTCACACGATTGAGCATCTCTTTGCAACCTATGTCCGCAACAGCCGCTTTGGGGAGCACGTCATCTACTTCGGCCCGATGGGCTGCCGTACCGGGTTTTACTTCCTCGTCCGCGGCCTGACGGGGGAGGAGGTTATCTCTCTGGTGGAGGAGGGGTTCCGGTTTGTTTCGGAATTTTCGGGGGAAATTCCCGGCGCCTCTGAACCGGAGTGCGGCAATTACCGCGAGCATGACCTTGCAGCGGCCAGATCGGACGCCGTCCGTTTTCTCGCCTGCGTTACCGGATACATACCGGAAAGGCTTTGCTATCCCGCCGCAATTGGCAGGCCATAACCGGAAATCATACCCCCTATCTGTAAGAAAAATGTATAATCATGCATATATGCCTTGAAATAGCGGCCTGAAAATGCTATACTTACAAACAAAATCAGGAAAATTTTACTTTTCCGACGCTTTCGCCGGGAAGGATTTTAAGGAGAGAATGAATATGGAAATCAAAGTGGAACGCAGAGCAGTGCTGAAGGAAAAGCCGGCCAAGGGCACTCCCCTCGGCTTTGGCTCGATCTTTACCGACCATATGTTTATCATGAATTATGATGATGGCGAGGGCTGGCATGACCCCCGCATCGTCCCTTACGGCCCGGTGGAGTTGGATCCGGCGGCCATGTGCCTTCACTACGGGCAGGAGGTTTTCGAGGGAATGAAGGCCTACCGCGCCGACGACGGTCGCGTGCTGCTTTTCCGCCCGGACCGGAACATGGCTCGCCTTAACTCCTCCAACGACCGGCTCTGCATTCCTCCGATCGATGAGGCGTTCGCGGTGGAGGCGATCAAAAAACTGGTAGAGATTGAAAAGGACTGGATTCCAGAGGAAAAGGATTCCTCTCTGTACATCCGGCCGTTCATTTTTGCGGTTGATCCTAAGCTGGGCGTTCATCCCGCCCACCATTTGCTTTTCATGGTCATTGTCTCTCCGGTAGGGGCTTACTACCCGCAGGGCATTGATCCCGTCAATATTTACGTGGAAAACGAGTATGTTCGTGCCGTCCGCGGCGGTATGGGCTATGTCAAGACGGCCGGCAACTACGCCGCTTCTCTGAAAGCGCAGGCCGAGGCGGAGAAAATCAACTATACCCAGGTGCTCTGGCTGGATGGCGTCGAGCGCAAGTATATTGAAGAGGTCGGCACCATGAACGTTTTCTTCAAAATCGACGGGGAGATTATTACCCCCTCACTCGACGGATCGACCCTGCCCGGCGTCACCCGGATGTCTTCAATCGAGCTGCTTCGTTCCTGGGGTCTCAAGGTGACCGAGCGCAAGCTGTCGATCGATGAGGTGGTTGCGGCCGCCAAATCCGGCAAGCTGGAAGAAGCATTCGGCACGGGTACCGCCGCAGTCATCTCTCCGATCGGCGAGTTGCGCTACGGAGACTGCAACATGGTAATCAACAACGGTAAAATCGGCGAGATTGCGCAGAAACTGTACGATCAGCTTACCGGTATCCAGTGGGGTCGCCTGCCCGATACCTTCGGTTGGACGGTTGAGGTTCGGTAAATTACCGTTTGGTCGGAGATTATAAAAAGCAGCCGTCTATCTTAGAAGCAAAAACACGGTGGATATTTGGCATTCAAATTCCGTTTTATTATTGCGGCGCAATCGGGGCGGGTTTCCGCTCCGATTTTGTCTGCCAACGGGAAAGAATATCCCTCCGCGCTCGGTTTTATGCCGGTGCAGCACACATCGCCTGCTTTTTCACAAGATATAAGCCGGAATTTACCATATGCTGTTTTTCGTGTTTTTGTTGAAAACGCGGCGGCCCCTGTGGTATACTGTACCGGACTTGTAACGTCGCATAACGTCCGTGCTTCGGGTGTTTCCGGTGCGCATCAAACCAAGCAGAATCCGATAAATCCTGCAAAAGAAAGCGTGTGCCTTTTATTTTTCACACACCTTTTCTTCTTATCACACACGGCAAATTACGCGAATTGCCACTGGCCTTTGGGGAGAATACCCGGGTCGCAAGGAAAGGATGATTATAAGAATGTATAAAATCCTGCGCAAAAAGGAACTGAATCCAACCGTCACCCTGATGGAGATAGACGCTCCCCTGATCGCCGCAAAGGCGCAGCCGGGGCAGTTCATCATCCTCCGCGTCGATGAGGAGGGGGAGCGGATCCCGCTGACCGTAGCCGACTATGACCGGGCAAAAGGGTCGGTGACCATTATATTCCAGATTGTCGGCGCCACAACCGAAAAACTGAACCATCTGAACGAAGGGGAATATATTCAGGATTTTGTCGGCCCGCTTGGTACACCGACCCATACCGATGGCCTGAAAAAAGTGGCGGTCGTTGGCGGCGGCGTCGGCTGTGCTATCGCCTATCCGGTTGCCAAAAAGCTGCATGAGCTTGGCTGCACCGTGCACTCGGTTGTCGGTTTCCGGAACAAGGACCTTGTGATTCTGGAGGAAGAATTCTCCGCCGTCAGCGACCGGCTGGTCATGATGACCGACGACGGCAGTCACGGGCAAAAGGGATTGGTCACCGACGCTTTAAAAATGCTGATCGAAGAGGGGAACACCTATGACCAGGTGATCGTTATCGGTCCGTTGATCATGATGAAATTCGTTTGCGCGTTGACCAAAACATACGGGATTAAAACGGTCGTTTCGATGAACCCGATTATGATCGACGGTACCGGCATGTGCGGCGGCTGCCGCCTCACCGTGGGGGGAGAGACCAAGTTTGCCTGCGTAGACGGGCCGGATTTTGACGGTCATCTGGTCGATTTTGACGAGGCGATGCAGCGTTCCTCCATGTATCGCGGCTTTGAGCGTCACGCGCACGAAGAAACCTGCAATTTGTTTAAGGAGGCAAACGGAAATGCCTAACATGTCTTTGAAAAAGAACGCAATGCCCTCTCAGGACCCAAACGCCCGCAACAAGAATTTCAAAGAGGTTGCGCTCGGATATACGGAAGAACAGGCGATAGATGAAGCCACTCGCTGCCTGCACTGCAAGCATAAGCCGTGTGTTTCCGGCTGTCCGGTGCAGATTCACATCCCGGATTTCATCGCGGCCGTGGCCGAAGGCGCTTTCGAGAAAGCTTACCAAATCATTTCAGAATCGAGTAGTCTCCCGGCCGTTTGCGGCCGCGTCTGCCCACAGGAAAGCCAGTGCGAACAAAAATGCGTTCGCGGCATTAAGGGTGAGCCGGTCGCCATCGGCCGGTTGGAGCGGTTTGTTGCCGATTATCACAACACCCATTGTACTGAACTGCCCGAAAAACCGGCCTCAAACGGCCACAAGGTCGCCGTGGTCGGATCCGGCCCCTCCGGCCTGACCTGCGCCGGCGACCTGGCCCGTATGGGTTACGCCGTCACGGTTTTCGAGGCGCTGCACACCCCCGGCGGCGTGCTGGTTTACGGCATTCCGGAATTCCGCCTTCCCAAAACGATCGTGGGGAAAGAGATTGACGGCCTGCGCGCTTTGGGCGTGGATATTGAAACGAACACGGTCATCGGCAAAACCCTCTCGGTCGACGAGCTGTTTGACCGCGGGTTTGAGGCGGTCTTTATCGGTTCCGGTGCCGGACTGCCCAGGTTTATGCGCATCCCGGGAGAAAACTTGAACGGCGTATACTCGGCCAACGAATTTTTGACCCGCGTGAATTTGATGAAAGCCTATCGCGAAGGGAGCGACACCCCGATTCTCCACGCCCGCAAGGTAGCGGTAGTCGGAGGCGGCAACGTCGCGATGGACGCCGCCAGGTCGGCCAAGCGCCTCGGCGCGGAGGAGGTCTACATTGTCTATCGCCGATCAGAGGAGGAGCTGCCCGCCCGCGCGGAGGAGGTTGAGCACGCCAAAGAAGAGGGAATCATCTTCAAGCTGCTGACCAACCCGGTGGAAATTCTGCCGGACGAGCATAATCAGGTTGGCGGAATGAAGTGCGTCGAGATGCAACTGGGCGAACCGGATGATTCCGGCCGCCGCCGTCCCGTCGTCAAAGCGGGATCGGAGTTTGTTATGAACGTGGATTGCGTCATCATGTCGATCGGAACCTCTCCCAACCCGCTGATTAAATCGACCACCAAGGGGTTGGAGACTCAAAAGTGGGGCGGCATTATTGCAGATGAGCACGGCCTGACCTCGCGTGAGGGGGTCTATGCCGGCGGCGACGCTGTAACCGGTGCCGCGACGGTTATTCTTGCCATGGGGGCAGGGAAGACCGCCGCTGCCGCGATAGATGAATATATCCGGAACAAATAAACAGCTTTCCCGTACCCGCCCAGCTAAAAGCAGCCGGGCGGGTATTTTTTATTGCGCCGCGATAAAAACGGGATTTCAATGTCTCCCACTCGCCATGCTTTCGCATGGCAACCAGGAGACACAGCAACAAAAAATATCCGCCGCAGGGGAGTTCTTTTATTCAGCCTCTGTTGGCGGGTATTTTTTCATTAAAGACACCAAAAAAACCGGCTTTTCCGATAACAATCGGAAAAGCCGGTTTTATGCATATACCTTGTTTTCAGCGCAGGAGGTTTACTCGGCAAGGATCCAGCCGGCGTTGCCCATCGAAGCATTGTCGCAGGTAATGCCATCTCCCGCGTCGCCAAAGACGATGCGAATGGTCGTCGCCCCCTCCGGCACCTCGACATTGATCAGTTCAAAGCCGTCGGGCGTCAGCTTGGCGGACGTATAGACCGCCGTCTCGCTTTCATCAAAATAGATCGTGCAGGTGATCGAGGCTTTGTATCCGTCGTTGATATTCTCTTTCACCACATCATCCACGCCGACCACACCGATAAAGGCAGTCGCGCCAGTGGGAATGTTGTAGACGAACTCTCCAACCGCGTTGGTTGAAATGCCGTGCGCGTACTGGATGCCGGCGATGGAGATAACGCCACCCTTGGTATTCGTGTCCACGCTGGCGGGATCGCCGCTCCATCCGGTTGTGGCCTTCACATAATCAGTGCCGAGGAATACATCCGGCGTATTCTCCGCCTCTTCCACATTCACGTCAAGAGAGTAGGTGACCGGGTCTCCGCCATTCTCCGGCACGCCCAGCACCTTGAGCGTGCAGGATTTGGTCAACTGCAGCTTGCCGGTGTATTCGGTCGAATCGGTTGTCGGATCGCTTCCGTCAGTGGTATAATACAGCTTGCCGTTAAAGTTCGCGCGCAGAGTAACCGTGGTAAAACCGGTTTTCTCCTCCACGACCGACTGGATCTCATCCGCTGTCTTGTTTCCGAGAATCCAGCCGGCATTGCCCATCGAGACGTTGTCGCAGGTGATGCCGTTGCCGCCGTCGCCGATGTAAAGCTTGATCTGCTTTGCACCCTCGGGCACGTCGGCCACAATGTTGTAGGCGTCACCCATGCGGAAGACGGGGGTAGTCAGCACGTCCGCACCATCAAAGGAAACCGTCAGGGTAGAGGAGGCCTGTGCGGCATCCTTTATATTGTCGTAGACACGGTCGTCGATACCGATCACGCCGACAAACTGGGTAGCGCCCTCCGGTATATCATAGATAAGATAACCGGTGGCGTTCATGCCGAAGCCGTGCGCGTAGGTAGTGCTGCCGGTTACGTTTACGTTGCCTTCGCTGTCGTAAACGGCCTGCCCGCCGAGCGAAATGGTATCGCCGCTCAGGTTTTTATCAATCTTGATACTGCCCCAATCGGTATCACCATCTACATAATCGCCTCCAAGCCAGAGATCGGGGGTCGGGAGGCTTGCAGTGTTCACAAAAATATTGTAATCATAATATGCCGGTTCCCCGCCGTCTTTGGGAAGGGAAACAAGCTTCAAAACGCCGGTTTTTTCGAAGGTGATCGGGCCGTCTACCTTGGTTCCGGTTCCGGTGGTTAGCCAGGCCTTCTCACCCGAGACGATGCGGCTGCGCAGCGCCACAACATCAGAGACCGAGAGGATCGCATCGCTGTCATCCACATTGCCGATACGCAGTTCTTCTTCAGTCGGGTTGCCGCTGACAATCACCGAACGCAGGGCGACAACGTCCGAAACGGTGTTGTTTTTGTCGCCATCCAGATCGCCGAGCAGAACGCGGTCGACCTCCGGCACGGTGCCGTCGGTGGTGTAGTAGATATCACTGTCCACATTACAGGTCAGGCTTACTGTGGTGGACGCTTCGTTATATTCAATGTCAGCATAGACCAGATTCTCTCCAAGCAGGTTGAAGCTGTGAGAGAATGTGGTTCCCACGCCGTCGCCGCTGACAATGGCGGCGTTTACCTTGCAGCTTTCGTTGAGCTGTACCGGCTCGGTGTAGGTCACGGCCGTCTCGCTGGTTGCGGGGTCGCTGCCGTCGGTCGTATATTTGATTACACTGTCGCTCGAAACAGCAGACATCTCCAGCGGCTGACCAAAGAGAATCTCACCGCCGTACTGGCTGAGGCTCAGTTTGGAGAAACGGGCGGCAAAGCCGGTGCCGGAGGTCATGCCGGCAAAGGTCAGGACATCGGCGGAGGTGACGGTCTTCACCGTGCAGGTCTTACCGCCGTCGGCGTTATCCTGCCAGATTTCCGCGGTATAGCTGCCGTCAGCGGGCAGGAAATCGGACAGATTCACGGTAACGTCGGTTTCCGCGTTCAGAATGCCGCCGAGGAACCATGTGCCGTTGCTCTCCTTCGCATAGACCGCGGCTTCCCCAATTTTGCTGGAGGGGAGCACCTTGGTGCTGTCCCAGACGGTCGGGACAGATTTGATGAATTCCACCGCTTCATTGCTCAGGATGTCGGTGGGGGAGGTGGCGATAACATTCAGCGGGGAGTCAATACAGATCAGCGAAGCAATCTGCATCGCGGTATTACAGGCCGGCGTCCAGTCGCCGTGGCCGCTCAAATACCTTGTGAAAAGCTGACGTGTCAGCCACGCCGCCTGGGTGGTATAATTGGTGTTGCTGGAGGCGCCGATGTTTTCAAGGCCGCGGATAGCCTCTCGCGACAGCTCGTTGGGATAGGTCGCATCAAGACCGGCCGGTTTATTACAGCCGTGGAAATTGATAATCAGATTCCGCTCTGCTGCCATTTTTAAAATAGCCTCTTGCAAAGCGGTGTTGTTTTTGCTGGCGCGGTCGGTGCTGGCCTCGCTCCACCAGAAGTCGATTTTGCCGCCGTAAAGGTGGTTTTCCTTCAGAAAATCGAGGTAGGCCTCCGCTTCGGACAGGTTGGTCATCTTAAAACCTCTTCCGTTTGTGGACACCTGTGCCCAGAGCAGTTGCTTGACGTTCAGGCTGTCGCCGAACTGACCAAGCTTGTTCAGCTCAGTTTCATAATTTTCCCAAGCGGTGTATCCTTCATCGATCACATTGTATTCGAACCCAAGCCGGGCGGAATTCTCCGTATAAGTATACATTGCATCCGAGGTCTGGAGGCTGCTGCCGTAATCGGTCAGCCAGGACCAGGCGGATCTGCCCGGTTCAATCCAGGAGGTATCGGCATAAAGTTCTTCATCCGGCGCCTCATTTACATGGTAGACAATATAGTTGTTGACCAACGCATCCAGCGTATCCGCAAGGCTGATGATCCGCCAGCCGGTGGTAATATCGTCGCTCAGGGTATACGAGACCGAAGCCGCCGAATCCCAGGTGTTCGCAACTTTATATATGCGGTTGCCCAGCGCACGGAAATTCGTCCCGGCATAGGAGTCGGACACGCCGCCCTCCTGAATGGCGATATAACCGGCGTTATCTGCCAGCTCAACTGTGATAGGGCCGTTGACCCGGTCGTCAGAGGCGGTAACCGGATCATGGCTTTCGATGACCGGTTCGTAATCCTGGTTGTTCACGCCATACCAGGCCACCTCGGCATCGCTGCGCAGCGAAAAGCTGGTCAGCTCGTCTTTGACAGTGACCGTCGAGCCATCCTCCACCGTGTGGCGATAACGGAAGGCTACGCCGTCGTCATACACGCGGATATCGACAAAATAGTTGTAGGTCAGGCTGCGCATTTCAAAGACTGCCTCCACACCATGGTCGGTGAGGGTGCTCTGGTTGCCGTTGTGGGCATAGGTGCGGTTGATCTCCTCCACCGCGGCCGAACGGATGGATGTACGGTTGGTGTAGTCGATGTCGTCGATGACAACGCCCATGTCGGACGCGCCGATCCACTCCGCTTCATCCTTTTGTACCTTGTAATGCATACCCGTGTCGTCCAGATAAAAATCCATAACGATCTTGCCATCCAGACTGACGATTCTGTACGCGCTGTCGTTCACTTTGATTAAATGATCGCCCGGAACGAAAGCGGTCTCCTCCGCATTTGCCGGAACAGCCGCAAAGCAGCCACAGCAAAGGGAGAGAGAGAGGACAAAAGCCAATATTTTTTTTCGCATACCCATTCTCCTTTTCAGATGATTTTCCATCTTGACAAACGGTCGTTTGCCGGAACCAAAACGAAAAAGCAGGTGTAGCTTATCGCTATCTTGCTTTTTACACAGAGGTTCGGTGTTCTCAAAATTATAGTATCATTCCAAAATTCCGAAGTCAATCCGAAAAGCCTTCCAATCCGTTTTTTGTGGAAATTTGGTTGCAATTGTGCAAATCCATGAATCGAATCCTACTTCTGTATAAAAAAATTCTGCACAAATTTATGAATGTTTACCAAACGATCATAAATTTTATGACAAAATGTGTTGCAAACGGGTCATGATCCGGTGTATAATAAATAACAAAGCAAACGATTCGGGCATGGCGTCCCGCGGTTGGGAGGTATAACCGGTTTGAAATTTACATATAAAACAAAAGGGACTTGCTCCCGTTCAATCGAAATCGAGATAGAGGGAAACACCCTTCGGAACGTGTGGTTTGAAGGGGGATGCTCGGGCAATTTACAGGGAATCTCCAGCCTGATTAAAGGACAGGATGTGGATTGGGTGATCGGCCGGCTGGACGGCATCCAATGTGGAATGAAACCGACCTCCTGCCCGGATCAGTTGGCGCGGGCGCTTCGAGAATATAAAGAGGAACACATGGATTAGGTGATGAAAAGTGTTTGACGACAGGGATATAAAAATCGCCGGCAGCCATCCGTCGCAGGAAATCCGCAAAGCGCCGTCGGAGGAAGATGTTTCCCCCGAACTGCGGCAGGCGATGGCCGATGGGGATATCGAACGAGCTCGGCGGCTGGGCGAGCGGATGGCGCAAAAGCTGCTTGCCGCCGACGAAGAAAAAATTTTCAGCCTGAACGAAAGCGCGGATCTGTTGCAGCGGCGCAACCTGCTCGCTTTTACCGCAACAACCAGTTTCGACCGCTTTTGCAAAAACCGGACAATTGCCGCGGTTGCCTACGGCGCCTTTTACGACCATGTCAAAAGGTGCAGTGAAAAAACCTATTTTGAAATGTCGGATACCGGCATCTTCTCTTTCTACTACCTGGCGCTGCGGCGGGGCGGCGATGTCGAGCGCAGGATGGGGCAGACCTTCGCCATGCTCTGCGGCAAGGATGGCGACCCGGTTTATCAGGAGGTGGGGGAGGCTGTGTATTGCAGCTTTTCGGCTGAAATCCGGGCGGAAATCCAGGCAATGGGCCTGTAACCGGCGATCGGGACGGAAAAGGGAGAATATCCCCTGACGAAACAGTAAAACGCTCTGAAAGTTTCTTGATTTTAAGAATCTTTCGGGGCGTTTTTTATGCCGTTTTACGGAACCTTGTCGGAGGGGAGCCGTGCCCCCGCGACGTCGCTGAAAGCAACGCTATGCAGACGTTTTTTGCATTTTTGCTTTGGTTTAGCGGCCGTTTTGAAAGTTTTTGTAGCGTTTTCTCCATTTTGGAATAGGATAAAGTAGACGATTCCAAAACAGGAGGAGGACGCAGAATGTCTGGACTGAACACTTTGCCGATGTTTTTTATGACCGCGCACAGGGGAGAGGGCGTTTTTTCCTGCTTTCGTGAGGCATATTCGGCCGAAACCGGCTGGCGGGTCTATTTGCTGGAGGGAGGTCGCGGCGCCGCGAAGTCGCTCTTCCTCAAACGGACGGCGCGGGAATTGGCCGAAAAAGGCTTTGAAGTAAGCCTGTTTCCGGCATTGGATGATCCAAAATCACTGGATGGGATCGCGGTGGAGGATCAGGGCGTACTGCTGGTCAACGGGGAATCGCTTGGCGGCACGGAGCGATATCCGGTTGTTTGTGAAACCACAATCTCTTTTGACGCTTGTTTAGATGAGTCTATCCTGATGCAGTTCAAGCCGAAAATCATCGAGGGGATGCAGTCCGCTCGTCTGATGCGGCAGAGGGCGGATAAATATTTCGGTGCGGCTGCCGCTCTGCTTCGGGATAACATGGAAATTGAACTTTCCTGCACCGATACGGTTAAGGCCGAAAGATACGCCGGACGCCTGGCCGAAAGGCTGCTGCATGCGGACTTCGTTTCCGGCCGGATACAGCATCGCTTTTTAAGCGGAATTACACCGCAAGGGATCGTGACCTATCACTCGAGCGTGCAAAAGCTCTGCCGGGAGATTTACAGCTTTGCGGATGAATGCGGCGCGGTATCCGACCTGATTCTTCGGATTCTTTCGGAAAGGGCAACCGAGGCAGGCGTACAGGCAATTTGCTGCGCGTGCCCGCTGATTTCCGGGAAAAACGAGCATTTGCTGCTGCCCGGCCTCGGCGTCGGGGTTGTTACCTCCAACCGTTTTCTGGAGGAAACCGAAAGCACAAGAACCGTCCACGCCCGCCGGTTCACCGATCCTCAGGCTCTGCGCACCCACCGGCAGCGGATCAGCTTTAACCGGAGGGCGGCGCGGGAACTTTTGGACAGCGGCATTGTGCTGCTTTCTTCCGCCGCGGCCGAGATGGAACGAGTGGATGGGTATTATGCGGCCGCGACGGATTTCAACCAGGTAGAGAAACTGCGGCTGGATCTGGTCGCGCGGATTTAATATAAAAATCGCTTATAACACTTTGGGAACAGCTTCACATAAAAAACGGTATGGCCCGTCAGGGCCATACCGTTTTTTTATGTGTCAGGCGTTTACAGCGCAGTAATTGTACAGAACACAATTGTTTAGGGCTGTTCTGCCGCCCGCAAGCGGTGTATCATTCCAATCGGTTCGTTTATATGGCCGCAACCACTGTCGGTCGACCGAGCGACATTTATATTTTCGGAAGCTTTGCAGCGTAGCGCGCCAGTTCCTCATCAGTTGGGATACAATCATCCATTTTCCCGTCGTGGAATTTTTCATAAGCAACCATGTCAAAATATCCCGTCCCGGTAAGTCCAAATACAATGGTTTTTTCCTCGCCGGTCTCTTTGCATTTCATCGCTTGATCGATTGCCGCGCGGATGGCGTGCGCGCTTTCTGGGGCAGGGAGAATTCCCTCCACCCTTGCAAAATACTCGGCCGCCTCAAAAACGTCGCTTTGCTTTACCGATACCGCTTCCATCAAGCCGTCGTCGTAAAGCTGAGAGAGGATAGAGCTCATTCCGTGATAGCGAAGCCCACCCGCATGATTGGCAGAGGGAATGAAATCACTGCCCAGCGTGTACATTTTCGCAAGCGGGCAAACCATTCCGGTATCGCAGAAATCGTAAGCGTATACGCCGCGCGTCAGACTGGGGCAGGACGCGGGCTCAACAGCGATGAATCGGTAATCCGCTTCCCCCCGCAGCTTTTGTCCCATAAATGGCGCGATCAATCCCCCAAGATTGGACCCGCCGCCGGCACAGCCGATAATAATATCCGGCGTGACGCCGTATTTATCCAGAGCGGTTTTCGTTTCCAGCCCGATCACCGACTGATGCAGCAGCACTTGGCTGAGTACGCTGCCCAGCACATAGCGGTATCCCTCGCTGGTAACAGCCTTTTCTACCGCCTCGGAAATGGCGCATCCGAGGCTGCCGGTCGTCCCGGGATGCTCGGCAAGTATTTTTTTGCCCACCTCTGTCTCCATGGACGGGGAGGGCGTTACAGACGCGCCGTAGGTACGCATGACCTCCCGGCGGAAAGGCTTCTGCTCATAAGAGCACTTGACCATGTACACCTTGCAGTCAAGGCCAAAATAGGAACAGGCCATGGACAGCGCAGTACCCCACTGACCGGCTCCGGTTTCGGTTGTAACGCCTTTCAGCCCTTGCTGTTTGGCATAATACGCCTGCGCGATGGCGGAATTGAGTTTGTGGCTGCCGCTCGTGTTGTTCCCCTCGAACTTATAGTAGATTTTGGCGGGCGTGCCGAGCTTTTCCTCAAGACAGTAAGCCCGTACAAGGGGAGAGGGACGGTACATCTTGTAAAACGTCCTGATCTCTTCGGGAATATCAAAATAAGCTGTGTCATTGTCAAGCTCCTGCTTAATCAGCTCTTCGCAGAACACCGGGGCGAGATCCTCGGCACACATCGGCTGACAGGTGCTGGGGTTGAGCAGCGGCGCCGGTTTGTTTTTCATATCGGCGCGCAGATTGTACCAGGCTTTGGGCATCTCCTTTTCTTCAAGATAGATTTTGTAGGGGATCGTCTTTTCTGACATGGTTCTGTCTCCTTTCGTGTGTTCGGGACAGAAAAAAACATCCTGTCCCAGATGATAAAATCTGCTGGGACAGGATGTATAATACTCCTGCGGTGCCACCCGGCTTGACGTATCATTATAATACGCCCACTTTACGCATACCACTATATGCAGACCTTTGTTTACGGAGAGTCATGCTCCGTCTCGCATACTAAGGTTTGTTCGAAAAACAAAGCCGGTTCTGCTTGCTCTCAGAAGTCCATTCGGTTTCATGTTTTCCGCCGCAATCACACCCTCTGCAGCTCTCTGGAGAAAAAGGGATGAAACCTACTTACTCTTCCTCAACGATTTAATACAATATACTCCTAAATAATAAACTTGTCAAGAGAAAACGCGAGATTTCTATCACAAAAGCACCTTCTGCAAAGAATATAAAGAACGTTTTGCGGTTTTTCCACACGTCTGTAGTACAGTTTGGATAAATTTACCTTTTAGGTTTTGTGGAAAAATGCCTAAAAACAAATGGAAATGTTTTGTTTATTGGTTGGATTTCTGCCCGTAAAAGCTATTGCTTTTTCGAAAGATAGTGTTAAAATAGTAACCAAGTTAGAAATGCGTTTTCTTACATATTATATATTCTGATCTGTTTTGAAAGGAGGCGGCCCGTATGGATGACAAAAAAATCGCGGTGACCGAAACGCCGGCAGAGCTGCAGGAGGTCATTCAGCGCATCCTGGACACAGACGCCGAGGCCAAGAAGATCACGATGGAAGCGAACACGCTGCGGGAGCAAACCGAACGGAGTCTCGCCAAAAAGAAGGCGGAGATGCGGGAACATTATCTGAAGAAAGCACAGCGCCGCATCGAGCAGATGAAGAAAGAAGAGGCGGTCTTTGCCGAGGATGCGATCAGCGCCGCAACGGTCGCGCACAAGGCCCAGCTCGATTTGCTGGAGCGGCAATACGCCGCAAACAAAGATGGTTGGACAAACGAGATTTTTCAGTGGGTTATTTCCCGGTAACGGGGAATCCTTTTACAGTTCGTTTTTATTCTGCGGAATAGGAATCGGACGCTGTTCACAATCAGAAGGCAGGTGAGATATTTGCTTGCACAACAGGCTTCCAATGCAATATTGGCCAAAACCCGCGCGAAATATGGCCGGCGCCTTACACCGAAAAATTATCGGGACATGGTGCAGCTTGGCAGTGTGGCGGATGTGGCCGCTTACTTAAAAAGCTACACCCGATTTTCCGGCTCTCTTTCCGGGCTGCAGGATGCGGCCGTACACCGGGGCAATCTGGAAAAGATGCTGTTCGCCAGCAATATCGCTGATATTAAGGCACTTTGTCACTTTGAACGCTCGGTAGGCGAACATCTTTTTGAATATGTCGTCCGATCGGCGGAAAACGACGAGCTGATCAATTTTGTCCGGCTGCTTGCGGCCGGTCGGCCGGAGGATTATATCCTTGATCTGTCCAGCACGGTCAATGGCTTTTCCCGTATTGATTTTCTGCGTCTTTCGAAAGTCCGCACGTTCTGGGAACTGGTGGAAACCCTCAGCCGCACCCACTACGGCAAGATTTTCCGAAGCTTTCCGGCCTCTCCGACCGGTGTGCCCGATGTCACGATGATTGAGGCAACGCTGGATAAAGAGCTGTACCGCGGTACGTTTGAAATGTTCCGCGAATCCTTCCGCGGTGACACCCGAAAGGAGCTGGAACTGCTGCTTGGCGTACAGGGGGAGCTTTTGAATCTCCGCCGTATCTACCGTTCCAAGAAATACTACGGCACAAGTCCCGAACTGCTGCGGGCGCAGATGGTCGGCGCTTTTGCCCACATCTCTCACCGGAATCTTGAAAAGATGCTCTTTGCGAACTCTCCGCGGGAGATTGCGGAGATTCTGAAAACCACCTGGTACAGAAAATATCTGAACCAATACGACATAGAAAACATTGATTATTTTGCCGACTGCGTTTTACAGGATTTGTGCAATCATAAAATCAGAATGTCCACGCATCCGGCGGTCGTCATGTTCTGTTACATCGTCCACACCATAAACGAGACCGAAAATATCACCAATATTATAGAAGGTGTGCGCTATGGCGTCGGGCCGGATGAAATCAGCTCCATGCTGATTCGGTTCGACCGGGAAGGGGGATAATCCGGTGTCTGCCCAAAGCATGAAAATGGTCAGTATTATCGGGGAATATGATAAACTGAACGAAACGGTGGAGGCCTGCATCAAAACCGGCTGTTATCAACCGGAGCATACCTCTGATCTTGTGGAAAATATCAAAGGCTTTTCTCATATCAACGACGAAAATCCCTTTTCGGGCATGCTGCGCCGCCTGAATGAAATCTTTGAATCTGTCGGTATCGAACCGGAAATTATTTATTCAGATGAAAAGGTTTCGGATGAAGAAGCCAAGCGGTTTATTGATTTTCTGGATAACAGGCTGAAGGAAGTCCAGCAAAAGCGGCAGGAGCTTACCCGGCGAATCGAACAGATTCGCACCGACCTTGCCAATCTGGAGCATTTTGATGGAATCGGTGTGAACCTTCGTTCGGCTTTTTCGGCCGAATTTGTCAAGGTTCGGTTCGGTAAAATCCCGATCGACGGATATGAAAAGCTGCCGGCCTATCAGAACAATCCTTATGTTATGTTTTTCCCCTGCTCGAATGATGAAAACTATTATTGGGGTATGTATCTGGCTCCGGTGGACGAAAGTCGCGAGGTAGACCGGATTTTCGCCTCTCTTTTCTTTGAACGGCTTCGTCTGCCCGAATCGACCGGCACCCCGCACGAGGCAATAGATTACCTGAAATCCGAACTGGCCGAATGCGAGCGACAGTTGAAGGTGCAGGATGATTTGATCGACGGCTATTTTAACGGTCAGCGGGAAGAGTGCATGAAGCTCTATACTTTCATCAAATCCAGCTACGACGCATATGAGATCCGGCGTTACGCCACCCGTTACCGCAATTCTTTTCTGTTGGTCGGCTGGGTGCCGGAGGCGGACTATTCCCACTTTGCGGCGATCGTCTCTAAAATCGAGGGGATCGAGATTCGCAACGATCGACCCAATCCGCGCTCCGAACGCCTGAAGCCGCCAACCAAGATGAAAAACCCGCGCATCTTCCGCCCGTTTGAATATTATGTGGAGATGTACGGCGTCCCGAATTATCAGGAGATTGATCCAACTGCCTTTGTGGCGATTACCTATTGCCTTTTGTTCGGCATCATGTTTGCGGATGTGGGACAGGGGATTGTTCTTGCCATCGCCGGCTTCATCATGTACAAAAAGATGCATATGCCGATCGGAAAAATCCTCGTTCCCTGTGGCGTGGCCGGTATGCTGGGCGGCTTTGTGTTCGGAAGCCTCTTCGGCTTTGAGCATGCGCTGGATCCGCTGTATCATGCGATCGGTTTTGCCGAAAAGCCGATCGACGTTATGGAATCCGCGACAACGCTGCTCGGGTTTTCGATTGCGCTGGGTGTGGTGCTGATTATTCTGGCCATGTGCCTGAACGTATACTCCTGCTTCAAACAGCGAAAACCGGCCGACGCCCTGTTCGGGCACAACGGACTGGCGGGTATTCTCTTTTTCGTCAGTATTTTGCTGATCGTCTGCGGCACGGCGTTTGGACTGAACCTGCCGGTTCTGCCGCTGGCGCTTGGCGGATGCGCCGTTCCGGTGATTCTGATTTTTCTTAAAAATATTTTCGCCAACCTTATGGAGGGCAAAAAGGCCTTGTCCGGCAGCGTCGGCGATTATATCATCGAAAACTTTTTCGAGCTGTTTGAAGTTATTCTGAGTTATATTACCAACACCCTCAGCTTCTTGCGAGTTGGAGCGTTCGTACTGGTGCACGCGGTTATGATGATGGTTTTCTTCTCGCTGGCCGATATGACCGGCAGCGGCATTTTCTACATCGTCATAGTCGTTTTCGGCAACGCCTTTGTCACCCTGCTGGAAGGACTTCTGGTCAATATTCAGGTTCTTCGTTTGGAATTCTATGAAATGTTTTCCCGTTTTTATATCGGGGAGGGAATCCCGTTTGAGTCCATCCGGATTAAGGCAAATTAAGCCTTCCGGCGTTTCGGCGCAACGCCTTTATTGTATAGAAAAAACGGCCTTTCGCCGCCGCACAGAGCGAAGCCGTCAACATAATTTCTTTTGTGCGGAGAATGGAGATTAAAAATGAACACGATTTTAATGGTCCTCTGCTTTTTGCTTCCGGTTGCTGCGCTGGCCGTTTCGGTCGCCGTCGGCAAGCGTACCCTTCGCGTGACCAAGAGTGCGCGCAAGGCTTTTTCGCGGCATTTTCTTGCTTTTGTAATGGCCATGGTGCTTTGTCTCGCTTTCACCGTCCTCGCCTCGGCGGAGACCTCTCCGGCCGACGCGACCGAGGCGGCAACCGCTATTGCGACCTCAACCGGTTCGGGAGCGGGGCTTGCAACCGGCCTCGGTTTTATCGGCGCGGCAATTGCCATCGGGCTGTCCGCCCTTGGCGCCGGTCTTGCGCTGGCCGCCGGCGCCCCGGCGGCAATCGGCGCCGTGTCGGAGGATCCGAAGTCTTTCGGTAAATCCATGATCTTCGTCGTTCTGGGTGAGGCGCTGGCCATCTATGGCTTTATCATCGCTTTCTTCATCATCCTGAAAATCCCGAATCTTCCGACCCTGTAAAACGGAATCCCATTGCGGCAGAAAAATTTCCAAGAAAGAGGGTGCGCACTTTGCGTTTTATGCTGATCAGCAACAATCATGATACCGCGGTTGGTATGCGCCTCGCCGGGATCGACGGGGTCATCGCCCACACCAAGGAAGAGGTGAAAGCGGCGCTCGACGCTGCTGTTGCGGATGAGGAAATCGGCATCGTCCTCATGACCGAAGGACTTGGAAACCTCTGTCCCGAACGGGTTTACGATATTAAGATGAACGCCCGCCGCCCCCTGATTGTGGAGATTCCCGATCGGCACGCCGACGGACGGAGCGAAAATTCCATCTCCCGTTATGTGCGGGAAGCCATTGGTGTAAAAATTTAGAATGTTCATATTCAAAGGGAGGGAAACGCCTTGCCACAGGATGAGAGAGTCAGCAAATTCATTGCTGCGATAACCAAAGAAGCAGAAGAAAAACGCTCGGTAATCGAACAGGAGACACGAGCCTTCGTCGAAACCGAGATGAATAAAGCCGAGCTGGAGGCGCTGAATGAAAGCTACTCCATGATCCAGCGGGCCGGCGCCTCCATCCGTTCAGATGCCGGAAGCCGTATATCGGCCGGCAAACTGGAAAGCCGCAGGCAACTTCTTCTCCGGCGGGAGGAGATTGTGGGCGAGCTGTTGGACGCTGTCTCCGCCCGGCTGAAGAAGTACACCGCAACACAGGAATACACCGCCTTGCTGGAGCACTCGGCCGCCAAGGCTGCCAACGTTTTTCAGGGCTTGTTTATCGTGTTCCTCCGGCCGGAGGATATACATCTTGCCGACGTGGTGAAGAAAGCCGCCGGTGACCGTTGCACCGTGATGGAGGACACCTCCATCCAGCTTGGCGGACTGCGGTTCAGCGATCCGGAAGGGTTCCGGCTGGCGGATGACACACTCGACACGCGGTTGAAGGACGGCCGCGAGTGGTTTATGAAGCATTCCGGTTTGACGGTCGGGCGGTCCGCCGGCAAGGAATAACACTTTAAGGAGAGAGAGGACGCCCGCTTGGGTCGGTTGCTCTCTTTCCCGGATTGAGGCGTAGGAACCAACGCTTTTTTGAAACGACCCCGGCGAAAAATTCCGTCTGGTTAGGAAAGGACTGGTCATCAATATGGCAAACAATGTGATATACGGCATCAACGGCCCGGTCGTAACGGTAGCTGACACCAAGGACTTCTCTATGCAGGAGATGGTTTATGTCGGCCGGGATAAGCTGGTGGGCGAAGTGATCGGCGTTTCCGAGGAATCGACCATTATCCAGGTGTATGAGACCACGACCGGCCTTACGCCGGGGGAAGAGGTGGTTGGCACCGGCCGACCGATGTCGGTCACGCTCGGCCCCGGCATCCTGACCAACATATTTGACGGCATTCAGCGCCCTCTGCGCAAAATTGCGGAGAGCGACGGCGCTTTCATTGACCGGGGCAGCGACATCGATGCGCTGGACGCCGCCCGTTTATGGAACGTTACCGTTAAGGTGAAGGAGGGCGACCTCCTTCACGGTGGCGATATTTACGCCGAGTGTCCGGAGACAGAAAGTATTGTTCACAAATGCATGGTTCCGCCCGGTGTTACGGGTAAAGTGACCTTTGCGACCAAGGATGGTAATTACGCAGTGAACGATCGCATCTGCGAGCTGACGGACGAGAAGGGCAACCGGATTCCTTTGACGCTTTGCCAAAAATGGCCGATCCGCACGCCGCGTCCCATTGCGAACCGGCTGCCCTGTACCATTCCGCTGATTACCGGACAGCGCGTGATTGACTCGATTCTGCCGCTGGCCAAGGGCGGAACAGCCGCCATTCCGGGTGGTTTTGGTACGGGTAAGACTATGACCCAGCATCAGCTTGCCAAGTGGTGCAATGCTGATATTATCATCTATGTCGGCTGCGGTGAGCGTGGAAATGAGATGACCCAGGTCCTCGATGAATTCGGGGAGCTGATCGATCCGCGTTCAGGGCGCAAGCTGACCGACCGCACCGTGCTGATCGCAAACACTTCAAATATGCCGGTCGCCGCGCGGGAGGCATCGATCTACACCGGCATCACGCTGGCGGAATATTACCGCGATATGGGTTACGACGTCGCTATGATGGCGGATTCGACCTCCCGCTGGGCGGAGGCGCTGCGGGAAATATCCGGCCGGCTGGAGGAAATGCCGGCCGAAGAAGGGTTCCCGGCCTATTTGCCCTCCCGGCTGTCGGCGTTTTACGAGCGGGCCGGCCGGGTCAAAGCCCTCTGCGGGGCGGAGGGATCGGTGACCGTCATCGGCGCCGTTTCTCCGCAGGGCGCGGATTTCTCCGAGCCGGTGACCCAGAATACCAAACGGTTTACCCGCGTCTTTTGGGCGCTGGATAAGTCGCTGGCTTATGCCCGGCATTATCCGGCCATCAACTGGACGACCAGCTATAGCGAGTACGATGTTGACCTCGCCCGTTATTATGAGGAGAATGTCGATCCGGACTTTATGCATTACAGAAGCCGGATCCTTGCCCTTTTGCGGGAAGAAAGCTCCCTGATGGAGATTGTCAAGCTGATCGGCGCCGACGTTCTGCCGGACGATCAGAAGCTGGTCATCGACATCGCCAGGGTCATCCGGGTCGGCTTTTTACAGCAAAACGCCTATCACGCCGACGACACCTATGTTCCGCTGAACAAGCAGTTTTTGATGATGAAGGTTATTCTCCGCCTTTATGACCAGGCCAAGGCGCTGACGCTGAAGGGTGTGCCGGCCTCCCGGATCAGTGAGACGGGGCTCTACGACAAGCTGATTAAAATCAAGTACGACATTCCGAACAACCGGCCGGAAATGTTCGACGAATATATGAAGGAAATCGACGAAACTATAGACGGCATCTCGGCGTAGAAGAGGCCGACGGCGACCGATTTCCGATGTATGGGAGTGAGACAAAGTGATTATTGAATATTCCGGCCTGAATGAAATTTCGGGATCACTGGTTGTGCTGGACGGCGTGCAGGGCGCTTCGTACGAAGAAATGGTAGAACTGCGTTTCTCGGACGGGGGTTCCCGCAGCGGCCGTATCATTCAAATCGACGGCGAGCGTGTGGTCGTTCAGGTGTTTGAGGGAACCAACGGCATTGCGCTGAACAACACCCGGATGGTCATGACCGGACACCCGATGGAACTCCCCTTGTCGGGAGAAATTCTCGGCCGCGTGTTCGACGGGGTCGGCCGTCCGATCGACGGACTCGGCAGCATTTTTCCGGAGGAGTACCGCGACGTCAACGGTATGCCGATCAATCCGGTGTCCCGCGTTTACCCGCGGAATTTTATCTCGACCGGCATTTCCTCTATCGACGCGCTTTCCACCCTGATCCGTGGGCAAAAGCTGCCGATATTCTCCGGCTCGGGTATGAAGCACAATGAGCTGGCGGTGCAGATCGTCCGGCAGGCGCAGATTACCGGCGACGACGCGGGGGATTTTGCGATTGTCTTTGCCGCGATGGGCGTTAAAAACGATGTGGCCGATTATTTTCGCCGCTCGTTTGAATCGAGCGGGGTGCTCGAGCGGGTTGTGATGTTCCTCAACCTCTCCAACGACCCGATCATAGAGCGCACGATCACACCGCGCTGCGCCCTGACCGCAGCCGAATACCTGGCGTTCGAAAAGGGCATGAATATCCTGGTCGTCATGACCGACATGACCTCTTACAGCGAGGCGCTGCGCGAATTCTCCTCCTCCAAGGGGGAAATCCCGGGCAGAAAAGGGTATCCCGGATACCTCTACTCCGATCTGGCGTCGCTGTATGAGCGTGCCGGCATGATCAAGGGAAAGAAAGGGTCTGTGACCCAGCTTCCGATCCTGACCATGCCGAACGACGACATTACCCATCCGGTGCCTGATCTGACCGGCTATATCACCGAGGGGCAGATCGTGCTTGACCGTGCACTGGACGGCGTTGGAGTTTATCCGCCGGTCAGCGTGCTGCCCTCTCTTTCCCGTTTGATGAAGGACGGCATCGGCGAGGGGTATACGAGAGAGGATCACTCCATGCTCTCGAACCAGTTGTTCGCCGCCTATGCCAAGGTGCAGGACGCCCGGGCGCTGGCCTCGGTCATTGGGGAGGATGAGCTGTCCGGTACCGACAAGCAATACATTGCCTTTGGCCGGGCGTTTGAAGGTCGGTTTTTGACCCAGGGCTTTACCGAAAACCGTTCGATTGACCAGACCCTCGACCTCGGCTGGAAGCTGCTTTCTCTCCTGCCGCGGGAGGAACTGGACCGGGTGGACGACGCGCATCTGGAAAAATATTACAGACCGGAGCAGGCTTAAAGCATCCAAGACAATCTGGGAAGGGGAGGTGAGCGATCGTGGCCGAACAGGTTTTTCCGACAAAAGGCAATTTGATCAAAATCAAAAAATCACTGGATCTGGCACGGACCGGTTTTGATCTTCTGGACCGCAAACGCAACATCCTGGTAAGAGAGACGATGGCGCTCATCGACACGGCGGAGGAAATCCAGTCGAAGATCAACGAGACGTACAAAGAGGCCTATCGCGCCCTGCAGGAGGCCAACATCACGCTTGGCATCGTGGACGACATCGCCGTCTCGATCCCAGAGGAAGAAAGTGTAGGGATCACCTATCGCAGCGTCATGGGGGTGGAGATCCCAAGCGTTTCAATCCATCCGCAGCCGCTCAAAAACCATTTTGGCTTCCGCCGCACCAATGTCAAGCTGGATGAGGCGTACCTCAAATTCGACGACGTAAAACGGCTGACCGCCTCTCTGGCCGAGATTGAGAACAGCGTCTATCGTCTGGCGCAGGGGATACGCAAAACGCAGAAACGTGCCAACGCCTTAAAAAACATCATCATCCCGCGGTTTGACGAACAGGTAAAGTTCATCACCTCGGCGCTGGAGGAGAAAGAGCGTGAGGAATTCTCCCGTCTGAAGGTAATTAAAAAGAATATCGAATAGTTAAATGAAGCCTCCGGTTCATTGAAGCCGGAGGCTTTTTTGCGCCGCTTTTCGGATTTTGCGGAAAGCGGGAAAGGCTATGATTTGACCGAGAAAAAATTTTCCGGCTTTTTATTGCTAATTTTTTGATTCTGTTATACAATATATAAATAAGATTCCATTGTGTGGAAAACGCTGTAAGGATTATAAGGCGTGCTCCCGGTGCACATCGAGCTTGTGACCTGCGCGGTCTGTATTACGCGAAGCGGTCGCCCGATTAAAACAAAACAATGAAAGGAGAGCCCGCCGTGGGAAGAAAAACCGCACTTGCGTTGCTGCTCGCTTGCCTGATCTGCTTTTTCGCCGCCTGTGGCAGCACGCCCGAAAAAGCGGACTCCTCATCCTCTGCCCCCGCGGTGGAGAATACCGTTCCGGCTTCCGGATCTTTGTCTCTGGCATTCAGCAGCACTGATTCCCTTGACCCGTATACCGCTGTAACAAAATATAACAAAGAGCTGTGCGTACTGCTGTATGATACGCTCATCACGCTGGACGAAAATTTCAGTCCGGTGTATCGGTTGGCCTCCTCCATATCTCTTGCGGGAAAAACCTGTACGGTCACCTTGGCCGACGCGGTATTCTCAGACGGCTCGGCCGTCACGGCGGAGGATGTCGCATACTCCCTGCAAAAGGCGCAAGATTCCGAAACCCGCTATGCCGCCCAGCTTGAAGAGGTTTCCCGCTGCAGCGCCACCGGAACCAAAACGTTGGAAATCACCCTTTCGGTAACCGATCCGTACTTTATTAGTCTGCTGGATTTTCCGATTTTGAAAAAGGGCAGCGACGAAATGAAAAACGAGGATGGCAAGGTGCTTCCTCCAACCGGCGGCGGCCGATATGTCTATAACCAAGCTGCGATGACCCTGACCGCAAACCCCAGCTATCGCGGTGGGGCGCTTTCCCTTGAGACCATTCAACTGGTCGAAACCCCGGATGATGAAGCTTTGTCGCATAATATAGAAGTCGGAAATATCAGCATCAGCTATTCCGATCTCAGCGACAACACGCCGCTGCGCATGACCGGGAAGAACTTGTCGGTGGCTTTGAATAATCTTGTCTATCTCGGCATAAATTTTGGAAACGGTTACCTGAGCGAGCCCCGCTTCCGTCAGGCTGTCAGCCTGGCGGTCGACCGGCAGAAGATTGCCGCCTCTGCCTATATCGGCTACGCCGCGGCGGCCAAGGGGCCTTTTCCGTCTACGTGGAAAGAGGCCGCCGGCCTGCAAACCATGTCGGCGGCGCCGGAGCTTTCCAGGGCGGTTGCGCTTTTGGAAGAAATCGGTTATAATACAAAGGACGAGGATGGTTATCTCCTGAACGCGGCCGGGCAGCGGATCCGGCTGACCCTCCTCTGCAACCTGGACAACACCGCCCGAACGGCCGCTGCCGAGCTGCTCAAGGAGCAGCTTGCCGCCGTCGGAATTGAGATTACCGTCCGCACGGTCAACTGGAACGCCTATCTTTCCGAGCTGTCTGCCGGTTCTTTCGATCTCTATATCGGGGAGGTTAAGCTGCAGGGCAACATGAACCTCTCTGCGCTGGTAACCGAGAAGAGCGGCGCCTGTTTCGGATACATCAAAACGCCGAAGCAAACCGCTTCATCCACGGCGGTTTCCGACACCTCTTCCGGGAGCGGTGCCGTCTCATCCGGGGACACCCCCTATGTCACAGTATCGGCCTATGACGTTGTGACCGACCTGTATAAGGGAACGGCAACCCTGGCCGATGTCCTGGCGGCTTTTAATTCAGAGCTGCCGGTCATCCCGCTTTGTCACCGTTCAGGACAGTTGGCATATTCCTCCCGGATCAGCTCATCGCTGACTCCGACGGTCAGCGACCTGTTTTCCGGGATTGAAACCATCGCTTTCGGCGCGTAATACAGCTTTAAAGGAGGATATATCATGTTCACAAAAGAGACCCGCACAGGACAGATTTATGTTTCAAACGAGTATTTTTCCAAATTGATCGGCGCCGCTGTTTCCTCCTGCTACGGGGTGGCCGGTATGGTGCCCCACGGCAAGCAGCGATTCTGGGATTTCTTCGGCAAGGGACGTTTGGATAAAGGCGTGATCGTCCGCGGCGGTATGCAGTCGGTTGATGTCGACCTGCATATCGAGGTAACCTATGGCGTTAATATCAGCGCGATTTCAGACAGTATCATCAATAAGGTCAAATTCACGGTCGAACAGGCCACCGGCATCATCGTCAACAAGGTGACCATCCGCATCGACGGAATCAAGACTGAATAATACGAAAAGCAAAATTCCTCCGCCGCCGTTTTACCAGAGGCCGGGGGAATTTATGCGCCGAGTTGGCGCGGATAAAAGGAGTGTAGATGCAAATGAAGATCAGCGGTAACGCACTGCGGGACGCGATCATTTCGGGTGCAAACAACATCGCGAATCATAAGCAGGCGGTTGATGAACTTAACGTCTTCCCGGTTCCGGACGGAGATACCGGCACCAACATGTCGATGAGCATCGGCAACGCCGCCAGAGAGCTCGCCCGCCTTCAGGACCGTTCGGTGGCGGAGGTTTCCTCCACCGCCGCGTCGGCACTGCTTCGTGGAGCAAGGGGAAACTCCGGTGTTATTCTCTCCCTGCTTTTCCGCGGCATTGCCCAGGGCTTCAAGGGCGCGGAGGAGGCGGACGGCGCGAATATCGCCGCCGCACTGCGTGCCGGCGTCACTGCCGCCTACAAGGCGGTTATGAAGCCGACTGAGGGAACCATCCTGACCGTCGCCCGCATGGCGGCGGAACGGGCGGAGGCCTCCGCCGCCGAGGGAAAGGAAGCGGTAGAGGTATTCGGCGATGCCATCGACGCGGCGAAAACCGCGCTCGATCAGACGCCCGAAATGTTGCCGGTTCTGAAAAAGGCCGGCGTAGTCGATGCCGGCGGCCGCGGCCTGGTCGTTGTCTTTGAAGGAATGTATTCGGTTTTTAAAGACAACATCATGATCGCCCCGACCGACGCTCCGGCCGCCGCTCCCGCGCCGGCTGCGACCCCAAAAAACGCCGTGGCGGAGTATGAGGGCGACATCACCTTCACCTACTGCACAGAGTTCATTGTCAAGCGCAGCTCTGCCGACACCGACCCGCTGCGACTCCGCGCCTATCTGGAGACGATCGGCGACTGTGTGGTTGTGGTCGATGACGAGGAGATTATCAAGGTTCACGTCCATACCGACCATCCGGGCAAAGCGCTGGAAAAGGGCCTTGAATTCGGGCAGCTTGTCAATCTGAAAATTGAAAATATGCGGGATCAGAACGAGCGTGCAAAGCACGACGCCAAGCAGGCTGCGACGCCGGTACAGACGCCGTCGGGCGACAGCTACACTCCCGCCCCGATTGAAAAGCCGGTGGGCTTTGTCTCGGTCGCCGTCGGCAAGGGGATCGAGGCACTGTTCCGCGACCTGGGCGCAGATCAGATCGTCAGCGGGGGACAAACTATGAATCCCAGCACCGACGACATTCTGCGCGCTATCGAGCTCACCCCGGCTGAGACGGTTTTCGTCCTCCCAAACAACAAAAACATCATCATGGCTGCCGAGCAGGCCATTCCGCTCAGCAGCCGGAAGGTCATCGTGCTGCATACCCGCACGATCCCGATGGGTATTTCAGCCATGCTGGCTTACGAACCGGCGGCCGAAACCGACCTCAACGCCATCAATATGGGTCGCGCCGCCAAAGCGGTCGGCACCGGGCAGATCACCTTTGCCGCCCGGGACTCCAACTATGACGGGCATAAAATTAAAAAGGGCGAACTTCTGGCGCTCAAAAACGGCAAAGTTGCCTTTACGGAGACCAATCTGACCAAGGCACTGGTCAAGCTGACCCGCGAGCTTTGCACCAAGGACACTGCCTTTGTCACACTCCTCTACGGCGAGGACGTCACCGACGAGCAGGCGGAGGAGGCACGGGACGCGCTTGCCGCCAAGCTGGGCAGTGAGATCGAAATCAATATGATCAACGGGGGACAGCCGGTCTATTACTTCATCATTTCGGTTGAATGACGGAAATAAAAGACGGGAGTACGCCCCTTTAACCCACAGCGAAAGGATGGTCATGCATATGGCGTCCGACAGCAGCAATCTGCAATATTTAAAGGGCGTGGGCGAAAAGCGCGCCCAGCTATTTCAAAAGCTGGGTGTCGCAAGCGTCGGCGCCCTTTGCCGTTTTTATCCCCGGCAATACAAGGATTGGAGTCGTCCGGTCACCGTGGCCGAAGCCGCGGTGGGGGAGATCTGTTGCGTAAAGGCGGAGATTTCCCTTCCGGTGACCGAGCATCGGGTGCGCCGGGGCATGGTGTTATATAAGACGCTGGCCACCGATCGCAGCGGCGTTCCGCTTTACATCACCATCTTCAACAATAAATATGCCGCCGGCCGTCTGGAACCGGGCAAAACCTTTCTGTTTTACGGTAAGGTTGACGGGAATCTTCTGCGGCGGGAGATGACCTCGCCCGAGATTGAGCGGGAAACCTGCGCCTCGATCCACCCGGTCTACCCGGCGACCGAGGGACTATCCTCCAAAACCATTGAAAAGGTCATGCCAAACGCCCTGCGCATCTTCGAGCCGGAGGATCCTCTTCCCAGAGAAATGCGCAACCGCCTTGGCCTTCTCGATCTGAACGAGGCACTCTGGAACATTCATTTTCCGAAAAATCACAAAGCGCTGGAGGCTGCGCGCCGCCGCCTGGTTTTTGAGGAGCTGTTTTTGCTGCAAACCGGCTTAAAACAGCTCAAGGCACGGGACAGGGGAGAGACCTCTGCAAAAATTTCCGTCGACCGCTCGGCCGATTTCGAAAAGCTGCTGCCCTTTACCCTGACCGGTGCACAGCGGCGCGTGATCGGGGAGTGCGTGGCGGATATGCGCGCCGCCCGCCCGATGAACCGTCTGGTTCAGGGCGATGTCGGCTCGGGAAAGACGGCAGTGGCCGCCTCGATCGCCATGACTGCCGCGGCAAACGGGCTGCAGACCGCTCTGATGGCCCCAACCGAGATTTTAGCCGAGCAGCACTATCGTTCCCTTTCCGCCCTGCTGAAGGGGAGCGGACTGCGACTCACCCTTCTGACCGGCTCAGCAACCAAAAAAGAAAAGGAGCGGATCAAAGCCCTGCTCGCCGCGGGGGAGGTCGACCTCGCTGTCGGCACCCACGCCCTGCTGACCCCCGACGTGCGGTTTGCCGCGCTTGGGCTGGTGATAACCGACGAACAGCATCGGTTTGGCGTCGCCCAGCGCGCCGCTCTCGCCGCAAAGGGGGAGAATCCCCATCTGTTGGTCATGTCCGCCACCCCGATTCCACGAACCCTGGCGCTGATTATCTACGGTGATCTGGACATCAGCGTCATCGACCAACTGCCGCCCGGCCGCCAGCCGATTGAGACCTACGCCATCTCCACCGCCTTGCGGGAAAGGGCGTACGCCTATGTCCGGCGGCATCTGGACGAAGGACGGCAGGGATACGTCGTCTGCCCCCTGATCGAGGAAAACGAGGAGGGCGCGCCCGGTCTCACCCCGGCGACCGAATATGAAAAGAAGCTGGAGGAAGGCCCCTTTGCCGGTTACCGGCTGGGACTGCTGCATGGGAGGATGAAGCCGGCAGAAAAGGACGCGGTTATGCGCCGTTTCGCCGCAGGGGAGATTCAGCTTCTCGTCTCTACCACCGTGATTGAGGTCGGGGTCGACGTGCCCAACGCGGTCATTATGGTGATCGAGAACGCCGACCGCTTCGGCCTCTCCCAATTGCACCAGCTTCGCGGCCGTATCGGGCGGGGGGAACACAAGTCGACCTGCATCCTGATCTCCGACGCCAAGGGGGAGGAGGCAATCCGCCGCCTGAAAATTATGAAAGAGACCCGCGACGGCTTCAAAATTGCGGACGAGGATTTAAAGCTTCGCGGACCGGGCGATTTCTTCGGACGGCGGCAGCACGGCCTGCCCGAGCTGCGGCTGGCGGATCTGGCCGCGGATATGGAGGTGCTGCGCGCCGCGGGAGGGGAAGCCGAGCGGCTTCTCGCCAACGACCCCGAGCTGTCCCGTCCCGAACACCGCACTCTGCGTTCGGCGGTCGCCGAACTGTTTGACGCCTCCGACGGACAGGCTTTAAATTAACAGCTTACACACCCGGCAGCTTTCGGGCCTGCCGCCATATCTTCGCCAAAAATTCAAAAGAAAGGACGCGCTTTTTTCGCTCGTACCGCCCCCTCGCCGCCGCGCGCGGCAGGCAGGAGGACGTGTACAACTGTTGCAAAGGCGCACTGAACAAGATATATGTACACCTTGCAAAAACAAGAGGGAAACGCCCGCCGCGGCGTTTTTGAAACCCCACACGGAACAGTACAGACCCCTGCTTTCATGAACGTCGCCACGGCGGCGGCCATCAAGGGAGCGGTGTCGGCCTGTGATCTCAAAAATGAACTGCGGTGTCAGGTTATGCTCTGCAATACCTACCATCTTCATGTCCGGCCGGGCGATGAGGTTGTAAAACAGATGGGCGGCCTTCACCGCTTTACCGGCTGGCAGGGGCCGATCCTGACCGACAGCGGCGGGTTTCAGGTCTTCTCTTTGGCCTCCCTTCGTCAGATCGAGGAGCAGGGGGTCACCTTTGCCTCCCACGTTGACGGCCGCCGCATTTTCATGGGGCCGGAGGAAAGCATGCAGATTCAATCCAACCTCGGCTCGACTATCGCCATGGCCTTCGACGAGTGTGTGGAGAATCCGGCCGCGTATGATTATGCCGCCGCCTCCTGCAAGCGGACGACCCGCTGGCTGAAGCGCTGCAAGGCGGAGATGGCGCGGCTCTGCGCTCTGGAGGGGACGATCAACCCCGAGCAGATGCTGTTCGGCATCAACCAGGGCTGCACCTATGACGACCTGCGGATCGAGCATATGAAGGCGATCGCTGAGCTGGATCTGCCGGGGTACGCCATAGGCGGCCTCGCAGTAGGGGAGTCGACCGAGGTCATGTATCACATCATCGAGCAGGTTGAGCCGTTCATGCCGGCCGACCGGCCGCGCTACCTGATGGGGGTCGGCACGCCGGCTAATATTTTAGAAGGGGTTGCACGCGGCGTCGACCTCTTCGACTGCGTCATGCCCAGCCGCAACGCCCGGCATGGCCATCTCTTCACAAAAGAAGGGGTTATCAACCTGAATAACAAAAAGTATGAGACCGACGACCAGCCGATCGACCCGGCTTGTGATTGTCCGGTCTGTCGCCGGCATTCCCGGGCGTACATCCGCCACCTCCTCAAAAGTGGGGAGATGCTGGCCCATCGTCTTTGCGTTTCACACAACCTGTACTTCTACAACACCCTGATGGAGGACATCCGTGCCGCGCTGGACGAGGGGCGTTTCTCCGCTTTTAAAGCAGAGGCGCTGCCCCGCCTCGACCGAAGGATATAGTTTTTTTGTTCACCGTTTGTTTAAAAAGATTTCCTTGCAATTCAGGGTTGCAGCCTTTATAATGAATTGGTAAATATACGGAGGTGTAAAAGGATGAATTTTAATCTTTTGGAAACGACGACGTCCACCGCAGCCGGAACCAGTGGCGGAGCACAATGGCTGGTGATGATCGCCTATATCGCCATTATCGGTCTGGCGCTCTATTTCCTGATGATTCGCCCACAGAAAAAAAAGCAAAAGGCGGAGGAAAGCATGCGCAACAATGTCCAGATCGGGGATGAGATCATCACGATCGGCGGCTTCTACGGCCGGGTCATCTCGATCAAAGAGGATGCGCTGACCATCGAATCTCCTGTGGACCATTCCAAGCAGAATATCGCCAAATGGGCGGTACAGACCAATCTCACGGTACATGAGGAGCCGGCTGCTGATAAAAAGGCGGTCAAGGCAAAATCCGACAAACCGGAAAAGGCGGAGAAAGCTGACTGACGCAAAACGCGTCCCATAAAATCGGAATAATCGCTCCCTCATCGGCATACAGATTACTGTATCAACCGATAAAGGGAGCGATCGCTTTGTTTAAGACCAATACATCCTCCGCTGACCAGAATGATTTTTACCGCCCTGTGCTTTACGGCTTGATCTGCGGCGTGATCGCCACGGTGTTCATGCTCTTTGTTCTGGCTTTTGTGATGACGCTGAAAGATGTACCGGCCGCGGCCGTGTCGGCTTTTTCCTCACTGGCGGTCGGGTTCGGCGGCCTTTGCGGCGGCTTTTTCGCCTCGCGCAAGGCGGGGAGGAAGGGTCTGTTCTTCGGCGCCGCGACCGGCATTTTCCTCTATATTATCGTTTTGTGCGCCTCGTTGATTGTAAACTCCGGCGCCTTTTCGGTTATGAGTATCATCAAACTGGCAATCACCGTCCTTTCCGCAGCAATCGGCGGAATCCTGGGCGTAAACATGAAAAAACGAAGAAAATATTGAAATATGGAAAAGCCTGTGCTATAATGCAGATAAGAAATATTTTCATTTGCCGTTTTGGCGGCGATGTCAAAAAAAGGAGTCACTGAAAATCATGAAACATATCCAGACTTTGAACAAAGCAAACCTGAAGAAATCCGCTTCCAAGGGCGGCTGCGGCGAGTGCCAGGCTTCCTGCCAGTCGGCTTGCAAGACCTCCTGCACAGTCGCCAACCAGAAGTGTGAAAAGTAAGCGTCCGCTTTATCTCTGACGCTGACAACCGGATGAACTACCGTTTAAGGGACAGGAATTTTCTGTCCCTTAACTTGTATTTTTAGGAGAATTTGCCATGATACATAAATATACCCTGGGCGGATACCGCATCTGCCTGGATACCCACAGCGGCGCGGTACACCTGCTGGACGAGCTGTCCTACGACCTCCTCGACTTCACGGAGGAGGGGATGGAGGCCGCATGTCCTCCTGCCGCCTATGACGCCCTGCCCGGATACACCAGGGAGGAGATCGACGACTGCTATGCCGAGCTGTACGCGTTGTACCAGGAGGGAGTCCTCCACAGCCCGGACACCTATGAGCCGCTGGCCGACCATATGGGGGCCGCCCCGGTCAAGTCTATGTGCCTTAATATCGCGCACGACTGCAACCTGCGGTGTGAATACTGCTTCGCCGCCAAGGGGGATTTCGGACAGGGGCGGAAACTGATGCACCTCGACACGGCCAAAAAGGCGATCGATTTTCTGATCGAAAAATCAGCCGGCCGGCGGAATCTGGAGTTGGATTTCTTCGGCGGGGAGCCGCTGATGAATTTTGACACGGTGAAAAAGACTGTGGAGTACGCCCGGTCGATTGAAAAAGAAAATGGCAAAAATTTCAGATTCACCATCACGACCAACGGCCTTCTGCTCGACGATGAAAAAATAGATTTTATCAATCGGGAGATGTCCAATGTTGTCCTCTCGATCGACGGACGGAAAGAGATTAACGATGCACTGCGCCTCACCCCCGGCGGCCAGGGAAGCTATGACGTGATCCTGCCGAAGTATAAAAAGCTGGTCGCCCGGCGCGGCGATAAGGAATACTACGTCCGCGGAACCTTCACCCGTCTTAACCCCGATTTTACCGAGGATATCCTGAGCCTGTACCACGAGGGGTTTGATCAAATTTCGGTCGAGCCTGTCGTGTCGGATAAGCAGCTCTCGTTCTCTTTGCAGGAGGAGGATCTTCCCCGTCTTTTTACGGAATACGATCGTCTCGCCGATACCATCATCCAGATCAAAAAAAGCGGAAAGCACATCAATTTCTTCCACTTCATGCTCGACCTCGACGGCGGGCCGTGCGCCATCAAGCGGCTGCGCGGATGCAGTTGCGGGAATGAGTATGTTGCCGTCACGCCGGAGGGGGACATTTATCCCTGCCATCAGTTTGTCGGGATGAAAGAATATATTATGGGTAACCTGAACGACGGAACCTTTGACCGCACTATGCAGCAAAAATTTGCCAAAATCAACATTTACACCAAACCGGAATGCCGCGGCTGCTGGGCCAAATTCTTTTGCAGCGGCGGATGCAATGCCAACAATGTGCAGTATGAGGGGGATGTCAACCGGCCACACGGCCTCTCCTGCGAGTTGGAGAAAAAGCGGCTCGAATGCGCCATCATGATCAAGGCGGCGTTGGCCGAAGCGCGAAGCGATATGCAGGAACCGGCTGCCGGCCGGGCCTGATTGTTTTGCACATCGAGGGTAAGAAAAGGAGCGGACTACAAAATGAACAACGTCAGTGTTTGGAGGTTATCCGGAAAACTTTTCTTCCGACTGGTGATCGGCAGCCTGATCTGCTTGATGCTCTCACTTTCGGTTATGGTTTTCCTCAACAACCCGGGCGGGAGGATGCTCTGCCAGCTTTTGAACTTCAGCGCAGCCTTTTCGCTCGTTTATCTTGCGGTTTGGCAGGTGGGTTTCTCTGACCGTAATCGGGTTAAATACGGCTACTCCAAAGAGGATTTTACAAAGGGCTTCAAGGCGGGCACTTTGGCGACCCTGCCGTTTTTGATCCCCTCTGTATTACTGGCTTTGTCCAAAGCCGGAGTGATCACCGGCGGGTTTCTTCCTGTTTTTCGGCTGCTGACGCCGGTATTCTTCCCACTGTACTATTCGGTTTTCCCCGCAAGCCAGTTGATTTCAGAGATTGGAATTCTCAACATTGCTGTTTCCTTCCTCTTGCCGCTGGTGTTTGTGGTGATTGCCGGAACCGGTTACTTCCTCGGTTATCGAGATACGCAGCTTACCGCCCTGTTTCGGGCAAAAAGATAACATAACCGCCCGGGCTCTTTGCATATCCTATCGGTAGGGGAGGGGTGTGCATGACAATACGCATTCCGGCAAGGCTGATTTTATCCATCCTCTGCGCCGCGCTGGCTGTCACGCTGGCCGCGTCTGTCACGATTTATGTTGGACGACGGGTGACTGCCTCAATCGAGAGGGAAAGTCCCGCGCCTATTGTAATTATCGACGCAGGACACGGCGGTTTTGACGGCGGCGCGGTAGCCTCCGACGGGACCGAGGAAAAAGGACTGAATCTCGTGATCGCGCTGCGGCTGCGGGATACGATGACCCTTCTTGGCGCCGACGTCGTTATGGTGCGCGAGGAGGATCGCTCAGTGGAAATCTCCGGCAGCACAGTACGCCAACGCAAGGTATCGGATATGCAAAACCGGCTGGCTTTGATGAAGAAGTACCCGTCAGCCAGTTTTATCAGCATCCACCTGAACAAATTCTCGGAAAGCTCTTCAAGCGGGGCACAGGTGTTTTACGCCGCGGCCGATGGATCGCAGAAGCTTGCTGAACAGATACAAAGCTCCATCATATCGGGCGTTCAACCGAAAAATCATCGGGTTATTAAACCGGGAACCAAGGATACCTTTTTGCTCTATAACGCTTCGGTGCCGGCCGTGATTGTGGAATGCGGTTTTTTAAGCAACCCCGGCGACCTCGCTAATTTGAAGGACGAGGTTTATCAGGGCAAAATCGCTTTTGCGATCGCGCGCGGATATCTGGCAGCACGCGCCGCCGGATAAGCACCCGGCGGCCGGAGAATTCGCGGGAATAGGAGGGGGGAGGCGCGCCCCTCATGCTTTTTGTTGCTTTCGCTAAAAAATGTCCGCCGCGACATTTTCTTTTTCAACACGGATTTGGCGGATATTTTTAAGAAAACACACGATTGGATATGCCTGTGCAGGGAAAGATGCGACTGCCTCCTCCTTTGCAGGCCAAGGAGAAAGGAACGACCAAAGCTATGGCAAAAGCAAAAACGGTATATATCTGCTCGGCCTGCGGGGCTGAGGCGCTGCGCTGGAGCGGCAAATGCCCATCCTGCGGGGAATGGAACACCATGAACGAGGAGGTTGTTTCTCCCGCGCCCGCGTCCGTCGGGATTTCATCCGCCCGACGCGCCTCCGCCATACCGACGGCCGCGCCGATTGATGCTCTGGACGTGACAGGAGAACACAGATACTTCACCGGGATCGGGGAACTGGACCGGGTGCTTGGCGGCGGCCTTGTCAAGGGGTCGGTCGTCCTGCTCAGCGGCGACCCCGGCATCGGAAAATCCACCATCCTGTTGCAAATCTGCGGCCGTATGGCCGGCAGCTACAACATTCTCTACGTCTCGGGGGAGGAGTCTGCCCGGCAGATCAAGCTACGCGCCGAACGATTAGGCGTGACCGGCGGCAATATTCGCCTGATGTCGGAGACCGACGTTCAGGGAATTTGTGAGTATATTCGGGTTTCCCGTCCCGATCTGGTCATCATCGACTCGATCCAAACCATGAATCTGGCTGATCTCAACTCGGCCAGTGGCAGTGTGACCCAGGTGCGGGAGTGCACAAATATGCTGATGCGCACCGGCAAGGGGCTGGATATCCCTATCGTGATTGTCGGGCACGTCAACAAAGACGGTGCCATTGCCGGGCCGAAGGTTATGGAGCACATCGTCGACACTGTGCTGTATTTTGAAGGGGAGAGGAACCATTCTTACCGCATTTTGCGGGCGATCAAGAATCGTTACGGCTCGACCAATGAGATCGGCGTGTTTGAGATGCTGGACACCGGCCTTACAGAGGTGGAGAATCCCTCGGCCGCACTGCTCTCCGGACGGCTGAGCGGCGTGTCAGGGAGTTGTATTGCCTGCGTAATCGAGGGGAGCCGTCCCATCCTGGCCGAGGTACAGGGGCTGGTGACCACTACCGGCTTCGGCAACGCACGGCGGATGGCGACCGGCTTCGATTATAACCGACTGAATCTGATCCTCGCCGTGCTGGAGAAGCGGGGCGGCTATTATTTTTCCAATATGGACTGTTATATCAACGTGGTCGGCGGCCTGCGGCTGGACGAACCGTCCTCCGACCTGCCGGTAGCTCTGGCTCTGATCTCCAGCCTGAAGGACACGGCTGTTCCCGACGGCGTGGCCGCTTTTGGAGAGATCGGGCTGTCCGGCGAACTGCGGTCGGTCGCCCGTGTGAACGCCCGCGTGGCGGAGTGCGCCCGTCTTGGCTTTAAAAAATGCATTTTACCGCGCACCTGCGTCAAGCAGATCACCGCAAACCTTCCGGGAGATATGGAGGTGCTCGGCGTCCGCACGGTGCGGGAGGCGGCTGCCATGATCTTTGGATAAGGTTTCGTCAGCCTTAATCGACACAAGCCACGCCGGGGAAAGAAATATCGCCCCGGCATCCTGAACAATGATAAAAACCGCTGCCGACGGCGTGACCCCACACGGAATCATCATACGCGGCGATAAAGCAAAGGAAAAGCAGGAAAGAAACATGAAACAAAAGGCCAAATATATCGCACCTGAGTGCAGAAAAAATCCTGCACCGAATTACGTCTGCACTTGGAATATTCAAGATTGGGTCGCTTGGCACGAAAATCAGTCAAAATCCGCCGCAGAACAAATCACCAAACGCGACACGCTGAGCGACGAGTATCTTTTCGGTCAAAGCGGCTGGGCGAGGCTTTTGTATCCCGATGTGCGTGGCAGTCTGATTTTTCTACTGGACGACGGCTGGGAACTGCCGCCCTCTGCCGTGCGCGGAAATCCGTCTTTTGGAAGTCAGATCCTCCATCCAGAAAAATTTCCGGACTACGGTGCGGAACCGAAGGAGAGGCTAAAAACCTTGAACCAAAAGATTACCGGGCTTGGCTGGCGGGGGACAGGGCTTTGGATCTGCGCGCAGGAAAGCTTTTCTGCAAGCGATGGAAAAACCGGCGCGGCTTACTGGAGGGAAAGGCTGGAATGGAGCAAATACGCCGGCATAGCCTACTGGAAAATAGATTGGGGAGCCGAAGCGAAAAACATTCCGTGGCGAAGACAGATCTCCACGCTGGCGGCGGAGATTTATCCTGAACTTGTGATCGAGCATATCGTCGGCTGTTCCGGACTGAACGACCCGGATGGAACAAGCCGGATTTCCGGGAGCCTTTTGCAGGACTGTGTGGAGGTGGCCGCGTTTTCGGATGTTTTCCGGACGTACGACGTGCTGGACAGCCTGTCTACGGCGATTACGTTTGACCGGCTGGGAGAATTGCTGTCCAGCGGGCATACCGAAGGTGAAAACGTACTGGGGCTGATCAACGCGGAGGATGAGGTCTATATGTCCGCCGTGCTGGGAGCTACGATGGGCATTATGCGTTTTCCGCCGGAAATTACACAAAACACAACCGGCTCCACCGGTTTTTTTAAAGCGGGCACAGAACCGGGACACTATTTCAGCGGCGGTTTCCGTTTTGCCCGGACGAAAGCTACCCGACGGCGTTTGGATGAGGTCGCAAGAGCGGTCAGATGGCAAATCCTTGCGCCGCCGTTCAAGGTCAGAAAAAACGAGACGGAGCTGTCGGAAACCTGGCTTTCTGATGACTGGACCTTTCTTGAGGGGGAAAGCTGGGAAGCCGGGCACGACGCGCAGAGCATCATTCAAAAGGCCCCTGCGAGCATTGCCCGTCGCATCGCCTCACCGATCGTCCACGTCCCTGGCGGCCGGGAAAAGCCCTTTGTTGCCGCCTGCCGGAATCCCGGCGGCGCAATCAGCATCGGCACCTTCGGAAGAACGCATGATGCAAGTGGATACAGAATTATAGAGGATGCGGATATTCTCCTCGATGTCGGCTGCCCAACGGAGTCGATCGGGGTATTTGGATATTACGGATCGCTGACCCTGCAATTTGACCGGCCGGTCAGCAGAGCAAAAATCAGAGCGCGTGATCTTTTATCGGATCGTTTTTTAGATATTTCTGACAGGGTACAGATCTCCGACAATCAGCTAACTTTTTCCGGAACGCTGCTAAAGGAGATCGGTCTTTCAGCGGCATCGGAAGGCGATATGTCTGAACCGGGCTTAATTCTGCAAATGGAAAGGATGGATTAGCCTTTCCACCGGCGAACACATGCGGCCTACGGCTGTAAATTGCTTTATTATGAAAACAATAAGTTGCGGAAAGTTGCAGAGATTTTCACAAATAAATCCCTCGGGATGATTTATTGAACTGGTTCGTACAAAACCAATGGCGGCGGCGCCTCTTATTTAAGGGGAGGATAAAAAATTTATCCATCGCAAATTTTTTGGCACCAGATTGCCACCTCGTCCTTGACAAAATCAGAAAAAGGGTGTATGCTTTTCTTGTTAACTGAACAAAATAAATGTTTTGTTCAGTACAGGGGAGGGGAAATGCAAAAATTTCTGCTATATAAGCGCGTGCCTTACACAGAGCGTTGGGATGCTCCGCCTATAAATTCTTTCCGACCGCCGGTTTAAGCGTTCTTCAGCGGCCGGTTGTGTAAAATAAGCTGCATGGATTTTTCGCACTTTTGATCCCGTCAAGCAAATTCTCCGCTTTCGGTTTGTTTTTCCGGACAAGGCCGACAGAGGTTTCAAACTTTTGTTATGCATCATTGAAAAAATTTTCATCCGCCGGAAAGGCGGCTTCAAACGCGTTTATCATGCGATTTACACATAATATCTTCACATGATATCTTTATGCATTTCGGCTCTCCGGAGGGTTACGCAAGATTGATCAGACAAGAAATTTGGGCTTTTATCCGTGCGGTCCAACCCAATAATTCCCCATCCGCCATATATCTTTCTCATGTTTCTTCCCAGTGCTTGTGAAACTGTTTCATGATTTTTTTAAAATGAGGTGTACTGCTTTATGGGAAAATTTGATGAAGCACCGCCTTTGATCCGCGATTTCCTCATTTATGACGAGGCGGTCCGCGGCAAAGCCGGAACAACGACCGATGAGTATTATTCTGATCTGAAAACTTTTTTTCGCTATATCAAAAAGGAAAAGGGGCTCTCCCCTACCGAACAGCCGATGGAGAAGATCGACCTTTCTGATGTTGACATAAATCTGATCCGGCAGATCACCCTGTCTGATCTGTACAGCTTTATGATTTACTGCAAATCCGAACGCAAAAACAACGAAACCACCCGGGCGCGAAAAACCGTCTGTCTGCGGATGTTTTTCAAATATCTGACCACCAAGGCGGGCCTGCTTCAGGTCAATCCCGCCGAACAGTTGGAGTTGCCCAAAACCAAAAAATCCCTGCCCAAATATCTCACCCTTGAGCAGAGCATCGCGCTGCTGGAGTCGGTGGACAGCCTCTCTCCAAATTATCAGCGGGATTACTGCATTTTGACGCTGTTTCTCAATTGCGGGCTGCGTTTGGCTGAGCTGTGCGGGCTGAATCTTTCCGACATACGGACCGACGGCACCCTGCGCGTGACCGGAAAAGGCAATAAGGAACGCACCGTCTACCTCAACAACGCATGCGTGCAGGCGATTGCCAACTATCTGAAAATCCGGCCGCAGGATGGGCTTACGGGGCCGGATCGCAATGCGCTGTTTGTCAGCCGGTTGGGCAAGAGGCTGGGCCGGCGGGGCGTGCAGGATATGGTAGCAAAGCATCTTTCTAAAATTGGGTTGGATGCCGACGGCTACTCGGTTCACAAGCTGCGCCACACGGCCGCCACCCTCATGTACCAGCACGGAGAGGTCGATGTCCGCGTCCTGAAGGAAATTTTGGGGCACGAGAGCCTCAGCACGACGCAGATCTACACCCATGTCTCCAACGAGCAAGCGCGCGCTGCCGCCGCCGCCAACCCGCTCGCCGACCTGCGGCCCGAAAAAACCGGCTCTTCCGATTGATCTTATGTACTTTTCCCGGGAAAAGATAAAGCAAGACCGCAAAGCATTCACTTTGCGGTCTTGCTTTATGTCTTCAAAATCGACATGATATAAAAAGGGGAGAATTATTCGTTATTTTTGGTCGGAGGCTTTGGCGGCTCGTCATCAAAAATCGACCGGCTCTGCGCGACCGAGCGATGCACCATCCGACCGTTTTCATACACATATTCAGGCAGTTCGCTTTCCGACGCCTCTTCGGCGGCCTTTTCAACCGCAGCACGCAAGCCCTCGGCCGTTTGATCCGGATTTTCCCGATAATAGGGGTCAACAATATACTGCTGAATCACCGGAAAAGCGATATAGTTGAGGGTATAAGACACCAGCGCAGCGATCAGCATCAGGGTCAATACCACCAGCAGGATCAATGCGCCTTGCATACTCAACGAAAGATAGAATATCCACGCGTACAATCCCAAATAAATCGCCACGCCAAGCAGAGCCAGAAAGTTTTTGCCCAGGCAGGCGATTGAAAGAATAGCGGCGTTTTTCAGCATGGGCTTTAATTTAAGATCCAGTGTAACCGCCATCAGTTGCAGATACATCAGCATGGATAAAAAAAGAAAAAGCAGCACAAGCGCAAACCCAAAAGGAAGCTTGGAAAGAAGCCCCCCGCCCATCAGGCTATAGTAAAAGCTGATGACCATGACGAAAGCGGAAATCCCAACATACCCGATGACAGATACAACGACCGATTGCTTCCAGTTCTTTTTGGCGCTTTCCCAGAAATCCTGCCAGACGAAGCAGGGCTCTCCCCTGCCAAAATCGCGGGTGATCCGGGTGATGCCGGCATTGGCCGGCGCCAAAAGAATAACCGGCGCAAAGCAGAGCAGCAAAACAACACCGTTGCTTCCATATCCTCCCCGTATCGCCAAGGCAACCAATCCGGAAACGATCGCCGCAACCGGAATCAAAACGATCAGGTAGATTACATTTACAAAAGCCAAAGACCAGAATTTGCGAAATAAGACCACAAAATATCTGCCGAAACCGTGTCCCTCGTCCGCACCGCGCGAAACGCCCGGACCGGGACGGTCATAATTGCCGAAAAGCTTTGCCATGCATTTGCTCCTTTATATTTTTCTTCAGAAACGACCGCCGTGCTCTCAACCCGTGCAAACCGCCGGCCGGAAAATTTTCCCGAATCCCGGCCACCCGGGGAAAGACGCGAAAATCTGTGTTAAACAATCCTTTTTACCGCGCCCGAGGATGAAATTTCTGATACGACATGGTGTAACGGTCCCGCATAATCTGGGCGTATACCTGCGTGGAAGAGATATCCGAATGGCCGAGCATCTCCTTAATATCCTTGAGCTGGGCGCCATTCTCCAGCAAATGGGTGGCAAAAGAGTGGCGCAGTGTGTGTGGCGTAATATCTTTTTTTATGTTTGCCGCCTTGGCGTAGGTCTTGACAATCTTCCAAAAGCCCTGGCGGGTCAGGGGTTGTCCGTTCATGTTGGTAAACAGCGCCTCTTGCGTCGGATCATAGACGATGCCGCTCCGCACCCTGGTCAGATAATCGGTCACCGCTCTGACCGCCGCGGGGTACATCGGCACAATACGCTCCCCTTTTTTATTATGCAGGTGGAGGATACCGATCTCCGGATTAAAATCATGGATCTTCAAGTCGATCAACTCGGTCACGCGGAGGCCGGTCGCATACAGCAGTTCCAGCATCGCCTTGTCGCGGCAGCCTTTCGGATCCACAATGTCCGGCTGCGAGAGGAGCAGAGTGATTTCTTTTCCTGTAAGGATTTCAGGCAGCTTTTTCTCCACCTTGGCAAGCTTGATGCCCTTGGCCGGGTTCGCCGCCACAACGCCGCAGGAGAGCAGGTATTGGTAATAACAGCGAAGCGAGGCCGACACCCGGGTGATGGTGGCATTTGACCTGCCTTCCGCGCGAAGCAGACCAATATACTCCGCAATGAAGGCCGCATCGGCCGCGGAGGCGGACGCCAGCCCCCTGGAGGAGGCATAAGCCGCAAACTGCGATATATCCCGAAGGTAAGATTCCAGCGTGTTGCTGGAAACCTGTTTTACCTGGATCAAGTAGTTTTCAAACTCAGCGATATAGTCCGTCATGTTAACACTCCACACCCATTTTCAAATCCGGTCAGATGGAAACCCTTCCCAAAAAAGCGGCCGAAGCAACGCCGTCCAACAGAGCGACGAGCAGCAGCAACCCGAAAATCACAAGGAACCGGAAACAGTAAATCTTAAAATTTGCGGCAAGATTGTTTTCCTTCCCCAAGATGGTGCCGGAAAAAAGAAGGGTAGAAAAACTGAATGCCTCCCGATATGCAAGGAGAAGCGCCATTGTCCCGCCAACCGCTCCGGGAAAAAGAATCAGCAGATTGATCCACATGCCGCCAAAGCCGCCGGCGGCATAAAGGTACCCGGCGCTCGCCCCATAGCCCAACCCTTTGAAAATCAGGATGGCAGGAATCACCGCCGGCCCCGGAACAAACAATCCGGCAAAAAAAGCAGCGGCAAAATAAGGCAGCATTGCGAGCAACGCCGAGAGCACCACGCCGAAAAAACCTGCGGCTCGCCGCCCTTCCAGCATGGCGGTGGTGCTGCTGCCGACCATCTCGGCTAAGCTGCCGCCGGTGCGGACGCAAAAGGCACCGACGCCGGTACCGACAATAAAACACGCGGCGAGAAAATAAAGCTTTACACTGCCGCTTTCGGGCAGGTTGTCCGAAAAACGTCGCCGGCCGATTTTCCATTTTCGAAGATCCACGCCAACCGAAAAATTTTTCATTTTTTTCACAGCCCCCAGCATGGTGCCGCGCCGGATCAGAGAAGCGGTTTGTCCTTTTCCGGGGCAACACTTTATTATCCTGCTGAATACTATGAAAATCGGACGAGAACTATTCCTTTGCTATCGTCGCATTTCAATCGAACGGGCGACCGAAGCGTCCGCCCCGTCGCGCACCGCCTTGTCAAACCCGGCGGCATCCATGGCGGAGAGGCCTGCCACCGTCGTCCCTCCGGGTGAAGAGACCATCTTGATCAACTCGTCCAGCGACATGCCGCTTTCGAGGATCATGTGCGCGCTGCCGATCAGCGTCTGCGCCATCAGGCGGGTGGCCGCCTCTTCCGGAAGGCCGGCGGAGACCCCGCTGTCAATGATGTTTTTCGCAAAGCGGAAGACGAACGCCGGCGCGCTGCCGGAAACGGCGATCACCGCGTCGATCATTTCTTCCTCTACCACGACCGTTACGCCGGACGCGTCAAAAGCGCCGCGGACGAAATCAAATTCCGCATCCGACACGGGGGACAGCTTGACCAGCGCCGAAGCGCCGTTCCCGGTCAACAGGGGCGTATTCGGCATGACCCGAACCACCTTACAATCCCAGCCGATCTGTTCTTTCACATACCCGGTTGTAACTCCCGCCGCCACATCGACCAGGCAATGCGCCGATGTGACAAAGCCGGAAATTTCATCCAGCACAGTCGCATACACCTGGGGCTTGATGGTTAAAAACACATATTTGCAGTTATTCACAACATCTGCCGCCGAATTCGCGGAAGCCACGCCATATGTTGAAGAAAGGCGAAAAGCTTTGGTCCCGTCCAGATCATAAACGGAAATTCGATCCGATTTTATGTAACCTGCGCCCACCATTCCGCCGATAATTGCATCGGCAATGTTTCCGCAGCCGATAAATCCAACACGTTCCATATCCATTTTTCAAAATCTCCAAAACAATCGTAAATTCAAATGTTTTTCTGAAATTCAAAAACCACAACTATATTTATACACCAAAAGCCATTTGCTGTCAACAGATTTATGTCAATCTTCTGAAATATTATGTAAATTTCATTATGTTAACCACAGGATGTAGAAAGTAAACCGCTCTTCAAATCTATATTTGGCAGTCGTATGATGGATTTCACAGGAATTGGGTCGGAATTTTTTCTTCTCTCAAAACGGAGGCTTCCGGACGAAAGCGGTGCAGTCAAAGCGCAGTCGCATCCCGAAAATCAGAAAAAGCCCAACCATAGATTCGGCGTGCACCAGATCAGAGAGCCTGCCGCCCCCCACCCTGTCCTCACTTGCACATCTGTCGTGTGCCGGCAAGAGCGCACCGTCTCTCCGTCCAGGCAGCAGAAGCCAAGCAAAAGCCCCGCAATATCCAAAGACACAAAAAAAGCTCTGAGGAATTACTTCCTCAGAGCTTTTTCATCACAATACAATCCAAGAACTCAGACCGCGCGGGTAACTTTACCCGAACGCAGGCAACGGGTGCAGGCGTTCACTCTGCAGGGTTTGCCGTCGACCAGCGCCTTAACCCGCTTTACGTTGGGTTTCCAGGTACGGTTGGAACGACGATGCGAATGGGATACCTTGATACCAAATTGAACTTCTTTATTGCAGAAATCGCATTTTGCCATATGTCTGCACCTCCTTTATCTAATCGCAAAGATTATATTATCACAGCTCGACTGATTTTGCAAGTATTTTTTTGAATTTATTTTCCAAAAACACTCTATAGAATTTCGCGCCCGATCGTGTCGGAAAATCCGACGTGGCTGGGTTACTTGATTTCGGCCACCGTCACACCGGCCTCCCCTTCCCCGTATACGCCAAGACGGTAGGATTTGATGCTCCGGTGCCGACGAAGATGCTCCTGCACGGCGGCGCGCAAAACACCGGTACCCTTGCCGTGAATGATGCGGATAGAGGGGATGCCCGCGACCACCGCGTGGTCGATGTACCGATCCAGCTCGAGAATCGCCTCGTCCGCCGCCATACCACGCAGGTCGACCTCACTCGGAGCGGCGCTCTCCCTGCGGGAGGGAGCGCCGGTAACCTTCCGGCCGCCGACCGTTACCCGATTCTGGTTGTCCAAAAGACGGAGATTGTCAAATTTCACCCGGGATTTGAAAATGCCGGCCTGTATTTCGGCCTCCCCGCTTTTTTCGAATATCCTGAGGACAGTGCCTTCCTTATCAATATCCACAATCCGGACAAGATCGCCGGCTTTCAGCGGCCGTGGCAGCCGATAGGGCAGATTCTGTTTTTTCTCCACCGGGTCGGCGCCGCTCTCCAGCTTACCAAGGCCGGCTTTAGCCGCCGACCGGGCGCGCCGCACAAACTCTCCCTTATCGGCGGCGCTGCGCGCCTGCTTGCGCAGCGTCTCCAGCTCGTCGAGAAGGCGGTTGCTTTCGGCACGGGTGGCGTCGATGATCTGCCGCGCCTCGGCCTTCGCCCCCTCCAGCATGCGGCTGCGCTCCCGGTTCAAATCCTCTAAAATTTTGCTGTTGCTGCGCCGGGCGCTCTCCAGCTCGGCGTGAATCCGCTCAGCCTCCCGGCGCTCGGCCTCAGCCTCCTGCCGTGCCTGCTCCAAAGAGGAAACCACCTTCTCAAACCGAAGGTTTTCGTCCGAAATCAGGCCGCGCGCCCGCTCGACAACCTCCTCCCCCAGTCCCAGCCGGGCCGAGATGGCAAAGGCATTCGAGCGTCCCGGCACGCCGATTAGCAGCCGGTAGGTCGGCTTTAAAGAAGCCACGTCAAACTCACAGCTTCCGTTTTCCACGCCATCCGTGTCGAGGGCGTAGGATTTCAGCTCAGCATAGTGGGTCGTGGCAGCAATCCTCGCGCCGCGCTGCCGAAGCTGCATGATGACCGCCTCAGCCAGCGCGGCACCCTCGACCGGGTCGGTGCCGGCGCCAAGCTCGTCCAGCAGGATCAGGGTATCCGGCCCGGCAACCTCTAAAATCGAGACGATGGTTTTCATGTGCGAAGAGAAGGTAGAAAGCGACTGTTCGATGCTCTGTTCATCCCCGATGTCAGCCAGAACCGCCGAAAAAACCGAGATCTCGCTCCCATCCTCCGCCGGGATCAGAAGGCCGCACATGGTCATGCCGGTCAACAACCCGATGGTTTTCAGGCTGACCGTTTTGCCTCCGGTGTTGGGGCCGGTGATGATCAAGGTGTCATATTCGATCCCAAGACCGACGGTGACCGGCACGACCGTCCTGGGATCAAGCAGCGGATGCCGCGCCTTTTTTAAGAAAATCCGTCCCTTGCTGTTGAGAGCCGGCCGGCCCGCCCGCATAGCATACCCCAGTTTCGCCTTGGCGAAGATCAGGTTGAGGCAAACGATACTATCATAAGAATCCAGCACCGCCTGGGCGAAACCGCCGGCTTCGGCCGACAGCGCGTAAAGAATACGCTCGATTTCCTCCTGCCGCTTGCGCTCGAGAATTTTGAGGTCGTTGTTGATCTCCACCACGGCGGCCGGCTCGATAAACAGCGTCGCGCCCGAGGCCGAGGTATCGTGCACCAGTCCCGGCACGCTGCTCCGGTGCTCGGCCTTGACCGGCACGACAAAGCGGCCGTCCCGCATGGTGACAATTCCCTCCTGCAAAAACTTGGCATAGCCGGAGGAGCGGACCATCCGATCCAGCTTTTCCCGGATGCCGTTTTCAGCCTGCCGGATCTTGCGGCAAAGGTCGTACAGCGCCGGGGAGGCATTGTCATACATCTCCTCCTCCGACCGGATGCAGGCAAAAATTTTCTCTTCAAAATACTTATTGGGAAACAGCATTTCAAAATAACGGTCGAGAATTTCAGTCCCCTCGCAGGCGTTGCCGGCCCGCCACTCTTTCAGTGAACGGATAACCCGTAAAAGCTCCCCGACCTCCAGCAGCTCCTTCATAGAGAGAAGGCCACCAGCCTTGGCTCGGGTCAGGGCGGCCGTGCAGTTTTTGGCACTGCCGAAGCTCGGCGCGCCGAATTTCGCCATCAGAGTGTAAGCGGCGTCGGTCTCGGACAGCAGACGCTCAACCGTATATATGTCGGAAGATGGTTCGATTTTTCTGGCTGCGGCCGCCGCGTCCTCCATCGTTGTCTCTTCACACAGGCGTTCGAGCACGCGATCCAGCTCGAGCACCCGCCAGTGTTTTTGTTGATTCATCGCTTTGTTTCCTTTCAAAAAGCAGCCGTGTTTTTCACGGCCGCGCGCATTACAGACTATGGTAAAAATCCAGCGTTTTGTAGCCGCGCTCGGTCTGCTGAAGCAGAAAACGCTCGGTCGCGCGAGCGAGGGCGGCGGCGGATTTCTCCGGCATAGAGAAGCGGAACAGCCGGTCAAAATCCGTATACACAATATGACGCATGGCCGCAAGCAGCGTGCGGTCGAGGAGAATTTCCCCAACGCCCGGGCGGTGCTTGGTGCAGAAAATCCGCCCCTCCCGCGCACTGAAGGCCATCCGGTCGTCGGTATCCTCCCCGCAGACGGCGCAGCAGGACAGGTCGGGCATATAGCCCGAGAGGGTCAGCATCCGCAGTTCGACGACCGCCTTGATCAGATTCGGGTCCTTCTCGCGCTTCGAGAGGAAGGCCAGCGCGTTGAGCATCAGGCGGAGGTATTCCTCCGCCTCGCTCCCCTCCGGCGCAAGGGTAAGGCAAAGCTCGCAGAAATACTGTGCCAGCGAAAGATGCACAATATCCTCCCGCAGGCCCCAGAAAACCTCCCGCGGCGCGGCCTCGTCCAATTTGTATGTATCCCGGCTTTTGAAAAAGGTCAGATCGCTATAGCACAGCAGGCCACAGCCGGAGGCATTGCGGTTCTTCAGGTTTCGCACCCCGCGGGCATAAGCGCTGACCAGCCCGTTCGAGCGGGTCAGCGCGGTAATATATTTGTCGTTTTCAGAAGCGATATTCTCCCGCACGATGATCCCGTCGGTGGACAGATGCATGTTCCTTTTCCTCCCGCCCGGCAGGGCTGTTCAGACAATTTTTATACGCCAGATATTGCTTAACCTCGCCGGTCTTGACAAAGGCGGCCCAGTATTCTTCCTTTTTCAAATGAATCGCTCTCCTTTTCAAAAAACAGTACATCCCTATTTTTCTCAAAGAGAGCGTTCAAAATTTAAGTAAAATTAATCCAAGCCAAAACCGTGAATCAGGCCCGGCCGGTTTCGCCAGTCCTCTTTCACCTTGACCCAAAGCTGTAAATTGCATTTACAACCAAAAAACTCCTCAATATCCGCACGGGCGAGCGATCCCGCTTTTTTCAGCAGGACGCCTTTTTTGCCGATGATGATGCCCTTGTGGCTTTCCTTTTCGCAGTAAATGACCGCCTCTACCTCCAGCACCGGCTGGCCGGCGGCGTTGTCCCGCTCATAAAACCGCTCCACCCCGACCGCAATGCCGTGCGGAACCTCTTTATTCAGCAGACGGAGAAGCTTCTCCCGCACAAGCTCACCGACCAACACCCGGTCGGGCTGGTCAGTGAACGTGTCGCGGTCGAAGAAGTGCGGCCCCGGCTTTGCGAAAGCCGAAAGCTCGTGCAGCAGCGCTTCCATCCCGTCCCCCGTTTTGGCCGAGATCGGCACCACCGCCGCAAAATCGTATAAAGCGGAATAGGCCGAGATCATCTCAAGCAGGCGTTCCTTCTCCTCCATCAGGTCAATTTTGTTGAGGACAAGAATGGTTTTCAAGCCCCGTTTTTTCACCGTCTCCAGCAGTTCCAGCTCGGCCGGCGGCAGGCTTTCGGGATTAAATTTAAATTTAGAGACCGCCTCTACCACAAACATACAGCCGTCGACGTCGGAAAGCCCCTCCCCGACCGCCTTGATCATGCTGTCACCCAAGCGATTGTGCGGTTTGTGATAGCCCGGCGTGTCGATAAAAACAAGCTGCGTCTCCCCCCGGTTGCAGACCCCCATGATGCGGGTGCGGGTCGTCTGCGGCTTGTCCGAAACAATTGCAACCTTTTGTCCCAGCATCCGATTGAGCAGAGAGGATTTGCCGACATTTGGCCGGCCGACAATAGATAAAAAAGCTGATTTTGTATTTTCCATGCGTCTTTCCGTTTCTGCCGGAATTCCGGCCGTATTCATCCGCCTGTCGGGCGAAGCAGTTCCTCCGCGGAATGGGGAGGCTTCTCTCTGCGTCGAGGCGGCCATGCACAAAATATGTACTGCGTTCAGCCGGCAATTCGCGGCACGCCAAGCATCTTTAATATTTCTTCTTCCCGCTCACGCATCCGAAGCGTCTCCAGCCCGCCGTCCTCGTGATCGTAGCCGAGCAGATGCAGCATGGAGTGTACGGTCAGAAATGCCGTCTCCCGCTGGAGGGTGTGGCCGTATTCCTCCGCCTGAGCACAGGCGTGCTCCATCGAGATGACGATATCCCCCAGCATTTTTGCACCGCTTTCGGGATTGACGTCATATTCGCCCCCGCTGCCCAGCGGGAAAGAAAGCACGTCGGTCGACCGGTCAATCTTCCGAAACTGTTGGTTCAATTCGCGAATGCCGGCGTCGTCGGTAAATGTGATATTGACCTCTGCCATGCCGTCGAAGCCCTCCGTCTCCAGCGCCGCATGGCAGGCCCGGCGCAGCAGCATACGGATGCCGGCCGGAATTTTGACCGTCTTTTGCTTGTTTTGGATGATCACTTTTACTTTATCCATAACCTTTTCTCCATTCTGCCGCACGATACATCACGCCAAAATCCGTGTCTTCCTTCCTTCGCGACCAGCGCGAAGGAAGTTTCTTGGATCCAGCGGCGCAATTTCTGCCGCCCGTTCGGCCAGCGGCCGGCTTTTATACTTCCGGTTCAGCGCGGTGTCCCGCGCGGAAAGCCACAATCATACACGCCGAAACAGCGTTTATTTCTTGCCGGCGGCGCTGTTCTCATATGCCATGATAATCTCCTGCACCAGGCGGTGGCGGACTACATCCTTGTGATTCAGCCGGATGGTCGCGATACCGTTGATGTTTTTGAGTATACGCGCCGCCTCATTTAAGCCCGATTTGCGTCCGTCAGGAAGATCAATTTGGGTCACATCCCCGTTCACCACGATTTTGGAATTGAATCCCAGCCGGGTGAGGAACATTTTCATCTGCTCGGGCGTGGTGTTCTGCGCCTCGTCCAAAATGATAAAGCTGTCATCCAGCGTCCGTCCGCGCATATAGGCAAGCGGCGCAACCTCGATGTTGCCGCGTTCCTGATAACGGGCGAAATTCTCCGCCCCCAGCATGTCGAACAGCGCGTCGTACAGCGGGCGGAGGTAGGGATCCACCTTGCTTTGCAAATCGCCCGGCAAAAATCCCAGCTTCTCCCCCGCCTCAACCGCCGGACGGGTGAGAATAATGCGGTTAACCTCCTTCGCGCGGAAAGCGGTGACCGCCATCGCCACGGCAAGGTAGGTCTTGCCGGTGCCGGCCGGGCCGACCCCGATCACCACCGTGTTGTCGCGGATGGCCTCTACATATTTTTTCTGTCCAAGCGTTTTGGGTTTGACCGGCCGCCCCTTGGTGGTGATACAGATACAGTCGGAGTCGGTCAGGTTGGAGAGGTTTTCATCCTCCCCATCCTCTACAAGCCCCATGACGTAGCGGATGTTCTGCTCATTGAGCATCTCGCCCTTGTTGATCAGCATCAGCAGGCCGCCGATCACTTTGGAAGCCTTGCTCACCCCTTCGGCATCCCCGCTTATTTTTACCTCCCCGTCGCGGGAGGTAATCCGGACATTGTACCGCTCCTCTAAATATTTCACATTTTCATCAAAGCTGCCGAAAAGACCGGCAATCTGTTCCAGCCGCTCAATATTAATAACTTGTTCGATCATGCACTTTCCACTTTCATTTTTCAAAATTGAATCCGTATGAGTTCCTTCGGGAAAACCGGCGCCAGCGCGCATTTTCCCGATGCAAGCGAGGGCTTTCTGCCTATAGATTGGAGCGCTTGTGAGAATTGCAAAACAGAACCCAAAGTTTTTAGTTATTATATCACAAATTTTTAGTAATTTATAGTTGTTATAGATAAAATTTCTTCCACAGCGATATTCTCATTACAAATGCACAAATTTTCTATCCGAATTCCGTCATTTTGTTCGACAATATTTTCGGTTTGCGACAGAACGTCCATACCTTCCAGCTCTGTTCCGGTTAAAATCGCCATTTCATTTCGCGCTTTTTCGACCGCCTCCTCTAAAGAGAGTGTATATGCCACCCGTTCGGTCTCATAAAAGATAGCGGTGTGCAGTGTGATTGGCAAGCTCTTTTCCAAAAAACACAGGACGGTCCGGGATATCTCCTTATCATACGCATACTGCTCGCTTCCAAGGTAAAGCGGCATCCGCTGTCCAAAAAAGCTGACTACCGTTTTGCTTTTTTTTCGCCCGGTGCGGCGCGTCTCTTCCTGCTGAAAAAGAACCTCTGTCTGCAGCCGATGCTCGGTTTGGGCGTACACCTCTCCCGCTGCGTGTTTCAGCCCGGTATAGCCCGTTGCATACTCGATCGTGCCGGAGACCAGCAGGTCTCCGGCTACCACCGGACTGCCCACCTCCACCACGCGGTTTCCCTGTATGATCCGGTGACCTGTGATGGTTCCCCCAGTCTTTGCAATGAGGTTGCAGGGCTCCTCCCCGGTTTTGTCGGGAATTTCCGCCACCTCGCTGACATCCACCGTGGCCAGCGAGCCTTCTATATTCACCGCCGCCCATGCCAGCTCCGGCACGCGGAGTTGGATTTTTTCCGGCAGACTGAAAGCGTCAATCTCTGCCGTGCGCGTGCCGACACGGACGCCGACTTCCTCCAGCGCGGCCAAAAGCCGCTGCGGGTCGGTACGCTCGCAGCCAACCAGCTCGATCTGCCAGATGAAGCCGGACAGCCAGCAGATCAGGAAAACATAAACCGCAAACCCAATCCCGAATCCGATCCGCTGGCGATAGGTATTCAGCTTTATAAAAAGTCCGACCGGACGAATATATTTTGTCCGAACGCGGCATTTGCCCTTAAGCGCATGCATGCGCTTATAATCCTTGATATAGACGCTCGCCTCAATGCAGCCGGTCTTATATTCGGCGTCCCAGACCGGCACACCCTTTGCCGCCAGAATATTCAGAAGCCGCTCCGGGTAATCCCCGTAAATGCGAAACCGAACGTACCCCAAAATATAATGCAAAATCCGGATAAACAGCATGCCTTCACCGCCTTACAGGGAAAATTCAACCGTCGCGATAAGACCGGAGATGACCGCGACGTTTCCGCCAAGCGAGGATATCTCCAGCCCACTGCCAAGGAAAGATACGCACCCATTCCCAATATTGAGGGTAATTTTGGTATCGCTGTATTCCGCCACGCACCGGCAGCCATCTACCGTTGCCTCGCGGTTGCCGATCAGCTCGGTTTTGGCGTCGCGCAGGAGGGCGGCCGAGGGAACCTCCAGCGTCCGGCCGATCAGGTCGATTTTAGAACGAGGCTTTTCGGGTGGACAATATTTCCTTCGGCTTTTTTTCTTCATAGATCAGTGATCTCCTCCATCGCCGGCAGGCCGGAATCTTCCGCCCAAGAGGCGTCGGTCAACCATCTTGGAGTGAAAACAAAAAAAGACCGCACAGCCTCTTTGGACGACGCTGCGCCAAGGAAAAAACGCATCCTTTCTTGGCGTAGTCGTCCATTTACCGGTGTTTTTCTTCAAGTTATAAGTATGTTGCGGTTTTAAGAATCATTCCGTGCGCATAGACTAAAATGGCGGTGATCAATATGCGTGTATTCCGAGTAAAAGCAATGCATTTTTTGACCTTTACAGCCGGATCGGTATTCATCGCGGCGCTTTTCTTTCTGCCGCAGGAGGCAAAATCCGGCGCCTGGCAGGGGCTTCTCGCCTGCGCGGAGGTGGTTGTGCCCTCGCTCTTTCCCTTTATGGCGGTTTCCCTCTTCCTGACCAAAACCGGCGTTCCGAAAGCGGTTTCGGCGCCTCTCGACCTGCTTTGCCGCGGGCTTTTCCACGACCGGCAGGGGGTAAATATCCTGCTCAGCTTTATGGCCGGCTTTCCGGTCGGCGGCCTGCTGATTGCAGAGGAATACCGCGCCGGCTTTTTGGGTGAAAAGGAGGCAACAGCCCGCATTACCTATTGCGTGAACTCCGGCCCCGCCTTTATCATTACGGCGGTAGGGCTTGGCATGCTCGGCTCAGCCGAGATCGGTCTGCTGCTGTTTCTATCGGTTACGGCCGCGGCCGTTGTCAACGGATTTTTTTACTCCCGTTTTCTGTTGCGGAGAGAGCAGCCTGCTCCGACCATGCGGCAGGAACCCGAAGGTTTTTCGACCGCGTTTGTTCAGTCGGTCTCGGGCGCCGCGACGCAGATGCTCGGCATCTGCGGATTTGTGCTGTTTTTTTCCACCGTTGTTTCCCTGCTCGGCCGCCTGCCGCTTTCGGAGGCGCTCTCCCCTCTTCTGGCGCAGGTTTTAGAGGTCACGGTCGGCGCGCTGGCCAGCCGCCGCGCCGCTCTGCCGGTGATTGCCGCGGGAATTGGCTTCGGCGGCTTATCCGTGATCTGTCAGGTGCTCTGCCTCGTTCGGGAGGTGCCGTTCAACCGCGGGGTTTTTCTGCTTTCCCGTCTGACACACGGGGCACTGGCCGCTTTGTTCACACGGCTTTTTCTGCCCCTGTTCCCTCTGACCAGAGAAGTGCTGCTCTCCACCGGACGGCCGGCGTCGGCCGGTTTTTCTCTGCCGCTGGGTCTGGCGATGGTCTTGATGTGCGTGACCCTGATCGTCTGTGCAGAGAAGGAATTCTCTCTTTTTCGGCCGCAAAGAAAAAAATAGCCGTCAAAACCGATTTGAATAACATAAAGGCTTCGGCGGCGGGTATTTTTTGCCGCCGTAAATTTTGGTTTCCGTGCCCCGCGTGCGGAGAAAATGTGGCATTGGAATCCTCGTTTTTTCTGTCTAAGCAATAAAAAACACATGATTGTCGAAATAAAGTATTGACAAAACGCCGCTCTGTGGTATAATGATTTTTGCTACTGCGAGTGGCTGAAATGGTGGATATAGCTCAGTTGGTTAGAGCGCCAGGTTGTGGCCCTGGAGGCCGACGGTTCGAATCCGTTTATCCACCCCACATCAAAACCAATGCCACAGTATTTCACTGTGGCATTTCGTATACTGGGGTGTCGTCAAGCGGTAAGACACAGCACTTTGACTGCTGCATTCGTAGGTTCGAATCCTGCCACCCCAGCCACGTCGGAACGAGTTACGCTCGTTCCGATTTTTTATTTCATAAAAAATCAGTCACCCGCTCCACTGTTCCTCCTTTTCCGCAAAAGGTCACGCTCGGCTCGCCTGCTCGGCCCAAAACGCCCTCGCGACGGCTCTCTGTCGCGAGGGCGTTTTGCGGGTGCGCCTTCGGCGCATGGCATCTTTTTGTACTTTCTCTTTTCACTTTTTCGTTCTTCTCTGTTCTCTGAAAGAGGATTGCCGTTTCCGGATAATAGATAAACCGTACATTGATACGATAGCTGCTCATACGCTTTTACCCGCCGATAACTGAATTTCTGCAAGATATTCATAACCTTTGGCGGCGGCACATATATCCTCAACAAATACCGTTCGGTCGGGATTAAATTTATAGAAATATTTGATAAGACATCCTCCGCCGCATGAATTGCCGTTTTCAAACAATATATTTTAGCGGTACAGCGTGAGCTTGAGCAGGGATATATAAACCCATCCAATTTTGTAAGGTGCGGTGATGAGATATGCTCTATTTAGAATAACCATTTTTGTCAGCAAAACAACAAAACAGAAAATGAATTATCTCAAAACAAGATATGATATTGTATATTTAAATATTTTAACGAAACTTGTATTGTCTTATGACCGTCTTTGGAAGCTTTTGATAGATAAGAAAATGACCAAGACACAGATGCGGATTGCCTCCGGTATTTCAAGCAGTGCGCTTGCCAAAATGGGGAAAAACGAACCTGTTTCTGTTTCGGTGCTTCTTTCTGTATGTCAGACTCTGGATTGTAATTTTGCGGACATTATAGATGCAGTTCCGCTGTGCGCAGACCCGGATGTAAACCGGAATGAATGAGCTTATAAAAATTGCGGTCTGCGAAGACCTTGAGGACGATAAAAAAGACTTGTAAAAACCATTGCCATCATCTTGACCAAAAAGATTTGGTGGCAAAAAGAGGCGAGCAGGTATGATATGCGTTATATGTGATGATTTAGCCGAGGAGCGCAAAGCTTTGCGTGCATATATACGACAGTTTGAAAAGCAGAATAATCTTGAGATTGATATATTGGAATTTGCATCTGCGGAGGCTCTGCTTCTTTCTTACAGAACAGATAAAAAATGTGATTTGATTTTTATGGACATATACATGGGAGAGAAGAACGGTATGACCGCAGCCAAAGAGTTTCGCAGTCTTGGGTATACCGGCGGCTTCGTATTCTCCACCACCTCTCTTGATTTCGGTATTGAAAGCTATGATGTGGAAGCTGCGGGTTATCTTGTAAAACCATATTCCTATGACAAATTTTTAACTGCGATGAAACGCTGCCATGAGCTGTGGGAACGGGTAATGAAAAGCATTTCCTTTACCTGTGACCGATTGGAAAACAAGGTTTGCTTGAGAGATATTCTGTATATTGAAATTGCAGGACACGGCAGCATCGTACATACCGCCTCCGGCGATATGAAAACAGCAAAAAGTATCGGAAGCTTTGAAAAAGAAATTGACTCGCCCCGATTTATCCGTGCCGGAAAAAGCTATCTTGTCAATTTGAGCCAAGTCAGCGGTCATACAGAGGAAGCAATCGATCTTAACGGAGGCGGTCATATTATTTTGCCGGTCAGACTTCGCAAAGAAATCAGGCAAAAAATCATAGACGACCGATTCAGACAGATGAAGGAGGAAACAAATGAATAAGCTCTGGTATTTTCTCACCATCTTTCTGGATGTGTATCCGTGGATATTTTTACAGTACCTCCCCTTTAAAAACAAACTGCGTTTGCCGTACCCAATGGCGATTGCCGTATGTACCGCGGTTCTTTTGCCGTATCAGCTCGGTTTTTGCTTTGCAAGCGAACGGTTTCTTTTCAATTCAAATATTATGCTGCTTTACCGCCTGTTTCAGTTTGTGCTGCTGATATTGCTGACGGTATTCCTCATTAAGGACAGCATTGCAAAGGTGCTTTTTGTGTTCGGCCTAATGTATCCTTGCGTCATGTTTATTCTTTCTCTTGCGGGATATATCAAGACTTACGTTCCGACAGAACTGCCTGTTTATATGCAAACCTCGCTCTTGCGTGCCGGCCTTTCTCTGTTCTTATTTCCATTTCTGCTTTGGTTTTGGAAGAAAATCCTGTCACAGGGCATGAATATGAAGGATGATTCTATCTGGAATTATTTACTGACGATTCCGGCGGTATTCACCCTTGTCAGTATCTTTTACACGGGAAATGATTTTGAAACCGCAGGCGTAGAGCTTTCCGAGGTGCTTGCCCGCTTTGTCCTGTTCGACGGCGTGATTGCAGTGAGCTTTATTACATTCCGTCTGCCGGGGAAAGAGGAACAGCGTGTCCGTGCAGAGGAAGAAGCCGAAAAATCCAGACTGCTTTTATCCCAGCAGGAGCAGCAATATACCTTGCTTGCAGCGGGAATTGAAAAAGCCCGCCGTGACCGTCACGATTTGCACCATCACATCAGAGTTTTACATACGCTGTTGGAGTCGGGAGATATAACGGAACTGGAACAATACCTTGCCGACCTGGATGGTTCTTACCAAAGTATTCTGCCGGAGGTTATCTGTCAGCACCCTTCCGTCAATGCGATTGTGAGCTACTACAAGGAAATGGCAAAGGAAGTTGCCGATATTGCATTGTTCCTGCAAATTGACCGTGACATCGGTATTGAAGCGATGGACTTATGCATCATTATCGGTAATCTCTTAGAAAATGCCATAGAAGCCTGTGGACGAATGAAACGGAAATGTAATCGAAAAATATCTATGAAATCACGACAGCAGGACGGGCTGCTCTATCTCATAATTTCCAATACCTGCGAGGATACCCAAACGTATACTGTAATTCTTTCCGGCGACATTGACGGCGACGGAATGGTTACGGTGTCCGATGTAGTTTCCCTTCGTCAGCGGATCGTTGGGGGTCAATGGACCACAGAAGAGCTGTGTGCCGCCGATTTCGACCAAAGCGGAACCCTGAGCGTCTCCGACGTGGTCGACCTGCGCCGGCAAATCGTGAACGGCAACCAAAAAGATTGATACAAGCAATCCATATTCTAACAGCAAGGCGGGCTTTATTTAGAAGCCCGCCTTGCTGTTTATCCACCTCAAACTTATATATAGATCGGGCCGCATGGCCAGTCGGCGCCGGCTTCACCATTTTATTCTGTTTGCGCAGCAGCAGAACCCATGTGTAAAACGCAGAATATACTGCATTGTACCCAAGCGTTTGGAAATTGGGTCTTCCTTCTTTTACGAAAATCAACGCAAAGGCAGGCAAAGGCCATTTTTAAAAGACGCCCCTCCCCTCTCACACAGACTTTCGGGCGTCTTTTCCCTGTCATATTCTTCTACAGGAGGTGCCAAACCATGCATATGATTGCCGTTGTTCAAAAGGTTCGTGCAGGCAGTCTGCTTGTCCGCAACACTGCGGATTTACAGGAGGTGGTCGCAAACACCAACGACACGCGATGCTTTCGCGTCGGCGACGTTGTCAGCATCTTATATAGCGGCGCAATGACCATGAGCATTCCGCCGCAAATTTCTGTCATACGTATCCGGCGGATTTTCCCACAGCAAAGCTGCCGATAGGCATTACTGCATCTGCGGCGGCATACGGCTGCATGCTATTCAATCCCGGCGCCACATCTCACAGTTGCCGTACAAAGACGGCCACCCCATTGTATTTTTATCCCTATCATCATAAAAAGAAGCCTTCTGTCCGATTGAGACAGAAAGCTTCTTTTGCTTTCGGATTTACCCTGGTTATATACTCGATTTTGCAGTTTCAAACTCTTCCAGAATCTCTTCGGAAGGCTTGGCAGTTATAAGCGACACGACGACAATTGCCAGGCAAGAGAAGAGAAACGCCGGAAGCAATTCGTAAATGCCGAAAATCCCACCCAGGGGCTTGATAATCAGCTTCCACAAGAACACCATGCCGCCGCCCGCAATCATTCCGGCAATCGCGCCGGCGCGAGTCGTCCGTTTCCAGAACAGAGAGAAGAGCATGATCGGGCCGAAGGTAGCGCCGAAGCCCGCCCAGGCAAAGCTGACGATGGTAAAGATGACGCTGTTCTCATCCAAAGCGATGATCATACCCACAGCGGCGACTATCAAAAGGGTGATGCGGCTGACGGTCATAACCTGTTTGTCGCTGGCCTTGCGGTGCAGAATGCCCTGATAAATATTTTTAGATACCGAAGAAGCCGCAATCAGCAAATAGGAATCCGAAGAACTTATGGTTGCGGCCAAAATACCGGCCATAACAATCCCCGCCAGCAACGGATGCATCAATATTGATGCCATAGAGGTAAAGATATTCTCAGCATCAGACGCGGTACGACTTACCGTGGGCAGCATAGCCCTGCCAATAATACCGATCATCACCGCCGCGAAAAGCGAAACAACGCACCATGTGGTGGCGATGCGACGCGATTTGGTCAAGTCCTCCGTACGGCGGATGGCAATAAAGCGCAGCAATACCTGGGGCATGCCGAAATAGCCCAGACCCCAGGACAAAGTTGAGAGAATGGTGAGCACCCCGTACTCTCCCGCGGCGCCAAACACGGGTTTGCCCGCCTCTGAAATCACCTGAAGGCCATCTGCCCCCACCTCAGGAGAGGCGATGCCAAAAAAGGTCCAGAACCCGGGAATGCTCCTGGCATTATCCACGACAGCTCCCACACCGCCGGCATGGACAGTGCCCAGCACCAGCACTGCCAGCAGCGCGCCGACCATCACGACCGCCTGCATAAAATCGGAAGCGCTTTCCGCCAGAAATCCGCCCAAAAAAGTATAAATCAACACGAATACGGCGCCCAGTATCATCATCAGGCGATAATCCGCGTTAAACAGCGAACTGAACAGCTTGCCGCAGGTGACAAAACAACTGCCGGCATACACCGCAAAGAAAATCAGAATAAACAAAGAGGAAATCAGCATCAGAATTTTTTTCTTCTCTTTAAAACGATTGCTGAAAAAATCGGGCAGCGTAATCGCGTTCCCCGCAACATAGGAGTACCGGCGAAGGCGCTTTGACACCAGAAGCCAGTTCAGATAGGTCCCCAGTCCCAATCCAATTGCCGTCCATGCCGCGTCCGACACGCCGCACCAGTATGCCACGCCGGGAAGGCCCATCAACAGCCAGCCGCTCATATCCGACGCCTCCGCGCTCAAAGCAGCAATCCACGGTCCCAAAGAGCGCCCGCCGATAAAATAGTTTTCTGAATTCTTATTTGCCCTCTTGGCGAAAAACAGACCGATTCCAATTACCACAGCCATGTAACAGATCATGGCAATCAAGATTTGAATAGAACTTCCGGTCAAAATGAACCCCTCCGCATTATCTGATTTTTGACAAATTTACAATTATTTTACATCTTTTTGCAAAAGCAGTCAACTGCGATTCCGAAAAATCTACAATACTCACAAATCTCGTGGCACAGATTTGGATGACAGATTATAAATCCGCACATATTTTATGCAAAATCGCTTGATGTTTTCAACACATTGATATATACTGAATTTAGAAAGAGGAATGGAGGTCAATTTATGGAACAGCGTTTCTTTATCTGCGAACATTGCGGAAATATCATTGCCATCGTAAAGGACTCGGGCGTACCCATCGTATGCTGCGGGCAGAACATGACCGAACTGATTCCCGGCACGACAGAGGCTGCCATCGAAAAGCATATACCGGTATATACTGTTGAAGGGAACAAGGTTTTCGTGACCGTCGGCGAAGTGGAACATCCGATGATACCCGAACATTATATCGAATGGATTTCGATTCAGACAAATCAAGGAAACCAGCGTAAAGCGTTGAACCCCGGCGATGCGCCGAAGGCCTGCTTCGCCCTGTGCGAAGGCGACGAGGTTCAGGCGGTTTATGCCTACTGCAACCTGCACCGGCTTTGGAAAGCCTGAGCTTGGCGAAAGGGTTTTCGCACATCGTTCGACAGATGCTCCGGCGCACACGCATGCATACACAAAAAGCCTTGCTCAGAAACGAGCAAGGCTTTTTATTGTGTTTTTATAAATCGAAAAGCAGTGAAGGAGCATAATCTGCTTTACGTTTATCTTAATTAGTCATCGTCACAACTGCATTCACACGAACAGCCGCAGCCGCACTCTTCCAGTTCACAGGGGCGCGGCGGGAAAAATTCATCCAGCGGGAACTTGATTCTGGAGAACAGATCGCAGGGGCTGTCGGTGGAATCATGACACTCTTTTTCCGGAATGCAGAAATCATAAACCGGGATCAGCATCTGTACATTCCGAATCAGTTGCACAATGGTAAACAGACCGAGCGTAACCGCAACGGTTCTGTCCCTGCCCTCCGGATCGGAAACCGGCTCTCCGCCCAAAGCGGCGCAAACACAGGCAGGTATGCATCTGCATCCGCACTTACAGTGTTTTCTCTCGCAGATTTTAGCCGAAAGCGGCACCGGATCTACGCAGGAGACAACGCACTTCGGCAGATTGGACGACTGCGGAAGCTGTACGTCGTTGGCGTCATCCCGAACAAACTCGTTCGAGAAAATCTTGACATTTCCGTCGCTGCCGTACAGGATCACCTTTTTATCGTGCGAGCAGACGCCGCAAACCGGAATCGGCGCCGAATGCGGGGCGACAAAAACATCCAGCTTAACCAAGAAGAAGAAGGTGATGTCACATGCATAGAACCCGCGGTTGAGATGTACCGGCTCCACATCGACAAACACGTCGATGACCTCGGCGCTGCGAATCTTCACATTGGTTGCGTCCGCGATGATTTCCCGGTCGCGGGGCGTGAACATCAAGCTGAGATCCTCCAGGCAATCCCGGTCGCAGCATGAGTCATAGACTCTGCCCGCGTCAATGCAGACGGCTTCTTTAAAGCTGCCGTTCGGCGGACAATTCTGTTTTACTTCTGCCATAAAAATCCTCCTAATCCATATTTTGTTAGTTTGAAGCTTCATTATTTCCAACACTTCACTAACAGAATATGCATCCCGTTCCATTCGGTGCGAAGAACTTCCCCGGCTTTTCAAAATTCATATTATCCTTTCCAAAAAAGCACCGACGCCGCGCACTTTCGAGCGTGATGGCAAACGTCAGCCCGCCTATCCCCCGATTTTTCAGATACAAAAAGCCGCCCCGTCCAAAGACAGAGCGGCCCGTAAGGAAGTGGGATTTACTTGTTGACAGCGTCCTTGAAAGCCTTGCCGGCCTTGAAAACCGGAGCCTTGGAAGCGGCAATGGTGATGGTTTCCTTGGTCTGAGGGTTCCGGCCGGTGCGCTCGCCGCGCTCGCGAACCTCAAAAGTACCGAAGCCAACCAACTGAACCTTGTCGCCACCGATCAGAGCATCGGTGATCGCGTCGATAACTGCGGCAACTGCCTTATCGGCATCTTTCTTAGAAAGTTCGGCTTTCTCTGCAACCGCTGCAACCAGTTCTGTCTTGTTCATAAGTTTTGTACCTCCAAAAATTTTTATATATGCTTCATCTCGGGGAAATCCCCGATGTATGAATAAAATTATTTTACCTCGTTCCAAAGGCAATCCAGTGCGGCAAGGCCGGCAGTTTCCATATCCAGCCCACGCTCCGAAGCGAGGCGTTCGACCTTTCCGAATCGGCTGATAAATTTATCTGTGGCGCTCTGCAGCGCGTCTTCCGCGTCCACCTTCAAAAAACGGGCGACATTGACAACAGAGAAAAGCAGGTCGCCGAGTTCCTCGGCCATCTTCTCCCTTTCACCGGAGGCCATCGCCACGCGGAGTTCATCTGTTTCCTCGGCAATCTTATCAAACGCGCCGTCCGCCGCGTCCCAGTCAAACCCCGCCTTAGACGCGCGTTTGCCAACCTTCTGCGCACGCATCAAAGCCGGGAAAGCTTTCGGCACACTCTCCAAAGTGGCCAGCGCGGTTTCCTGCTGCTTTTCCACCCGCTTGATCCGATCCCAGTTGTCCAAAACCTCTGTCGAGCCGCTGACCGTAACGTCCCCGAAAATATGCGGGTGCCGCAGGATCAGTTTCTTGCAGATGCCGTCGGCAACATCGTCGAGGGTGAAGCTCCCCTCCTCCTCCGCCATGCGGGCGTGAAATACAACCTGCAGCAAAACATCGCCCAGTTCTTCGCACAGATCGGCGTTGCTGCCGCGGTCGATGGCGTCGGCCGCTTCATATGCTTCTTCCAAAAGGTTGACGCGGATGGATTTATGATTCTGTTCCCGATCCCAGGGACAGCCGTTTTCGCCGCGGAGAAGTTCCATAATCCGGCGTAAATCCTCTATTTTGTATGCGTCCTTAAACTGAAACCACATATTTTGTACCATATTTTTCTCCTAAAATCAAGTATTTCCAGCGAAATTTTATATGAAAGTGCCTGAATTTCAAGCTTTTTTTACATCCGTAGTGAAGATTTCGCATGGAATAAGGGGAAATTTAAGCTCAGGCGTTCCCTTTGAAGAGGCGGATGTCCTCCTTCGACACACAGCGGGTCAACAGCAAAGCGGCAAGATAAACGATGCCGGCAGCGGCAATCGCCACAACGGTCACCAGCTTTAGATTTGTCATAATGTTTGACATCAGACTGTATACGCCAAATGCCGCCGCGCCACAAAGCAGTGCGGAAAACAGGGGTTTTAGCAAAATTGTTTTGACATCCAGCCGCACCCCCGCATGTTTGACCAGACTGTAAAAATTGGCGGCAAAATTGAAGATGTAACAAACCAGCGTACCGATCGGCGCGCCGATGATGTTAATGGCCGGAACACCGACCAAAACAAAATTCAAAACAAACTTAATCACGGCGCCAATCATGATGTTGCGCACCGGGATTTTTTCCTTCCCGATCGCCTGAAGCATGTTGGTCAGCGGCATGGAAAGCCCGCTGAACAAAGCCGCAAGGCCCAGGACCAGCAGGATCGGCGTTGCCACTGCAACCTCTTTTTCTTTGCCGGAATACAACAGGTTCAGCACCGGACCAGCCAGCACAGTAATCCCGATTCCGGCCGGGATAGCGATGAGGGCAGTAACCTTAATCATCGACTCAATATTCCCCTTGATGGAAAGCTTGTTCTGTTCCACCCAGGCGGTAGCGAGCACCGGAAGCGCACTGACCCCCAGCACCGAGGTAATCGAAGGCACCAGATTGAACACCGAGTAAGCGAAGCCCTTATAGCAGCCATAGAGGTAGTTGGGCACCGTCTCCACCAACTCGGAAACCGAAGCCCCCACCGTGCTTTCAGGCAAAAGACCGCTATACATATTCAAAATGGTATCCGGCGACGTCCCAACCACGGTAGCCAGCCGCTTCTGCACCGTAAGCAGGTCAATCAGGCTGGAAAAGTTGGAAACCAACGAGCCAAGCACCACCGGAATCGCAATCACAACCAGCATTTTTAAGGTTCGTTTGCCATCATAAGCGGCCGGAGAGGCGGCTACCTCCTCCCGTGTGATTTTTGCGCCGGACGCTTTGTGGTAGATAATCAGGAACAGGGTCGCGAGCACCGAACCGATCGTGATGCCAAGTATCGCTGCAGCCGAAGCGTAGGGCGAGGCGGCCTCTACAATCCGTTCATAAATTTCCTCTGCCTTCGCATTGGGACTGATCGTTACAGCCTTGCCAAAAACCGTGCCCAGCGCATTAAATTCGGACTGCGCCTTATGGATCACAAGATAGGCCAGCCCAAGCCCGAGAAAAAGCTTGCCAAGCGCCTCAATCACCGAGGAAATCGCGGTGGGATACATATTTCGCAAGCCCTCATAAAAGCCGCGGTAAGAGGACATGATACAGCAAAACAGCAAAGCCGGCGCAATGGCGAACATGCTGAACGCCGCACCGGCATTGCCGATGTACAGCGTGTATGGATAAATTGCCACAACCATGATGATTGTCCCGGTTAACCCGGTTACCAAAAAGGCGCGCTGAGCAATCTTCAGCGTTTTATAGACGTCGGCAAACCGCCTCTCCGCCACCCGCTCGGCCACCAGGCGAGAGATGGCAATCGGCAGACCGGCCATCGCCAGAGAGTAGAGCGGCAGGTACAAATCATACGCGCTGGTGAAATAGCCCATCCCGCTGCCGCCCAGCAGATTTCCCAGCGGAATCTTGAAAACAGCGCCGATCACCTTGACCAGCATGGTTGAAACCGTCAGGATCATCGCACCCTGTAAAAATGTTTGTGGCTTTCGTTTGATTTCCAATCCTATCACACAACCTTTATCCCATTAATACACCAATACACCGCAAAGCAGTCCTCCCGCACCCCGTCAGTCCCAGAGGGCGTCGGCTTTAAAAACATTCGAAACTCCCGCAAAAAAGCAGGAAAAAAGCGATCGCTCCGCTTGATTTTTTGCATCCTGATAATCGCTGCCGGCGTCCTGTCCGGCGTCGTCTGAAATCTTTCGCAGCGAGGAAAACCCCACACCGGCGTCGGCACAGACCGAAGCGATGGCGGCCGACTCCATATCGCAGGACATCGCGCCGTGCCGTTCAGCCAGTTCGCGGCGCAGCCGGTCGTCGCAGACAAAACAGTCCCCGGTAGCGGCCGCACCGCATTTCAGCCGTGGACAGGCGTTCAAAAACAAACGATCCAGCGCCGGACAGGAGGTCAGCTCCCCGCCCTGCCCCGGCTTCTCGCATTTTTTATAGCCGAGCGGCGCCAAATCAAAATCATGCTCAAAGAAGCGGGTGGCCAGCATAAGTTCCCCTTTTCCGATATGCGAGATGCCGCCGGACAGCCCGGCGTTCAGAATATAATCTGCGCCCGACGCCACCGCAAAAGCGGCGCAGGCCGCCGCGTTCACCTTTCCCACGCGGGAGTATACGGCCGTAACCTCCGCTCTGCGGCCCTCTTGCGCCAGGGAAAAAGAGAAACTCTCCCGTCCAAAGGAAGCACCGTCCTGCACCGGAGCTGGCGCGGCCGCCTTGGCGGCGGCAAACTCATTGTCATCCGCGATGATGACATACAGATGTAGTGTGTCTTTCATTTTGGCTTGTCCCTCACGTTTGGTATATCGGCCCATCGGCCGAACAGGTTCAAAAATTCCGCAAAATCTCCCGAATCAGGGCGGCCAGCCGTCCGCCGGATTTTTCGGCAGTCTCGACCACCTCCCGGTCGTCGAGAGGCGCATCCGAGATTCCAGCCGCCATATTGGTCAAAATGGAAAATCCAAGTATCTCTATCCCCGCTTTACCGGCGGCGATGACCTCCGGCACGGTGGACATGCCGACCGCATCAGCGCCGAGGGTGCGAAACGCCCGGATTTCCGCGGGGGTTTCATACTGCGGTCCGCCGCAATAAAGATAAACCCCTTCCCGCAGCGGCAGGGAGAGTCGAACTGCCGCCTCCCTCGCCAGACGGCAAAGGGCGGGCGAATACGCCGCAGACAGGTCAAAAAACATCGGTCCCAAGCGCTTGTCCGCCGGTCCGGTGACCGGACTTTCCCCAGACAGCTTGATATGGTCGGTAATCAGCATGATGTCGCCGGGCACAAAATCCCGGTTGACCGCACCGGCGGCGTTGGTGATTACCATTCGCCGGACCGACAGCAGGCCGAGCACCGTAACATAAAAGGAAACCTCCGCCATCGTGTAGCCCTCGTACACATGTGCACGCCCGGAGAATACCAGCACCTCCCGCCCGGCGAGCGTTCCGCAGAGCAGCTCGCCCGCATGGGAGGGATTGGTCGGCCGGGGAAAGCCGGGAATTTGCGTATAGGGAATCCGGCGGGTCACCGTCATTTCCTCTGTCAGGGAAGAGAGGCCGGAGCCGAGCACCAGCGCGGTATCCGGAACACAGCCGACCGTTTCACGCAAAAAACCGGCCGCCGCATTGTATTTTTCATAAGCAAACATGGCGTGTTCCTCTTTAAACAGCGGCGCGCGGCCTCGCAGCAGATACTCCGCCGCCTACCGACGCACACGAATACAAGCGGGACGGCGAAGAAAATCCCCGCCGTCCTGAAAAATAGGTCGGATCAAACGCGCTCAGCCGCGCAGCTTGGCACCGCATTTCGAGCAATAAACCGCGTCGTTCGGATTGCTGTCGCCACAGCTCGGGCAAAAGGTCAATCCCTTTTCATCCGCAATTTTCTTTTGAATGGTTTCCAGCGCGGCAAGATCGTCGTCGATGGCCTGCACCAGCGCGTCGCAACCGTCTCCGGCGGCGCAGCCATTCTTCAGATTGGAATAAACCACCCGTCCCAGCGTCGCGTAATTTTTTGAAATCTGAGACTCAGCCTTGGCCGCCTCGATCTTCAGCTTCTGGACCGAGATCAATTCGCCGCCCTTCTCCCCTACCGTTTCAAAAACGTCCTTGGCCTTGATAAATGTATCTTCAAAAAATCCCATCATGCCCATCCTTTCATAAAGCCCTGCCGTCCGATTTCTTGCGCGGACGGTATATTTATTTTGCGCGGCGCACAAGGGGCCGCGTATCCGAAAAAAGAATTTGAAAAATCGCTGCAAACGGATATTCCGCCAAAAGGCAGAAAAATTCTGTATGCCTTATTGTAGCATAACCATCCACATATTGCAAGATGGCGAGTCCGTCGCACGGTGCGGATTATGGCCGGGCCATCTCAATAAACTCCCGCATCAGGGAGGTTTTCGGCACCAGCGTATGCGGCAGGCTGACAAACCGGTCGAGGCCGTAAGCCGCCTGCAAAGCAAAATTATACTGCGGATGCCGCGGATCCAACCCGGTAATCATGGTCAGCACATCCTCCTTAAAAACGCACAGCTCATACGGATGAAACGAATTGATTGTATAATCGGCCGCGCCGCTGTGGGGAAAAAGATAATTGCGCTCCCCATGCTGGACATCCGGCCACATGCGCAACGTGTTTTCTATCCCCGAATTGCGGTAGATCTGATCCCGGGAAATCCGCCGGATCAGACGGATATCCCGCCGGGTGAGGAGAATCCCACCTTCGTCATCATAGACGCGGTTGCCGACGTTGACATACAGCTTGACAAGCCGGTCGGCCGGCACGGCCGAAAGCAGCAGCGGATTGAGGGCGTGCAGCCCCTCTACAATAATTACATCGCCCAGCTCGGCGCGGATCAGCCGGCCCTGCGGACTGCGCTCTCCGGTGTGAAAATCAAACAGGGGAAAAAGGCACTCCCCCGTTTGGGCGATCTGAGCGAAGCAGCGGTGCAGCTCGTCGAGATCGAGCGCCTGCACCGATTCAAAATCCTTTCGGCCGTTTTCGTCGGCCGGCGTCCGGCTGACCCCAAAATAAAAATCATCCAGCGAGACGGTATGCGACCGCACACCCCGCGCGGCCAGCGCGTCCCGCAAAATATGAGAAGAGGTGGTTTTGCCCGAGCTGGACGGGCCGGCCAGCATAATGACCGTCCGCCCCTCTCCGGCCGGGATGCGGTCGGCGATGGCATAAATCGAGCTGTGATAACTTTGCTCGCAAAGCTCGATAAACCCGGCCGGATCCTCCAGTACAGCCCGATTGATCGCCCCCACCCGGTTATACATTTCTGTAATATTGCTCATAAAAATCGTTCACCTGCCTCTTTCGCATCAGGATTTCGTCAAAACGTTTATTGTATTCATATGGATATTTATAGTTAAAAATACGCTCGATTTTTTCTCCTTCGGAAAAAGGCGCTTTCAACTTGGTCACGGCCGACGCGCCGCAGGCTAAAATTGTATGTGTTTCATCCATAATATAGACGTTGTACAGACCCTCGAACCCGGGTTTGGCATACCCGACATTCTCCTGCCCGCCGACCGTTTTGCTCTGCCGGTACATGTAGTAGGGCAAAATCCCCCGTGCCTCCAGCAGCCGGCGGCCGTCGGACAGCATTCGGGTTACCGCGCCGCCGGCCGAGAGCAGCGCCCGTTCTCCCCCAACCGTGAGGCGGGAAGATCGCTTCATCGCCAGCGTGTGGATGGTTACGCTCTCAGGATCCAGAGCCAGAATCTCCTCCACCGTAGCGACAAAGCCCTCCGGCGTATCGAGCGGCAGGCCGGCAATCAAATCCATGTTGATGTTGGTAAAGCCCGCCCGACGCGCCAGAGCAAAAGCCGTCCGGACGTCATCGGCCGTATGACGGCGGCCGATCTCCCTCAAAACGGCGTCCTGCATGGTCTGCGGATTGATGCTGACGCGTGTCGCCCCGCCGTCCAGGATGGCTGCAAGCTTCTCCCTTGTGATGGTGTCGGGACGCCCTGCCTCCACAGTATATTCATGTATACCGTCGAGCGGGAACGCGTCGGCCACCGCCTTCATCACACGCCGGAGCTGTTCGGCCGTCAGAGTAGTAGGCGTGCCGCCGCCGATATAGACCGTCTCCAGCCGGAGGTTATAGGGCGCAACCCGCTCTGCGGCGTCGGCGATCTCCCGACAGAGAAGGTCAACATATTCCGGCACCAGGGCGGCCGATTTTTCAACCGAGTGGGAAACAAAGGAACAGTAGGAACACCGGGTCGGACAAAAGGGAATCGCGATATAGAGGCTATAGGACTCCGGCCGGGAGAGGGCTATAATCTCCCCCTCCGAACGGGAGACGGCCGCGCAGAGCGCCGCCTTTTCGGGCAGCACCAGCAGATCTTCTGCAAAGAAGCGGCGGGCGGCCGACTCCCCTTCCGAGAGCGACAGGCGGCGAAACAGCTTGGCCGGCCGCACACCGGTCAGAACGCCCCAGGGAGGCCGGTAGCCGGTAAGCCCGGCCAAGGCTTCATAAAGCAGACGGGCCAGTCCAAGCTCCCGCCGGTCAAAACCACAGAGTCTTCCGGCCGCCGCGGCCGCCGTCCGGCGATCAGAGAGACCGCCGCCCGAAAGCTCCAACGACAGGGTGTAATCTCCCGTTCGTTCCTCCCGGGCCGCGGCGGTGACCCGGCGATCGGCCGCCGGCGCTTCCGGCACAATTTTCTCAAAAGGGTAAAACAAGCGGAGGATGTTCTCCAGCTCGTAATAATATTTTTTGTCGGTAATCAGTTCAATCATAAACGCTCCGATAAATATGGATTGGTCGCCCGCTCTTGGGAGAGGGTGGTCGCCTCTCCGTGCCCGGGATAGACCCTGTATTCCCCACTTAAAGCCGCCAGCCGCACCGTCGAGGCGAGCATGTCGCGGTAGCTGCCGCTCGGCAGATCGGTGCGCCCGACCGTCCCGGCAAAGAGGGTGTCACCGGAAAACAGACAATCCTCCAGCAAAAAGCAGACCGAGCCGGCCGTGTGCCCGGGAGTATGCAGCACCATAATCTCCCGCCCGGCAAAGGGCAGGCGATCGCCGTCCCGCAGCAAAAGCTCCGGCTCGACCGGCTTCTGCTCCCGACCGTAAATCTCCCGGCAGCAGCTAACCTCCGGCGAAGTGGCGCCGGCCGCATCCAGCTCGTGAATGGCGACCCTGCCGCCGGCCAGCGCCTTGGCCCGCGCCAACCCCATCAGGTGATCGGCGTGCCGGTGAGTCAGGAGGATGTACTCCACCTGTCCGGCCAGGGCACGGCAGACTGTATCCAGCCGGGGATCGTCGTCGCCCGGATCGATCAACAGCGCCGCCTCCCCCGCTGTGACGATATAGCAGTTGGAGCCGAGCGCGCCGAGGGTGAGCATCTCTATCTTCAAATCAGACCGGTCGGACATATCCGAACGCCCCCTTCTTTTGCAAATGTGTGTACTTCCCGGAAATTACGTCCGCTTCCAGATGTCGGTGTCCAGCGTGATGGTCACCGGGCCGTCGGCCGTCATGGCGATCTGCATATCGGCGCCGAAGCGGCCGCTCTCCACCCGCGCGACGCCCAGCCGCCGCAGTTCAGCCATATAGACCTCATACAGCCGCTCGGCTTCCTCCGGCGCGGCGGCGTTTGTAAAAGAGGGGCGGTTGCCCTTGCGCACATTGGCCGCAAGCGTAAAATTGGATACCACCAGCGCCCCGCCGGCAGTGTCCAGCAAGGAGCGGTTCATTTTCTCCGCCTCGTCGCAGAAAATACGTAAAGCGGCCGTCTTGGCCGCGAGAACGGCCGCTTCCGCCTCCCCATCTCCCGACACCACGCCGAGAAGGATAAGCAGTCCCGGGCCGATCTCCCCGGCAGGGAAGCCGTCGGCCGTCACCGCCGCCGAAAGCACCCGCTGTACAATTGCAATCATATACGTTTCCTCATTTTTTCAAAATCTGTTCGGAACTTCCCTACTGATTCAAGCGATCTACCGTAACCACATCGGGAATCTTGGAAATCCGGGTAATAATGTTTTTCAGATGGTCGAGATTTTCGGTACTGACCGTCACGTCGATGATACAGTTTCCGCCCTTGCTCTCCCGTGCGTTGACCGAGTGCAGCATAACCCGCATACTGGCCAGCGCGACGGTAATATCGGCCAGAATACCGCTGCGATCGATGGCCAGAATCTGAAGCGAGGATTTAAAGCTTTCCCGCTGGCCGGTCGCCCAATAGGCCTTGACCCACCGCTGAGGTTCCTCGGCATTTTCAATAATCGGCGGCACGTTGTTGCAGTCCCGTTTGTGGATCGAGACGCCGTGTCCTCTTGTAATAAAGCCAATGATTTCATCCCCCGGCAGCGGGGTGCAGCATTGGGACAGCTTGATCAGGCAGTTGTCGATCCCCTCAACCACCACCCCTTCAGAGGATTTGGTCCGTTTGACCTCCGGCGCGATTTCCGGCAGATCCGTCCCACGGGATTCCCGCAGCAGCCTGGAGTACGACTCTTTCACCCGGGGCATGATTTTAGAGATACGGATGCCGCCGTACCCGATCGCGGCATAAAATTCCTCCAGATTGGCGTAGTGCAGCCGCTCGGCAACCTGATTCAGGAAATCGGCCATCTCCGGATCCGAAAGCCGGATTCCGTTGCGGGAGAACTCGCGCTCCAGCTCGGATTTGCCGGTCGCGATATTCTCCGGCCGCTTCTCTTTTTTAAACCAGGAGCGGATTTTGTTGCGCGCCTGGCTGGTTTTGGCGATCGAGAGCCAGTCGCGGCTCGGCCCGTGCCCCTGCGCCGTGGTGGTCAGAATCTCAATAATCTCGCCCGTTTTCACCTCGTGTGTGATCGGGACGATGCGGCCGTCGACCTTGGCCCCGACCATACGGTTGCCGACCGCCGTGTGAATGGCATAGGCAAAGTCGATCACGGTTGAGCCGGTTGGCAGATTGATGACGTCCCCCTTAGGCGTAACGGCGAACACATCCTCCTGCGAGAGGTCGGTTTTGATGGTCTGTACAATCTCCTCCGCATCGTCGGCGTCCTTCTGGGAATCCAGAATCTGCCGGATCCAGGCCAGCCTTTCCTCCAGCTTTACATCGGTGGAGTTGATACCCTCTTTGTATTTCCAGTGGGCGGCGATACCGAACTCGGCCGTGTGGTGCATATCCCAGGTACGGATCTGCACCTCAAACGGCACCCCCTCCCGACCGATGACCGTCGTGTGCAGCGACTGGTACATATTCGGCTTCGGGGTAGAGATGTAATCCTTGAATCGTCCGGGAATCGGGCGGAAAATATCGTGTATAATGCCGAGAATGTTGTAGCAGTCGTTGACCGTGCCGGTAATAATCCGAACGGCGTAGATATCGTAAATTTCTTCAAACGATTTGCCCTGCACATACATTTTGCGGTAAATACCGTGGATGGATTTGATCCGCCCCTCGATATAAATATCCGGCACAAAGGGCGAGACCCTCTCCCGAATACGTTCCTTGATCGATTCGATCAGCGCCTCCCGATACTGCTTGCGGGAAGAGAGGGACTGCTCAATTTCCCGATATGCGATCGGATCCAGCGTCGCGATCGACAAATCCTCCAGTTCCTCCTTCACCGGCCGGATACCGAGACGGTGGGCGATCGGCGCGTAAATTTCCAGCGTCTCCAGCGCCTTGTCCCGCTGTTTTTGCTCGGGCAAGGCGCCGATGGTTCGCATATTGTTCAGCCGGTCGGCCAGCTTGATGATGATAACCCGGATATCCTCCGCCATGGCTAGAAGCATTTTGCGGATGTTTTCGGCCTGCTGCTCCTCCCTTGTAATGAAGGGAATCCGGCCGATCTTGGTCACGCCGTCGACCAGCATGGCAATATCCTTGCCAAAGGACTTCTCCACCTCCTGCGCGGTGACCGGCGTATCCTCCACCACGTCGTGGAGAAGCGCGGCGGCAACCGACTCGGAATCCATGCCGAGCTGCACGATGATACAGGCGACCGAGAAGGGATGCAGATAAAACGGCTCACCCGAGGAACGCTTCTGTCCCCCGTGTGCCTGTACGCAGAGGTCGTACGCCTTTCGGATAAGCGGCAGATTATAGCTGTCGCCCTGCGCTTTCATCATTTCCTCAAGCGTTTCAAATCTGCCGTCATAATATTTTACTTTGCTGTAATCATCCAACGTTCTGTTCATCGAAATTACCCACTATACTGCTTTTTAATTTCATCAATATGCCGGAGGAAGCCAGATCCACCCTGCCGCCCGCAGCGGACAGGGACATCGTTTCTCCTTCTTTTGCAAGGACACCCAGCTCACACAATACGTCGCAGGCAATCCTCTGCTTGGCATATGTAAGAGTTCCGGCCAGCCGGACGCAGAGGGCGGTTTGCGAAATCTTCCCCCGCTCGGCACGGACGGCGCGGAACACCTGCGCCGCCTCCTCCCGCGTGATGAGAAGCGCGGCCGGATCGTAGCCGTCCGCGTCCCCCCGTCGGAAAGCCTCATACGCGCGGACAGAGGCGTAAAATTCCTCCCCTGTCAGTGCAGCCAGATGGATATCCTTAATCTGTACGCTCAACGTCTCGCTCCCCTGCCAGAGATTGACCTCCAGCACGGCGGCAAGATTGACGACATCGCCGGCACGGTAGGGAAACTCGGCCGGCGAAACGCCGAACTTTATCGCGCTGACCGCCGCCCCGTTCCGGGAAAGAACCAGGCGGACATGTTTATCGTTCCCCATCCCCTGTATCCGCTCAATTTTCAGGCCGCAGAGCGCGAACACCGGCTGCGGATTACCGCTGCCGAAAGGCGCCAGCGCCTCGGCCGTACGGGCAAGATCCACATTCAGCGCAGCCGGATTCAGTTTGCAGTCCAGCCGCAGTTCGGGAAAGGGCATAACCGGATAATGCACCGCCGCATAGTCGAGAATTTGTCGCCGGAAAGCGGGAATATCGCTCGTTTGCAGAGTCATGCCGGCGGCAAGCGTGTGCCCGCCGTACCGGGTCAGCAAGCCTTCGGCCGCGCGGACGGCGGCGAACAGATCGAAGCCGGCAATGCTCCGTCCTGAGCCGGAGGCCGTCTCTCCCTCGCATGAAAGGAGGATAACCGGCCGGCCGAATCTTTCCGCCAGTCGGGAGGCAGCGATGCCCACGACACCGTGGTGCCAGTCTTCCCCGGCGACGACGATCACCCGGTCATACGCAAGCCCCTGTTCGGTCACCGCCTGTGCCGCGGCGGCGGCAATCTCCTGCTCGATCGCCTGACGGCGAACGTTGTCCTCGCAAATCTCCTGCGCCAGGAGGTCGGCCGCCGCCCGGTCCTGCTCCAGCAGGAGGGAGACCGCCCGATCCGGGCTGCCGATCCGGCCGGCGGCGTTGATACGCGGCGCCAGCATAAAGGCGAGGGTGGTTGAGGTAACCGGCCGGCCGGCCGCCGACGCGGCGCAAAGCAGGGCGGCAAGGCCGGTGCGTCCTCCGTTCTGAATGGCGCGTAGGCCATATTGCACAAAGGTGCGGTTCTCCCCCACGAGCGGCATCACGTCGGCCACCGTGCCCAGCGCGACCAGGTCGGCATAGCGGGGCAGCAGTTCCTCCGGAGGCTGTTCCTCCAGCGCGCAGACCAGCTTGAAAGCCACACCCACCCCGGCCAGATTCTTGAAATAGCTGGAGCAGTCCGTGCGGTGCGGGTCGACCACGGCTGCGGCGGCCGGCACCGTCTCCCCCGGAAGATGGTGGTCGGTAACCACAACATCCATTCCGAGTGTGGCGGCATAGGCAATTTCCTCCCCCGCGCTGATTCCGTTGTCAACCGTAAGGATCAGGGTAACGCCGGCGGCGTGAAGCGCGTCAACAGCCGCGCGGGACATCCCGTAGCCGTCGCTGCGCTGGGGAATATGATACAGCACATCGGCACCTTTTTCGGAAAGATAGCTGTACAGCAGCGCGGTAGCCGTCACGCCGTCGCAATCATAGTCGCCGAACACCGCAATTTTCTCAAAATTTTCCAGCGCGAGGCGGACGCGATCGACCGCCTTATACATATCCTTCAGCTCCATCGGGTCGCCGATCGGGGCATCGTCGGATAAAAACTCCTCAATCTCCTCCGGCGTGCGAAAACCGCGCGCGCTGAGAAGAAGGGCGACAAAGGGATCAATGCCGCACTCCTCCGCAAGCCGGTTGGCCAGCGGCTTGTCAAGGGTCGGAATATTCCATTTTTTCAAAACCATGCGGCCCATCTGCCTCCCTCTTCTGAATAGTATTCGTATATTTTAATAATTTTACCACCAAACCCTATGCTTCGCAATGTTTTTTTGTAAAATCAGGGCGAAATCACATCCTCTGCGCACAGTGATTGAGAGAAAACGGTCGTTGCATAGCGCTCGCTTTGGCAAAGCGCCTATGAAGGAGGTTACCCCCATGGAAATACGAAAAGGCCGTCCGAGGAGTTCCTCCCGGACGGCCCGCACGCCTTCATTTGAAAATTCAATTTACTTTTCCCAAAAGATAGGCTGTCAAGTCCGCAATATCCTCCGCGATATAGTCGGGCGAGCAGGCCTCCAACTCGCCGGGGTCGGCGAAGCCGAGGCGCAGGCCGGCCGTTTTCAGGCCAAAAGCCTTCCCCCCGTTCAGGTCGTGCCGCCGGTCACCCACCATGACGGTTTTCAACCGATCGGCCTCTCCGATTCCAAGCAGGCGCAGGACCTCGGCGATAACCTCCTCCTTGGTGTCGCGGCGGCCGTCCAGCTCGCTGCCCACCACAAGCTCGAAGTATCCCTCGATCTCATGCTGCCGCAGAACCTTTTGGGCAAAAACGGTCGGTTTGGAGGTTGCGACCGCCAGCCGCTTGCCCGCGTGCCGCAAGGCATCCAGCATCTCCGGCACGCCGTCGAACAGGCGGTTCTCGTACACACCGGTCGTTTCATACCGCTCGCGGTATTTGGCCACGGCGCGCTCAGCCTGCCCCTCTGTCATACCATAAAACAAACGGAAGGATTCCCGCAACGGCGGACCGATAAACCGCCGGATAGAGGCCGTATCCTCCTCCCGGATACCAAAAGCAGCCAACGCATACTGCACCGACCGCACGATCCCCGCCTCCGTATTCGAGAGGGTGCCGTCCAGATCAAACAAAACATTGCAAAGCTCTGAATCAATCATACAACAGATCGTGCTCGCTCCTTCCCGGCCGGCCCATCAGTTCCCGCAGAGCGGCCGAAGCATCCTTATGGTTATACAGCACCTCATAGCACTGGGCGGTAATCGGCATGACGATACCGTGCCGCCGGCTGAGTTCATAAGCCATTTTGGTCGCATAATATCCTTCCACCGTGCCAATTTCGGACAGGGCGGTCATGGTCTCTACCCCTTTGCCAATCAGGATGCCGAAACGGCGGTTGCGGCTGTGCATCGAGGTACAGGTCACCACAAGGTCGCCGATCCCCGTCAGGCCGGAAAAGGTTTCCCGGTTCGCGCCGAGCGCAAGGCCGAGCCGCGAAATTTCGGTCAGGCCGCGGGTCATCAGGGCGGCCTTGGTGTTGTCGCCCAACCCCATGCCGTCAAGGATTCCGGCCGCCAGCGCGATGATGTTTTTCAGCGCGCCGCCAAGCTCCACCCCGACCACGTCGTCGTTGGTGTAAATCCGCAAATTCTCACTCATCATCAGGTCCTGCACCAGCTCGGCCGCAGCCGGGTCAGCCGAGGAAGCCACCAGAGAAGTCGGGATGTACCGTGCAACCTCCTCCGCGTGAGAAGGGCCGGAGAGGACAACGATCCGCTCCCCCGGCAGCTCTTCGCGCAGCACCTCGCTCAAGCGGTAGAGGGTGCCGTCTTCGAACCCTTTGGAAACATTGACCAGGATGCCACAGTCGGAAAGCGATTTCAGCCTTCCCGCTGTCTCCCGCACAAACCGGGAGGGTACGGCAATCAGGGTCAGATCAGACCCTTCCGCCGCCGAAAGCTCGGTGGTCGCCGGAATATCCTCCGGAATATGCACGCCGGGAAGCAGCTTTTTCTGCTCGTGCAGGGTGTTGATGGCCTCGACCTCGGCCGCGAAAGGAGACCAGAGGGTTACCGTGTGCCCGGCTGAACGGGCGGCCATCGCAAGCGCGGTGCCCCAACCGCAGCCCAAAACCGTAATCTTCGCCATTGTTTCAAACGCTCCTTTTCAAAGCACCGGCGTTTATTTGGAAATGATCTTTTTCTCCTCCCCATGAAGGAGGCGGATAACATTCGATCTGTGCTTGACGATAATAATGAGGCTGAGCGCCGCCGCAAGCAGTGTAAGCGTCCACCGGCTCCCCTCCGGCGCGTAGCCCCAAAGAGGATAGTATAAGAACGCGAACAGGGTCACCGAGGCGGCAGCAAAAATAGAGCTGATCGAAACGATTTTTGTAAAAAGGAAAAGAATCAGAAAAACCAGCACGGCGCAGAGTGTAATCCGCCAGTCGATAATCAGGGTAACCCCCACCGTCGTGGCAACCGCCTTTCCTCCCCGAAATCCGAAAAACACAGGAAAAATATGTCCCAGCATACAGGCAATTCCGCAGTAAAACACGCCGTAGACCGGCGCCAGCCACTCGTTCGCCGTGAGGGCGTATATGTAGGGGAACAGCAGATACCGGCCGATGGCCACAGCCGCCAGCCCTTTGAGAATATCCCCGACCAGGGTGAGGATGCCGGCCGTCTTGCCGGCCGTGCGCAGCACATTGGTCATACCGGCGTTGCCGCTTCCCGCCTCCCGCACATCCTTGTGCGTCATGATTTTTGAAATAATGATCGCCCAATTGATACTTCCCAAAAGATAGCTGATGACCAGCGCAGCAATCAAGGCAACAATCCACATGGCAAAATACCCTCCAAACAAATCACGCTTTGGTTTTTCCGTCACCGCGCTCCCGGATAATGAAGCGCACCGGTGTCCCCTCCAACCCGAAGGTGGAACGGATCTGATTCTCCAAATATCGCTGGTAGGAGAAGTGGAACAGCTCCTCCCGGTTGCAGAAGCAAACAAAGGTCGGCGGCTTTACCGATGCCTGGGTCATATAAAAAATCTTCAGCCGCTTGCCCTTATCCGACGGGGGCTGTACCCGCGCAGTGGCGTCGGCCAGAAGGTCGTTGAGCATACCGGTCGAAATCCGCATGCAATTCTGATCGTAGACATAGTGGATCAGCTCATACAGCCGGTCGACCCGCTGCCCCGTTTTGGCCGAGATAAAGACGATCGGCGCGTAGGACATAAAGGAAAAATCGGTTTCCAATTTCTTGCGGAAAACGGCCATCGTACTGCCGTCCTTCTCCACCGCATCCCATTTATTCACCGCAATGATGCAAGCCTTCCCCTGCTCGAGCGCGATGCCGGCCACCTTGGAATCCTGCTCGGTAAACCCTTCGGTCGCGTCGATCAGGATGACGCAGACATCGGCGCGCTCGACCGCCATTTTGGCACGCAGAACGCTGTATTTTTCGATACTGTCCTCCACCTTGCTCTTGCGGCGGAGACCGGCTGTGTCGATAAAAATAAATTTTCCGTGTACATTTTCGACCGGTGTGTCGATCGCGTCGCGGGTCGTTCCCGCAATGTCCGAGACGATCGACCGCTCCTCCCCCGAAATGCGATTGACCAAAGAGGATTTGCCCACGTTCGGTTTGCCGATCAGGGCGACGCGGATAACCTCCTCCTCGGATTCCTCCTCCGGCTCCTCCGGCAGATGCGCGAACACCTCGTCCAGAAGATCGCCGGTACCGTGCCCATGCTCGGCAGAGACCTGAATCGGCTCGCCCAGACCGAGATTGTAAAACTCATACAGCTCGACCGGCGGCGCACCGAGCGTATCGCATTTGTTGACGCAAAGCACCACGGGCTTGCCGCTTTTGCGAAGCATGGCTGCAATCTCCATATCCGCGGCGGTGACCCCGCTGCGGATGTCGGTAACACAGAGAATAACCGCCGCAGTGTCGATGGCAAGCTGGGCCTGCATCCGCATTTTTGAAAGGATGAGATCGTCGGCGCGCGGCTCGATTCCGCCGGTATCCACAAGGAGAACGGTGCGGCCAAGCCACTCGCAGTCGCCGTAGATCCGATCACGGGTCACGCCGGGCGTATCGTCAACAATCGACAGCCGCTTGCCGATCAGTTTGTTGAAAAGAGTCGATTTTCCGACGTTCGGCCGTCCGACCACCGCCACAACGGCGCGCGATTTTGCCATTTTTCATCCTCCTTATACATCCTATCCGTGCTTTAAAGTAAATTATGCCATTTCACGGCCGGGATGTCAATACCAATAGTATCCCGCCGCCTTTTTCCACATATGCAGAGCGCAAAACAAGCGGCGGAAGATCGTCCCCGCCCGCATACAGAAAAATAGAGGAGGACAGCATCCTCCTCTATCATCATTCGCAAACGTTGAGATCAAATAGGCGTTAGGCTTCTTTTTTAATAACCTCACGGCCGTTGTAGTATCCGCACGCCGCGCAAACACGGTGGGGACGCTTATACTCGCCGCAGCGATCGCATTTTACCAGGGCGGGAGCAGTGAGCTTCCACACATTGGAACGCCGCTTGTCGCGTCTTGCTTTCGATGTCTTTCTCTTCGGTACTGCCATTGCAGGGCACCTCCTTATATAAATTCCATCATTTACTTATTCAAAAGCTCCTGCAAGGCGGCCAGCCGAGGATCCACCGTATCCCGCTTACAGCCGCAAGCCCCGTCGTTGAGGTTCGCGCCGCAGGTCGGGCAGATACCAAGGCAATCTTCCCTGCATAAATGCTTCATGGGCAGAGTCAGAACCAGCTCGCTGAAGACCAGCTCTTCCAGATCGAGCTGCATGTCCGGCAAAACAAGAAAATCGTCGTTCCCCTCGGAATGAGAGGCAGTGACCACAACCCGTTCAATCTGTACCGGATAGATTTTCTCCATATCGCGGCCGCAGCGGTCACACCGACCGTCATACACAGCCGTAACCGATAGAGAGACCGTGACAACCTCCGCTCTTGCGAAAACGCCGCCCTGCACCGCCACCGGCTTTTGGAAAGGCTTTTCCCCGCTGAAAACCGCGTCGGAAAAATCAAATGAACAGTCGACCGGAAGCGCGTCCTTTTCCCCAAGGAAAAGAGGTTTTAAATCCAACAGCATAGGCTCACCCCAATTGTCACACCGATTATTATATCTTCCATACCTTGCTTTGTCAAGAGAAATTTTCAAAAACGCCGCAAATGATTTCATTTATCCGTTTGTGCGGAAAAGGCGTGGAAAAGGCAGAAATCTGCCCGCGAAAACCGACGGCCTTCGCGGGCAGGAAAACCAAACGCAACAAAAGATACAGAAGATCTGTCTTTTTCAAAAAATCAGAATTTTTCCGCGACCTCAAACACCTCAGCCGGAAGATCAGCAACGTCGCAGGATACAGTAAAGACGAATTTGGTATCCGACTCGGTAGAAAGCTTTGCCACCCGTTTTAAGAATCCGGCCAGCGCGCCATAGTCCCGGCCTCCGATTCGCAGGGTTGCGTCGACAAAAATATCGGTTACATCATAATTTCCCGCGCAAATGCCGGCCAGAAGACCGTAAAATGCGTCATATCCGGCAATGCCGTAAACAACCGTATCCACCAAGCGGACCTTATGTGTCAGATCAAATTTGAGAGCCGGACCCTGCTCGACGCAGACGACGTTTCCGTTGGAACTCTCAGCGGCGGCGTTGACCGCCTCAATCAGTTTTTTGGTTTTTCCCGAGCCGCGGTTTCCGATAATCAGTTGAATCATTTGTATCAGCTCCTATTCTTTTAATCCGGCCGGCCTCGCAAGAGGACCCGCGCCGGTATCTGGATCATTTGCCCAGCCGTGCCTCCAGCTCCGCCTTGGCCGACTCATATCCCGGCTTGCCGAGAAGAGCGAACATGTTTTTCTTATAACTCTCTACCCCCGGCTGATCGAAGGGGTTGACCCCCAGCAGATAGCCCGAGACGGCACAGGCCTTCTCAAAGAAATAGATCAGCCAGCCCAGGTGATATTCGTCCGCCTTATCAAGCGAGATCACGAGATTGGGCACGCCGCCGTCAGTATGTGCGAGCACCGTCCCCTCGAACGCTTTTCGATTAATATAGGACATCGGCTTTCCGGCAAGAAAGTTCAGGCCGTCGCCGTCCTCCTTTTCCTCCTGGATTACGACGTCGCTGCCGCCGTCGGCGATCGTGACGACCGTTTCAAGCAGCATGCGGCGGCCGTCCTGAATATACTGCCCCATCGAGTGCAGGTCGGTCGAGAATATGACCGAGGCCGGGAACAGCCCCTTGCCGTCCTTGCCCTCGCTCTCGCCGAAAAGCTGCTTAAACCATTCAGCCATCATCTGGAACCGCGGCTCGTAAGAGACCAGCAGCTCAACCGCCTTGCCGCTGCGGTAAAAGGCATTGCGCAGCGCGGCGTAGGTGTAACAGTCGTTTTCCGAAAGCTCGGGAGAGCTGTACGCCTCCCTCGCGGCGGCGGCGCCCTGCATCAGGGCGGAGATGTCGGCGCCGGACACGGCGATCGGCAGAAGGCCGACAGCCGTCAGCACCGAAAAACGGCCACCCACGTCGTCAGGGATCACAAAACTCTCATACCCCTCGCGGTCGGCAAGCTGTTTTAGCGTACCGCGCGCCTTGTCGGTCGTACAGTAGATGCGGCGGGCAGCCTCCTCCTCCCCATAGCGGGAGATAAGCAGCTCACGGAAAACGCGGAAGGCGATGGCCGGCTCGGTCGTCGTGCCGGATTTGGAAATGATATTGACCGACACCCGCTTGCCCTCGCACAGCTCCAGCAGGTCGGACAGCGCCTGCCCGCTGATACTGTTGCCGGCAAAATAAATATCAGGGGTGTCCTTTTTCTTTGCGTTGTACAAAGGGGAGTGCAAAAACTCAATCGCGGCGCGCGCCCCAAGGTAAGAGCCGCCGATGCCGATCACAATCAGGATGTCGGTGTCGGACTGAATTTTCTTCGCCGCCTTGCGGATGCGATCAAATTCGGCCTTGTCGTAGGCAACCGGCAGATCCAGCCAGCCCAAAAAATCGCTGCCGAGACCGACACCGGTATGCAACGTTTCATGGGCGGCCTTTACCTGCGGAACAAGACCCTTGAGATCGTTTTCCCGCAAAAAGCCGGAGGCAAACGCTGAAGTAAATTGAACAGACATGAATCGTCCTCCAAAAAAGTAAAAACTGAAAACAAAGTACAGGCTTTGCTTTGATTATATATTACAATATTGTCCCCGCCTTTTCAAGGGGAATTGTAAAACTTATCTAAAAATTTACAGTTTCGTTAAATATGTCAGAATACTTTTGTTTAAAGTGCGAAAAGGCTTTGCAAAAGTCGGCTGAGGGCCGCGAAAAATGACATTTTCTCAACCGACTCTCCCGCTGTCAGCTCTATCCTCCCAAGTTCCTCTCCGTCAAGAGTGAGGACAATTTCCCCAAGCTTCTGACCGGCCCCCACCGGAGCCTCAACCGCCTCAACCATAGAGCAGTCCTGCACGATTTCTCCTTCCCTCCCCTTGGAGACAAGCAGAGACAGCGGCGCACCGAAGGTAACCGATACGCTTTCAGCCGTGCCTCCGGAAACCGGAACGTTTTGCAACAATTCTTCGGCCGGAGAAATCTCCACCCGCGCATAGCTGGCAAAACCGTAGTCGAGTAACTGCCTTGCCGCGTTAAAACGATCCTTGCTGTTTTCCGACCCCATAACAACGGCCACCAGCTCCATGCCATTGCGCGCAGCGGAGGCGCTCAGACAATGTCCCGCCGTGCTGGTCGTCCCGGTCTTAAGGCCGGTCGCCCCCTCATAAAAGCGGATCAGCTTGTTGGTGTTGACCAGCTCCGACTGGCCGCCGCGCAGACTGTCCATCCAGACAGTCGAATAATTCTTCACCAGCTCGTGCCGCAGCAGTTCGGCCGACATGAGCGCCACATCTCTCGCGGTCGTCAGATGCCCCTCGGCATCCAAACCGGTCGCGTTAACAAAAGTGGTGTTCTGCATGCCGAGTTCGATGGCCCGGGCGTTCATTTTGGCGACAAAGGCCTCCTCCGTGCCGGCGACCAGTTCAGCCAACGCGACTGTCGCATCGTTGGCCGAGGCGATGAAGGCGGCTTTCAGCAGCTCGTCAACCGTCATGGTCTCTCCCGGCTCAAGCCAGATCTGCGACCCGCCCATCGAGCAGGCGTATTCGCTTGCAGAGACCTGGGTGTCCAGCGCAAAGTTCCCCTTGTCGAACGCCTCCATCACCAACAACAGCGACATAATTTTGGTGATCGAAGCAGGCGCAAGCCGCTCATCCGGATTCTGCTCAAACAGCAACCGACCGGTTGAAATCTCTAACAGGACGGCGCTTTTAGCTGAGACTTCGCTCACGCCGCTTGCCAAGGCCGGCACCGATTCATCCAACGGCTCGTACGGATCTTCTCCCGCATATTCTGTGAAAACGCCGCTCGTTTCGGCCGCCGTGCCGGATACCTCATCTGCCCGCGCGGGCACGGCAAATCCGATCGCCATACAAACGGCCAGCAAAACGGCCGCCGCGGATTTCAGACGCTTTTTCATTGTACTACACCCTTTCACAAACGGCGGAATGATCCCGGTTGCTGCTCCGTATTCAACCTGTCCCGCCGAACCCGTATTGCACCGGATCGGCGTATACATCCTTTCCCTATGCAATACCTCTGTTTTTATAAAGTATATGTAGATACAAACAAAATTAGTTCTGTAAAACCAAAAACATGCAGAAAGCACAGAGGGTTTGCTCCTTCGGAAGTTTCATCGCTCCGTCGAGGCCGACAGATCGATGTTTTCCGCCGGCCTTTACAGCACAGGCAACTTTTTTGATCCGACCGCATATACATAGGATAAACCCGTATGGATTCCGGCGGATCACGCCGGTGAATTGAAGGAGGACGAACCCTTGACCATTCATATCGTCAAACCCGGAGAAACCCTGTATCAAATCGCCCAAAATTACGGTATCCCGCTGCGCGATGTAATCGACGCAAACGACATCCGGAACCCGGACCGGATTGCCGTAGGCCAGACCATCATCATCCCATTCCAGAGCAACACGCATGTTGTAAAAAGCGGCCAGTCCCTATATACGATTGCGAGCCGGCACGGCATCACACTTGACGCACTGATCGCGGCCAACCCCGATATTCAGCCGCCGTACACCATTTATCCCGGGCAGATCATCAACATACCCGGCGGGACAGAGAAGCTGGGCACGATCGAGGTCAACGGATTTTTGTATTCCGACATCACCTCGGAAACGCTCAACCGGACGCTGCCGCATCTGACCTACGCCAGCATTTTCAGCACCAACGTCACCGCCTCCGGCGGCCTGATGCCGCCGAACGGAGAGGGGCGGATCATCTCGGCCGCGCGAAGCAACAACGTAGCGCCGCTGATGGTTCTGACCAATTTAGAGGAAGGGCAAGGCTTTAATTCTGAAACAATCAGCGCGTTTTTATCCAGCCGGGCAGCGGTCGACCGCCTGATTGCCAATGTGCTGGAGGCTGTGCGCACCAAGCGCTATTACGGCGTTAACGTCGATTTTGAATACATTCCACCGGAGCAGCGGGAGAATTTTATACAATTTCTCCGCCGCCTGAAAAACGCGCTGCAAAGCGCCGGATACCCTCTGTTCGTCTGTCTCGCGCCCAAAATTTCGGACGATCAGCAGGGATTGCTGTACGAGGCGCATGACTACGCCGCAGTGGGTGAGATCGCTGACCGGGTCATTATCATGACCTATGAGTGGGGGTACATTGCCGGGCCGCCGATGGCCGTCTCTCCTTACATCGAGGTGCGAAAGGTCTTGGACTATGCCGTCTCGCGCATTCCGGCCGACAAGCTGCTCATGAGCCTGCCGGGTTACGGCTATGACTGGACCCTGCCTTTCAACCGGGGAGACAGGGCACAAAATCTTTCCATTACACAGGCGACCGAGCTGGCGGCGCGGTACGGCGCGGAAATCCAGTTCGACGAGGACGCGATGACCCCCTTCTTCACCTATTACGACAGCGAAGGACGAGAACATATCGTCTGGTTTGAGGATGCGGTCAGCGCCGACGCCAAGCTGCGCCTGGTACACGAATACGGGTTGGCCGGCGTAAGCTATTGGACCATCAACCAGTTCTGGCCCCAGAACTGGGCGGCGCTGGACGCCCTGTACGACGTGAAGAAGGTACTGCCAGCCCGGTAATCCCCTTCTTTTTCTTGTAAACAAGCGCAAAAAGCAGTATAATTTAAGAAATAGCCGCCAGATCGGAGCAGAACGAAAAGAACCTCCGGCGGCGGGTATTTCTTGTCGCCGTGTCTCCCGGTTGTCATGCGAAAGCATGACGAGGGGGACGGCATCGAAACCGTTTTTTATTGCGGAGCAATAAGAAATAGCCGCCAGATCGGAGCAGAACGAAAAGGACCTCCGGCGGCGGGTATTTCTTGTCGCCGTGTCTCCCGGTTGTCATGCGAAAGCATGACGAGGGAGACGGCATCGAAACCGTTTTTTATTGCGGAGCAATAAGAAATAGCCGCCAGATCGGAGCAGAACGAAAAGGACCTCCGGCGGCGGGTATTTCTTGTCGCCGTGTCTCCCGGTTGTCATGCGAAAGCATGGCGAGGGAGACGGCATCGAAATCGTGTTTTTTATTGCGGAGCAATAAACAATATACCATCGGCGGTAGGGAAATCCCTGCACTCCAGCGGAAACGCACCAAACCCCGGCGTTTTCCGGGGGCAAAAATGCTTGACGTCCCGACCGCCGATGGTAAAATTCTGAGGGTATTTTCATGAAAAGACTGTTTGCATTGCTGCTGATCCTCCTTTTGCCGCTGGCCGGCTGCACCGTCCCGGACCCCGCGAAAGAAGAGGCGTCCTCCGCCGTCTCGGCCGGGCCGGAGCTGCGGGGAATCTGGATCTCCTATTACGAACTGAGCTTCGGCTGTCTGCCGGAGGCGGAATTCCGCTCCAAAATCGGGGAAATGTTTGACCGTGCGGCCGACTATGGGCTGAACGCGGTTTTTGTCCATCTTCGAGCCAACAGCGACGCTTTTTACCCCTCTGCCCTGTTTCCCTGGGCTCGGCAATTCACCGGAACGGACGGAAGTACGCCGGATTTCGACACCCTCGCCGTAATGATTGAGGAGGCTCACACCCGCGGCCTGTCCTTCCACGGTTGGCTGAACCCCTATCGCATTGCCGGCAGCTATGATGGTATCGAAACTCTGCATGACCGTCAGCCGGCCAAAACCTGGCTGACCGACGGCAACAGCGCCAACGACGGATGGGCGGTAGAGGCTGCCGGCGGCCTTTACTACAATCCCGGCGTGGAAGAGGTCCAACGCCTGATTCTCGACGGCGTGCGGGAGATTGCGGAAACCTACCCGCTCGATGGCATTCATTTTGACGATTATTTCTATCCCACAACCGATGAAAGCTTCGACGCAACGGCCTATGCCGCCTATCGTGAGACGGCCGGCAGCGGCGTCATGTCGCTCGGCGACTGGCGGCGAACCAATGTGAACGCGTTGGTCGCGGGGGTTTACAGCATTTGCAAAAGCTATGGCAAAATCTTTGGGATCAGTCCGGCGGCTGCCATTTCCAAAGATCACAGCGACCGCAACTACACCGAGCTGTATGCCGATCTGCCGCTTTGGATGTCAACAGCCGGCTATGTTGACTATGTTGTGCCGCAGCTTTATTTCGGATTTGAATACCCGTATCAAAATTTTTGCTTTGATAACCTGATTAAAAACTGGATCGAGCTTCCCCGCCTGGATTCGGTCAAGCTGTACATCGGCCTCGCCGCATATAAAATCGGGACCGAAGACGCCGGATCGGTAGAATGGACGATCTCCGGCGACATTCTGAAGCGACAGGCGTTGCTGGCAAGAGAAGCCGGCTGCCACGGGTTTGTTCTTTATTCCTACACGGCTTTTACAAACCAGGAGGCATTATTCCAAACCCAGATGCAAAATTTAAAGACCGTGCTTTAGTGAACCCGCTTCATCCGCAGTAAATCAACATCTATGCACAGCGTATTTCAGGCGCGTCCACACCGCGCGGCTGCTTTGGACTGTGAGAAGGGCGGCCTACAGGTTTACATAAATCTGTAGGCCGCCCTTCTGTCCGAATTGCAAAATGGCCGAAATTCTGCCGATTTCCGGACGCTTTCTCCCTGTCGGGTTTCACACATCGCCTCTGCCATTTTTTTCAAATCATTTTCAATTCAAAACCGTGTAAAATAATTTTGCCAAAAGCTCATGATCTTTCAAACGCTTCCAGAGAAGCAAAAATCAGCTCCAATTCATCCGCCCAGCCGTCCAGCGGGTCGGTTGCGCCGCCGTTTACGCTTTTATGCAGATTGGAACAAAACGCCTCTCCCGAAGCCAAAAGCTCCCCAACGGAAATCTCTGCGCCCGCCGCGCCGCAAGCCTCACAAAAGGCAGTCGCGGGATCGGCTGCCGATTTGCAGTGCAGCAGTCGCTTTCGCAGTGAAGAATCTGTTTTTGCCTCTTCAAGCAAAGCGTAAAGTTTAAAATTCATACAGCTTCCCTCTCTTTTGGAATTTTTATAAAATTCACGGTTATAATACTAAAAATCAATATCTGGAGGTAACGAAAAGTGAAAAGGATAAAAACCATACTCATCGCCGTTTTGGCCATGTTTACAGTCGTGACCATGGCCGGCTGCAAAAGCAACACCGGCAATACAAGCAGCGGAGGTTCCTCGGGCACCGGTTCCACCGCGACGACGTCCAATCATCAATCGTCTGAAGCAGGCGCTTCGTCTCACGCGAGCAACAACGGATCCGGCGGCATTGTCTCCGGCACCGTCAGCACGGCAGAGGGCGTTGTGTCCGGCACGATGAGCACCGCGGAAGGCGTGGTCTCCGCCGTCGTTTCGGACGTAAAGTAATTTTTCTCTTTTACAGGAAACAGGCGCGGCGGCGGAACGCTTTCTCCGCCGCCGTTTACATAAAATGTTTAACGTGCAACAGTGTCACTTCGCCAAGGTTCCGATTAATTCGGCAATATCCGAGCAGCTTCGGCCAACCCGCTCGACAATTTCCGGCCGGCCGGAGGCAATCGCGTACCCATCGAACTCCAGCAGCATACCGAGGTCGTTGAAATTGTCACCGACGCTTAGGACGCGTCCGCCTTCTTTCGCCCCGATGAAGGCCAGATACTCCCGCAGTCCGGCAGGCTTGGAGACACCGGCCGGCACAATATCGACACATGTGCCGTTGTGGAACGCCGCCAGCCATTTCCCATAACGAAGATTGACCTGCGCCGCAAACTCAGCGGCATCCGTTTCATTTCCGATATTGCAGTCGACCTGATTGAACTGCCGGATCCGGTCGAGATGATGCACATGAATAAAATCTTCTTCCCCACTTCCGTCCCCTTCGATCCCGCCCGAGTTCTGGCCGTAAATGGCAAGAAAATGCGTCTGATCGACCGTGATCGCGGCATAAAGTCCACCCACGCTGATGATAAACGGAATCAGGGTATCGAGCACCTCACCCGGACAATAATGCCGCCGGATCAGGTGATCGCCGTCGTACAGAACGGCGCCATTGTTGCAGATCAGAAAATCATAGTCGGAAAAATCCACCCGGTGCAGCTCCCGCACAAAGCCGGAGTGCCCGCGGCCGGTCACGATTCCAAACCGGTTTCCTGCCTTGCGAAAAGCGGAAATGGCCGCCCGATCCGCGTCGCTGATCCCCTCCCCCCGTCGGAGGGTTCCATCATAATCGCTCGCCAGAATATACATCTGTCTATCCTCTCCTTCCCCCAACCGGGAGATAGCCCGCCGCTCAAAATCGGACCGGAAGCTCCGGCCCTTAAAAGCCAAATGTTATACAGGCCGCCGCGCCAAAACCTCGGTTTCTATATGCAAAATGCGGTGCGACCAGATAGGCCGCACCGCATTTTTGTATCCTCATCTCAAGGCCGCGAAGGCGCTTCGCGCACCCTACGCCATTCAAAAAATACAAAAACGATCAGATACCGATCTCCGACGCGATAGCGTACAGCTCGTTATCAAACGGCTTGGTCATCGCCAGCGCCTCATAAATATCGCAATCGACAATCGCGTCGTTTTTATAACAGACCACCCGGTTTCCAATCCCCTTGCTGAGCAGCTCGACCGCTTTATGCCCCATCTGGCTGGCCCGGACACGATCCATCACGGTCGGACTGCCGCCGCGCTGCACATGGCCGAGGACGGTCGCCCTCGACTCAATGCCGGTGAGCGCTTCAATCTCCTTGGCAATCTGATCGACCTTGCCGACCCCTTCAGCCACGACGACGATAAAATGCTTCTTGCCCGAAAGCTGGGTCTGCCGCATCTTGGCCACAACATCTTTTTCCAAATCAAAAGGTACCTCAGGTACCAGGATGCTGGTCGCGCCGACCGCGACGCCGGTCTGCAGCGCAAGATATCCGGCGCGCCGACCCATAACCTCCACCACCGAGCAGCGTTCGTGCGACTGGGTGGTATCGCGGAGCTTGTCAACCATCTCCATCGCGGTGTTCATGGCCGTATCAAAACCGATGGTATAATCGGTCGAGGTAATATCGTTATCAATCGTACCGGGAATGCCGACGCAGGGAATCCCGCGCAAAGACAGGTCGCGCGCGCCGCGATAGGAGCCGTCGCCGCCGATCACGACCACCCCGTCGATTCCGTGACGACGGCAGGTCTCAATCGCCTTCTGCATACCTTCCTCGGTCTTGAACTCTGGGCTGCGGGCGGTGTAAAGAATGGTGCCGCCCCTGTGAATAATATCTGAAACCGAGCGGAGATTCATCTCCTCCACCTCGTCGTCGATCAGGCCGTTATAACCTCGTTTGATCCCGTAAACCTTGATTCCTCTCGCAATGGCCGAGCGGACAACCGCGCGGACGGCCGCATTCATGCCCGGGGCGTCGCCGCCGCTGGTCAGCACGCCGATGCACTTCACTTCCATATTTCAAAAGCCTCCTACAAAATAATGCTTAATTTGTTCATTTAAAAAATGTGGAAAACCCGTCAAAATTCGCCGTTTTTTATCGGATTCTACAACTTCCACCAAATATAATAATACTCCAAATTTCATTTCTGTCAAGGGGAAAGCGGCGAGAATCTGCAATTTTCACAAATTTCAGAAAAATAGCGCTACAGTTTGCGACCATAAGAGCAAAGAATCCCATGGCCGCCGTTTCCCGGTGCGGGGATCGGCCGCTGGCTATACCCGTTTCACGTTTCCGGGGCCGAGGCGAGCGGCAATCTCGCTTACCAGCGTTTGGTCGCCGGAAACCCACTTTTCCCGCGGGGCAAGGTACTTCTTTCCCTCATCCACGCAGAAAATATAAAGCGGAAGCTCCCCCCTGCTTTGCGAAAGAAGCGGCTCGACCTCCCCGTACTCGGCCGATGAAAGACTCGGCACGCGAAGATACAGCCCCGGCTTCGCGGCCGTTTTCTGCCCCGCCGCGTAAGGCACCTGCGCCGCCGGACGGTATTCGGAGACGCGGTCGCAAATCAGCTCGTTCTCCCGATCGTCGCGCAAAACAACCCGCCCATCGAACCGCAGAATTTTGCCGGAGGAAAGCAGATGCATGCTCTCTCCAAACACCTTGGGGAAAATCAGCACGCCGGCCGAGCCGAACCTATCCTCTGCCGTGACGAAGGCCATAGTGTCGCTGTTTTTGGTCAGCTTCTTTTTTACCCGGCCGACCATGGCGCAGAGGCTCACCCGTTGGTTGTCGGAGACATTCGCCAGCTCGCCGGCCAGGTCAATCGTGCGCACGCCGCCCTGCTTTTTCGGGAGAGGCGGCACCTTCTCCATCGGGTGGCCGGAAAGGTACATGCCAACCGTCTCCTTCTCCATTTCCAGCCGCTCCAGCAATGTGGGCGCAACGGCCGGCGGCAACGTATAATCCGGCGCTTTTTCTCCGCCCATGTCGAAAAGGCCAAGCTGTCCCGATGCGAGATTTCGGTGCTTTACCTCCAGCTCGGCAAGGAGTCCGTCGGCTCCCTCAAGCATCTGGTTGCGGTTGGCGTCCAGACCGTCGAGGCAGCCCGCCTTGATCAAACTCTCCAGCGCGCGGCGGTTCAGCTCCCGGCCGTACATACGGTCGCAGAAATCATAAAAGCTTGTATATTCCCCATTCTCCTCCCGCTCAGCGATCAGCCGTTCCAGCAGCCCGACGCCGAGGTTTTTGACCGCCAGCAGGCCAAAGCGGATATTCTCCCCCTCGGGGGAGAATCCGGCCGCACTGTGGTTGACGTTAGGCGGCAGTACCCGGATGCCGAGGCGGCTGCACTCTGCCGAATAGGCGGCGATTTTTGGGGAATAATCCAGCACGCTGGTCATCAGCGCGGCCATGAACGCCTGTGGATAATGGCATTTCAGATAGGCCGTCCGATAAGCAATAAACACATAGGCGGCGGCGTGCGCCTTGTTGAAGGCGTAGGAGCTGAAGGCCGACATCTCTTCAAAAATCTGCTCGGCGACCTGCTGCGGGATGCCGTTGCCCACACAGCCGACGCAGCCGTTCTCCCCCGCTTCACCGAAAATAAAGGCCTTGCGCTCGTTTTGGAGGACGTCATGCTTCTTCTTAGCCATGGCGCGGCGTACAAGATCCGCCCGGCCAAGCGAGTATCCGGCAAGGTCGCGAAAGATCTGCATGACCTGCTCCTGATAGACGATGCAGCCGTAGGTGATCTCCAAAATCGGCTGAAGCCGCGGGGTCAGGTAGGTGATATCTGCCGGATGATGGCGATTGTGAATATATTTCGGTATGGAGTCCATCGGCCCGGGCCGGTACAGAGAGGTGATGGCGATCAGATCCTCCAGCCGGTCGGGTCGGAAGGAATGCAGCACCGAGCGGATGCCGGCCGATTCAAATTGAAAAACGCCGTCGGTGTACCCCTCGCTCATCATGGAGAAGGTGGCGGCGTCGTCCATCGGAATCGCCTCAACCGAGAAATCCGGCTCGCGCACGCGGATCATCTTCTCTGCGTCGGCAAGGACGGTCAGGTTGCGCAGACCCAGAAAATCCATCTTCAGCAGGCCAAGACTTTCGAGCGCAGTCATGGTGTACTGCGTAACCACAGCGTCCTCGTTTTTGGACAGCGGCACATAGTCGGTGACCGGCCGGTCGGTGATGACCACACCGGCCGCATGGGTCGAGGCGTGGCGCGGCATTCCCTCTGCCTTGCGCGCCATGTCGACCAGCCGCTTTACCTCCGGGTCGGAATCATAGGCCGCCCGAAGCTCGTTCCCAGCCTCCAGCGCGCGGTCGATCGTGATGCCGAGATTGTGGGGGATCATTTTTGCCACCCGGTCGCAGAAGGCATACGGGTAACCCAGCGCCCGGCCGACGTCCCGCACCGCCGCGCGGGCGGCCATGGTACCGAAGGTCACGATCTGCGCCACATGGTCGGCGCCGTATTTCCGGATGACATAATCAATCACCTCCTGCCGGCGGATATAGCAGAAGTCAATGTCAAAATCGGGCATACTGACCCGTTCGGGATTCAGAAACCGCTCGAAAATCAGGTTGTACTTGATCGGATCAATGCCGGTGATCCCGATACAGTAGGCGCAGAGGCTTGCGGCACCCGACCCTCTCCCCGGCCCGACCGAGATGCCCTGTGCCTTGGCGTAGTTTACATAATCCCCAACAATAAGGTAATAATCGGTATACCCCATTTTGTCGATGACCGACAGCTCGTACTCCAACCGGTCGGTCAGCCCGGGCGCAGGATTCTCGCCATAAATCCGGTGCAGGCCCTCGTAGCAGAGTTTTTTAAAATAGGTCAGGTGATCCTGATCGCCAATATCGAAATAGGGCAGTTTGATCTTGCCGAACTCCAGCGTAACATGACAGCGTTCAGCGATGCGGGCGGTATTCCGAAGCGCCTCCGGGTATGCCGAAAAGAGGGCGGACATCTCCTCCCCCGATTTCAGATAGAACTCGTTACGCCGGGGGAGAAGCGGATTGTCCTCATCCACCGTTTTGGCCGTCTGGATCGAAATCAGCACCTTTTGCAGCATGAAATCCTCCGGCTCGAGGTAGTGGACGTCGTTGGTCGCAACCAGCGGGAGATCCAGTTCCTCCGACAGGCGGACAAGGCCTGAATTGATCTCCCCCTGCTCGGGCAGGCCGTGATCCTGTAGCTCGAGGTAAAAATGCTCCGGCCCGAACACCCGGGAAAACCAGGCGGCAGAGGCTTTCGCGCCAGCATAATCCCCGCGCTGAAGCGCCCGCGGAATCTCCCCCGCGAGGCAGGCCGAAAGAGCGATCAGTCCCTCATGATACGCCTCTAAAAGGTCCTTGTCCACCCGCGGCTTGCCGTAAAACCCCTCGGTAAATCCGGCAGAGACCAGCTTCATCAGATTTTGATAGCCCTGATTGTTTTCACACAGCAGGACAAGATGGGTGTAGTTGCCCTCGACCTCCCGCAGCCGGTCGAAGCGACTGTGCGGCGCAACGTACACCTCGCACCCGATGATGGGCTTGATTCCGGCCTCTATCGCCCGCTTGTAGAAATCCACCACTCCGTACATCACGCCGTGGTCGGTGATGGCCACCGCTGTCTGCCCAACCGCTTTCAGCCGCGCAAAAAGCCCGTCCAGACGGCAGGCCCCGTCCAGCAGGCTGTATTCGGTATGCAGATGCAGATGTACAAAATCCTCCGGTCTCATATGGATTTCCTCCTTTTTGGGAACACTGCGGGGAGAAAAACGTCGCATATTTTTGGTTTACATAAGTTTCGTTTGAGAAAAAACAGACACGGATTACAGCCGGGCGGCAAAGGTTATAACCTGCTACTCCCCTTCCCCGCGCAGCCGCCGCGCCTCCTCCGCAACGCGGCAGAGACGGGCCAGCCGGTGGTTGAACCCGGAGCGGGTGACCGGCTCGGCACAGAGAGCCGCGAGATCGCGCAGAGACAGCTCTGGATTCTCAAGGCGAAGCTCGGCCGCCTCCCGCAGCTCGGGCGACAGCTCATCCAGCAGGCCGTGCGACCAAAGATAGCGGGCCGCCTCCACCTGCGGCGCGGCGGCGGCGATCGTTTTGCCGATGTTTGCAACCTCCGCATTGGTGAGGCGGTTGGCCCGGTTGCGAAAATCCTTGTACACCTTAATCCGCATGAGTTCAAGCGTCATATTCGCGCCGCCCATAAAGGTCAGCAGATCCTCGATCTGACCGCTTTCTTTAAAATAAACAACCGCGCAACGACCGCGCGCGGTTACGCGAGGAAAAAATCCATGATCGGAAAGCAACCGGCGCAATTCCTCCCCCAAAAAGGCGTCGGGCGCGCAGAACTCCAAATGATATTCCTTTGTTGGATCGGCAATGCTGCCGCAGGCCAGAAACGCCCCCCGGAGGAAAGCGCCGGCCTCGGCATCGGCGGCGACCAGCTCAGGCCGGATGGAAAAACGCTCGTCCCGTTTCGTATATCCGAAAAAATGCAGAACCTTTGCCCGGTCGGCGGCCGACGGCACACTAACACAAAGCAGTTCCTTCCGACCTCCCGACTGCACCGACCGGGTCGAAACGTCGACCGTCAGCCGCAGCAGCCGAGCATAACGGAGGGCAACCTCCTCATGCTCGGTGAGAATGGAAAGGTTTTCAAAAGAAAACCCCCGGCTGTACAGCAAAAGTCCGTAGCATTCGGCAGGCTTTTGTGGGCCGGAGGGACGAACCTGGCAGAGTTCGCTTTTTAAATCTGAGGAAAAGGACAAACCTTTTCACTCCTTTTCTATTCATTATTCCCCGAAAGCACGGCGTTATCACGCGCCGTTAAACAATCAGAGGGGTGTGAACCATCCATCTCCGGCGAATGTCACCGCAGGTTTGCAGTTATATCTTATTGATATCGCGGTGATTAACGCTGGTACGATATCCTTTTTCAATAAAATGCTTATAAACCAACTCGGCAAAGGTAACCGAGCGGTGCTTGCCGCCGGTACAGCCCATGGCTATAATCAGTTGGCTCTTTCCCTCGTCGCAATAAAGCGGAACCGCGTAATCCAGCAGATCCAAAAGCCGTTTGGCAAAGGTCCGGCTTTGCGGATATTGCATCACATACTCCCGAATCGGGTCGTCGAGGCCGGTTAGCGGCCGCAGTTCGCTGACATAATAGGGATTGGGCAGGCATCGGACGTCAAAAACCAGGTCAGCCTCCAGCGCCGGGCCGTATTTGAACCCGAAAGACATCACCTGAATGCTGAGTCCCTTTTTCGTATCACCCAGAAAAATATCGGTAATCTGCTTTTTAAGCTGTCCGGCCGTCGTTTGGGAGGTGTCAAGGATATAGTCCGCGCGCGCATATACGGATTTGAGTATCTGTCGCTCTTCCTCCACCGCGGCCAGAACCGAAGGATAGCCGAGCGGATGCTTGCGCCGCGTTTCCTTATAGCGGCGGACAGCCACCTCGTCCGAAACATTAAGAAAGAGAATTTTATAATCATATCCATCGGCCTTCAGCTGGTCGAGGATTTTATCCATATCGTTGAACTCTTCCCCCACGCGGATGTCGGTTATGATCGCGATTTTGGAAAGCTGCCCCTCGCTCTTTTTGCAAATATCGGCAAAGACCGGCAGCATTTTCGGCAGCATATTGTCGACACAGTAGTATCCAATATCCTCCAGCGCGTTGGCGGCGGTGGATTTCCCGGCGCCCGACATGCCCGTCACGAGCAGCAGTTCCATTTTCTCCCCATCCTTTCATCGCCCCATCGGGCCGTATCACGACAAAGGGCGAACCTGCCTTTTTGCCGTAAGCAATTGCACCCCTCCAAACGGCCGGGAGGCTCTGCGCGCCCGCCGCCGTGTTTTGCACGCTATTTACCGATCATTTTGATCTCGGTCTCCAGCCGGATGCTGGTGCGGATAAACACCTCGTTTTGAATATGCGCGCAAAGCGCCCGCACATCCGAGCAGGTCGCCCCGCCCCGGTTGATGATAAAGCCGGCATGTTTCTCACTGACCTGCGCGCCGCCGATGGTGTATCCTTTGAGGCCACACTGCTCAATCAGCGTTCCGGCGAAATTTCCCGGCGGCCGCTTGAACACGCTGCCGGCGCTCGGGTACTCGAGCGGTTGCTTATCGCGTCGGCGGCCGAGCAAATCGTCCATCACCCGTCGGATTTCCTCCGGATCGCCCGGCTCCAACCGCAGCCGGAGGGAAAGGATCACCTCTCCCGAGTGGGTATAAGCGCTGCGGCGGTAACCGAGCGCCAGCGCCTCCCCCTCCCGCTCGCCGAGCGTTCCATCGGGCGCGATATGCCGGCAGGAAAGAAGAACCGCCTTCATCTCCGAACCATAGGCGCCGGCGTTCATGTAAGCCGCGCCGCCCGCCGTGCCGGGGATACCCCAGGCAAACTCCAGCCCGGTAAGCGAATGATCCAGTGCCGCGCTGCAAACCCGGGACAGCTTCGCCCCCGCACCACATACCAGCTCGGTCGCGCCATCCAGATCAATATCCGACAAACCGCCGCCGACATGGATCACCGCCCCCTCGATTCCGAGGTCGGAAACCAGCAAATTAGAGCCGTTGCCCAAAATGGTAAAGGGAACTTCCCATTTGTGGCAGGCCTCTATCAAACTGATCAGAGTCGCCTCTCCCGCCGGTTCCAGAAACAGGTCGGCCGGGCCGCCGATTTGAAAAGAGGTATGCCGGCTCATCGGTTCCATTTCCCGGCAAACACAATTCAACTCTGTCGCATAGGTTTTCAGCGCAGTGTAATCCGCCAATCCGCTTCACTCCAAGAAAAATTATTCGTACAGCTTATAAAGGCAGGCCGCCCCGATAATTCCGGCGTCGTTGCCAAGCTCGGCCTTTTTGATGACGGTCTGTTTTTCGGTATGTTTGCTGAAGCGGTTCTCCTCCACATAGGCCCGGATCGGCTTCAGCAGATTGTCCCCTTCCGCCGAGATACCGCCGCCGATGCACAAAATCTCTGGCTGGAAGATGTTAATAACGTTGGTAATGCCGCAGGCGATGTATTCGATGTACTGATCGGTCACGGCAGCACCGGCCGCGTCACCCGCCCGCATAGCGTCGAAGGCGGTCAGGCCGTTAACCTTATCCAGGCTGCCCGCGATTTCCCACATTTTAGAATCCGGATGCTTCTCCATTGCCTCTTTGGTCTGACGGATCAGCCCGGTGGCGGAGGCATACGACTCCCAGCAGCCCTTGCGGCCGCAGGTGCAAGGGGCGCCGTCGTTGGCAATCACGACGTGTCCCAGCTCCGCGCCGGCAAAGTTCATCCCGGAGAAAATCTTTCCGTCGATGATGACGCCGCCGCCTACTCCCGTGCCGAGCGTGATCGCTATAAAATCCTTTGTCCCGACGCCGCAGCCGGCCAAAAACTCACCATAAGCGGCCACATTGGCATCGTTATTGATGTATACTTCCTTGCCGAAATGCGTTTTGAGCATATCCGCAATCGGCTCGTTATGAAAATCAAGATTATTCGAAAAACCAATAACCCCAGTCTCCGGATCGACTGTGCCGGGCGCGCCGACGCCAATGCTGTGTATATCCGAAAGGGTGAGGCCGGCGTCCTCTACCGCGGCTTTCCCGGCAGTGTACATGTCCTGTACAATTTCCGCTGCGGGACGAGGCGCACGGGTTTTGACCTTGCCGCGGCCGATGATTTCAAATTTTTCGTTGATGACGCCGGCGGCGATATTGGTGCCGCCAAGATCAATGCCAAGATAGTACATTTTCAAATAACCTCCAAAAATTTAATCATAGGTGTCCCAGTCGGTATCGTGCGGGACAGCCTCAAAATCCTCCGTCATGCCGAGCTTTTTCAGCAGCTCCTGCGCGGCGTTATACCCCATCTTCTTTTGCCGGTTGTTCATGGCGGCAACCTCAATAATCACCGCCAGATTCCGTCCCGGCTTTACCGGAATGGTGACCGAGGGAATTTCCATATCCAGTATGGTGGTCGTCTGCTCCTCCAGTCCCATGCGATCGTACACTTTTTCAGCGTCCCATTGTTCAAGATTGATAATCAGATCAATCTTTTCAGTCAGCTTGACCGCGCCCATACCAAAAATCCGCCGGGCGTTGATAATTCCTATTCCACGCAGCTCAATAAAATGCCGGATATTTTCGGGCGCGGATCCAACCAGCGATTTGGAAGAGACCCGCCGGATCTCCACCGCGTCGTCGGCGATCAGCCTGTGACCGCGCTTGACCAGCTCGATGGCAGTCTCGCTCTTACCCACACCGCTCTCCCCTAAAAGGAGAATACCCTCTCCATACACCTCCACCAAAACGCCATGGCGGGTAATCCGGGGCGCCAGATGAACGTTGAGATAGGCGATCAACGCCGAAATGAAGGAGGAGGTTGCATCGTCCGTCCGCAGCAGGGGGACGTTATGTTTGCGCGCCGACTCGATCATCACGGTCGAAACCGGTAAGCCGCGGGTGATGATGACCGCCGGCGGCTGGGCCGCCATTAAAGCGTCAATCCGGCGAAGATAATCGCTCTCATCAAATTTGTATAAAAAACTGTCCTCACTCTTTCCGATTACCTGAATGCGGTCGTTGTCAAAAAACTCATAATATCCGCTGAGCTGGAGGCCGGGACGGTTGGTCTCCGCTGTGGAGACAAACAACTCATCGGGGTTTTTTGGCATCACGATGGATTCCAGCGAAAACTCTTTCATAATGCGAGAAAGGGAAACCGAATACGGTGTTTTCAAATTCGAACACACTCCCCATACAGAACGGATCGCGCCGGCCGCAGAAGAATCCGCAAGCAGTGCCGCAGAGCCGCAATTTTACAAAGAATATTATACTACATATAGGCAAAATTGGAAAGAGCTTTTTAACCTAAAAAAGAAGGTTTTTATTTTTTCAGCCTCCATACCGCACCCGACAGGGAGCAATCGCTAAAAAAGTACGACATCTTCCCCGCCCGCCAGAGCAAAATATGCGCAATTGTCTCTTGTTTGTGAAATACAAATATGCAACCAGATGCTCAATGCACGCGCCTCCCCAAAAGGAGACAGACAGGGTGTTGGGCGTGACGATTTGCCCTGTGCTGACAAAACGGCGCAATTTCCGGGATTGAAAAGATACGCAAACCAAAGCTCACAGGCCGAGCATGTTTTGCAACGCGGAGCGAAAATTCTCATCCTGCGCGGACGTGCGCTTTGCCGGACCTTTGAGCCGGCCACCGGCCCGACGAATTTTTTTAGCAATGTGCCGCGCTTCCAAAAGAGCGGCTATATTCCGGTCATCGTATATCCGCCCATTTTGATCCAGTGCGCGCGCTCCTTTGGCCAGGCACATGGCGGCGAGGCCGTAATCCTGCGTCACCGCAACATCCCCGGCCTGCAGCAGATTCACCAGCGCAAAATCCACACTGTCCACCCCCTTGGAAACGGTGATGGTGCGCGCCCCCTCCCGCGCCAGCTCATGCGCGGTATCACAAAGTATGAGACACTCCACCCCGGCGGCGGTGCAAGTTTGCAAAGTGATATCCACCACGGGACATCCGTCGGCATCTATCAAAACACGCACAGATTTTTCACCTCCCTTTTGCAGTATCAAATCAAAAACGCAGCTACTTTTCCCGGGAAAAGCGGGAGAATCCTCCCCCTCTCGAACTTCCGAAAAAAGACGGAAAAAGGCACGGCTCATACAGCCGTGCCTTTCAGGATACAACAAAAATCGCTTATTTCCAGAGGGCAATCACGTTTGCAACCAGTACCAGCACCACAAACAAAATGGCAATATACTTGGTCCAGCGCGCCAGAGAAGCATCCAGCGTCCTCGCCTTCCCCTTAGACAGGAAGGTGTCGGCGCCGCCGGCGATCGCACCGCTGATTCCTGCGCGGCGTCCCTGCTGCAGCAAAACAATCGCAATGATCACGATCGAAAGAAGCCCGATCACAACGCCCACAATAATTTCGGCAACACCCATGTCGTCACCTCCACAAAATTTCTTTGAATGCCAGAGTATTATAGCATATACAAGAAAGAAATGCAAGGATTTTTTTGCATCCCGCATTTCTTCCCGTTATAACACCGACGCACCCGTCCGGATCAGACCGGATGCACTTGCGCCGCAATATCGGCGTGATCGCCGTCTACCTTGTACAGTTTGTTGTTGCGGCTTTCAAAAAACTTGACCGCTACTTGGCCAAACTGCGCATATGAGAGGACGTCCTCTTCCTGCACAGCCCACTGTTTGGCCTCTTGGCGCAGGGTTTCCAGTTCCGGCTTCAGCAAATCTGCCGGCCGGCATTCAATCGGTTTTTCATCCCCGATAATCTGCTTGCGGAAGGCCGGATCAATCGCAACCGGAGTTTTGCCGTACTCGCCCCTGACTAGACCTTTAAATTCCTTGGTGACCATCTTATACCGCTCGCCGCCAATGATGTTGAAAACCGCCTGGGTTCCGACAATCTGGGACGAGGGGGTGACCAGCGGCGGATAGCCGCAGTCAGCGCGGACACGCGGCACCTCGGCCAGCACATCGGGCAGTTTGTCCTCCTTGCCTGCCTGCTTGAGCTGGGAAAGGAGGTTGGAGAGCATGCCGCCCGGCACCTGATAAATCAACGCCTTGGCGTCGCTCGCCAGCATTTTAGGATTCAGAAGGCCTTCAGCCAAGTACTTCTCCCGCAAGGTGGCAACATACTTTGCAATTTCATCCAGCGCCTCCAGATTCAGGCCGGTGTCATACTCGGTTCCGGCAAGAGCGGCGACCATCGACTCGGTAGCCGGATGAGAGGTACCCATCGCCAGCGGAGACATAGCGGTATCCACCACGTCGGCGCCCGCCTCGATCGCCTTCAACAGCACCATCGACGCCAGGCCGGAGGTGTAATGGGTATGCACCTGTACCGGCAGCTTGGACGCCTGCTTCACCGTCTTGACCAGATCACTGACATAATAAGGGGTAAGCAGCCCCGCCATGTCCTTGATGCAAATCGAGTCCGCCCCGGCTTCAGCCAGGCGGCGGGCATAATCGGCATAATAATCCAGCGTGAAGACATCCCCCGTGGTATAGGAGATGGCCGCCTGCATATGGGCGCCCTCCTTCTTGGCCGCCTTGATGGCGGTCTCCAGATTGCGGATGTCGTTCAGCGCGTCAAAAATACGCAGGATGTCGATCCCGTTTGCCACCGACTTTTGTACAAAATATTCCACCACATCGTCAGCATAGTGGCGATAGCCCAGCATATTCTGTCCGCGGAAAAGCATTTGCAGCTTGGTATTCGGGCACTCTTTCCTCAGGATACGCAGACGCTCCCACGGATCCTCATCCAGAAAGCGCAGGCAGGCGTCAAAGGTCGCCCCGCCCCAGCACTCCAGCGAGTGAAACCCGATTTTGTCCAGCATGGGCAGCATGGGCAGCATTTCTTCGGTCGACATTCTGGTCGCGATCAGGGACTGATGCGCGTCGCGCAGAACGGTTTCAGTAATTCCGACTTTCGCCATCTTAAAGCGGCACCTCTTTCTCTATTCAACTTAAAGCGCACGGCCGTATCCGTTTTGATAAAGCAGGACTCCGGCCGGCATCCAGATTCCCGGGCTTCCGCCCCCAACGCGAGCGGTACGACCGGGTGCGTGTTTTCATTTTTATCCGGCAGTCCGGTATGCTTTCATGCTCAGCCGATGGTAACGATAGCCTGACCAGCCTCGACGGTATCACCCTTATTCACCATCACAGAGGTTACGGTACCATCCGCAGGCGCACAGATTTCGTTTTCCATCTTCATAGCCTCAAGCACGACAAGCGCCTGCCCGTTTTTGACCGTGTCACCAACCTTGACCATCACGTCGAGGATGGTGCCCGGCATGGGGGCGTTAACAGCCTCGCCCGCGCCGGCGGCGGCCGGTGCAGCAGGTGCAGCAGGTGCAGCGGGTGCCGGAGCGGCTGCGGGCGCCGGGGCGGCAGCGACGGGCGCGGTGGAAACCGGCGCCGGAGCCGGAGCAGCCGGAGCGGCGGAAGCTCCAAGTTCCTCCACCTGAACGTCGTATGCTTTTCCGTTTACGGTAATTCTGAGCTGTTTCATGTTATTCTCCTCCAATAATTCGGATATTTGGATTGGGTTCAAATTAAAGCGGCATGTTGGAATGCTTTTTATCCAAGGTGGAAGCGCGTTTGCCGGACAGCATTTCAAGCGCGGAGGTGACTTTGGCAAAGGCCTCCTCCGGCCGGATGACATCGTCCACATAGCCCTCAGCAGCGGCGGCAAAGACTCCGGCGTCGCAGGAGGCATATTCCGCCTCCAGAGTCTTGCGGTCCTCCCCCTTTGCCAGCCGGTCAGCATAAAGCACCGACACAGCCGTCATCGGCTCCAGCGCCGAGATCATGGCGTCCGGGAAGGCCAAAGTAACATCCGCGCCGGAGACGGGGCCGGCCAGCGCGATATAAGCCGCGCCGACCGCGTTCCCGGTAATCAAGGAGATTTTTGGGGTCGTCGCCTCCGCATACGCGTGGGTCAGGGTGGTCATCGCCTTGACCCCGCCGGAAAGCTCGCTTTCGGCCGTGACGTCAAAGCCCATGGTGTCCACGAGGGTTACCACCGGGATGGTAAAGGCGTCGCACAGGCGGACGAACCTTGCCGCCTTCGCGCAGCCGGCCGCACAGACGCGGCCTTCTTTTTCTCCCTTGACCGTGGCAACGACGCCGACCGCGTTACCGCCAATCCGGCACAGCGCGGTATAAATGCAGGGGGCAAAATCCCGGCACAGCTCAAGCGCGCTGCCGCCGTCGACGATTGAGGCCAACACCGCCATGGTGTCGGCGCCGTTCGCGGCCGCTTCCGCCTGCACATAATCGGCAGCCGGCGCAACCGACAGATTATTGGCCGGCAACAGGGTAATGGCCAATCTTGCGGCGTCGATTGCAGTCGCTTCATCCTCCGTCACGATGTGAGCGGTGCCGTTTTGCGCGGCGAGAGCGGCTGATCCCACCTTTTTATCTCCCAAAATTTTTCCGGAGGTTACATACAGCTCGGCGTCCTTCGACATAATCACAATATCGGCCGCGCCGGCGAGCACGGCGGCCGAGCCGATGCAGCTCCCCAGTACCAGGGAAATCTGCGGCACGACGCCGGAAAGGTTATTGGATGCGGCAATCAGCTCCCCATAAGCGGCGAGGGCGCCGACGCCTTCGCCCACATGGGCGCCGTTGGAATCATAAATCGCAAAAACCGGAAGGCCGGTCTGCGCCGCCTTTTTATACAGGCGGGCAATCTTCTCCGCCTGAGCTCTGCCCATCGCGCCAAAAGCCACCGAAGCATCCTGTGAAAAGGCGTAAGCCGGGCTGCCGCTGACATAACCGTAGGCACAGATCACCTCCGCTGCGGCGTCGCCGTTTTTGGCGAACCGCTCCAGCTCGGTGTAAAGCCCGTCGTCAAACAACTGCGCCAGACGGCCGCGCGCGGGGCTGTCGGCCAGGGCGTTCACCTCGGCCTCCAGTTTCTCGATACCACTCTGAACACGCATGTTTATACCTCCGTCCTGCTGATAAGGAGATGCGAAGCCGCACGCTCCCTCACTTTAGCATAATTACTCATTATTAAATAGTATAGTACATCGTTAGAAAAATAACAAGAAAATTATAGCGTTCCTGCACAATTTTGACAGGTTGAAAATAACTTTTCTAACCGGAGGGTGTGTTTTTCGTCATTTTCAATAAATTCCAACCGTTTGAGCAGGTCTTCAGACGCCCGATCGGTATAGACCGCCTGCGTCAGTCCCTTGGTCACCGCAACATGCAGCGCCGCGCGCAGGATTCCGTCAGCCAAAGCAATATCCCCGACCGGTTCCAGGCGACCGATCGAGATTTTCTCCCCATCCAGGGTATAGAGGCAATAGCCGAGCTGTTCCTCTCCATCGGCCGCAACGACCGCACCGGCGTTGGCCGGAAGCGGCTCTCCCGCCGTTTTGTACAATACGGAGAGCCTGTCCGCCTCCCGCACCGGAAGCACCGTAATCATTCACATACCATCCTTTCAGACCTCTTCCTCTCTCTGCGGCGCGGAAACGTTGGTTAGATGCCGCATCTCCTTTTCATTCAGCTCCCGCCAGCTTCCGGGCTTCAACATGCCGAGCTTCACGCCGGCAATCATCGTCCGCTTCAGCCGGATAACCGTGAGGCCGACCGCCTCGCACATGCGGCGAATCTGGCGGTTTTTCCCCTGATAGAGGGTAAAGTGAAGCACCGTGCGATCCTCCCCCTTGCTGATGGTATGCACCTCGCAGGGGCGAGTACGCTCCCCATCCAACAGAATACCCGCAGCCATTTGATCGAGCTGCTCCCCGGACGCCTGGCCGCGCACCGTTACCCGGTAAACCTTCGACACATGGCGAGAGGGATGGGTCAGCAGATTCGCAAAATCCCCGTCGTTGGTCATGAGCAGCAACCCCTCTGAATCCCGGTCAAGCCGCCCCACGGGAAACAGCCGAACCCCGGCGTCGGCCACCAGCTCGCTGACGCACTTGCGCCCCCGCTCGTCTGACAGGGTCGTTACATACCCACGCGGCTTGTGGAGCATAATATACATCTTTTTCTTTTGCCCGACAACCCGCCGGCCGGCGAACATCACCTTGTCCCGTTTCGGGTCGACCCGGTCGCCGAGCTTGACCGGGCGCCCGTTGACCTTGACCCGGCCGGCCTCGATATATTCCTCCGCCTTTCTGCGGGAGGCAACACCACATTCCGACAGGTATTTCTGCAACCTGATTTTATTCTCTTTCATCTTTTTAAAACCGCGCCTTTGGATTCAAAGGCTGCCTTTCTTCTGGATATACGTTTTCAAGCGATCGGCCGCTTATTCCTTACATTTGCAGCAGCCGCCGAAGCGCGTCCCAAACGGTCGTCTTTTTCACCGGCTGTGCCGCGGCGGCAGGAACCGTTTCGGCGGCGATGATCTCCCGCGTCGCGAGGAGATTCTCCCCCACCCGATACTCCACCCGGCCGAGCGGCGTCCCGGCTTCCACCGGGGCGAAGCAGATGGAATCAAGATAAACCTCTGTTTCGACCAGGTCAAACTCCTCCGGGAGGAGGGTAAGCGTCGCCCCTTCCGCCGTACAGACGGCCGTTGTTTTCGTCCCGCCGGCGACCTGTACCGTACCGGGAAGATCGGCCGAGACCTCCCGCGTCTCCACCAGCGAGAAGCCGTAATCAAGCAAAGCTGCGTGATCGGCCCAGTCGTTGCCGTCGTTCAGAGTAACCGCGATCAAGGTCGCCCCCTCCCGCTCTGCGGCAGAGACAAGACAGCGGCCGGATTTTTTGGTGAATCCGGTCTTGACCCCGATGCAGCCGTCGTAAAAGGACAGCAGCTTGTTGTGATTGGTCAGGGTGCGGCGGTAGGGCGGGTTGCCATAGCAGAGCGCCGCAGTTTTTGCTCCGGCCGCCTCCCGGAACAGGGGATTTTGCATGGCGAAGGCCGCCAGCCTCGCCAGATCGTAAGCGGTCGTATAGTGCTCCGGATCGTCAAGGCCGGAGGGTGTGACAAAGTGCGTGTCGGTCAATCCCAGCTCGGCGGCCCGCACGTTCATCAGCTCAGCAAAGCCGGCCGTGCTTCCGCCAAGACAGATGGCGGTCGTATTGGCTGCGTCGTTGCCGGAGGCAAGCAGCATCCCGTACAGCAGATCATGATAGGTAACCCGGTCTCCGGAAAGGAGACCCATCGACGACCCCTCCACTGTGACCATCTCCCTGGTCGTGACAATCTCCTTCGAAAGGTCGCCGCATTCAGCCAACAAAAGAGCGGTCATAATCTTGGTTGTGCTGGCCATCGGCAGCCTTTCCCGTTCGTTATACGCGGCGATCACCCGCCCGCTGCCGGCTGAAATCAGGATCGCCCCCTCAGCCGAAACATCCGGCTGTGCCGAACAGACAAACGGCAGCGCGCAAAGCAGTGCAAACGCCGCCGTGAAAGAAAGAATGTGTTTAAGCAAACCGTTCCGCCACCCTACCCTCAGATTTCGGGAATCCCGAACCGTGCCCTGCGGCAAAAAAGGCAATACCCCTTTACGCACAGAACTTACAGGTAATCCTATGACGAAACGATGCCGTTCATTCCTGATTGTTGCCGTTGTTTTTCTTAAAGAGGTCGGTCACCCGGTCAAACAGTTCGGGCAAAAGACCGATCGCCCGGCCGGAGGCCGAGTCATCCTTATAAATCTGCAAAAGCCGAACATCGCCGTCCTTAACAGCCAGAAAAGCGACCGGCGTCACGGTCGCACCTGCACCGCTTCCGCCGGCGAAATAACTTCCGGGCTGCTTGCTTGGCAGGTCGCTGCCACCGGCCGCCACGCCAAAGCTCGCTTTGGAAACCGGAATCAGGGTGATTTCTCCCACCGGGATGGGCTGTCCGATCACAGTATCCGAGTCAACCATTCCCCGCAGCTTATCGGTCGCCGCGTTAATCAGTCCGGTCACCTTTTCGTTTTCACTCATACCTTCGCACCGTCCTTTACCTTTAATGTATCATTTGTCTTTCGATTCTTCCATTTATAGCTCAGAAGATCACATAAAAACCGTATCGCCGCGCCCACGATAAAAATCGGCCGCAGCCGCACGCGGAGCAGCAATTTTACCCGGCTCTCTTTTCCCGAAAAATCCGGCGTAATCACAAGATGCTCCCGTGAAAAGGTCATAACCCCCCCAAGAAATCCCCGCAGCGGGAAAACTGCGGCGCAGACAGCGCCATACTCGGTCGCGGTTTTGGCCGCGTCGGCCGCGGCGACGGTCACATCCAAATACAGCCGCTCAACCACCAGACGCCTGAACAGCGGAAGGAATCTCTCCGCCGCAGAGCGGATGCTCTGCGCGGCCAGCCCGAACGCGGACGCCAGCCCCTCTTCCCGCGCGGTGCGGGAAAATAGATTTTCCTCTTTTCGGGTTTCCTTTTCCGCTGCTTTTGCGGCTTTTTTCTCCGCTTTCTTCGCCGGCTCGCGCGGCAGCAGCCGGAATTTGAAAAAGAGGTAAGAAAACCCGGCCGTCACTTCCCCGCTATATTCCATACAAAAACGCAGCGGAACCAGCAATAAAATCAAAAGCAGCGCCAGCAGGCCAAGCAGGATATACAAAACCAGCAAATTACCACGCCCTTCGTTATTCCGCCGGATCGGAAGAGGCTTCCCCTTCGGGATTAGTATGATCCAACTCGGCACCGCTTATGTTGTCCGGCAAAGAAACAACGGCTGCGGCGGTCGGGTTTTCCGGATCAATCACCATCTGCCGGATCGGATTTTCCGCCGGCGCCCCCTCCTCCTTCTCCGGGAGGGGCGGCAGCTCCTCGATCGAGGAAAGCCCAAAGCAGCGCAGGAACACCGCCGTCGTGCCATAAAGCAGCGGACGCCCCGGCAGATCAAGACGGCCTTTTTCCTCAATCAATCCCTTTTCGCACAGGCTGCCCACCACGCCGGAGCAGTCGACCCCGCGCACCTGCTCGATGAAAGCCTTGGTCACCGGCTGGTTATAAGCGACAACCGCCAGCACCTCCAGCGCGGCCTGGGAAAGCGGCGTGTTGCGGCGGATTTCAAAGGCACGGCGGACAAAGGCGCTCTGCGACGCCTTGGTGCAAAGCTGATAGCTGTCCTCCAGCCGGACAAGGCGGATGCCGCACTCCGGCGCGTCCAGCCGCTTTTCCAGCGCGGCAAGCAACGGGGGCAACGCCTCTTCCGACAATTCTACAGCGGCGGCCAGCTTGTCGGCGCTGATCGGCTCGCCGGAGGCGAAAAGCACCGCCTCTACCGCGGCAAGTTGTTCATTTTTGTTCATAGCCATATTCCGTTCCTTTTATGGTGTGCGGGAGGCAAAGCCACCCTTAATGTTTCTCCTTCACAATCCGGACGGTGGCGTCCTCCCCCTCGCCCGAGACGGCGACCCGCCGCGCCTTGACCAGCTCCAGCACGGCGAGAAAGGTGGCCACCAGCTCCGACCGGCTCTCCGCCTTGCTGAAGAGAGCGGAAAACTTTTCCTTTTTCCCGTTCCAGAGGCCGCGCAGAACATGCACGATCCGGGAGGAGACCGAAACGATTTTCTTCGCCACGATTTTGGAAAACACGGTGGTCGGCGGCGGCAAACGGCGCTGCCCCCTCCCCACCGCGGCGAGGTAGGCGTCCAGCAGCACCGCCGCCTCATGCCGGCGGGCGTAGGTTTTGTTGACCGGCGCCGGCTCGGGCGGCCGGACAAAGCAGCCAAACCCTTCGGTCATGCTGCCAAGCACCGCCGCCATTTTGCGGCAGGTCTGATACTCCAGCAGTTCACCGGTCAGTTCCTCCCGCAGCTGCTCGGCCTCGTCATGTTTGGGCAGCAGGCTGACGGTTTTGAGGTAAACAAGGCGAGAGGCCATCTCCAAAAACTCACTCGCAACCTCCATATCCGCCGCCTCCATCGCGCGGATGTGGGCGGTGTACTGTTCAAGCAGCTCGGTCAGATTGATGTCATAAATATTCAGTTGATGTTTGGAGATCAGGTAGAGCAAAAGGTCAAGCGGACCCTCAAACCCCTCCAGACTGTAAGAAAGCTTGTCCAAACCATCAAATCCTTTTACTGAAATAGCCGGAACGGCAGCCCGGCGACAAAGAAGAGGCCGTTGTACACCGCGTCCCGGAGAAAATTCAGCGGGACATCCAGCACGCCGAGGAAAAGCAGGGCGAACAGTCCCAGCATGATGAACCGCTCATACTGCATAATTTTATAATAAATCCGGTCGGGCAGCACGGCGGTCAGCAGCCGCGAGCCGTCCAGCGGAGGAATCGGCAGCAGGTTGAAAACCGCCAGTCCCACATTGATCTGGATGACATACAGCAGAAAATAAACCAGATAAAGCAGCGCGGTGGAAAGAACGGCGGAGGCTGCGAACGTCTCCAGCGCGCAGTAGACCAGCATGAACAAAAAGGCAACCAAAAGATTGGAAACCGGACCGGCGACCGCCGTGAGGGCCATGCCGCCCTTGGGATTTTTGAAATTTCGGGGATTGATGCCGACCGGCTTGGCCCAGCCGAATCCGAACAGCAGGATCATCAGCGCCCCGAAATAATCAATGTGCGCGAACGGGTTGAGGGTCAGCCGCCCCTGATATTTCGGCGTCGGATCCCCGAGCTTGACCGCTGTGAAGGCGTGCGCGCTCTCATGCACAGGAAGAACCAGAAAAATAACCACCAGGGAGGACAGCGCATAGATCAGTGCCTGCACAACCCCCATATTTCCGCGGAGCAAAGAAAACAACAAAGGAAAACAACCCCTTCTTTATCCAATAAGCTTTCAGTTCCAAGCGTAAAAGAATGATATATAGTAATTATTATACTGGCAAGCAAAGGAAAATACAAGCCCATTCGCTCAAATTCAAAGGATGTTTACACTCCGTACACATACGGAGTCGGCCGCCCGGGACGCCAATGGTTTGTGCCGAATTCCAACCGTCTTAATAAAACAGAAAAACAGCCCCAAAGGGGAACTCTTCCTTACGGAAAAGCATCCCTTGGGACTGTGGGTAATCAACATCCCCCCCGCGGCCGGCCGAAACATATCCCAGTCTGAACCGTTTCAGAACGCACACAGTATCCTCATATACGCAGAAGCCGCAGCCCTTTCGGATATCGGTTTTTCAGGAGGCCGCCGACCGCCTTGCCGAAGCCGCAGGGCACCCCGTCCACCCGGACGCCGACAAAGCCGGCGGCGAGGCCGGGGGCCTCAATCTGCTCTCCGTGCAGGAAACGGCGGGTGCGCTCCTCCGGCGCGTCGAGAGAGAGAATGCGCCGCGGCGTATACCGGCCGCACATGAACAGGGCGTGCGCCGGCTCAAACCGGCCCTTGACCACCTCGCCGGCGAGCAAGCCGCTGCGAAGCGGCCGAACCCCCGGAAGCTCAGGCAGCGGCGCGGGAAGCAGAACGCGCTCTCCCTCCACCCGGACGGCCGGCAGAGGGTCGCAGAAGCAATCTTTCCAAAAATCAGAAAAGGCGTCCGGCGGCGAATCACTTTGCAAAGAGGTATTTTCCTCGCTGTCGGCCGCGTTGCCATCCCGTTCCAGCAAAGCGGCAAAGTGCCCCTCCCCGCCCTGGGCCGGAAAAATCCGACGGCAGAGGGTCATCTCCTCCCGCCCGCCGCCAAAGACCGGGAATCCGGGAATCCCAAACGTCGCACCGCTGTCGGTCAGATGAAAATCGGGATGTCGCTGCAAAAAGGCGGCGACAACACCCTCGTTCTCTTCCGGTGAAAAGGTGCAGGTGCTGTAGCATATCCGACCGCCCGGCCGCACGGCCTCAGCCGCACTGTCGAGAATTTTTCCCTGACGGACGGCACAGGCGCGCACATTCTCCTCACTCCAGTTCTGTACCGCGGCCGGCTCCTTGCGGAACATCCCCTCCCCCGAGCAGGGCGCGTCGACCAACACCTTGTCAAAAAGGCCGGCAGCGGCGCGGCAGAGGAAATCCGGGCGGAGCGAAGTCACCACGATGTTCGGCACCCCCATCCGCTCGACATTGGAGAGCAACGTCCGCGCACGGGCGGCCACAAACTCGTTGGCGAGCAGTACGCCCGTCCCTCCCAGCGCGGCCGCAATCTGGGTGGATTTGCCGCCCGGCGCGGCACAGAGGTCGAGCACTCGGTCCCCGGGTTTTGGAGACAGCATCCCAACCGCCGACATAGCCGAAGGCTCCTGCATATAAAAAGCACCGGCGTGGTGCAGCGGATGATTTCCCAGACCGGGGCGGCCGTCCTCTATATAAAACCCGGTGTCGCAAAACGGAACGGCCTGTCCGCCCAGAACGGCCGTCACCGCTTCGACCGAGGCTTTCAGCGTATTCACACGATATCCGGCAAACGGCTTGTTTAAAAAAAGCTGCAAATAGCTTTCGGACACATCGCCGGGAAATCTTTTTATTTTTTCCAAAAATTCCTTTGGCAAATCCATAGCTTTTTCATCCTTTTGCATAAAATCTGTCCCTTTCGCAAACAATATAAAACGAAAGCGGGGTGAGAAAAATGAATAACAATCAGAATAACCAGAAAAACAACAATCAGTTTAACAATAACAATAACCAGAACCAGCAGAATAACCAGAATCAGCAGAATAACCAGAACCAGCAGAATAACCAGAACAACCAGAAAAACAGCAACCAGTTCAACAACAATAACAACCAGAGATAACTGTCGCTTTGGCAAGCTTTTGGCAGGCCCTCGGCCGCGATCCCTTCCGGCGGAGGGCCTTCGCTTTACCGTAGACGTCTAACATACGCCCTCCCGCACACAGGAGCGCAGATCGGCGTTCATTTCAAAAAATGTCCGTGGATATTGTATCATATCCCGAAAAAAAGCACAACACACCAATTCTATATAAGCCAGATCAGACGCATCAGCACCATAAGCGCCACGCCCGGCACCCCCGCGGCGGAGGCGCAGAGCACCGACCAGGGATTCACGCCCAGCCGGACGCCGGTATAGCCGGAGGTCAGGTTGAGCGCCAGAAACGCCAAAAGGCCCAGCAACAGGTGGAGCAAAATTGTTTTCAGCGGCTTACCCGTTTTAAATGCGAAAAAGAGAAACGCGATGGCATACACGGCAGCAAGAATAATCAGAATCGTTTTCAAAATCTCCATTTTGACAAGCCTTCCTTTCCGGGGATCGGGTAAAACAGCGGCTCTTAGTACAACCGCGCCCGCCGGTTTATGCAATCCGCCTCTAAAAAGCCGTCGGACGATTTCCCTTCTCCCGCTAAAGACTATGCTCGTACCACATGATTTATACCCGCCGCGGCGCGACCTTGGCAAAATCCTTCCGAATGGTAAAAGCCGCCGGATTTATCTTCAACAAGATAAATCCGGCGGCTTTTTGCATATTTGGCCGAAACCCGACGCAAGTCCCTCCACCGGATTCCGGCAGAAAACTTTTGCGGCGTTCCATCTGTCCGGCCGCGCCATACCGCGACCCGCGTTTGGCTATAAGCTAAGCTGTTCTCCCAAATCCTCCTGCGCGGGAAAATTGCCGGCGGCGGGGAGGGTTTTGGTCCGGAAACGATGCGGCTTGGCATAAGTACCTTCGACGTAATCCTCCACCCCGCAAAGTGTCTGTCCCCGCTTCTGAGTCATCACAGCAACCCCCTGGGTATCCCGGGTCGTCTTGGTCGCCAGAACGGCGGTATCCACCAGCAACAGCCGACCGTTGGTCGAACGGAGCAGAACCTCTCCCTCCCCGGGCATATACTTGATCCCGGCCAGCGGGAATTTCGAACAGTAGGAGTTGACCAGCCGCTTGCGGTTGGTCTTGGTCTGATAAGAAGAGAGGGCAACCTTGGCCACCCGGCCGTTTTCAAACAGGAAGAGAACAAACCCGGAATAATCGTCGGTCGCGATCATGTAAATCGCCGACTCCCCCTCCTCAAACCCGAGTTTGGAGGCGACATAGTCGCCGAGCAGACTCGCCTTGCTGTCGTCGAAGTCGGCCGCCCGGCTCTTATATACCTGCGCCTTGTCGGTGAAGAAAAGCAGCTCGGTCTTGTTGGAAGCTTCAAGCTCCAGCAGTACCTCGTCCCCCTCCTTCAGCTTCTGTTCCCCGCTCATCCGCAGAGATTGGGGCGTAATCTTTTTGAAATATCCCTCTTTTGTAAAGAAGAGATGCACCGGATAATCGGGGATCTCTGCCTCGAAAGAGAACGCCGCCTCCTCCGACAGCTCGATAATCGCGGTCTTGCGGGGCTGGCCGTATTTTTTGATAACCTCCTCCAGCTCTTTCACAATGATCGAGTGGATTTTTCGTTTGTTGTCGAGGATCGACTGGCTCTCTTCGATCTCGGCCTTCAGATTTTCGATATCCTCCAGCCGGCGGAGAATATACTCCCGGTTCAGGTGGCGCAGCTTGATCTCGGCAACATACTCGGCCTGGGTCTCGTCGATGCCGAAGCCGATCATCAGATTGGGGACAACCTCTTTTTCCTCCCGGGTCTCCCGCACGATTTTGATGGCCTTGTCAATGTCAAGCAGAATCTTCTGCAATCCCAGAAGGAGGTGCAGGCGATCCTTTGCCTTATTCAGGCTGAAATAGACCCGGCGGCGCACGCACTCGGCCCGGAAGGCGGTCCACTCGGTCAGCAGCTCCCGCACGCCGAGCACGCGGGGAGCACCGGCGATCAGCACGTTGAAGTTGCAGGCGAAGGAGTCCTGCAGCGGCGTCGCGGCGAACAGCTTCTGCATCAGCCGGTCGGGATCGGCGCCGCGCTTGAGGTCAATGGTGATCTTCAGGCCGCCAAGGCCGGTCTCATCCCGGATGTCGCTGATCTCGGTCACCTTTTTCGCCTTGACCAGATCAATAACCTTTTCAATGATCGCCTCGGTCGTGGTGGTCGGAGGAATCTGGGTAATGTCGATGCAGCCCGCCGGTTTGTCATAGGCCCAGACGCTCCGCACCTTAAAGCTTCCCCGTCCGGTGGCATAAATCTTCTCCATCTCCGCCCGGTTGTAGATCAGTTCTCCCCCGCTCGGAAAATCGGGCGCCAGCAGCGTGTCCGAGACCTCCGCGTCCTTGTCCCGAATCAGGGCAATGGCGGTACGGCAAACCTCCTCCAGATTAAAGGGGCAGATCGAGCTGGCCATGCCGACCGCGATGCCGGTGTTGGCATTGACCAGGATGCTTGGAAAAGTAACCGGGAACAGCACCGGTTCCTTCATCGTGGCGTCGTAGTTGTCGACAAAATCAACCGTGTCCTTGTCAATATCGCGGAACAGCTCGGCCGCGACCGGCTCGAGCGCCGCCTCTGTATACCGGGAGGCGGCGTACATCATATCCCTTGAATAGGCTTTGCCAAAGTTTCCCTTGGAATCGACATAGGGATGCAGCAGCGCCTCATGCCCGCGGGAGAGGCGGACCATCGTCTCATAAATCGCGGCGTCGCCGTGGGGGTTGAGCTGCATGGTCCGTCCGACGATGTTGGCCGATTTGACCCGACTGCCATTCAGCAGCCCCATCTGCTGCATGGTGTACAGCAGCTTGCGGTGGGAGGGTTTGAAACCGTCAATCTCCGGAATCGCACGGGAGAGTATAACGCTCATGGCATAGGGCATATAGTTGGTCTCCAGCGTATTTGTGATCGGCTGATCGACAACGGTGCCCGCCCCCGCGATATAGGCATCCATCGCGGCCTGCGTTTTTTTCTCATTTTTTCTTTTTCTTGGAGCCATACCGATTCTCCTTATACTTTTTCAGTTGCAAAAGGCACGCAGCAGATCAGCTCACGTCCGCCTCGTCTATATACAGATAGCCGTTTTCAGCGATAAAGTCCTTCCGTCCCTGGAGGTTGTCCCCCAGCAGAAGATCAAATACCTCGGCCGTGCGCTCGGCCTCCTCCGGTAAAACCTTAATCAGCCGGCGGGTGGCAGGATTCATGGTGGTCATATTCATCATGTCGGGCTGATTTTCGCCCAGCCCCTTCGACCGCTGGAGGATGTACTTTTTCTCCCCGATCATAGCGAGAATCTCCCCCTTCTCCCGATCGTCGTAGGCGAAATAGGTCTTTTCCCTGGTCGTGATCTCATACAGCGGGGTCTCGGCAATAAACACCTTGCCCTCGTTAATCAGGGTCGGGGTCAGCCGGTAGAGCATGGTGAGAATCAGCGTCCGGATCTGAAAACCGTCGACGTCGGCATCGGTACAGATGATGACCTTGCTCCACCGCAGGTTGCCGAGGTCGAAGTTGGACAAATCCTTGGAGGCCTTGGATTTAACCTCCACCCCGCAGCCGAGCACCTTGATCAAGTCGGTGATGATGTCATTTTTGAAAATTTTACCGTACTCGGCCTTCAGACAATTGAGGATTTTGCCCCGCACCGGGATGATGGCCTGAAAATCCGGATCCCGCGCCTGCTTACAGGAACCGAGGGCCGAATCCCCCTCCACGATGAACAGCTCTCGCTCCGAGACGTCCCGGCTGCGGCAGTCGACAAACTTCTGCACCCGGTTGGCAAGGTCGCTGCCCGACTGAAGGGTTTTTTTCAGATTCAGCCGTTCCCGCTCGCTGCGCTCCCGGCTGCGCTTGTTGATCAGCACCTGCTCGGCGATTTTCTCTGCGTCGGCCTTGTTTTCGATGAAGTAGATTTCCAACTGGTGGCGGAGAAAATCGGTCATGGCCTCCTGCACAAATTTATTGGTAATGGATTTTTTTGTCTGGTTCTCATACGACGTCTGGGTCGAGAAGGAGGAGGTCACAAGAATCAGGCACTCCTCGATGTCGTTGAAGGAAATTTTGCTCTCGTTCTTCTGATATTTGCCGTTTTGGCGCAGATAGGCGTCGATCTGCGACACAAAGGCGCTTTTTGCCGCCTTTTCAGGCGAGCCGCCGTGCTCCAGCCAGCTCGAATTGTGATAATACTCCTTGAGCTGTACCTTGTTGGAAAAGCAGACGGCCGCGTTGATTTTGACCTTGTACTCCGGCTTGTCGGCACGGTCTCTCCCCCGCCGCTCGGTGTTCCAGAACTGTACCGGAGTCAGCGCGTCCTCCCCCGCGACCTCGGCCGCGTAGTCGGCAATGCCGTGCTCATATTTGAATTCATAGGTTTCAAACCGACCGCCGACCTGATTCTTCAAAATGAAAAGCAGGCCGTCGTTGACCACCGCCTGCCGCTTCAGCACGTCCATGTAGTATTCGAGCGGCACGTCGATGTCGGTGAAAACATCCAGATCCGGCTTCCACCGGGTCTTTGTTCCGGTATCGCGGCCGGTATACGGCTCCTTATGCAGGCCGCCGACGTTTTCTCCCTTTTCAAAATGCAGGCGGTAGAGATATCCGTCCCGCTTAATCTCGGCATCCATGTAGGCGCTCGCGTACTGGGTCGAACAGAGGCCGAGGCCGTTCAGTCCCAGCGAAAACTCATAGTTTTCCCCATCCCCGGCGTTGTATTTGCCGCCGGCGTACATCTCGCAGTAGAGCAGCTCCCAGTTGAAGCGTTCCTCCTTGGGATTGTAGTCGACCGGCGTACCGCGGCCGAAATCCTCCACCTCAACCGAGCCGTCGGAGAACCGGGTCACAATGATTTTTTTGCCGTATCCCTCCCGCGCCTCGTCGATCGAGTTGGAGATAATTTCAAATATCGAGTGCTGACACCCTTCAATGCCGTCCGAGCCGAAGATGACCGCCGGACGCTTGCGCACCCGGTCGGCGCCCTTCAGACTTTGTATACTTTCGTTGCCGTAAGCGTTTTTCTTTGCCATTGCGCTGAAAATCCCGCCTTTCTGAAAACATTGAAACCGCCGGCTTTTAAAACGGGCGGAAAGAAGCGTCTGATAAACGCCTATATGAATACATATTTCACCTATTTTATTACTTTACACCATATCTTGTGGTTTTGTCAAGACGGTTTGTCCCTGCTCTCCGGTCGCACGGCAAACACAATTGCCGAAAATTCACAATTTGTTCAAGTTTTGGACATGGATTGAAAATTGATCGGCATGGCAATAGATAGTATAATGTTTTAAAAAAAGAGTTATACATCCTTATAGATTTGAAAATTCCGGCAGACCGGCGAAGTGCTTTTCGGCCTGCCTTTACGGAAGGGTGTGCATATATATGGATTTTGTATCTTTGCGCAATGTTTATAAGCGCTACGGCTCGGGAGAAGTCGCGGTTACGGCGGCCGACGGCGTTTCCTTCGACGTCGGACGGGGAGAATTTGCGATCGTCACCGGGCCGAGCGGCTCGGGAAAGACAACGGTGCTCAACCTTCTCGGCGGGATGGATCAAGCTGATGAGGGCGAAATCCTCATCGACGGCAAAAACATCGCCGCCTACAGCCACCGCGAGCTGATCGGGCACCGGCGGTATGATATCGGCTTTGTATTTCAGTTTTACAACCTGATTCCCAATCTCACTGCAAAGGAGAACGTCGAGCTGGCGACCCAGATTTCCCACGACGCCGTTTCGCCGGAGGAGATGCTGCGCAAGGTCGGCCTCGGCGAACGAATGGACAACTTTCCGGCCGGACTGTCGGGCGGAGAGCAGCAGAGGGTCGCCATCGCCCGCGCGCTGGCCAAGCGTCCCAAGCTCCTGCTCTGCGACGAGCCAACCGGCGCCCTGGATTACAACACCGGCAAGATGATTTTAGAGCTTTTGGCCGATACCTGTAAAAAAGAGAAAATGACTGTCATCCTTGTCACCCACAACTCGGCCATCGCGCCGATGGGCGACAAGGTCATCCGAATGAAGAGCAGCAAGGTGCGGGAGGTTGTCTCAAACAGCCATCCCACTCCCATTTCGGAGATTGAGTGGTGAGGACATGAGGATTTCTGTTTTTTCCAGCACGTGCAGGGAAATCCGGCAGAATCTCGGACGGTTTCTCTCCATTTTCACCATTGTGGCCATCGGGGTCGGCTTCTTTGCCGGGATCAGGGCGACCAAGCCGGATATGGAGGAATCGTCCAACCGCTTCTATGCCGAAAACAATCTCTTCGACATGCGGGTAGTTTCCACCCTCGGGTTTGACGAGGCGGACGTCGAGGCGCTGCGGCAGCTCGACGGCGCCAGCGTTTATCCCGGCTGGTTCGCTGATCTGGAAATCCGGTCGGACGGCAGCGACATCGTGGCCCGGGTCTATTCCTACAGCGGGAACGGCGGGGTGAATCGCGTCTCGATCACCGAGGGGCGTCTGCCTGAGGCGGCCGACGAGTGCATGATCGAAAGCTCCAGCTTTAAATCCCACCTGAACATTGGGGATAGCATTGTGCTGACCGGCGAGGGCTCCGACACACTGACCCGAACTGAATACACCGTCGTCGGCAAATTTTTAAGCCCTATTTACATTTCCGCATCGGAGTTCGGCAGCACGACGGTCGGTGACGGTTCGATCGACACCGCCCTTTACATTCCGGCCGAGAATTTTGACAGCGAGGTGTATACTGAGGTATACCTCCGCTTTGACGACGCAATCGCGGCCGCCGCCTACTCCGAGGCCTACGACAGCGCGGCCGCAGCGGGAGAGGCGGCGGTCACCGCCCTTGCCGACAGCCGAAAGGATGAGCGGTACAACAATTTGCTGGATGAGGCAAACCGCCAGATCGCCGACGGCGAACGGGAAATCTCCGACGGAGAGGCCTCGCTGGCCAACGCAAAGCAGCAGCTAAAGGACGCGGAGAGCAAGCTGGCCGACGCAAAGGCCAGGCTTTCGGCGGCCGAGCGGGAGATTGCGGACGGCAAGGCGGCGCTTGTGCAAAACGAGCAGCTTTTAGAAAGCAGCATTGCCGCCGCCAGATCCGAACTTACCCAAAATCGGGCAGATTTTGCCGTGCAGCAAGCAGCTTATGCGTCCGGAAAAGCCGCTTATGACGCAGGAATGACCGAATATGAGCAATCGGCCGCCGCCCTGAAAACGGCCGCCGAACAGCTTCGGCAGCTCGCAGCCGCATACGGAGAGGACAGTGACCTCTACCGCGCCGCGCTGGCCGAATATGAGCAGAGTTCCGCTCTCCTTACGCAGAGCAAAGCCCGGCTGGACGAGACCGCCGCCGAGCTGGAGCAGGGGGCGCAGGCCCTCGCTGCCGGAGACGCGCAGCTCGACGCGGCAGAGGAGGAGATCGACCGTCGGGAAGCCGCCGGAAAGGCCGAGCTGGAGGCGGCGCGCAGAACGCTTGCCGAGGCAGAGGCCTCCTACACATCCGGCGCGGCCGAATACAATGCGGGGCAGGCGGAATACGCCTCCTCCCTGGCCGAATACAACCAAAGCGAGCCGGAGGCCTTGCAAAAGCTGGCCGACGCCCGACAGGAAATTTCCGACGCGAAGGCAGAGGTTGCCGTCCTCTCCCCGCCCGAATGGTATGTTTTTACCAGAGACGACACCCCCGGCTACGCCGAATACGGCCAGAACGCCGAACGGATCGGCAATATTGCAAAAATCTTTCCGGTGTTTTTCCTACTGGTCGCGGCATTGGTCTGCCTGACTACCATGACCCGCATGGTGGATGAGCAGCGTGGCTGGATCGGCACTCTAAAGGCGCTGGGCTATACAGGCGGATACATCATGGCAAAATTTATGCTGTATGCCCTGTCGGCCACTTTACTCGGCGCCATCGTCGGACTGCTGATCGGCTTCCAGCTTTTCCCGAACGTCATCATCCACGCCTATACCATTCTGTATAACACGCCCTACATCCTCACCCCGTTTCGCTGGGATATGGCGGTCTGGGCCACGGCGATCTCTTTGCTCTGCGTTGCGCTGACCGTTTTTTTGACCTGCCGGAAGGAGCTTTCCAAAATGCCGGCCCGGCTGATGCGGCCGAAATCCCCCCAAAACGGGAAGCGCGTACTGCTCGAACGGATCACGCCGCTTTGGAAACGGCTGAATTTCAGCCAGAAGGTCTCGGCTCGGAATATCTTCCGCTATAAAAAGCGGATGCTCATGACTCTGATCGGCATCGCCGGCTGCACCGCCCTGACCCTGACCGGCTTCGGGGTAAAGGACTCCATCTCCGACATTGTGCATTTGCAGTATGAGCAGGTCTGGCGCTACAACGCGGTCGTAGCAACCGACGGTCAGCTTTCGGACGCCGAACTGGAGGAGATAGCGCACGCCGCCAAAGCCTCCGCGCCGGATATGGAGATGCTGCCAGTCATGCAAAAGAGCTACACCGCCTCCGGTCCGAACGGCAGCTATGACGCCACGGTGACAGTGCCGTCCGATTCCGACCGCTTTACGGATTTCGTCCGTCTCGCCTCCCGCACAAAGGAGGAGAACTACGCCCTCAACGGCAGCAGCGTTATCATCACCGAAAAGCTGGGTGTGATGCTTGGTCTCTCGGTTGGAGACACCATCACCCTGCAAAGTGGGGCGGGCACGCCGGTCTCCTTCACGGTCGGGGGGCTGACCGAAAATTATGTTTCCCACTACATTTACATGACCGCCGCGCAGTATGAGACCGCTATACAGACCACGCCGGAGTATTCTCTTCTTTATCTCCGCTACGGATCGGATGTAGACGAACCTGCACTTTCTACCAGCCTGCTCAGTTACGACAAGGTATTACAGTTTTCCAATCTGGAAAGTAGCCGGAGTACATTTGAAGAGACCCTACGGGTGCTCGATCTGGTGGTCGCGGTGCTGATCCTCTCAGCCGGCGCGCTGGCCTTTGTTGTCCTTTTCAACCTGACCAACATCAACATCACCGAACGTATGCGGGAGCTGGCCACCCTCAAGGTGCTCGGCTTTTACGACAAGGAGGTCAGCATGTACATTTTTCGGGAGAATATTGTCCTCACCCTGCTGGGTGCGGGGCTGGGTCTGATTCTTGGACGGGTGCTGACCGCCTTCGTCGTCCGCACGGCCGAAATCGACATGGTTATGTTCGGGCGGCAGACCAAACCGCTCAGTTTTCTCTTGGCCTTTATCATCACCATTCTCTTTTCGGTCATTGTCAGCCTGATTATGCATCGCTCCATGAAAAGGATCGACATGATCGACTCCCTGAAATCGGTGGAGTAACACCCTCTGCACGCGACACAGCCGGAATACAGACCGCCTGCGGCGCTGCCCTTCTTTATTAGGCAAGAAAAACGGCACAGAAAGCATATCCGGCTTTCCGTGCCGTTTTCTGTTGTCTGCGATATGCGGCCTGTCCCTTACATCTGGGCGGCAAACTTCTGCTTGACCTGGTTGATTCTCTGCTGCTCCGCCTGCTCGGTCGGATACCAGCCCTTGGCGGTCATACGCTTATAGATCTCGTCCTGAATGGCGAGGCTGTCACGCAGCGCTTTGTCGAACGCCGTGTGCACATTGGCCGTGCCCGACTCGATTGTACCGTGCATATACAGATCGCAAACGCCTTTCGTGGACATCAGAATGCTTTCCATCAAACATTTATCATCCATTTGATTACATCCCTTTCTTGATTTTTTTGAATATCGCGACGCGTAAGACTCAGACAAGATTATAGAACTGTTTAAACAGCTCCTCATGCTTGCTCACAAGCTGCGTCACATAGTTTTTCAGTTCGCCGTCCTGTATGCTGGACGCGGCGGACTGGCACTGGGTTTTTAAAAACGTTTCATGACCCAGCGCGTCTTCAATATACAGCAGTTCCTTCGGACTCATTTTGTCTCACCTCCGGTAAATAGTGTGTTCCAAAGATGGGCCAAAGATACATATTTTACAATTTTTCCGCGCGCCGCACGGTCGCCGCCGCAGGCCCCCTATGCATAGCAGAAAAAGGCGTCACAAAAAACAGGCGAGGATATTTCTTTCCCGCCTGTTTTTCTGATGCTTTAAAGTTCCGGCAGCCCCGGTGCGAGGCTTTCCCGCTTCCCATCGTCCACCAAAACACCGTCGCGGCCGGACCGTTTGGTGCGATACATAGCTTTGTCCGCCCTTTGAAACAAAAGGTCAAAGCTCTCCCCTCCGCCGGCCAGCGCTATGCCGATACTCAACGTAATTTGAAGCGTCTTTCCCCGGCAGATCAGCCGGTGCATTTTCTGTCGCAAAAGCTCGCATTTTTTCAAAACAGCTCCAATTTCTCCAAAATCCGGTAACAGCACCATAAATTCATCTCCGCCCCAGCGACCGGCAACTTCATCTTCACGGACAAAAATCTCCCGCAGGAGGATTCCGAACCTTTCCAAGACGCAGTCTCCCATCGCATGGCCATAGGTATCGTTGACCGATTTGAAATCATCTATATCAATCACCAAAAGAGCCATCTGTTGCTCGGCGGGCGAGGCGGCCAGCCGCTCTTCCGCGAGATTGCGGCAGGCAATTGGATCCCATAACCCGGTCCGCGCGTCCCGGTCGATCAGAAACTCTATCTCCCGGCGGCGATGCTTTTCCCGCCGGTATTTTATTATAAAAACCACCGCCAGCGCCAAAGCGAGCCCCAAAATCAATGATAGAATGATAATAGACGGAGAAAAAGCGGCCTCCACCGATCCTCGCTGTCCCCCGCCGAACAGAGAGAGACCGAACCAAAGGCTGGGTGTTCCCCTTCTCCGCCTTACGAAACCAGTGAGCCGAACACGCCTGCCGACGCACCGCCTCCATATTTGATTCCAATATTCGGATGTTCCCATGCATCTAACCTCCACAAACATTGCACGATACACTTGTTCTGCATATTTCTGACACAGCCCGTTCCAACTATCAATCAGACGCACAAAAACGTCATTTTCCCCTTCCGATCACGAAGAATTCATGGTTATTCTAACACATCCCGCAGTTTTTTGCAATACAAACGCAATGCATAAGATATAGATTATTTGCAATACTATTAAACTCAAAGCAGGAGGGAAAATAGATTAAGGATGAGATAAAATGAAAAAATTCAAAATTCCAAGCACACCCCTCACGACCAACAAATGCATTCGATTCCCCAACGACGTTATCAACGAAGTAGAAAATGCAATTCAAGGAAAAGATTGCACCTTTACCGCCTTTGTAATTGAGGCCGTGCGTGTCGCGCTGGAAAATTTAAAAGAAGACGCAGAATAATCCGGCCAAGGACATAACACGACGATCCGCATCGCCTCTGTCCCGCACAGTCCGGGCTATACTGAACCGGCGGCACGCTCCGCAAAGCAATAAAAGCCCGGCCGCCAGATCAAAAAAAGCCATACAGGCTTAGCGACGGCCGAGTTTTTCCGCCGTGAATCTCGGCTGCCGCATCCCCGCACGGCGAGAGAAACAGCGCCGAAACCGTATTCACGCCCGGCTTGCGCCGGCGCGGGCGAAAACACTTTCGCAGCGATTCGCTGTCCGCCAACCTTGAGATTTCCGCAGCTCTCTGCACAAACGCCGCATCTGCCAAACAGCGTCTTTCCGTTTGGCAGATGCGGCTCCTTCTCTTATATTTAAAGAAGAACAACGGCAAAAAAGGAACAGGCCGCCCCCATTTTTTTCGAGGACGCACTGTTCCTTTTGATAAATACGCATGTGTTAAACCCGGTAGAGATAAATCTCCCGGAAACGGTTAAATTTTCAACGATTACCCGCCGGCGAAGAAAAGCGCCTCCTATTGCTCCGGTTGTACGGCGCGCTGCTGCCGATCCTCTGTTTGCTCGGTCTTCCAAAAAAAGAATCCGCCGAGCAAAAACATCACTGACAGCGCACCCACGCCCAGATTGACGCTGTCGGTCAGTTGCGTCACAGCCGACACAAGCGTGGTTCCCAGCAGCGAGGCCCCTTTGCCGCAGATGTCATATATTCCAAAGTATTCTCCCGAGCGTTCGGGCGGGATAATTTTGGCAAAGTACGAGCGGGAAAGGGACTGTATCGCCCCCTGAAACAACCCTACACAAACGGCGAGAATCCAAAACTGATACTGTCGATGCAGCATGATCGCATAAACCGAAATGCAGAAATAGGCGCCGATGCAAACCAGAATCAGCCGGGCGGCCTTTACCTTCCTGGACAGGCGGCCGAACGCCAGCGCCGCCGGGAAAGCCACGACCTGGGTCACCAGCAGCGCCAGCAGCAGGCCGGTCGTATCCAACCCAAGCGCGGTACCGTAAGCAGTCGCCATATCAATGACGGTATACACACCGTCGATAAAAAAGAAAAAGGCTATCAGGAAAAGAAGAATTTTCTTCTCCCGCTTCAGTTCCCCAAAAATGTGTCCAAGACGCTTCAGACTGGAGGCAACCGGATGCGCCTGCGCCTCCATATAATATTTTTGCCGATACCCAAACAGCAGAGGCAAAGCCAGCGCGATCCACCACACCGCAATCAGAAAAAAGGCGATGCCCATGGCTACAGCCATACTCAAGCCCATCTGCTCATAAAACAGAACCAGCACCAAGCAAAGGATAAAAGGAATGCAACTGCCAATGTAGCCCCAGGCATATCCATGTGCGGACACCTCATCCATCCTGGCCTCTTCCGTCACATCAGTCAGCATGGAATCATACACCACCAGGCTGAGGGAATATGCGGTCTTGGCCAACACAAAGAGCAGCAGGAACCACATCCAGGACTGAATAAATCCAAGCAGCACACAGCCGGCCGCGCCGAGCAAGAGGCATCCGAGAAAAATCTTTTTCTTCCATCCGCGCAGGTCAGAGGCGGTGCCCAGCGTCGGTCCCAAAACCGCTACCAAAGCGGTAGCCGCGGAAGTGGCGTAGCCCCAATACGCCAGATAATCCGTACCGGAAATTCCGGCGTTCGCCGCCAGAAAATTAAAATAAATGGGAAGAATCGTGGAAACAAGCAGGGTAAAAGCGGAATTTCCCACATCGTACAAAACCCATTTTTTCTCCAGCGCGGTCAGTTTAAGCTTCATCGTTTTGTTCCTCCTCCGACGGATTTAGCGAGATCCGCCGCCAGTCCGGGCCGGCGGAAAAGGTCCTGGAAAACCATGGATCCAGCGCGACCCCGCCCTCCAGGTATTCCAGATAATTTTTGGTCAGTTTCAGGCATTGCCGCAGTGCCCGCTCCATCAGTCCGGCCAAGCGCAGGTTGCTGTCCGCGCAAAGCGGATGTGGCTGCCGGCCGACGAGCAGCCCATGCATCTCCTTATAATTCCCCGTCAGTTTCAAAATCAAGAGAATCATCCCGCGTTTCCAGCCCTGCGGTGCAACCAGCAAACCGTTGTACCGGATCATGGAACGCAGAGACCTAAAAACCTGTTTCGAACTTGCACCGTCAAAAAAGAGGGAAATCACAGCCGCCTTTTGAGCATCCGGACGAATATGACCGATTAACGACTGCCGAACCGGATCTTTGTTGTCCCGGATCAAAAGCGCGCGGTCAAATTCCACCTCTATTTCTGTATGGGAAAGGCCGCTGACATGGATTTTCTTCTCTATATAGCCGTGACAGGTGCTGTCCAGCACAAAATGGCAGAGAAACCCCAAAAGATAAGCCACTCCCTGCCTCTTGACGTTATCATCCTCCATCCCCCGTACCACATCGGCTCCACGGTGAAAAAACTCTTCGGCCGGCCGCTCGTGCATGGAGAATCCAATCCGATTTACAGGATTGTCGGTCAGCGCCTTATAATAAAACAAGATATCCGGGCCGTGCAAGCCGATTTGAAACAGCTCCGGATTCTCCTCTGCCAGTTTGCGGACCGGTTCAGGATAACGCTGCAGAATCTCTCTGCCAAACACATAGTGCGCATAGGTTGACGGCATAATTCGACCCCCCTCTTTGTTTATAGAATAGTGTAGCCTTTGTAATCTTTCCATCCCGTTTTTGTAAAGGGCAGTTATAAATCTGGTGAAGTTTGCAACTCGAAAGGTATGAAAAGCCTGCCGGATGGTTGAATTTCGTCGCATCACCAGGTGCAAAACAGCTCGGCTGCGGCTGATCTGCCCTTTCTGTTCGGGCAATTTGACGGCTATTGTTTTCATTCTGCCGTCCGGTAAACATATATTTCCCCCTTTTTCAGAGAGAACCGCAAAAAGGAACACGCACGTTGCCGGCTTGATCGCCTAAAAAAGCGGGCGTTTTCGCCAGTTGGACGCCTCTTTTTGCGTTTTCCAGAAATTTCCGTTTCTTTGCTTGACTTGTCATCGCTGGATACTTATAATGAAAATAGCATAAAAACCCTCCTGGATTTCGGCTTGTTTTGTCCGATTGTTAAAATTTTGTCGAACAGCCGCTTCAACGGTTGACAAAAGCGAAAGTGCGTGTTAAATTATTAACAAGCAAGAAGCCAAAGCCATGAAAATCTATCAGTTAGGAGAAGTTGACATGAAAGAAAAAACTTACCCGATTGTAGACAGTGTGGAAACACTGGAGGCCGCAATCACCCGTGTCCGCAAGGCGCAGGAAAAATTTGCGACCTACACGCAGAGCCAGGTTGACGAAATCTTCAAGGCCGCTGCAATCGCCGCCAACAAGCAGCGTATTCCGCTGGCCAAAATGGCGGTAGAAGAGACCGGCATGGGCATTGTGGAGGACAAGGTTATCAAGAACCACTACGCTGCCGAGTACATTTACAATGCTTACAAGAACACCAAAACCTGCGGCGTGGTGGAAGAGGACAAGGCCTACGGCACCAAAAAGGTTGCCGAGCCGATCGGCCTGATCGCGGCGGTCATCCCGACCACCAACCCGACCTCGACCGCGATTTTCAAAACCCTGATTTCCTTAAAGACCCGCAACGGCATCATCATCAGCCCCCATCCGCGCGCCAAGCTGTCGACCATCGCGGCGGCCAAGGTCGTGCTGGAGGCGGCGGTTGAAGCCGGCGCGCCGGAGGATATCATCGGCTGGATCGATGTCCCGAGCCTCGACATGACCAACCTGATTATGAAGGAAGCCGACACCATTCTTGCGACCGGCGGCCCCGGCATGGTTAAGGCGGCCTACTCTTCGGGCAAACCGGCGCTGGGCGTCGGCGCAGGCAATACGCCGGCCATCATCGACGACACCGCCGACATTCTTCTTGCTGTCAACTCGATCATCCACTCCAAAACTTTTGATAATGGCATGATCTGCGCTTCTGAGCAGTCGGTCATCGTGCTGGATAAAATCTACAACAAGGTTAAAAAAGAATTTGCCGACCGCGGCTGCTATTTCCTGAAAAAGGACGAGCTGGACAAGGTTCGCAAAACCATTTTGATCAACGGCGCGCTGAACTCCAAGATCGTCGGACAGTCGGCCTTTAAGATTGCCGCGCTCGCCGGGGTCAAGGTGCCTGAAACGGCCAAGATCCTGATCGGTGAGGTCGAGAGCGTCGAACTGAGCGAGGAATTCGCACACGAGAAGCTTTCTCCCGTTCTGGCCATGTACAAGGCCAAAACCTTTGACGAGGCCATGGACAAGGCCGAGCACCTGATCGCCGACGGCGGTTACGGCCACACCTCGAGCGTCTATCTCAACCCCGTGACCGAGACGGCCAAGCTCGACGAGTTCCAGGAGCGGATGAAGACCTGCCGGATCCTGGTCAACACCCCCTCCTCCCACGGCGGCATCGGCGACCTCTACAACTTCAAGCTGGCGCCCTCCCTGACCCTCGGCTGCGGCTCGTGGGGCGGCAACAGCGTCTCTGAAAACGTTGGGGTCAAGCACCTGCTCAATATCAAGACGGTTGCCGAGAGGAGAGAGAACATGCTGTGGTTCAGAGCGCCTGAAAAGGTGTATATCAAGAAAGGCTGTCTGCCTGTCGCTCTTGACGAGCTGGGCACGGTCATGCATAAGAAAAAGGCTTTCATCGTAACCGACTCCTTCCTGTACAACAACGGCTATACCAAGCCGATCACCAACAAGCTGGATGAACTGGGTATTCAGCACACCACCTTCTTTGATGTCGCACCCGACCCGACCCTGGCCTGCGCCAAGGCCGGCGCCGAGCAGATGCGCGCCTTCCAGCCGGATTGCATCATCGCCATCGGCGGCGGCTCGGCCATGGACGCCGGTAAGATCATGTGGGTGATGTACGAGCATCCGGAGGCCGACTTCATGGATATGGCCATGCGGTTCATCGACATCCGCAAGCGCGTCTACGGTTTCCCGAAGATGGGCGAAAAGGCCTACTTCATCGCGGTGCCGACCTCGGCCGGCACCGGGTCGGAGGTTACCCCCTTCGCTGTTATTACCGATGAAAAGAGCGGCGTAAAATACCCGCTGGCCGACTATGAGCTGCTGCCCAAGATGGCGATTGTCGACGCCGACATGATGATGAACGCACCAAAGGGCCTGACCTCCGCTTCGGGTATCGACGCGGTAACCCACGCGCTGGAGGCTTACGCCGCTATGCTGGCTACCGATTACACCGACGGTCTGGCGCTGCGTTCACTCAAAATGATCTTTGAGTATCTGCCGCGCGCTTACGACAACGGCCCGAACGATCCCGTCGCGCGTGAGAAAATGGCCAATGCCGCCACCATGGCCGGTATGGCCTTCGCGAACGCTTTCCTCGGCGTCTGCCATTCGATGGCTCATAAGCTGGGCGCCTTCCATCATCTGCCGCATGGCATTGCCAACGCGCTGATGATCGACCATGTCCTCCGCTTCAACGCGTCTGAGACTCCGGCCAAGATGGGTACCTTCTCCCAGTATGATCATCCGCACACCCTGGCCCGCTATGCCGAGGTTGCCGATTATCTCGGCATCAAAGGCAAGACGGACGAGGAAAAGCTGGAGAACCTGATCGCCGCAATCGACGAGCTGAAGAAGAAAGTCGGTATTAAAGAAACCATTAAGGACTACGGCGTGGATGAGAAATACTTCCTCGACACGCTGGACGATATGGTTGAGCAGGCATTCGACGACCAGTGCACGGGTGCGAATCCGAGATATCCTCTGATGAGCGAGATCAAAGAGATGTACCTCAAGGCCTACTACGGCAAATAAGGAGGAGGATTTTCATGAAACTCGATAAAGTAATTGCGGTTCGCAACGATAAAACCATTTATCGCGACGGCGACAAGGTCATCAAGGTTTTCAACGAAGGCTACTCCAAGGCGGATATTCTCAACGAGGCCCTCAATCAGGCCCGTGTGGAGGAAACCGGCCTGAACATTCCCAAGCTGGAAGAGGTCACCAAGATCGACGGCAAGTGGGCGATCATCATCGACTACGTTCCGGGCAAGACCCTTGCCCGCTTGATGGAGGAAAACCCGGACAAGATGGATGAATATCTTGAGCGATTTGTCGACCTTCAACTGGAGGTGCAGTCCAAGCGCGCTCCGCTGCTCAACAAGCTGAAAGACAAGATGGCCCGCAAGATCAGTGAGACCGACCTGGACGCAACCACCCGATATGATCTCCATACCCGGCTGGAATCGATGCCCAAGCACAACAAGGTCTGTCACGGCGATTTCAACCCGAGCAACATCATCATCAGCGATAGCGGTACGGCGCATATCCTCGACTGGTCGCACGCGACGCAGGGAAACGCCTCGGCCGACGCGGCGCGCACCTATCTTCTGTTCTGCCTGTCGGGCGACAACGATCTGGCTGAGAAATACATGAACCTCTTCTGCAAGAAGAGCGACACCGCCAAACAGTATGTGCAGCAGTGGCTGCCGATCGTCGCCGCTTCGCAGTCGGTCAAGGGCAAGCCGGAGGAGCGGGATTTCCTGCTGAAATGGGTCGACGTGGTCGATTACGAATAAAGTGCTCCCTTGTTTTCCGCTTGACTCAAACCATCAAAACAAATCTGAACGCAAAAACGGCCCCGGATCTTGGACGATCCGGGGCCGTTTTTGCGTTCGGCATAGTTAAAAAACGGCGTCTGCACAGCCAAAGCGGCCGACCCGGTATGTTTCCGGCCGGCCGCTTTTCACTTTTTCAACATTTCGCACACCTGTCGCAAAAGCCCACGCCACAGTCTGCCAATACCGGAGCAACCGACTGCAAAGATTTATTCCGCAGCCGCCTCAGTCTCCAGCGCCGAGGTGCAGTGGGCACATCGGGTGGCTTTCGCCGGCACCTCAGACAAACAGTAAGGGCAAACCTTCACGGTTGGGGCGGCAGGTGCCTCTTCCTTTTTATGTACGGTTCGCTCGGCCAGCGCGTTCATCCCCTTGACCAGCAGAAAAATGACCGCCGCCATCAGCAAAAAGTTGATGACCACAGTAATAAAGGTGCCGTAATTCAGGGTTGCGGCGCCGGCCGTCTTCGCCTCAGTCAGAGAGGCGTATTTGCCGCCGTCCAGCGCAATAAACCAGTTGTTGAAATCAATACCTCCGGTAATCAGCGTAATGACTGGCATCACAACGTCGTCAACCAACGATGTAATAATTTTCTGAAACGCACCGCCGATAATGACACCAACAGCCATGTCGATCACGTTGCCCCGCATGATGAACGTCTTAAACTCGCCAAGGATTCCTTTTCCTTTTGCCATGCTGCTCATCCCTTCCTTTTTTGACGTGGGAATCTGCTTCCCGGCAATCAAACGGATACATTTTTGCCGAAAAAGCAAACGCCTCCGCATTTATTTTTCCGTTTCATATTGTAAAACACCGACGCGAAAATTGCAAGCATCCGTCGTATTTTTAAACTCCTTCCGCCGAACCGAGCTTAAAAAGGTAAAAGATTTTGCCGTTGCAGCCCCGGCCGCCTTTTTTACAGCAGGACGACCGACTGTAAAATCATATTCCGCTTTTCTGTTCCATCAACAGCTTGACCGCGCGCACCGCGGCCCCGACCGCCGCACCGGTATCCAAAACCCGCGGATTGTCGAGGCCGGCCGCCTCCCGCTCCTGATTCCAGATAACATGCAGAACGCAGCCGGCCGCGGCACCGAGCGAAGCCGCCGCGGTAAACAGGGCGGCGCACTCCATCTCTGACGCGAGCACGCCGAGGCTTTGAAAGGCTTTCCACTTATACAAAAGCTCATCGGCCACCGGCATCCGTTCAGGCGCATGCTGGCCATAAAAAGAATCCTTGCTCTGCACGACGCCGATATGCACCGGGCAACCGGCTTCCTCTGCCGCCCGGGCCAGCGCCTGCGTCACGGCAAAATCGGCGGCCGCCGGATATTCCGCCGGCGCGTAATGGAGGGAGGTTCCCTCCTGCCGGACGGCGGCGGTCGCGACAACCAGGTCTCCTCCTTTCACCGGAAGCTGCATCGCCCCACAGGTTCCCACACGGATAAAGGTGCGCACGCCCGCCAGATACAATTCCTCCACCGCGATGGCGCACGACGGACCTCCAATCCCGGTCGAGCAGACGAACACGTCTTCTTCTCCCACGCGGGCCAGCCGGACGGTGTATTCCCGATTGACGCTGACCAGCGTATTTTCGCCCAAAGCGTCAGCAATCGGAGCTGTCCGCGCCGGATCCCCGGGGAGGAGAGCATACTTCGCCCTGTACTGCCGGGCGTCAAATCCAAGATGGAACAAACGGTCTTCATTCATAGTGGATCGCATCCTTTTCTATACGGCACGGCGCGGAACAGCTCCGCGTCAAGGATGTTTCGGTTTCGGCAATGCAAACCAACCTTGTCGTGCTTTTTCCTATAAAGTATAACCGATTCCACGCGGCGCCGCAACAAATTTTCTAAAAAGGAAAAAAGCGATTGAAAAACAACATGGAATCGTATACAATATATAGTGATATTATATGCTCGTCTATCCTGTTTTCACCCCTGGACGGCGCGAAACGCCCTCTCCTTTTTTGTGGAGGGAGGCTGTGCGGCAGTTTTCTCTCCTGGACAGACGATGCAAATATGGCAGAATGCATGTGCCGTGGCCGCTGTTGGCGGCGCCGGCCGGATTGGAGCCCAGATATGACCAGAAAAGAAGCGCGGGAGCAGGCCTTTATCCTGATTTTTGAAAAAAGCTTCCGGGATGAACCGATGGAGGAGATTATCGCCGACGCGGTGCAATGCCGTCTGATCGCACCGAACGCGTATGCCGACGGCACGGCAGCCGGCGTATTCGACCATCTTGACGAGATTGACGCCGCTGTATCGGCTCACCTCAGGGGCTGGGCGCTCGACCGGCTGTCCCGAGTGGCGCTGGCTGTCCTCCGTCTCGCGGTGTATGAGATTTTCTATCTACCCGAAATTCCCGAAAGCGTCTCCATCAACGAAGCGGTTGAGCTGACCAAAAAATTCGCAACCGAGGAGGACGCCGCCTACGTCAACGGGGTGCTCGGCTCGATCGTGCGGGCCAAAGCCCCCGGCGCGGTCGAGGCGGATCAAACAGAATCGGGCGATCCGGATGCCTGAATACCTCGGAATTGATTCAAGCAACTACACCTCCTCGGCCGCCCTCTGCCGGGACAAAGAGGTAATTGCCAACGAAAAACAGCTTCTCCCGGTAGAGGATGGCGCACTCGGCCTGCGGCAGAGCGACGCCGTGTTTCATCACGTCAAAAACCTGCCCGTCGTCCTCGAGCGGGCGCTGGCCGACGCGGTCGGTCTTTCGGCTGTCGGCGTCTCCTCCGCCCCGCGGGAGGAAATCGGGAGCTACATGCCCTGTTTTTTGGCCGGACAGGCCATGGCGCGATCGGTTGCCGCTGCGCTGCGCATCCCAGTCTATACCTTTTCGCACCAGGCGGGACATATCATGGCCGCCCTCTATTCGGCCGGCGCGCAGGAAATGATGTCAGGCCCTTTTATCGCTTTTCACGTTTCGGGCGGCACGACCGAGGCACTGCTCGTATCTCCGGACGCCGAACGCATCCTCACCTGCCGGAAAATCGCCGGCTCGCTCGACCTTAAAGCCGGGCAGGCCGTCGACCGGGTTGGCCGGCTGCTCGGCCTCCCCTTCCCGGCCGGGCCGGCCCTCGACCGGCTGGCGGCAAACGGCCGTTCGCCCGAGCGGCCGCGCCCAACCATGAAGGGCGCCGATTGCTGTCTTTCGGGAATCGAGAATCAGTGCGCCGCCTTTCTTGCCGCCGGCCGCGCACCGGAAGAGGTTGCGCGCTACTGCATCGACGCCATTCTCGCTGCGCTCGACGCCACCTGCCGCATCCTGCTGGCGGAACACGGCCCCCTTCCCCTGCTGTTCGCCGGCGGCGTGATGTCCAATTCCACCATCCGGGCCGCCCTGCAGGAAACATACGGCGGCCGCTTTGCCGAACCGGCTTTTTCCTCTGACAACGCGGCCGGCGTCGCTCTGCTGGCCGAAGCCCTCCATACCGGGAGGGGTGCGTCCGGGTGAATAAAGCGACAGCTTTATGCGACACCCCCGCATCGGATGCATCTGCAAAAAAACACCTCACCTTGTTTTCAAACCACATCCGCAGCAGGTTCTGCATCAAACTGTAAGCTAAGGCTGCGCTTTACAGCCCGCTTGTAAAGGATACCGATATGGCTCAAAACCTCATTCTCAGCGTAACACAACTGAATCGCTACGTCCGCTCCCTGCTGGAGGAGGATCCGGGTCTCACCTTTATCTTTGTGACCGGGGAGATTTCCAACTTCAAGGCACATTATGCCAGCGGACACTGCTATTTTTCCCTCAAGGATGATGGCGGCGTCATCCGAAGCGTTATGTTCCGTTCGGCCGCCATACGACTCAAATGGAAGCCGGAAAACGGCATGAAGGTCATCTGCCGCGGGAGGGTCTCCCTCTATGAGCGGGACGGACAGTATCAGCTTTATGTCGACGATATGCAGCCCGACGGTCTGGGGGCGCTGACCCTTGCCGCCGAGCAGCTTAGAAAAAAGCTGGCGGGCGAGGGTCTGTTTGATGAAGAAAACAAGCAGCCTCTGCCGAAATATCCCAGCCGCATCGCCGTTCTTACATCGGCCACCGGCGCGGCTGTGCGGGATATTTGCTCGGTGCTCAGCCGCCGCTGGCCTCCTGCCGAAATCCTCCTCTGCCCGGTCACGGTGCAGGGAGAGGGCGCCGCGGCCGAGATTTCAGCCGTGCTCGATCATCTTTCCCAAACCCGGGACGCCGATCTGATCATCCTCGGCCGCGGCGGCGGCTCGGCGGAGGATCTGGACGCCTTTAATCAGGAAGTGCTGGTGCGCTCGGTCGCCGCCTGCCCGATTCCGGTCATCTCGGCCGTCGGACATGAGACCGACTATACCCTCTGCGATCTGGCGGCCGATCTGCGCGCCCCCACTCCATCTGCCGCGGCCGAGCTGGCAGTGCCGGACAAAACCGCTGTATTCGAAAGCTTGCGGGATACACGATCTGCACTGAAGGGCGCACTTTCCGGCATTTTACGAAAAAAGGAAGCTGCGCTGCAAACCCTGCGGCGCTCCCCCGCCCTGAAAAATCCGCAGTTTTATGCTGAGCAACAGGCTTTGCGGCTGGATGGTCTTTCCGCCCGCCTCCTCCGCTGCGGGAAGGAGCGGGTGGAGAACGCTGCCGCCGGCCTGGGAAACGCCGCAGGCCGTCTGCATGCATTAAGCCCGCTGGCCGTCCTCGGCCGGGGCTACTCACTTACCTATAAAGACGGCCGGATCCTGACCGACGCGGGGGCGGTTTCCCTCGGCGACCGGGTAGAGATTCGACTGGCCGCCGGCAGCCTCGACTGCCGGGTAACAGAGAGGAAGATTGCAACCGATGAAGAAAACAGCAGCAACCGAATCGTTTGAGAAAAAGCTCACCCGGCTCGAAGCAATCGTGAACGAGCTGGAGGAGGGAGAATGCGGTCTCGACCGCGCGATGGCGCTGTTTGAAGAGGGAGTCGGCCTCACCGCCGCGTGCGAGAAAAAGCTGACCGACGCCCGGCAGAGAATTACCGAATTGACTGCGGAGAGACCACAGCCTGCCGAAAGCGGGGATGAACATGATTGACCGGGTATCCAGGCGGCTGGAAGAATACGCCGCCATGACTGAGAAGGCGCTGACCGCCGCCCTTTTCTCCGGCGACTGCCGGCAAAAAAAGGTATTTGACGCCATGGCCTACAGCACGGGCGCCGGCGGAAAACGTATACGGCCGGGGCTGGCGCTTGCATTCTGCCGCCTCTTTTCGGGGAAGGCAGAGGCCGCCCTCCCTTACGCTGCCGCAGTCGAAATGATCCATACCTATTCCCTGATTCACGACGACCTGCCCTGCATGGACAACGACGATCTGCGGCGGGGCAAGCCCTCCTGCCACATCGCATTTGGAGAGAGCACCGCCCTGTTGGCCGGCGACGGTCTGCTGACCCTGGCGTTTGAGACGGTTTCGGCCGCCCCCCTCTCCCCTGCAAAGAACTGTGCCGCCGCCCTCGCCCTGGCCAAAGCGGCCGGCGCCGCCGGTATGATCGGCGGCCAGGTGATCGACCTCGACCTGGAGGGAAAAACGGCAACCGCAGCCGAACTGCGGCAGATGTACGCGCTGAAAACCGGCGCGCTTCTGCGGGTCTCAGCCACGCTGGGCTGCATCGCCGCCGGCGCGGATCAGGTACAGACAGCCGCCGCACAGCGGTATGCCGACGCGCTCGGCCTCGCTTTCCAGATCGTCGACGACATTCTGGACGTTACCGGCTCGGCGGAGGTGCTTGGCAAACCGATCGGCAGCGATGCCGAAAATGGCAAAAACACCTTTGTCACTCTGCTCGGATTGGAGGGTGCGCGGGAAACAGCCGACGCACTCTCGGATGAAGCCAAGGGCGCTCTCGCGGACATGGAAGGAGACACTGCCTTTTTATCCGCGCTGGTCGATTACCTCTTGATACGAAACAATTAAAGGATCCATCAAAATGCAAAGAACGGAGATGCGGAATGGAAAACCATCTTTTTGACCTTCTGCTCAATAAACCGCTGATCAGCGCCGTCGTCGCCTGGGCGCTGGCACAGATTTTGAAAGCCTTCCACGCCCGGATTTTTCTGAAGGAATTCAAGCTGGAACGGCTGATCGGTCCGGGCGGTATGCCCAGCTCCCACTCGGCCACTGTCGTCGCCCTGATGGTTGCGATCGGCCGGCAGGAGGGGCTGGCTTCTCCCCTGTTCGCCATCGCGTTCGCGCTGGCGCTGATCGTCATGTACGACGCCATGAGCGTCCGGCGGCAGGCAGGCGAGCACGCCAAAGCCCTCAATATCATCATCCAGCAAATGCTGGATGAAAATCAAAACAGCGACCAACGGTTTCATGCGTTTAAAGAAGTTTTGGGACACACGCCACTGCAGGTGCTGGCTGGTATCGTACTCGGCGTCATCGTCGGTTTTGTGATGCCGGTGGGTTGACTCATTCTGATTTTTCATTTTGATTCTGATGTAAAGGAGGTGTTCTCATGTCGCTGCTGGAGACAATTCATTCACCCGGAGATGTAAAGCGTCTTTCATTGGAGGAGAAAAAAATCCTCTGTGAGGAGATCCGCAACAAAATTATCGCCACCGTTTCAAATAACGGCGGCCATCTTGCCTCTAACCTCGGCGTGGTCGAATTAACCGTCGCCATTCACAGCGTATTCGACTCACCGAAGGACAGCATTATCTTTGACGTGGGACACCAGTGCTATACCCACAAGCTGCTGACCGGACGCAGCGACCTTTTTGACACGCTGCGGCAGGAGGAGGGTCTGTCCGGCTTTATGAAACCGTCCGAAAGCCCCCACGACCCGGTTATCACCGGCCACAGCAGCAGCTCAATCTCAGCCGCGCTCGGCATCGCCAAGGGCAACACCCTCCGCGGAGTTGACGCTAAGAGCGTCGCCGTGATCGGGGACGGGGCAATGACTGGCGGCATGGCGTTTGAGGCGCTGAACAACGCCGGCCACGGCAAGGACAATCTGGTCATCATCCTCAATGACAATAAAATGTCAATTGGCCGCAATGTCGGAGGCTTTCCGCGTCATCTGACTGTGATGCGGACCCGCCCATCCTACTACCGGTTCAAACGGCTGGTTGACCGAACGATCGCCCGCATTCCGAAGATCGGCACGCCCCTGCGCAACGCCATCGTCAATTCCAAAACAGCGCTCAAAAACGCCATTTATCACAGCAATATGTTTGAGGATCTGGGCATCCACTACTATGGCCCGATCGACGGCCATGACCTTGAGCGGCTCCTTTTCGCGATGGAGGTAGCCAAAAACGAAAGCCGCCCGGTTCTGATTCATGTTATTACGACCAAGGGCAAAGGCTATGCCTATGCTGAGAAGAATCCCAAAGATTTTCACGGCGTCTCCGCCTTTGATCCGGCCGCCGGATGTCCCGCGAAGGGCGGCCGAACCTTCTCCGACGTGTTTGGAGAGGAAATGTGCACCCTCGCGCAAGCCGACGCACGCATCTGCGCCATCACGGCTGCCATGTGCGGCGGCACCGGCCTCTCCCGGTTTGAGGAAACATTCAAAAACCGCTTTTTTGACGTCGGTATCGCGGAGCAGCATGCCGTTACCTTTGCTGCGGGACTGGCAAAAACCGGGCTGATTCCTGTGTTCGCGGTCTACTCTTCCTTCCTGCAGCGCGGCTTTGACCAGATTATCCATGACGCCGCAATCGGCCGTATGCACATCGTACTGGCGGTCGACCGCGCCGGCATCGTGGGAGAGGATGGAGAAACCCATCAAGGTCTCTTCGACGCCGGATTTTTAAGTGAGATTCCCGGCGTCGCCGTCTATTCCCCCTCCACATTTAACGAACTGCGGACCTGCTTACGCCGTGCTGCGCTGGAGGAACCCGGCGTTGTCGCCGTGCGCTATCCGCGCGGCAGCGAGCCTGCTCTCCCTGCCGCTCTTTCGGACGGAGAGAAGGATTTTCTTCTTTCCGGGGACGGAAAGGCCGACCTGCTGTTTGTGACCTACGGCCGCGAAACCGCCGAATGCGCAAAGGCCGCCGAAGCCTTGCGACAGGACGGATATTCGGCCGATGTGCTGAAGCTTTTGAAGATTTCGCCGCTGCCCGCAGGCGTTTTAGAGATTTGTAAATTTTATAAATTTCTCCTCTTTGCAGAGGAGGGCGAGCGTTCCGGCGGCATCGGGGAACATCTGGCCGCCCACCTGCTGGAAGCCGGCTGGCACGGCCGGTTCCTGCACGCGGCCGTGCCGGATACCTTTGTCTCCGAGGGGACGGTAGCAGCCGGCATCGCGCGATGTGGACTGGACGCCGGTTCTCTGACCGTGAGGGTCGAACATTTTTTGAAAAACGAGGTGAACGGCAATGGCTGAAAAACGCCGTCTGGATACCGCCGTTTTTGAGGCCGGCCTGGCCGAAAGCCGGGAAAAGGCCAAAGCTTACATCATGGCCGGCGTGGTCTTTGTCAACAATCAAAAGGCCGACAAGCCGGGCATGACCCTAAAGCCGGAAGATATTGTGGAGGTTCGGGCCGAAGCGCCGAAATACGTCAGTCGTGGCGGCCGGAAACTGGAAAAGGCGATGCAGAGTTTTGATCTGCGCCTCTGCGGCTGTGTTTGCGCCGACATCGGCGCGTCAACCGGCGGCTTCACCGACTGTATGCTGCAAAACGGGGCGGCGGCAGTCTACGCCATAGACGTGGGCTACGGACAGCTTGCCTGGAAGCTGCGCGCCGATGAGCGGGTCATCAACCTCGAACGCACCAATTTTCGCTATGTCACGGCCGAACAGATCCCGCAGCCGCTGGATTTTGCCTCGGTCGACGTCAGCTTTATTTCTCTGCGGCTGATCCTGCCACCCCTGAAAGCCTTGATGAAACCGGGCGCAAAGGCCGTCTGCCTAATCAAACCCCAGTTTGAGGCCGGCCGGGAGAAGGTCGGCAAGAAAGGGGTTGTGCGGGATATTGCCGTCCACCGGGAGGTTATCGAGCGCACAACCGGCTTCGCCACCGCGCTCGGACTGTCTGTGCTCGGCCTCGATTTCTCCCCCATCAAGGGGCCGGAGGGCAACATCGAATATCTGATGTGCATCCAAAACGACGGAGAGGGAGCCTACCTCGCCCCCGGAGCGGAGGAGATCGCCGCCGCCTCCCACGCGGCGCTTGACCGCGCGGCGCAGGAATAAGATGTGCCGCACCGAAAAGAGGCGGCCGTGGCCTTGACGTAAAAGTCCTCTCCCGCATATCTTGCGGACACGCCGAATCCTGCGCCGCAAAACGACCGCTCTTTAAGGAAAGCTTTCCTTGCGGGACGGCGACGCACCCGGACGTTTCTCCCTCTTTTTTTGTACACCTCATGCGCATATTTACACAGAAAGGCTGGAATGCAGTATGAAGATCGCCGTGATTCCCAATCTGCAAAAGGACCGGGACGGCGCCGTCACACGGGAAATTCTCGCCCGTTTAAAGCGGCTCGGCGCCGAGCCGCTGCTGCCGCCCGGCCCGTTTGCGGGATTCCCCGTCCTTGCGGAAGACGCGCTTTACCGGACGGCCGAGCGGGTAATCGCGGTCGGCGGGGACGGCACCATCCTCCACGCGGCTAAGGCCGCCGCCGCTTATGGAAAGGCCGTCCTCGGGGTCAACGCCGGCCGGCTCGGCTTTATGGCCGGGCTGGAAAAGGATGAGCTGGACGGCCTTGAAAAGCTGATGTGCGGCGACCTGCTAACCGAGCGCCGCATGATGCTGGAGGTTCGGATGCAGCCGGACGGCCGGCGGTTTTACTGCCTCAATGACGCGGTTGTTTCCTGTGGCGCGCTCTCCCGCCTGATCGACATTACCGCAGTCCTCGACGGACAAGAAATGCACTACCGCGCCGACGGCCTGATCGTAGCCACGCCGACCGGCTCGACCGCCTATTCTCTATCAGCCGGCGGCCCGGTTGTCGACCCGGCGGTTGAGGGGCTTTTGCTGACCCCGATCTGTCCGCATTCCCTCTTCGCACGCAGCCTGCTGCTCTCCCCCGACCGGACCATCACTGTGTCGGCCACAGGGAGCGACGTCTACCTCACCCCCGACGGGGAGGAGGCTGTACCGGCCGCAGGGCAGCAGGTAATCGTCTCCGCCGCAGCCGACCGGGAGGTACGGCTGATCCGGATCAAAAAGGACTCCTTCCTCGGCGTGCTGAGCAAAAAACTGCTTTAGGCCGTATCCCAAAAGCGCGGCGTTCTCTTTTTTTGAAAATTTCCATCCGAAAGGATCTGTAAGATACATGAAAAAAAATCGGCAGGAACGAATTCTCGAACTGATCGAAAGCCAGGTGATCGACACGCAGGAGGATCTGCAGACCGCCCTGCGCCAAAGCGGGTATGAGGTCACGCAGGCTACTATCTCCCGTGATGTCAAGGAACTGCATATTGTGAAGGCGACCGATGCCGCCGGGCGCTACCGCTATACCGCCCATCGGGAGGCCGCTCCCCGCAAGGTTGCCTATCACGATATCTTCGAAAGCTCGGTCATCAGCATCGACAGCGCCATGAACGACGTCATCATCAAATGTCACATCGGTATGGCGCAGGGCGCCTGTGCCGCGTTGGATAATATGAAATGGAACGCCGTTGTTGGCACACTGGCCGGTGACGATACCATTCTGGCCGTCACCCGAAGCGAAGAGGACGCGATCGCTCTGGTCAAATCCCTGAAACGGCTGATCGACAAAGGCTGAATATGCGCCGGCTTTCCGTCTGCTTCACCGGTGTTTTACGACGGGCCGCGCCGAATATCTGCATTGTTTGTCCTTTTGCGTTTTGAAGGAGGTTTTTTGTCGGATGCTTCAGCAGCTGTATATTGAAAACATCGCCGTGATCGAGCGTTCCAGCCTTGAGCTGACCGCCGGCTTCAACCTGCTGACCGGCGAGACCGGCGCCGGAAAATCCATTGTCATCGACGCCATAGGCGCCGTACTGGGAGAGCGCACCTCCCGCGACCTGATCCGCACCGGCTGCGACCGGGCCGAGGTGACCGCAGTTTTCTCCCTCTCTCCCCTGATGGCGGAGGAGATTGCCGCGCTCGGCTACCCGGCGGAGGATGGCAGCCTTATCCTCACGCGCACATTGACGACCGACGGTCGCAACCTGTGCAAGGCCGGCGGAAAGCCGGCCACCCTCTCGGTCCTGCGGGAGATTGGGCGGCGGCTGATCAACATACACGGCCAGCACGACAGCCAGGCTCTGCTGAATCCGGAGACGCACTATCAGTACCTCGACGCCCTGGCCGAAAACGAGGCGATCCGTTCCGCTTATCTCTCTGCGCTGGAGGTCTATAAAAAAATCGTTCGGGACTTGCGCGCACTGCAAACCGATGAGGAGGCACAGGCCAAGCGCGCCGACCTGCTGCGCTATCAGATCGACGAGCTGCGTGCCGCCGAGCTGCGGCCGGGCGAGACCGAGGCTTTAAAGGAACGCCGCCACGCCCTGCAAAATCACGCCGAAATTCTGCGCACGCTGGCCACCATCACCACCCTGCTGCGCGGGGACGAGGACCAAAACGGCGCCGCCGACCTTCTGAACACCGCGGTCGACCAGGGGGAGGCCGCTGCCGCCCTCCTGCCCGGGCTGTCAGCCCTTTCCAGCCGCACGGCCGACCTCGCCGCCGAGCTGGAAAGCGCCGCGACCGACTGGCAGCAGGCGCTCGATTCAACCGATTTCTCTCCCGAGGAGCTGGCGCAGGTTGAGGAGCGGCTGAATCTTCTCTACGACCTGTCGAGCAAATACGGCGGAGATGAGGCCGCCCTGCTCCGCTATCTCGAAACGGCCGAGGCCGATCTGGAAGCCATCTCCACCTCTGCCGACCGGATCGCCGCGCTGGAGGCCGAGCAGGAATCCGCCGGGGAGAAGCTGATCGCCGCAGCATCCGCGCTGACCGAAAGCCGCAAAACGGCCGGAGAGCGTTTTTCCGCCGCCGTGCGGGAGGAGCTTGCGTTTCTCAATATGCCGGGCGTGGATTTCTCGGTCTCGATCCAGCCGTCCAGCTACAACAAAACCGGCGCCGATCGGGTGGAGTTTCTGATCTCGGCCAACGCAGGGGAGGCGCCCCGCCCCCTCGCAAAAGTGGCATCGGGCGGCGAGCTGTCCCGGGTCATGCTGGCCATCAAATGCGTGCTGGCCGAAAAGGACGCTGTTCCCACCCTGATTTTTGACGAGATCGACACCGGCATCAGCGGCCGGGCCGCCCGGGCGGTCGGCATCAAGCTGAAGCAGGTCTCCCGCGGGCGGCAGGTCATATGCATCACCCATCTGGCACAGATCGCCGCCATGGCCGACAATCATATGCTGATCGACAAGCGGGTGGAGGGCGGCCGCACTTTTACGGCGGTCGAGCGCCTGTCGGAAAACGACCGCGTGGCAGAGATTGCCCGTATTCTCTCGGGCGGCCAACTGACCGAAAGCCTCGAACAAACCGCGCGGGAAATGATCGAATACGGGAAAACGGTATAGCACAAAAATCCCGATATATCGTGTCGTTTGAGTGAAAAATACAGCGGGACGGCAGGCTGACACCATCCTCCGTTCCGCTTTTTTGAAAGGAGTCTGTTCATGCTTTACACATGCAGCAACAACCAATTGTATATAGAGGTCGACAGCCTCGGCGCCGGCCTTATGTCCCTACGGGATCTGCACGGAACCGAGTATCTTTGGCAGGGCGACCCCAAATACTGGAAGGGACGTTCACCCATCCTCTTCCCCATCGTGGGCGCGCTGCGCGGTGGAAAAGCCGTCATCGACGGACGGGAATACGGAATGCCGCGTCACGGTCTCGCCCGCATCCATCCCTTTCAAAAAATCGAAAGCGGCGCCGACAGCCTGACCTTCCGGCTGGACGCGGACGAGGAAACACGGACACACTATCCTTTCGATTTTTCGCTGGAGGTCTGCTTCGCCCTCTCCGGCCGGACGCTGACCGAGCGGTTCACGGTCAGAAACCGGGATCAAAAGCCTATGCCCTTCTGCCTCGGCTGTCATCCCGGCTTCAACATCCCGCTGGAGGAGGGGGAGTCCCTCTCCGACTACACCCTGCGGTTCGAAAAAACGGAGAACTGCGACTCTCCCCTGATTGACCCGACCACCGACCTGATTCTGGAGAAAACGCGCCGCCCCGTGTTGACGGACAGCAATACCCTCCCGCTCTCGCACGAGTTGTTTTACAAAGACGCACTGGTGCTGGAAAACCTGCAATCGAGAAGCGTCACCCTCTCGTCCGCGGTAAGCTGCCGCGGCGTGCGGATGGATTTCGACGGCTTCGATTATTTTGGAATCTGGCAGGCGAAGGACGCCCCGTTCCTCTGTCTGGAGCCGTGGACCGGCACCGCCACCACCGACCAGGAGGGGGACGATTTCGCCGGCAAGCGTGGGATGCACCTGCTTGCGCCCGGGACGGAGCAGGAGTATATTCTAAAGATCACCCTGCTGTAAGCGCCGCCTGCCCCGCACTTACCGCGGGATAAAAAGCTTTTGGAAAGAGAGATACACAAAATATGCCTCAGTATAAAGCAGTGCTGTTCGACCTCGACGGCACGTTAGTCAATTCTATCGCTGACCTCGCCGCCTCCGCCAACCATGCGCTGGAGGCCTGCGGCTATCCCGCCCAACCAGTGGAAAAATACCGCTACTTTGTCGGTGACGGTATCCCGATCATGCTCGGCCGCGCCTCCGGCCGGGAGGGCGACGCACATGCTGTCGCCCGTCTGCTGCCGGTTTTCATGGATCACTACCGCCGCCACTTTGCTGATCGCACCGCCGCCTATCCCGGTATGGCGAAAACGCTGGCTTCCCTGCGCGGCCAGGGCATCGGCATGGCGGTCGTCACCAACAAGGCGGAGGAGATGGCCCGTCCGATTTTAGAGGCGATCTATCCCGGCGTATTTGCATATATCTACGGCCAGCGGCCGGGCTACGCGACCAAACCGGATCCCGCTCTCACCCGTTTGGCGATGCATGACCTTGCGGTACAGCCGGAGGATTGCGTTTTCCTCGGCGATTCGGGTGTGGATATGCAGACAGCCGTCCGCGCCGGCGCTTTTCCGGCCGGCGCCCTCTGGGGCTTTCGCACGGCGGAGGAACTGCGTAAGAACGGCGCAAAAACTCTTCTTTCCTCTCCTGAAAAACTGTTAGAGCTGACAAAATAACGCCGCTTTTTGAAATCTTCGCAAATTGTAGGTTTGTCAATGATAAGTTACAAAGAAGGGAAAAGAGATAAAGCCTGCAAAGGAGAGAGCCAGTTGAGCGGTCTCATAGGGAAGTTATTGTATTGCCTTTGTCTGATGGCAAGCTGAGC
>JBMNVR010000003.1:0-159727 GCA_050946935.1 Candidatus Howiella sp.
AGCAGGGAGAGAATTGATGTTTATTTAAATTTGCTCCCACACAAGTGGAGTGTGGTACTGAATTCCGCACTGGAACAGTCTGACTTGTGTGGGAGCATTTCAGGCACGACATACCGATGTCGGTCAACAGACCTTTTAATTCCGGATAAGGCATGGAAAACCGCTGGCTCAAATAGCGGAGACTGGCGCCGAGTTCTCCATCCGGACCGCCATATTGCAACGGGGTATAATCAAATATAAAAATATAAAACCAGACGTTTGCACGCCTTTTCGTACACGATCTTTGACAGAATTGTGCGCAGCGCCTCATTCTTTGCGGATTCTGAAACATGTGGATCTTGGATCATATCCAACACGTTTCTTGTTTTGCCGGTATAAACCTGTATATCGGGCTTTGATTCAGAAATACTCCCGGTAGATTCGTCTTTGATCTGACGCACCTTTTTTAAGATTTCTTTCTTGCTTTTTTTATACTCTTCCAGCGTGTCGACGCCCTGAATATACGCAGCCTGAATCCGTTTGAGTTTTACCTCTTGTACGCTTAAAAGCTTTTCATAATCGGTTTGCGCGACCCGACCTGCCCGGGCCGCATAGGAAAAAGCACAGCCGGATATCGCGGCTTGCAGCGCGTCGACAACAGTTTGGTTGGCCTTTTTGACGGATAAGCTGTGCGAGACCGAACAGCCGCCCTTGCCATAGGAATGGCATTGCAGGGAAGGACAGGCGGTAGAGAGCATCACCAGCGTGGAATCGCAATGGCCGCATTTTACCAGTCCTTTCAGCATAAATTGTGCGGGAGACGGATCCCTGCGCTGGTATTTGGCGTATTTCTTTTTGTTGTCATCCAGCAGCATTTGCGCTTGATCGAATATATCGTTTTCTATAATCGGTTCATGGCGGCCGTCTGCGACAACGATATTTTTGTTGGTATAATCCCGGCGGGAAGCGGCGCGGCCGGCTAAACTCCATCTGATCTTGCCGGTATACACGGGGTTACGCAGTATATACTCTATAAAACGGCTGTCCGGAGGATTGCCACGGCTCGTTCTGACGCCGTCGGCGGCGCAGTGAATGGCGATCGTCCGGCAGCCAAGCCCGGACAAGTAATCGTTAAAAATTCGGCGGACGGTCTCGGCGTCTTGATTTGGATAGTAGCCGCCGTCATGCATATCGTACCCAAAGGCTGGGCGGCAGACCGGCTCCCCGCGGGAGACCTTTTCGGTCATGCCGCGTTTGACCTCCTGCGCCAGATTGATCGAATAATATTCGTCAAACCATTCTATAATCCGTTCGATCAAGCTGCCGAAAGGTCCGTCAATCATCGGTTCGCTGATACTGATTACATCAATGCCGTTTTGCTTGCGAAGCAGGGACTTGTAAGTGATGGATTCCTCCTGATTGCGCGCGAAGCGAGAAAACTTCCAAAGCAATATGGCGTCAAACGGCTTTGGCTTTTGCTTGGCGGCTCCGATCATACGCTGGAAGGCGTCGCGCTTTTCTGCGTTCCGGCCGGTAATACCCTCGTCAACATAGACGTGCGTTTCCGGGAGGTGGTAATCGTTCTTTTTCGCGTATTCCCGGATCAGTTTCAACTGGCTGTCCGGAGAATATTCCAACTGGTCGTCGGTAGAAACCCGTATGTAAGCCGCGGCAATCCTCACTGTATTCATCTCCATGATCCATTGCGCCGCCGAACAGGGGATACAGCGGTAAAAGTGCCGCGAGAGTTTCTTCGGTGCCTCGCGCCCCTCTGTTCTATCGACGTTTTCTACAGTATATTGAAAAAGACGTATGAATTAGAAGCGCCGTAAAAAAGAAAAGCCGGACGTAACGGCATGCGGGCCGGCGGGATATCCACAATCCACACCGGGAGGGAGGGTTATGATTTTTCCGGATATTGGGCATAGGACAAAATATCGGGTTAATACAAATTCAAGGGAGGGGATGATTGTGGTGGCTGAACTCGACTGGGTCAATTATATATCCATAGACGGCGCGCAACCGGTGCCGTTGGCCTCTTTGTCGGCGGAGCAACGCGAAACCGTCACAAAAATCATGAGCGAGCGGATTGGCAGAACGCTGAGTGCTTATTTTTCCAGCCGACCGGAGGAACTGCAATATGTGTTTCGCGGGACCGAAGCGGAGGTAAACAAGGCTTGAAGAATCTCTGGCAATGCGGGGCGTTTTTACAATCGCCGCCTGCCTGCCGCAGGGCTTTGATTCTGCTTATACCATCCGGTACAGTCCGGAACTGTGCCGCATAGCGCGCCCTGTCGGCTGCCCGCGCTGTTCAGGTAATAGGTATCGTTCGGCACGGCACTGGGCACCACGATATCCATGTAATTCGGCTCGGCGCACAGGACATCTTCCCGTCTCTCCAGTGTGCGGATGGCCGCGACCACATTCTCCCGGGAGGATTGCGCAAGCGTCAGTAAAAGAATTTGATGGAATTCTTCAAAATTCAGATAATCCAGTTCCCCAACATCCTCCGACAGGGCGGTCAGATCCTCGACAGCGGTACAGCCAATTTCGGAAAAATCGCCGGACGTATAGGCCTTGTTGATCTCTCCGTATGCCCGTTTGATGGTTACCAGTACCTTGTTGGTCTCAAACGCCGCGTCATCATCCACAGTGGTCACGATGGTTTCTTCCGCGCCCTCAAGGGAAACAGTATCGCAGCACTGGATAAAATTATCACAATCCGTGTATAAAGAAACAGGGGTAGTGTATTCCGCTTTTACAGCCGCGCCGGCTGGCGCGGCTGTAAAAGCCACAATCAATGCCCAAATCAGATTTACACTGATGACACGCAAAACCTTTTGTTTAATCCTTTTCATTTCTCTTCCTCCCGGTTTAAAGATGTTTTAATTGGAGTAATAGCCAATGTCCTTTAAATCCGTTTCGGAAATCCAGCCGTTTTTATAAGCGGAAGCAAGACCGACAAATTGATGATCCTTGTATAGCGCCATCAAGCCGGTATAATCTGTGGAAAAACTGACTTCTCCTATCTGTTGATAGTCTATTATGGCTGGCGCAATATACACATTATTGTCTATATATATGGCCATATATCCGTTGTATGTGCCGTAATAACTGGATGGGTGCAAAGTAACATATCTTTCAGAAGTCTGTATATCATCGTGCGTTTTATTAAAATCTTCTATAAAATCCGCGATGATTTGCTGCCTTGTGGTTTCATCCATTTCTCCCGGTTCCGGGTGGGTGGGGACGTAGCCCTCCATCCAGGGGTTGCGCACCGGCTCCTCCGGAAGGATGACGCTCGTGGTCTCCGGTTCCTCCTGCTCGCTGGCGACAGGTGCTTCCTCCGCCGATGTTTCCTCCGGGATGCTTTCCTCCGGGATGCTTTCCTCCGGGGCGCTTTCCTCAGGCGCGGCGGACATCTCGTCCGTCCCGCTTGCGGGGGCGCCGACCTCCGCCGTGTCGGAAGCGGGGTGGCTCTCATCCTGCGGCGGAATTTTTCCGCTGTTGACGGCGGCCACAACACCGCAGGTCACCGCCGCCGCCGCTACGATCGCCGCCGCGGTGATCCATACCGGCTTCCTTTTGATGAATGCGAAAAATTTCTTCATAACAAAACACCTCCTGTATCCTCATTATATTCCAAAGCTTAAAAAAGATCAACACTTTTTGGTGAAAATTTTATTTAAAACCGATGATTTTTTCACAATTTTACACATAAATCAGTTGTTTTTCACACGGGTCACGATGGTTTCTTCCGCGCCTTCAAGGGAAGCAGTATCGCAGCACTGGATAAAATTATCACAATCCGTGTATAAAGAAACAGGGGTAGTGTATTCCGCTTTTACAGCCGCGCCGGCTGGCGCGGCTGTAAAAGCCACAATCAATGCCCAAATCAGATTTACACTGATGACACGCAAAACCTTTTGTTTAATCCTTTTCATTGGTTAGGGAAACCACCGGCTATGCCGGTGGAGGTGCCCCGCAAAAAAAAGCTTTAGCTTCAAGCATCGAGCGAAGCGAGCCACTAACAAAGGCACTTACAAATTTGTACAACGAAGCAATAGAAGGGACAGTGCCCATTTATGGGCGGCGGAGCAGACAATGCAATCGAAAGAATATTCAGTGCGTCTTTAGATGCCCGCCAGTAAAATGCCCTTCTAGGGCTTAATCAAGCCTCCGGCTTAGCCGGAGGTCATGAATTCTCTTCCTCCTCAAATTTGTATATTATTAAGTACGCTTTTAATCAGCAGATGGAGTTTCAGGCCCGCGACCTTTTAAATAATAATAAATATCTTTTAAATCTTTATTAGTTAACCATCCGTTTTGATGTGCAGCGGACAAGTCAATAAATTCACCATTTTTGTATGCTGTTAAAGAATATCCGCCCCCATAAATAAAAGTGACATCTCCGATTTCAGTAGTGTTTACATCCGTAGTCCAAATTTCGTTTTTTAACAGGATATACGCTACAGCACAGTTGTTATAAGTTCCACAATATCCAGATATTGCAACATCATCAAAAGATTTATTACATTTTTTTGCATAGGATTCTTGTATCTCCCGTTTGAGCGCCGGATCCATTTCTCCCGGTTCCGGGTGGGTGGGGACGTAGCCCTCCATCCAGGGGTTGCGCACCGGCTCCTCCGGAAGGATGACGCTCGTGGTCTCCGGTTCCTCCTGCTCGCTGGCGACAGGTGCTTCCTCCGCCGATGTTTCCTCCGGGGCGCTTTCCTCAGGCGTGCTTTCCTCGGGCGTGCTTTCCTCAGGCGTGCTTTCCTCAGGCGCGGCGGACATCTCGTCCGTCCCGCTTGTGGGGGCGCCGACCTCCGCCGTGTCGGAAGCGGGGTGGCTCTCATCCTGCGGCGGAATTTTTCCGCTGTTGACGGCGGCCACAACACCGCAGGTCACCGCCACCGCTACGATCGCCGCCGCGGTGATCCATACCGGCTTCCTTTTGATGAATGCGAAAAATTTCTTCATAACAAAACACCTCCTGTATCCTCATTATATTCTTTTTGTGTAAAAAAATCAATAAATTATATCTATTGAACAAAGAAAATGTATATATTAAAACAGATTATAGGTAAATAGAGATAACCGGCTTTCGCACGCGCTCGAGAATTCTTTTCGTTCGGCGTGGCGGTAAAAATTTTTACAAAATCCTGCGAATCTGCATAAAGTCATCCCAAACGGTGAAAAATATGGTTAAAGAAATCGTTAGGAGATGAAAAGATGTTTGATAAAATCTGTTTAATCATTGCGATTATCGGCGGTCTGAATTGGGGCAGTATCGGCCTTTTTCAGTTTGACATTGTGGCCTGGCTGTTCGGCGGGCAGGGATCCATCCTCAGCCGGATCATCTACACGGTAGTTGCGCTGGCCTCGGTTTGGTGTATTTCCATGCTCTTCCGCGAGCACAGTGAAGTGCTGGAGGATGGCGGCGATCGCTGAGGCTTGGTGATCTGCTCAGCCGTAGCGTATCGCGGGCGGCAAAAGAATCCGCGCAGCATTCCAAAGACCGTATGGGCTTTTGCGCCGCCCGGGCAAACAAAAAGCACAGCGAACGCCAACCGGCGTTCGCTGTGCTTTTTGTTTTGTCACTGAAAACTATGATCTGAGGCGACGCCCCCTTGCCGCCGCATGGCGCAGCGGCAGGGGGCAGGAGGTAAGAACGTCCTCAGGCTGAGACCGAAGCGGACGACGAGGAGGAGGCGTCGATGGTCACCGGTTCTACCTTATTCAGTTTGTCGCTTTGTATTGTGATGGTGTGGTTCTCGCCGAGCGTTTCAAGAATGGCGTCATATTGGTCGTTCCAAAGGGACTCCCGCACGTCGGCCGCCCACATCTCGACTCCACCGCCGACAAAATACATAATATGATAGCCGTAATCGGTTTCCACAATGCCGGTGTCGCCCGGCTGCCGGACGTCGTCAAAGCACCAGTCGTTGAAGGAGTCGACCATCTGTCCCTCATATACGCCCTCGTACAGGCCGCCGTTTGCGGAGGATCCTGTGTCGTCGGAATAGGTGGCGGCCAGCTCGCCGAAGGAATCCTCGGTCGCGTCGCCGGCCTGCCATTCGGTGTACACCCGGTCGGCCGCTTCCTTCGCGCCGCTGGCCGAGCCGTATTCATTGAAGGAAAATAGAATGTGGCGCACATCAACCGTGGTCGATTCATCCCGGTAGGGCAGGGCGGTGAGCTTGTACACCTCCACACTGCCGTCCCCTTCGTCGACGATATAGGTGTCCCAGGCGGCGCGCCCCTCTTCATAAGCCCACTCGCTGACCTCGTCGCCCGCGGTGTAAGAGGTGCCGGCCAGCTCGATCCCGGCCAGCTCATCCACGATGGTGTCGTTGTCCACGCCCTCTTCATTTGAAAGATATTCGGTCAGGATATTTTCAAAATCCAGGACAGAGGACGCTGCTTTCAACCGCTCGACATAGGCGTCGACGGTGGCTTTGGTGACATCTCCCTCGATCGCCTCGTCCTCTTGCACATAATCCAGCGTATAGGTCAGCAGGTCATAAGTGGTAAAATCCGTTTTGTTGGCGGCGTAATAGGCTGCGATTTCGTCCTCCGTGCAGTCGAACGCATTGTACTCGCTGCTGTAATATTTATAAGCCAAAGCAGACAGCTCCAGACAGCCTTTGACGTCCTCCTGCTTGACGCCGGCGCCGAAGGAGGCGAGATCCAGCGTCTCTATGTTGGCCTCAATATTCTCCTGATCCGCATCGGTCAGGCTCATACCGGCGGACCGGGCCGCTTCGGCAAAAAGGAGATACTCGCGCACCTGAGACTGGGTCTGCTCCATCAGATAATCGAACCAGGTTACGCCGCTTGCATATTCCTGCTCTTTTAAAGAGACGGTCGTATCCAGACCCGTGTAGGAGAGATAGGAGGAATTGCTGCTGACGTAGGTTTGATACGTCTCATTAAAAAAATAGGTCATCATGGCCGCGTCGACCGAGAAGTTCTCGCTCGACATGACCTCCGTACCGCGGAGGGCGGCGCCGCTTTCCTTATAATACCGCACACCGATGGCCGTCCCGCCCGAGAGCAGGATCACCGCGGCCAGGATTCCGGCGCAAAGCGCGATGATTTTTCTCCTGCGGCGCTTCTTTTTGCGGAGGAGCTGCTGCTTCTCTGCCTCCGTGCGCCGGCGTTCGGCGATTTCCTGTTTGATTCTGCTTGCCTTACCCATGGTGATTCCAACCTTTCCTGATACATTCACGAATGGAAACAGTATTCCCGTATCATAGCAATGTTTAGTGTAACAGCCTGTTTTGACAGGGATGTGGTTTGTTTATGAAGAAATTATGACCTCTGCAAGCAAAAAGCAACCGCACTTTACGGGCGATTGCTTTGATTGTATATGGCCGGATTGTTTATACGCCGCTGGAAAGATTGCTTTTCGCCGGGCGGCGCGGCGCATCCTCCGGCAGCGGCGGCGTGGTGTACACCATGTTCGGATAGATTTTTTGCAGCCGCTCGTCTGGGAAATGCTGATCGAGAAACAGCTCGATCCGGCTGTTGGGCGGATTTCCGGCGCGCCGTCCGGTCATACGGGCGACGGCCGCGGCCGACATCAGCGAGTTGAAAATCATAAAAATCGTCAGGGTCCAGACGAGGACGGTGTTCAGCCGGTGCGGGATGCGATCGATCAGGCGGCAAATCAGGGGATAAAGCAACCGAAGCCAGAAGAGTGCCAACAGGCCCCAGAACATAGAGTACAGAAGGTTGATCCGGCCGTTCAGATTAAAAGCCATATCGTCGTACTGCCAGGAAACCGTACCGAAAACCACTTCCTGGAACCAACTGCATAAATACTCAAACGCCGCTCCGATTACGGCGCCGCCGAAAAAGATCCAGATATCCCGTCTTTTGGCCAGCCATTGGAGGCCCAGGGTGATCGCCGCCGCCCCCAGGCCATATACCAGATTGAACCAGCCGTAGACCAATCCCTGCCGGCTTTCGAACCTGTGGTTGACGAACAGGCACCAGAGCACCTCGATCACCACGCCGACCACCGAACCGATCATAAATACCCAAAACAGCCGGTTGGGCGTGACCGCGTAAACCTTCGGCGCGGGACGTTTTTTGATTTTGATTGGCGCGTCGTCTTCCGGCAGAATCGGCTCCATTTCTTTCGTATCCTCCAGCGGATCGGGAGGCGTGGGAGAAGCTGCCTGTAATTCGAGCTTTTCTTGTTCAATGGTCGATTTCATATTGTACCCCTCTTGGCCTGTGCATTTGTTTTTGCCGCAGCAGCTTTCTTTTCAGCTGCGGCGGATCAATACGCCTGCTGCGTTGCGCTATGGTTATTGTAAAGATTTTATCATATTTTGTCGACGATTGCTATAGAAAAAATTTGCCGTACTCTGTTCAGTGTATTCCGAAGGGGGAGAAATCTTTCCTGTCCGTTTTTTATAAAATATGCGGCACGGAATTCCTGCTTTTGCCGGGCATGAAATCGGACACGCCGGCATAGTATTTAGCAGGTCGGCGGACGGAATCGCCGAAAATATAAGGAGCTTTGTGCGAGGTGACCGGATTGAACGAAGAATTTGAAGAGCTGTACGCGATGCCGGAAAAAAAGAAAAAGAAGAGCGATCCCAAGCTTTGCATTCTGATGCTGCAGTTTACCGCCTGTCTGCTGCTGGCGACGGCGGCCATTTGTATCCGCTTTTTCGGCGGCGCATTTTATGAGGAGGTTCGCGCCCGGTACGTCCTGATGTTTGAGGATGACACCAGCGTATCCGAAGTGCTGTCCGCGCTTTCCCCCAAGGCGGAGAATGGAGATGTTTCCTCCGGGGCGGGTGCGTCCGACCTCTCTTCAGAAACACCCGAAAGCAGCCGGTCCGAAAGCACGCAGGGCGTCGAAAGTACGCAGAGCGCGGACGCATCTTCCGGGATTTCGAGCACTGCGGAGGAGAGCGGCGGGCAAACGGATGCAGTGTCGGCCGCTGCGGGAACGGCTGTGCAGACATCGGCCGGAGTTTCCGCCCTTAACGCTGTTTTCAGCTTTGATCAGGTTAATCGGTATGCCGCGCTGTCCTCGGCCAACGCGTTTTTCATGCCGACCAGCGGTACAGTCAGTTCAGAGTACGGCTACCGGGTCAACCCGGTCACCGGCATTTACGCCTTGCATTCGGGTATCGACCTCGCGGCGGAGGAAGGGACACCGGTTTACGCCGCCTTGGCCGGGGAAGTGACGGCGGTGGGGGAGAGCGCCAGCTATGGCATTTACATTGAGGTGGAGCATACCGGCGGGGTCAGTACGCTCTATGCCCACCTGAGCGTCGCCAAGGTCAAAACGGGGATGACGGTTCGGCGGGGCGGGCTGATCGGGCTGGTCGGGAGCACCGGTCGCTCGACCGGCCCGCATTTGCATTTTGAGGTGACTGTCGGTGACCAGACCCTCAATCCCCGGTATCTCCTCCCTTCACTGGAGGATTCGTGAGCTTTTCTTTGTGCGGGGTGCGGTTTCGTATCAGTCTGCCTTTTACCGCGCTGCTGACCCTCTTTTTTCTGATCGACCAAACCGGGCTTGCGACCTTGTCGGTGCTGACCGTTCTGCTGCATGAGGGCGCGCACCTTCTCGCTATGGCGGCCTGCGGCGTCCGGCCGCAAAGCATCCGTCTGGTGGTCGGCGCCGTGGAAATTGTCGCGCCGATCACCGGCCTCTCCCGCCGGAAAGAGGTGTTCGTTTCGGCCGCTGGGCCGGCCGCAAACCTGCTGGCCGGGGGTGTGCTGTATCTGCTCTGGTGCCGCGAGGGAGGGAGCATGGTGCAAAATGCCGTAATATTGCAGTTCTGTTTTGGGTTCTTCAACCTTTTGCCGGCGGCGGGCCTGGATGGGGGCAGCATCCTTGCGGCCCTGTGCGGCGGAAGATTCGACCGGTTGCCGGGAGTTGTCTCGGTCCTTACCCTGATGCTGCTGGCGTCGGGCGGTGTAATCCTGTTTTGCCGTTACGGGGGCGCCGGGGTGCTGTTCGCGGCGGTTTATCTGCTGATTACCGGATTGCTCTGCGCCAGACGACCGCCGGAAAGGCGTAAATTTTCTGCATTCTGAAAAAAACACTTGCAAAACGGGAAAGCTTGTGGTATCATATCTTAGCATTTGATATTCGCCGTTCCTTTCGGCGGGTTCAGTGCCGGTAATACGACATTGAAGCGGATGGTCCTCTGTCTCTTCCGGCGGTTATATTAGCCGGGCTTGAAAGGGTTATGAACGTCTGAATTTGAAGGAGGATTTTTGAAATGGATGCATTGCAGCAGTTGACCGCAAATCAACTCAAAGAGGACAAACCCGTGATCGAGATCGGCGACACCGTCAAGGTGCACGTCAAAATCCGTGAAGGGGAGAGAGAGAGAATCCAGGTTTTTGAAGGTACGGTTATCGCCCGCAACAACAGCGGCATAGCTGAGACGTTTACGGTTCGCCGCCTGTCCTACGGCGTCGGCGTGGAGCGCGTTTTCCCCGTGCATTCTCCCAACGTTGCCAAGGTGGAACTGGTTCGCCACGGCCGTATCCGCAGAAGCAAGCTGTACTATCTCCGTGACCGGGTCGGCAAGGCCGCCAAGGTTAAAGAGGAAATCAGATAATCCGCGATTTGAAGGAAGAGGGGACAGCAATTGTCCCCTTTTTTTGCTATTTTGACTCTGTTTTTATAAGGGTGACATGTGATGGAATACAATCGCGAGGAAAGCTATATACCGGAGGAAGAACACAATCCTCTCCCGCTGATGGAGGAGAACACCGCCCGCCGTCCCGCGCAGGAGGTGTTTGAATGGCTGGATGCTATCGTGGCCGCCATTGTGACGGTGGTGCTGCTCTTTACCTTTGTGTTTCGCGTGGTCGGGGTGGACGGCACGTCTATGCTGCAGACCTTGCAGGACAAGGATAAGGTGATCATCAGCAATGTTCATTACACCCCGGCCTACGGGGATATTGTCGTGATCTCCCGCAACTACCGTAACGACGACAGTATGGAGGTCACCAAGCATACTGAGCCAATCATTAAACGGGTCATCGCAACCGGAGGCCAGTCGGTCGATATTGATTTTGAGGCCGGAGTGGTTTATGTTGACGGGGTCGCGCTGGAGGAATCGTATGTCAACACGCCGACCAACCGGTATTACGATATCGAGTTTCCCGTGCAGGTGCCGGAGGGGTATCTCTTCGTCATGGGGGACAACCGCAACGGTTCGCTCGACAGCCGCTCGTCGGAGATTGGCATGGTCAACGAAAAATATGTGCTGGGGAAGGCCTTTTTCCGCATCTGGCGGGATAAGGAATTCCGCTTTTCTTCCGGCGACCTGTTCGATAAGCTCTATTAACCGGGTGCTTTGCCCAACATCCGGGGACTTGTGCAAAAGGGAAAAGGAGGGTCACTCATGGCTCAGACGCAGAATATCCAGTGGTTTCCCGGCCATATGACCAAAACCCGCCGGCAGATTCAGGCGGTTCTCCCCCTGATCGACGCGGTGGTGGAGATGACCGACGCTCGTGTGCCGGCTTCCAGCCGGAATCCCGAGCTGCCGACGCTGATTGAGGGCAAGCCGCTGATCCTTTTGCTGAACAAGGCCGACATGGCCGATCCGGCCGCGACGGCCCGCTGGATTGCCTGGTACGCGAAGCAGGGAATTCCGGCTGTTCCGGTTGACTGTAAAAGCGGCAAGGGCGTTGCGAAATTTAAGGAGACGGTGAAGGCAGCGCTTTCCGACCGGCTGGAAAAATACCGGGAAAAGGGAATGGTCGGCCGGCCGTTGAGGGTGATGATCGCCGGTATCCCAAACGTGGGAAAATCCTCCTTTATCAACCGGATTGCGGGCGGCAGCCGCGCAAAGGTGGAGGATCGCCCGGGCGTAACCCGGGGCAACCAGTGGTTTACGATTGACAAGGAGCTGGAGCTGCTCGACACGCCGGGCGTCCTCTGGCCCAAGTTTGACGATCCTGCTGTCGGGGAACGGTTGGCCTTTACCGGCGCGGTTCGCGACCGGGTCGTGGACATCGAGACGCTGGCCCTCCGCTTGGTGGAGGTGTTGGCGGCCGATTATCCCGCGCTGCTGACCGAGCGGTACAAGCTGGATCCGGCCGGGCAGGAGCCTTATGCGCTGCTGGAGGAGATCGGCCGTCGCCGCGGTATGCGAATCCGCGGGGGAGAGGTGGACACCGAACGGGCGGCCGCTATGCTGCTGGATGAGTATCGCGGCGGCCGACTGGGGCGGCTGACCTTTGAACTGCCGCCGGAGGGGGCGGACTCCCGCTCGTAAGATGTGAACAAGCCGCCTGCGGGCGGCTGTTTCCTTATAAAAACATCAGGAGAAGGAGTATAACCATGCCGGATTTTGCATATGAAGAAAAATGGAGAGCGGCGGGCTGCAAAGCCGTTTGCGGCGTGGATGAGGCAGGCCGTGGACCGCTGGCCGGCCCGGTCTGTGCTGCGGCCGTGATCCTCCCGCCCGGGTGCGTGATCGAGGGACTGGACGACTCCAAAAAACTGAGCGAGAAAAGGCGGGAGGCGCTCTTTTCCGTGATTGAGCAGGCCGCTGTTGCCTGTGCGGTCGCTTTTGCCTCGGTGGAGGAGATCGAGCAGTACAACATTCTCGGGGCGACCTTTTTGGCCATGCGTCGCGCGGTCGGGGGACTGGCGGTTCCGGCTGATTTCGCCCTGATCGACGGCAACGCGGCGCCGGATGGTCTATCCCTTCCGTGCGAGACCATCGTGAAAGGGGACGCCAAATCCATGTCGGTTGCGGCGGCCTCTATCCTCGCCAAGGTGAGCCGGGACCGGCTGATGGATGAATACGACCGGCAATATCCGGGATACGGCTTTGCAAAACATAAGGGCTATGGCACCAAGCTGCATAACGAGGCGATTCTTGCCCACGGTCCAACCCCTATCCACCGGCGGAAATTCCTGCGTAAGCTACTTGGGGAAGCGTTGTGATTTTTCAGAGAGAGCCGTTCGCCGTTCCGCCTAAAACGGAGGAGGAGCAAGGTCAATGACCAAAAAAGAAATCGGAAACCGGGGAGAAGCGCTGGCCGCCGCTTTTTTAGAAAAGCAGGGATACGAAATCCTCTGTCGAAATTATCATTGCCGCGGCGGGGAACTGGACATCGTGGCGAGACGGGGCGGTTTTCTTGTCTTTGCCGAGGTCAAGACCCGGACGGCAGGTTCCTTTGGCGTCCCGGCCGAGGCGGTCGATTTGCGAAAGCAAAAAAGGTTGCTGCTGGCGGCGACCGATTATATTTGGAAGCGGCCGGCTGACCTCCAGCCTCGGTTCGATGTGATCGAGGTGGTGACCAGAGGAGTGGGGGATTTTTCCGGCTGCGAGATTCGGCAGATCGAAAACGCCTTCACAACCGAAGGGCTGCTGTAGTCGAGGTCGGTCTCCGGCGCGTCGGGGACGAGCGATGTCGAACGGGAAACGGCGGCTCTTTTTGTTGTTTTGATGTTTTTGAAAAAATGCGTTGCGTTTGGGTTTTCTGTTTGTCCGCCGGTGTTTGCCGGCGGCTTTTTCTCTCAAAAAATGGTGGGAGGGCTTGGCTGTGGAGTATTTCGATCTGCACTGCGACACCATTTACGAATGCCTTGCGCGCGGCGAAAATCTGTTGAACGGGAATACGGCCGTCAATATGGCAGGAGCGGAGGGATTCTGCCGCTATCTTCAGTGCTTCGCCCTATGGATTCCGGACGGGCAGACCGCCCCTTTCGCACTGTACGAAAGGCTGCTGATCGCCGCCCGTACGGAGTTTTCGCGCTGCGGCCTGCCGTTGCTTGCCGGGCCGGCCGACCGGTCGGGCGCACACCGTCGAGCCGCGCTTTTGTCGGTGGAGGGGGGCGGTCTGCTGGAAGGGGAGGCCGCCCGCGTCGATCGGCTGTATGCCGACGGCGTGCGCACTCTCACCCTCACCTGGAATGGGGAGAACGCGCTGGCCTGTGGTGCCCAATGTCCGGAGGGCGGGCTGAAGCCCTTTGGCCGTGCGGTGCTCTCGCGAATGAACGCGCTGGGAATGGCTTGCGACCTTTCCCACCTCAACCGTCCGTCGTTCGCGCAGGCCCTGCCCCTCTGCCGCTATCCGCTGGCGACCCATTCCTGCTTTGACGCGGTGTGTCCGCACGTTCGTAACCTTACCGACCGGCAGGCGATCGCGCTGGCCGAACGGGGCGGGATCATCGGGCTTTGCTTTTATCCGCAATTTCTTGGGGAGGGCGCGCCGGCCGACCGGCTGTATGAACAGATCATGCACGGTTTTTCTCTCGGGCTGGAGGGGGCGCTGGCAATTGGCAGCGATTTCGACGGGGCGAGGATGCATTCCGGACTCGACCGGCTGGCAAAAGTGCCAAAACTTTATGACGCTTTGCGGCGGCGGGGTGTGAAACCTGCCCTGCTTCGAAAAATCTTTTATGAAAACGCCGCGAATTTTTACGCGAAGGTTTTGACAAACGCCTGAAAGTGCGGTATGCTATTACTGATCAAAAGGCAGAGGCCGGCACGAGGACGCACAAGAGGGTTCGCACGCGTTTGGCCATTTGGGCTTGGCCGGCGGTTTTTATAAGCTTTTGCAGGAGGTTTTTTAATATGCGTTATAACAGTACAAGAAACAGCGCCCTTTCGGTCTCTTCGGCTGAGGCGATCGCCAGAGGGATTTCGGCTGACGGCGGCCTTTTCGTGCCCGAGACGCTGCCTATGTTCACCGAGGGCGATTTTGCCGCGATGGAGGAAATGGATTATATCGGCCGGGCCAAGGCCGTTCTCTCCAAATTTCTGACCGATTATACCGAGGCCGAGTTGGATGCCTGTGTCAGGGGCGCATATCTCGGCAGCTTTGATAACGACCGTCCGGCCCCGCTTGCCAATTATACGGAGGAGGCCGAGATTCTTGAGCTGTGGCACGGCCCGACCTGCGCTTTTAAGGATCTGGCGCTGCAAATTCTGCCATACCTGCTGACCACGGCGGTGAAAAAGACGGCCGGCGGGCAGGAGACAGTCATTCTGGTCGCGACGTCGGGCGATACCGGAAAGGCCGCGCTGGAAGGCTTTCGCGACGTGAAAGGCACCCGCATCCTTGTATTTTATCCGGAGGATGGGGTCAGCCCGATGCAGAAGCTGCAAATGACTACGCAGGAGGGGGAGAATGTTTTCGTCACCGCCATCCGCGGCAACTTTGACGATGCCCAGACCGGCGTGAAGAAAATATTCACCGATAAAAAAACGGCCGCCGAGCTGGCGGAAAACGGCATGGCTTTTTCAAGCGCCAACTCGATCAACTGGGGACGTCTTGTACCGCAGATTGTATATTATGTTTCGGCCTACTGCGATCTGAGAAAGGCCGGGAAGGATCTCTCCTGGGGATTTAACGTCGTCGTGCCGACCGGAAATTTCGGAAATATCCTCGCTGCCTTCTACGCCAAATGCATGGGCGTGCCGGTGGCCAGGCTGATCTGCGCCTCGAACCGGAACAACGTGCTGACCGAGTTTTTGACGACCGGGCGCTACAGCCGTAACCGGGATTTTTATACCACCATATCCCCCTCGATGGATATTCTGATTTCCAGTAACCTCGAGCGGTTGCTCTATCATCTCAGCGGCCGGGATGACGCCAAGGTTGCCGGTTATATGGCCGAGCTTGCCAAAAACGGAGAGTACACGGTGGACGCCGCGCTGCTTTCGGCCATCCACGATAATTTCAGCGCCGACTCGCTGACCGATGAGGAGACCAAGGCGGTTATCGCCCGCGTTTTTGCGGAAAAGGGCTATCTCTGCGATACCCATACGGCGGTCGCGGTCGGGGTCTATGATCGGTATGTGGAGCGGACCGGGGATCGCAAGCCTGCCGTTATCGCGTCAACCGCCAGCCCCTTCAAGTTTTCACGCGCTGTTCTGTCGGCCGTCGCGCCCGATGCCATGACGGGGGAGGAGGCCGATCTGGTCCGCGCGCTGAGCGAGGTGACCGGCTGGTCGGTTCCCGCGCCGCTGGCCGGTCTTGCGGGCAAGCCGGTGCGCTTCTCGGGGAGCTGTACCGCCTCGACCATGAAGCGGACGGTGCTTTCGGCGCTGGGTATTGCGGCAAAAAAGGCGCCTGCAAAAAAGACGACGGAGAAAAAGGCCCCCGCTGCCGCAAAGAAGGTGGAGAAAGCCGTTCCCTCCAAACCGGAGATGAAGAAACCGGCCGCCGCTGCCAAAGCAGCGACCGACCGTCCGGCGAAAAAAACAAAATAGGGTTAAGCTTTATGTAACGGTTCAAAATGCCCGGCTGGGTTCAGCCGGGCATTTTGCGGATTCAGCGGGCGTCCTTCGATTTGTAGGTGGTGCAGGCCGCGTTGGTCGAGCAGCTCTTATCGTGGCAGCCCACGATGATCTCGCCGGCTTCGCAAACGTCGCCCGACACGTGAAACGCACAATTGCTGACCTCACATTTAATGCCGTTGATTTTGCTGGGCTGGCAGCCGCATTGTTTGTTGTATTCCATTGTTCTCTTCTCCTTTTATTCGAAATTGATAGGATTTGAAAACCGGCCGAAACGGTCGATTTCCTCATTATTTTACCCGCATATGCGCGCTTCATACCGTGGAAAGAGGTGGTTGAAATTTCGCTTTTCGCGATCGCTGATCTGCATCTGCCGCTCGGCGCGGACAAGCCGATGGATATTTTCGGCGGCTGGGATCATTATGTTGAACGGCTGGAAAAAAACTGGAAAAATTTAGTGAGCGAGCGGGATACGGTGGTGCTGCCCGGTGATATCTCCTGGGCGCTCAAGCTGGAGGAGGCTCTGCCGGACTTCGCATTTCTGCATGCCCTTCCCGGGAAAAAGCTGATTCTCAAAGGAAATCATGACCTTTGGTGGTCCACCATGGCCAAAATGCGCCGCTTCCTCAGCGAGAACGGCTTTGACGACATTGATTTTGTCCACAACAGCGCCGTCCCGGTGGGGGAGATTGCTGTCTGCGGTACGCGGGGCTGGTTTTTCGACGACGCCGACGCGGGCGACCGGAAGGTTCTGCTGCGGGAGGCCGGCCGGCTGGAAGCCTCCATTGCGGCGGCCGAGGCGACCGGGAAAGAGCCGGTGGTTTTTCTCCATTACCCGCCGGTCTGCGGCGGGAAGGTCTGTCGGGAGATCTTTGATATTGTGCAAAAGCACGGCATTTCGCGCGCCTACTACGGGCACATCCACGGCGCGGCCATCCGCCAGGCCTTTGAGGGAGAGTTCGAGGGCGTGCGGCTGCGCCTGATTTCTGCCGACAAACTGGAATTTATGCCAATTTTGGTCGGATAAAAAACCACTTTCCGGTAAAATATGAAAAAAATATAAACTTCATCAAAAAAAGCTTTAAAAATCGGAAATGATGTGCTACAATACTATGGCATGATTGAACAAATTGGAGGAATATTGAAATGAGTTTAAAAGGGTATAAAGAAGTCGCGCCCAATCGCTATGAGTTGGAGATTGTGCTGGACGGGGAAACCTTCCGCGACGCGATCCGCAAGGCGTATCAGCGCGGCGTGAAGAAGATGAACGTTCCCGGCTTCCGGAAGGGGAAGGCCCCTCTTGCCCTGATCGAGCAGTATTATGGGGAAGAGGTTTTTTATGAGGACGCCCTCAACCTTCTTTACCCCGCCGCGTTGGAAGAGGCTGTGGCCGAAGCCGGTCTGGAGATGATCGAGGATAAAATCGACTTTGATCTGGTTTCCATCAACAAGCAGGACGGCGCCGACTATAAGCTGACCATCACGACCAAGCCGGTGATTGAGGTCGGCGCGTACAAGGGTTTGAAAGTGGAGAAAGTCACGCCGGCCGTCTCGGACGACGAGGTGCAGGCGGAGATCGACCGCCTGGCCGAGCGCAACTCCCGCCTTGTCAGCGTTGAGGACCGTGCGGCACAGGACGGCGATATTGCCGTGATTGATTTTGAAGGTTTTGTCGACGGTGTTGCTTTCGACGGCGGCAAGGGAGAAGGATACTCCCTAACCCTCGGTGCGGGGCAGTTCATCCCCGGTTTTGAGGAGCAGGTGGTCGGCCACAATGTTGAGGACGAATTTGACGTCAACGTTACTTTCCCGGAGGATTATCACGCCGAAGAGTTGAAGGGCAAGCCGGCCGTCTTCAAATGCAAGCTGCATGAGATCAAGACGCGCGAATATCCGACGGTGGACGACGAATTTGCCAAGGATGTCAGTGAGTTTGACACGCTGGAGGAGCTGAAGGCGGATTATAAGGCCAAGCTGCTGGAGCGTAAGCAGAAGCAATCGGACGACGATATGGAAAACGCACTGATTGACCAGTTGATCGAAGGGGTCAAGGGCGACATTCCGGAGGTTATGTACGAACATCGGGTGGACGACAACCTCCGCGATTTTGACTACAGATTGCAGTCGCAGGGTATGAACCTGCAAACCTATATGCAGTACACCGGCGGCAGCGTGGAGGATCTTCGTCAGAATTTCCGTCCGCAGGCTGAGCGGCAGGTTAAGATTCGTCTGGCGTTGGAAAAGATCGCCGCGCTTGAAAGCATCGCCCCGACCGGGGAGGAGATCACGGCCGAGTATGACAAGCTGGCCGAAAGTTACGGCGTGAAGGCCGAGCAGGTCAAGGCAGCCATTCCGGAAAAGGAGGTCGCCGCTGATCTCGCGGTGGGCAAGGCAATCTCGATTGTGAAGGATACGGCCGTCGTGACCGAGGTAGCCGAAAAGACTGAAGCGGCTGAAAAGAAGCCGGCGGCCAAGAAGACTCCCGCCAAGAAGGCCGCTGCCAAAAAGGCGGATGACGGTGAAGAGAAGCCGGCAGCCAAGAAGGCTCCCGCCAAGAAGGCCGCCGCCAAAAAGGCGGATGACGGTGAAGAGAAGCCGGCAGCCAAGAAGACCGCCGCCAAAAAGGATGCGGAAGAAGCCGCGGAGTAAAGTTTCCGGCTTTTGATTTTCAGGCATCCCATACGGATTTTGTTTTACGTTTATGCCGCCCGAATTTTGTGTTGCAGAATTTTGGCGGCATAAATGCCATTCGGGGAATTTGTCGGATTCCGGCGCATTTCCCCGAAACCATATAAAAACGCCGCGCCGGCCGCCTGCATTTTTCGGGATGGCCGTCCGGCAGAAACGGAGTGTTCGTATCATGAGTTTAGTACCATATGTTGTGGAACAAACCAGCCGGGGCGAGAGGTCTTATGATATTTTTTCCCGTCTGCTGAATGACCGCATTGTTATGCTGTATGATCAGGTCGACAACAATTCGGCCAGCCTTATCATTGCGCAGTTGCTGTATCTGGAGGGGCAGGATCCCGATAAGGACATCAGCTTCTATATTAACAGTCCCGGCGGCTCGGTCTCGGCCGGGCTGGCGATTTATGACACCATGCAGTATATCAAATGCGACGTGTCGACCATCTGTGTCGGCATGGCGGCCAGCATGGGAGCCTTCCTTCTTGCGGCCGGCGCCAAAGGCAAGCGCCTCGCCCTCCCCAATAGTGAGATCATGATTCATCAGCCGCTCGGTCAGGCCGAGGGGCAGGCGACCGACATTATGATTCACGCCGACCACATCATCAAAACCAAGAAAAATCTGAACCGCATGCTTTCCGAAGCGACCGGCCAGCCGCTTGAAATCATTGAGCGGGACACCGAGCGGGATAACTTCATGTCGGCAGAGGAGGCGGCCAACTACGGCCTGATCGACCGCGTCATTGCCCACAGATAAAAGGACGGTTTATATGGCAGAAGATAAAAATACAGTTTGTTGCTCATTTTGCGGGAAAACGCAGGATGAGGTGATCCGGCTGGTGGCCGGGCCCGGCGTCTTTATTTGTGACGAGTGCGTGGATTTGTGCAACGCCATTCTGGATGAAGAGTTCGGTCATGGGCAGCCGGGACGGAAGAAGGCAAAAAAGCCGGACGGCAACGTTAAGCTGCTGCGGCCCCGCGAGCTGAAGGCCAAATTGGATGAGTATGTCATTGGGCAGGAGCAGGCCAAAATCACCCTCTCGGTCGCGGTGTATAACCACTATAAGCGGGTGTTCAAAAACGCCGAATCGGACGTTGAACTGACCAAAAGCAACGTCATGATGCTCGGCCCCACCGGCGTGGGCAAAACCCTGCTGGCTCAGACAATGGCCCGCATTCTCGATGTGCCGATCGCCATCACCGACGCCACCACTTTGACCGAGGCCGGCTATGTCGGCGAGGATGTGGAGAACATCCTTCTTCGTCTGATTCAGGCGGCTGATTACGATATTGAGAAGGCGGAGCACGGCATCATCTATATTGATGAGATTGACAAGATTGCCCGCAAGAGCGAAAATCCCTCGATCACCCGCGACGTCAGTGGCGAGGGGGTGCAACAGGCTCTCCTCAAAATTTTAGAGGGTACGGTGTCCAACGTGCCGCCCTCTGGCGGACGGAAGCACCCTCAACAGGAGTTTATCCAGCTTGATACGACCAACATCCTCTTTATCTGCGCCGGCGCGTTTGACGGGATCGGCCAGGTGATTGAGCGGCGGATCGGCGGCGGAAGTCTTGGCTTTGGGGCAGAGGTCAAATCGAAAAAGGATGATGATCTTGATGAACTGATCGCGCAGGCGACCCATCAGGATCTGGTCAAATACGGCCTGATTCCCGAACTGGTCGGCCGGCTGCCGGTCATCACTACCCTGAGCGGCATGGATGAGGAATCTCTGGTTCGCATCATGACCGAGCCGAAGAATTCCATCGTCCGGCAGTATCAGGCTCTTTTCCGCATGGATGGGGTGGAACTGGAATTTACCGACGCTGCCTTGCGGGAGATGGCTAAAAAGACCATCGCGGGCAAGACGGGAGCCAGAGGCCTCCGCTCGGTGATCGAAAGCGTACTGGGCAGCAGCATGTTTGAGGTGCCCTCCGATCCCCGGATTGAGCGAGTTGTGATCGACGCGCCCTGTGTTTTGGGCGAGGCGGCGCCCGAATATATCCGCGGAGAGGGTCGTCTCCGCCCGGCGGAGGCCATTCCGATCGACGGCCATCCGGAGGAGATTGCCTGACGCGGTCATCGGCTTTCCCCGTATTGCAGTATGGCCCGGTTGCCGAGTGCGGAAAGAATCATTTTTCCGAAACAAATTAAAACAGCCGTCACAGCAAAACGGGCAATCGCTCCTTTTGCGGCGGCTGTTTTTGATTGCTGCACAATCCAACACACACAATTTTGAACGCCGATTTTTTTCGCCGCACGAAGGGCGCGACAATCGAAATTTACGGCGGTCCAAAACATCTGCTACCTTTGTTTTGCTTGTTTTACACGGATTTGGCGGCTGTTTTGGGTTGCTTTCCCGCCTTTGTCATTGCCTTTTCAGGGGATGTGTGCTATAATCCGAAAGATAGTATCAGAAGGACAAACCTTTGCCAAAGGAATGGTTTATTGCATGAAAAAGCAGTTTTTAGAGACAGGAAAGATCGTTGGAACCCATGGCGTCCGGGGGGAGATGCGGATTCAGCCCTGGAGCGACAGTCCGGGATTTCTCACCGGCTTTTCCCGATTTTATCTCGATCCCGATGGACGCGAGGCGCTGGAAGCCCTCTCGGTTCGACCACACGGCAACGTCGTGCTGTTGAAGGCTGCCGGGGTGGAGAGTATTGAATCTGCCGAGCGGCTGCGTGGCAGGGTGCTGTATATCGACCGCGGCGACGTCCGGCTGGAGGAGGGGCGTCATTTTGTGGAGGATCTGCTGGGCTGTCGGGTGCTCGACGCCGACAGCGGAGAGCTGCTCGGGGAGCTGTGCGACGTCTCGGTCACCGGGGCCAACGATGTCTGGCACGTCCGGCGGGGAGAGCGGGAGTATCTTGTTCCGGCGATTCCTGACGTGGTGGTGTCGGTCGACGTCGACGCGGGGGAGATATGCCTTCGTCCGCTGAAAGGGATTTTCGATTATGAAGATTGAGTTTATGACCCTCTTTCCCGAAATGTGCGAGTCCGTCATGGGGGAGAGTATCATCGGCCGGGCGCGGGCGGCCGGCGCGGTCGAGATCGAATGTCATCAGATCCGCGATTTTGCCGGGAATAAGCACAACCGGGTGGATGATTCGCCTTACGGCGGCGGGATGGGTATGCTGTTGCAGGCCGAGCCGATCTATCAGTGCTATGCCGCTTTGCGCGGGGAGGGGGAGAAACCCCATGTGATCTATATGTCCCCGAAGGGCAGAACCTTTACGCAGGCGCGCGCGGCTGAGCTGTCGGTTCTGCCGCGGATCGTATTCCTTTGCGGGCATTATGAGGGAATCGACCAGCGCGTGCTGGATGAGATCGTGGATGAGGAAATCTCGATTGGGGATTTTGTCCTGACCGGAGGAGAATTGCCTGCCCTCTGCGTGGCCGACGCGGTCTGCCGCATGCTGCCCGGCGTTTTGGCGGACGAGGAATGCTTCACCGAGGAGAGTCATTTCTCCGGCCTGTTGGAGTATCCGCACTACAGCCGCCCGGCTGTCTGGCACGGCGTCCCGGTGCCGGAGGTACTGCTCTCCGGCCATCATCAGATGATCCGGGACTGGCGGCGGGAGCAGTCTCTGCGTACGACGCTGGAGAAGCGGCCGGAGCTGTTGGAAAAAGCGGCGCTGACCGACAGGGATCGGGAATATCTGCGAACACTTCTCGCCCAAAAGGAATAAAATGTTAATAATCCATGGTGAGTGAGTCTAAAAAGCCGATAAAAATTTTAGACAAGATCAACAAATTGCTGTTTGCCATCTCCGCCCTATATTGTCAGGGAATGAGAACTTTTGAAAATGGGGGACATATTCGTTGACTGCACGATATATTGTGGTATAATGACAATAAATTCAAAAGTTGAAAATTGTGCTTAAAACAGAATCGAACAGGAGATATGGATATGTTTGTGAAAGATGTTGTTGTTCAAAATCAGGTTGGTCTTCACGCCCGTCCTGCGACCTTTTTTATCCAGAAAGCGAACGAGTATAAATCCTCCATCTGGGTGGAGAAGGAAGAGCGCCGCGTCAATGCCAAGAGTCTTCTGGGTGTGCTGTCTCTCGGGATTGTCGGCGGGATGTCCATTCGCATTATTGCCGACGGCGCCGACGAGGAAGAAGCTGTCGAGAGTCTTGTGACCCTCGTGCAGTCGGGCTTTGCCGAATAATTCCGCTTTTTCATTTGAATAAGAAATATCGGCCGGATCAGGATGGGGTTGCCCCTTCTGATCCGGTTTGTTTTACCTGAAAACGCGGGCGTACCGGCAAAAGCGCAAGGATGAAACCGCCAGGGTACGATATTTGTCTGTTGAAACTGCGCGCGCTGGGACGCTTCGAGGCGAAAGCGCTCATCCTCTTTTATATAAATCCTTCTTTACGGCGAAAACGTTTTGATTTTCAGGAAAAGTATGGTATACTAAAGACGCCCCACGGCCCGTGTGAACAAAGCGGGGCGTCTTTTGAAAACGGGCGCGTGGCCGGGCGCGATTTTTATAAAGGCGGAAAGGCCCGTTTTCCCGAACCTTGTGGGTGTACGGAGAACGCCCTACAGCCCGTGCGAACAAAGCGGGGCGTCTTTTGAAAACGGGCGCGTGGCCGGGCGCGATTTTTATAAAGGCGGAAAGGCCCGTTTTCCCGAACCTTGTGGGTGTACGGAGAACGCCCTACAGCCCGTGCGAACAAAGCGGGGCGTCTTTTGAAAACGGGCGCGTGGCCGGGTGCGATTTTTATAGAGGCGGAAAGGCCCGTTTTCCTGAACCCTGTGGGTGTACGGAGAACGCCCCACGGCCCGTGCGAACAAAGCGGGGCGTCTTTTGAAAACGGGCGCGTGGCCGGGTGCGATTTTTATAGAGGCGGAAAGACCCGTTTTCCCGAACCTTGTGGGTGTACGGAGAACGCCCTACAGCCCGTGCGAACAAAGCGGGGCGTCTTTTGAAAACGGGCGCGTGGCCGGGTGCGATTTTTATAGAGGCGGAAAGGCCCGTTTTCCTGAACCCTGTGGGTGTACGGAGAACGCCCCACGGCCCGTGCGAACAAAGCGGGGCGTCTTTTGAAAACGGGCGCGTGGCCGGGTGCGATTTTTATAAAGGCGGAAAGGCCCGTTTTCCTGAACCCTGTGGTATACTAATAACCATAAATCCGGAAGGTGATGTGTGCATGACAGAAAATTTATCCATGCTGGTCGATTTGTATGAGATGACCATGTCAAACGGCCTTTTTGATACGGGAAAAGAGGAGACCACTGCCTATTTCGATCTCTTTTTTCGCAGAGTGCCGGATGACGGCGGTTTTGCCATCATGGCCGGGCTGGAGCAAATGACCGAATATCTGCAAAATCTCCGCTTTTCTGAGGATGAGGTCGCCTACCTGCGCGGGCTGAACAAATTTGACGAGCGGTTTTTGCAGCTTCTCGCCCGGTTTAAATTCACCTGCGACGTATGGGCCGTGCCCGAGGGAACGCCCATTTTCCCGGGCGAGCCGATCGTCACGGTGCGCGGACCTGTCATTCAGGCTATGCTGGTGGAGACCATGCTGCTTCTTACCATCAATCATCAGTCGCTCATCGCGACCAAGGCCTGCCGGATTGCTCGCGCGGCCCAGGGACACACGGTGACCGAGTTCGGTGCCCGCCGCGCCCACAGCTATGATGCCGCCGTTTACGGCGCCCGGGCGGCGTATATCGGCGGGGCGGATTCGACCTCCAACCTCAAGGCGGCGGAGAGCTTTGGCATTCCGCCGGCCGGTACGATGGCGCATAGTTGGGTGCAGCTCTTTGACGACGAGCTGACTGCGTTTAAAGCGTATGCCGCCAAATATCCCAGCCAGTGCGTTTTGCTGGTCGACACCTATAACACCCTGAAATCCGGCGTACCCAATGCGATCAAGGCGTTTGACGAGGTGGTGGTTCCCGCCGGCTGCCGGCCGATGGGCATCCGGATCGACAGCGGCGACATCACCTACCTGAGCAAAAAGGCGCGCAAGATGCTGGATGACGCGGGATATCCCGATTGCCACATTTTTGTTTCCAACTCGCTGGACGAGTATCTGATTCGCGACATGTTGATGCAGGGGGCGAAGGTTGACAATTTCTGCGTGGGCGAGCGGCTGATCACCGCCTCAAGCGAGGCGGTTTTCGGTGGGGTTTACAAGCTGGTCGCGACCGAACAGGACGGGGTGATTACCCCCAAGATCAAGATCAGCGAAAACGTCTCCAAAATTACCCTGCCCGGATTCAAGACCTGCTGGCGTCTGTTCGACCGAGAGAGCGGAAAGGCCATCGCCGACGTGATTACCCTGGCCAACGAGCGGATCGACGACACACAGCCGTACGAAATCTTTGATCCCGAATACACATGGAAACGCAAGACTGTCCGGGATTTTATCGCGCGGCGGCTGCTGGTCCCGGTTTTTGACGCGGGGCAGTTGGTTTATGAAAGCCCCTCGGCCCAGAGCATCAAGCGGTACTGCAAGGGACAGGTGGAAACGCTTTGGGAAGAGGTGCAGCGGTTTGAAAAACCGCATAAATACTATGTTGATTATTCCGAAAAGCTTTGGAATCTGCGTCGCGGTCTCCTTTCGGAAAAGACAGTATAAACCGGTATGCGAAGACGTTTTTACACCGCGCAGACACGGAAAGGGGTTATTCGAAAATGAAAAGATATATCGCTGTTTTGCTCTCGCTTGCCATGCTGTTTGCGCTTGCCGCGTGTAATGGGAAAGAGGATGTCGCCGGTACCTCGTCGGGCGCGGCGGACGCTTCTTCTCAGGCGGCGCATACGGTGGACGTCCTCTCCTACGCAGTGGAGGGGGTGATCCCGGGGGTGGACGTGGCCCTCGGCACCTATATCGGCACGGTGAAGGAGATGTACGACTATACCCCGCCGGAGGCGCAAATTGAGCCTGCTTCCGATGAAGGGGATGAGGGGCACGATCACGGGTTTGACATGGTGATTTACGACTCCTACACCCAGGTGAAGGTCGACCTTGGCGATACCTATCTGTTTTATAAAACGAAATATGAGGGAAGCGGGATTTCACGGATCGTCTGTTTCAAAGACGCTTTTGATTTTCAGATCGGCATCACCATGCCGGAGGATATCAAGGCTGCCGTCAGCGCCGCCCCCACGCGGGAGGAAACGGTCGATGCGGTCGATTTTCTGCCCTCGACGCCAACGGATTTCTCGGTCGTCAGCTATACGACCAACGACCATACCGTTGATTTTTATTTTACCGACGATTTTCTGACCTGCACGGTGCTCACCGACAACCGGTACTGGACCGAATCGTAGGGATCCGCTGTGCGATTATCCAAATGATCCGGCCGACGTATGGGCAAGATTCATACAAGCAGACCGTGAAAAGCGCCTCCTGACGTAGAGTGGAAACTACGGCGGGAGGCGCTTTTGTCCCTGGGACAATACAGCCTTGTCCCAAGGCGCGCCGTACAGGGCGGCGGGTTTAGGTATTTTGAAAAATGCACGTCATGCACTTCTTTGTGTTTCTGATAACCAATTGCACGACGCACCGCCATATTGCGTGATGATTAATTTTGCCAGAGCGGGGTTGGAAGTTTTGATGTTGATCGGGTATTGAAGCTTTTTCTCGTATTGCCACATATACTAACAATCCTCCTTTATGCTTTCCCAGGGCCACGGGCTGTCCAGCCAGGTCCAGTGTCCTCCGTCAAAATCGTCGGGAGAGGACAGCGGCCCAAATTTTGCTTCGAATTCCGCTTTGTATTTTTGGGCTCTCTCCAGATATTTCTGATACATTTCAAAAGCCTGCCGATTATTTGGGTGGGTGTCCAGAAAAACATGGGATTCCCACGCCGCAAACTGAAAAGCCGAAAGCTTGCAAAGCATTTTCTCGCGCTCGCTCATTGATCCCACCGCCTTCCCAAAAACGGCTTGTCAAGCGCAGGAAAAAGCGTGCCGGCACACAGGGCGTCCTCCGGTTCATAGACGTCCCCCAGTGTTTGCATGGGCACATAGGCCATGGTAAGCGGCAGATCTTTCAGCGGGGTGTTGTCAAAATCGCTGCCACGCGGGTTCCCGCTGCTAAAGTCGCCGAAGCGTCTCATATATTCTTCCATTTTTACCTCCAAAATTTACACAAAATTGACCGGCCGAAAAGCGACCGTGGTCAGTACATACTATGCAGCGTAGGACAAAATGGTTATTTGACAACGGGACAGGCCGCGGTTTAGAGGGTGGATTCCTGAATCCTCCTATTGCGTTTTGTTTTTTGTTTTCGTATAATAAAAACAGGATAGCGTTTGTGTTGCGGCGGCGCCATATTCCAAATGACGGAAGCCTGGTTCAATCCGCCGAATGTTCAGGATGGAGGGGTTTGCTTCATGTTGCTTGGGTTCGATATCGGCGGAACCAAATGTGCGGTGATCACCGCGCTGCGGGAAGGGGAGGGGATCCGTCTGCTTTCGCGGGCACAGTGCCCAACCGACCTCTCCGTCGCGCCGGAGGAGATGATCGACCGTCTGGTTACGATGGCCGACGCTCTGGTCGGGGACGGCGAGGTAGAGGCGGTCGGCATTTCCTGCGGCGGGCCGCTGGACTCCCGCGCCGGTGTGATTGCGGGACCGCCCAACCTGCCCGGTTGGACGCATGTAGAGATTGTCTCTCGGTTGTCCGGGCATTATAAGGTTCCCGTCCGTCTGCAAAACGACGCCAACGCCTGCGCGCTGGCCGAGTGGAAGTTCGGCGCGGGACGGGGCGTTGACGATCTGATCTTTCTCACGTTTGGCACCGGACTGGGCGCGGGCCTGATTTTGGACGGCCGACTGTATACCGGGGTGAACGACAACGCCGGAGAGGTCGGACATATACGTCTGGAATCGGACGGCCCGGTGGGATACGGTAAAGCCGGTTCTTTTGAAGGCTTTTGCAGTGGTGGGGGTTTGGCGCAGCTTGGCTTGCAGATGGCTGTCCGCCAGGCCGAAAAGGGAGAACCTCCTCTTTATTTCCGCTCCGGAGCGCCGGAGGAGGTCACCGCAAAATCCATCGCACAGGCCGCCGAGCAGGGGGATGCAACCGCCCGGCTGGTGTATCGGACATGCGGGGAGCAGCTTGGAAAAGGGCTTTCCATTCTGATGGATATACTCAACCCCCGTCGGATCATTATCGGCAGTATTTTTGCCCGGTCGCACCATCTGCTGTGGGAGGCCGCGAAAGCGGTCATCGAGCGGGAGGCTCTGCCGCAGGCGGTGGCTTGCTGTGATGTGGTGCCGGCCGGCCTTGGCGAGCGGATCGGTGACTATGCGGCGATTGCCACCGCCCTGCTGTAAGGAAAGGAGCGCGATTTGATTGAACGCTTTGTTTGAAAGACACCCTCGCCTTGCCGGACAGAGGGAGAATATTGAAAAAACGCTTGCCGCGCTGATTGGCTGTTTTGAAGGCGGCGGAAAGCTGTTGCTTTGTGGCAACGGGGGCAGCTGCGCGGATTGCGAGCATATTGTCGGGGAACTGATGAAAGGTTTTTTGGAATGTCGGCCGCTCTCTCCCGACAAACGGGCCGAGATGCAAGCCGCCTCCCCCGATTTGGAGGAGGTGTGGCTCGACCGGTTGCAGGCGGCGCTGCCGGCGATTTCCCTCCCTTCCTTTGCCGCGCTGAACTCGGCGTTTTGCAACGACGTGGATCCAGAGCTGGTTTATGCGCAGCCTTTGATGGGGCTGGGAAGAAGAGGAGATCTTCTGCTGTGCATCAGCACCTCCGGCAATTCCGCGAATGTCTGTGCCGCGGCGGCAGTCGCGCGTGGACTGGGGGTAACGGTGATCGGGCTGACGGGGGAGGATGGAGGAAGGCTGCGGAGCCTCTCTGACCTGTGTATCTGTGTGCCGGAGCGGGAGACTTACAAGGTGCAGGAGCTGCATCTTCCGGTTTATCACTACCTCTGTGCTGCGGTGGAACAAAGGTTTTTTGGAACGGAGGAAGCGTAAACCGGTGGAGGAGCGCCGGGTTTTATACATCGTTGATGTTTCGGCTATCGTGTTGGGCTTGGTAAAAATCGGTGCATAACGTATGGCTGTCCCGGGAGGATTGTATGACTGAAATTTAAAAATATGCATTATTCAAACGCCCCCTGCCGTGAACTGAACCGGCAAGGGGCGCTGGTTTTTATTGAGTGGGGAAATCACCGGCTCTGCAGGTGAAGGTGCCCTGTAAAAAAGCTTTTGCTTCAAGCGTCGAGCGAAGCGAGCTGCTATCAGCAAGGTATCAGCAAAGGAAAACCTTTCATTCGAACAGCGGTTGCCCGTTTACGGGCCGTGGGGCAAATGATGCGGATGAAATAAGATTCGGTGCGTCTTGAGACGCATACTGGTAATAGACCCTTATAGGGCCACTCAAGCCACCGGCTAAGCCGGTGGCTATGACTATATGTTTTCGGCTGTCTGCTCGTCCAGCGTGAGGCCAAATCCGTCCATAAATTCCCGGAGGAAAATGTCCGCCTCCGGTAAAGAGAGGCGTTCGATCGCCGCCCGGGTCGCGGCGGCCGCGGCGTCAAACTCCCGGTTGCCCATTTTTTCCTCCTCCATGCACTTGATGTAGGCCGAAAGCTTGTCAGCCGCTTTCACAAGAGGAAGATATTCCACCGGGGGAGAGAGCAGTGCGGCGTAATCGGGGCGCAGATCCTCCGGCAAAAAGGAGAGAAGCCGGTCACCGGCCGAATGTTCAATCTGCTTGTATGCGTCGCGGATGCCGGGGTTGTAATATTTGACCGGGGTGGGCAGGTCGCCGGTTAAAATCTCGGTCGCGTCGTGATAGAGCGCGAACAGCGCGGCTTGTCCCGGATCGTAGCTTTTGCCAAGACGGCGATTGCCGATCAGGGCCAGCGCGTGGGCCAGCATGGCGGTCTCCAGAGAGTGCTCGCTGAGGTTTTCCTCCCGCGTGTTACGCATCAGCCCCCAGCGCGTAATATATTTCATGCGGGAGAGAATCGCGAAAAAGTTGGATGACATGGGATACCTCCTGAAATAGCGTCGGGTGAATACCGGGAATCTTTACAGCCGCTCAAGCTCCTCCATCCAGAGGGTCGCGCAGGCGTCGCTCGGCATCCGCCAATCCCCGCGGGGAGAGAGGGTGACCGAGCCGATCTTCGGCCCGTCAGGCAGACAGGATCGTTTGAACTGCTGGCTGAAAAAGCGGCGGTAGAATACCTTCAGCCAGGAGAGAATGGTCTGATGGTCATACTCGCTGCCGAAAGCGTATTCGGCCAGTCGCAGCACCTTGGCCGGGGGAAAGCCCCACCGGATGCCGTTGTAGAGGAAAAAATCGTGCAGCGCATACGGCCCGACAAGATCCTCGGTCTTTTGAGAAATCTCGCCCCCCTCGGGCGGGAGCAGCTCGGGACTGACCGGTGTGTCGAGAATATCCAGCAAAACGTTCCGCAGGGCGTCCTCGGCGGCTGTGTCGGCGGCGTAGCGGACGATGTGGCGCACCAGCGTTTTGGGTACGCCGGCGTTGACGGCGTACATCGACATGTGGTCGCCATTGTAGGTCGCCCATCCGAGCGCCAGTTCTGAAAGATCTCCGGTGCCGATCACCAGCCCGCCGTTTTTGTTGGCGATATCCATCAGAACCTGGGTGCGCTCCCTGGCCTGCGCGTTTTCAAAGGCGACGCTCCGGTCGTCCTCCGGCAGGGAGATGTCGACCAGATGCTGTCGCACCGCTGTGGTGATGTCGATGGTTAAAAGGGTTGTTCCCAACGCCTCGGCCAGGGCGGTCGCGTTATTTTTTGTGCGGTCGGTCGTGCCAAAGCAGGGCATGGTGATTGCCGTAATTTCAGATAACGGCCGGCCGAGCGCCTGCATTGCGCGAACGGCGACCAACAGAGCGAGTGTGGAGTCCAGCCCGCCCGACAATCCGATCACGGCCGAGGCTGCGCCGGTATGCTGCAAACGCTTACGCAGCCCCTCCGTTTGCATGGAGAGGATCAGCTCGCAGCGCTCGGACCGGTTCTTCTCGTCCGCGGGGACGAAGGGGCGGGAGGGGACAAACCGGGTCAGCAGCGTTTTCTCGAGCCGGAAGTTGAAACGGACGGTTTGATACCCGTCGTCGCCGGCCGCGGGATAGGTGGTCATCCGCCGGCGTTCTCCGCACAGGCGGGAGAGGTCGACCTCCGACACCGCCATGCTGGGCTTGAAGAGCGCCGTCTCATCCAAAATGGCGTCATTTTCGGCCAGAATGCAGTGTCCGCCGAATACCATGTCGGTTGTGGATTCTCCTGCGCCGATGCTGGCGTAAAGGTAGCCGCAGAGCAGCCGGGCCGACATGCTTTTGACCATCTCGCGCCGGTATTCCCGCTTTCCGATGGTCTCATTGCTGGCGGAGGGGTTGAGAATTATGGTTGCCCCGGCTGTTGCGTGAGAGATACAAGGCGGGCAGGGCGCCCAGAGATCCTCGCAAACCTCCACACCGACAACGCATTCCGGCAGGTTGCCGGCCGCAAACAGCAGTCGCGCGCCGAAAGGCACCTCCTGTCCAAAAAAGCGGACGATCGAGTTTTCTGCCGGAGCGGCGTCGAACTGCCGCCCCTCGTAAAACTCGTTATACATCGGGATGTGGGATTTTGGCACGAAGCCAAGAATACAACCGGCGTGCAGCACCGCGGCGCAGTTGTATAGCTTGCCGCGGTGGCGCAGGGGCAAACCGACCGTGAACAGAAGATCAAGGCCGGCGGTCATGGAAGCAATCTCGTTCACCGCGGCGGCCGCGGCGTCGAGCAGCGTCTTTTGAAAAAACAGGTCGCCGCAGGAGTAGCCGGTAACGCAAAGCTCGGGCAGTACCAGCACCTTGGCGCCGAGCGCGGCGGCCTCCTTCGCCTTTTCGATAATAGCGCTTTTGTTATAGCCGCAGTCAGCTATCCGGATGTCTGCCGGTGCGGCGGCGACCTTGATAAATCCGTCTTTCATAGTGCAACCTCATTATCCATCATTTTATTTTTATTATAAGCCAAAATTACCGAAAAGCAAGAAAAAGCAAAGATTTCTTAAAAAAATTACGATTTGCTATTGAAATTTTTGAACGGTAGTGTTAAAATACAAAAGCTGCAGTTCGAAAGCAGAAAAAACATATGGGCTCGTAGCTCAGCTGGGAGAGCGCCGCGTTCGCAACGCGGAGGTCGAGGGTTCGATCCCCTTCGGGTCCACCAGAAAGGTTGCACAATATAGATGCAACCACGAAAAACCTCGATTCTATCGAGGTTTTTTGCTGTCTATAGGGCAAAAAAGTCATAGGGTTGATTCAAGGATGAATTTGCCCTTTTTCGGCTATTTTGAGGTTCTGAACTTTCGAAAACAGAATATTGGCTGTAAAGGCAGATGGAAGTAAAAAATCCATCTGCCTTTTTTATTTCCCCTATTTCCGAAAATAAGGAGTGTTTTTTATATTACCTCAAACAGATTTACAGCAGATAAAGAAAGTGGCTCACACCTTCCTGCTACTTGATCCAAAGCCAACAGGTTATGCTTTCATAGTGAAACATCCATACACCGATAATGCCTTTGTGACCTTGGAAGTTGGTAAAAAGGAGTATGTTCCGGCAAACATCCTGGAAGACAGTACGGCAATGAAAAAGTGGCGAGAGAATGTTTCAAGAATAATCGAGAACGCAAAGAATCCCCGCCATGTCTATATGGGACTCACCAAATCATACCGCTTCGCTTTTCTGAAATACGCTATGCCATATATGTCACAGAAAGACTTTTCAGAATATCTTGCCGATGCGTGGGTGCTCTGTGAAGCACCGAACAGAGATCCGAATTTTACGAAAAGACAAATGATAGGTCTGTTTCAAAAAGCCGATCCGAGGATTTTGATGTCGGATGATGAATATGACCGTTTACAGAATCTTGAAATAATCACAATAGATGCCATCAATAACTATACGTTCTTTGGCTGTGCATCGTTGCTTTCCGTAAATTTGCCTGATACAGTCAAATCAATTGGAGATTACGCTTACTATGGCTGTGTGCTTATCAGTGACCTTAATTTGGATAACTCCATAGAAACGATTGGAAAATATGCTTTCTACAATTGTAATCAGGTAAAAGCAATCGTCCTTCCCTGTACGGTTAAAATGGTGGATGACTATGCTTTCCGTTCTTGCAGCAGCGTTAAGGAGATTTCACTACCGGATAGCGTAACTACGCTTGGAGATTGTGTATTCTATGGTTGTATCGGTTTGGAGCAGGCTGAATTCGGTACTGGCATAACTTCAATTGGGGACAGAGTGTTCTATGCCTGTGTAAACCTGAAAAAACTCGTTTTGAATGGCAATGTTACCAATATTCATGACCTCGCATTTTATGGTGCAGAAGATACGGTAATTTACAGCTTTGAAAACGAGTATGTTGAAGTGTAATGGTGATGAAATTACTATCACTGGATATAAGGGAACTGCTAAAAATTTGATCATTGGCTCGGAATACGAGATTGATGGCAAAACTTATACAGTTACGACAATTGATATCGAAGCGTTTTATGAGTCGTCGATCACATCGGTTGTTATTCCCGAAACCATTAAAACCGTCAAGGAAGCAGCCTTTTATGAATGCCTTTCCTTGAAAGATATTACCGTCTTATCGAAGGATACGGTAATAGAGGACGTTGCTTTTGGCTATAAGGCAAGTGGCAGAAAGGATATCCTTATAGATGGCGTAGTTATCAAAGGGTATAAAAACACTACAATTGCTTCTTATGCAAGTGAAAATGGAATAACCTTTGAAGAACTTGCAGAGGAAGGCGGAACTATATCTGTTACCGGCATATCTCTGAACAAAGAAACGCTTTCACTGAAAACAGGAGAAAGTGAAACGCTGCTTCCGATTTTTTCGCCGGAAAATGCTACGAATAAAGGTGTAACATGGAAATCGGATAATCCTTCCGTGGCAACTGTTGCTCAAAACGGTAAAGTAGAGGCTGTTTCCAAAGGTTCTGCAACGATTACCGTAAAAACGGCTGATGGTGATTTTGAAGCATTTTGTGCCGTTGTAGTGGCCTGCTCTCATGCCCATACCACTTCCCATGCAGCAGAAGGATCTACTTGCATTAAGCACGGTCATGATGCTTATGTTGTATGCGATGACTGTGGCGTTATTGTCAGTGGTTCTGATGCCGAATTGCCGTTAGCTGCTCACACATGGGTGAATAATGCTGACTCGAAATTCATCGTGAGCGTTGCCACCTGTAGAGATCAAGCGGTTTATTATAAGAGTTGTTCCGTCTGTGGAGGGAAAGGTACAGAGACATTTGTATACGGTGAAAAAGATCCGGATAACCATGTTGGAGACACTTATCTCAAAGATCAGAAAGAAGCTACTTGTTTCGAAGAAGGCTATACTGGAGACACCTATTGCAGTGGCTGTAATGAACTGATTTCCAGGGGAACAGTCATTGGGAAGAACGCACATAATCCGGCGCTTGTTTGGTCTCATGATGAAACTCACCACTGGAAAGACTGCCAGACAGTTGGATGTGGTAATTTGATCGACAAAGCGGAACACAGTGGCGGCGAGGCTACCTGTATCTCTAAGGCCGTTTGCGAGGTCTGCGGTGTTCAGTATGGTACGACTGATCCCGATAACCACAAGAACACTGAGGTTCGCGATGCTGTAGAAGCAACTTGCTTTGAAGAAGGTTATACAGGTGATACCTACTGCAAGGATTGTGGTAAGAAGATTGCTGACGGTAAAGAAATCCCTGCTACAGGTCTGCATACCGATGCAGATGGAAAATGGGAAACCAATAGCACACAGCACTTCCACACCTGTGAATGCGGAGCCACCTTTGATACTGCTAACCACAGTGGTGGTAAGGCGACCTGTAAAGATCAAGCTGTGTGCTCAATCTGCGGTACATCTTACGGTGAAAAAGATCCGGATAACCATGTTGGAGACACTTATCTCAAAGATCAGAAAGAAGCTACTTGTTTCGAAGAAGGCTATACTGGAGACACCTATTGCAGTGGCTGTAATGAACTGATTTCCAGGGGAACAGTCATTGGGAAGAACGCACATAATCCGGCGTTTGTTTGGTCTCATGATGAAACTCACCACTGGAAAGACTGCCAGACAGTTGGATGTGGTAATTTGATCGACAAAGCGGCGCACGTGTATGACGATGACGCAGATACCGATTGCAATATCTGCGGTTATGAGCGCACAATAACGCCGCCGACCCTCGGCGATCTGGATGACGACGGGCTGATCACCGTCTCGGACGTGGTGCTCCTCCGCCAGATAATCCTGACAGGGGAATGGAGCGACCGGGAACTGACCGCGGGCGACCTGGATATAAGCGGGAGCCTTACCGTTTCGGATGTGGTGGCGCTGCGCGCTTTAATCCTGTACCGATAACGCACACTTTTTGCGTGCATTCACGTCATACGCCAAGCCCGGCCAACCCGAATCCAGAACGAGGCATGATGTCTTTGACATAACACGGGACAAAAGGGCGCAGCTATCCTAAGTGGACTGCACTCCAAAACGTTAGACAAGTATGATATAATACTTGTACAAGCAAAACCAAAAACACAAACCGCCGATAAATCGGCATAGATAACGCATAATGCAGGGAGCGAAAGTTCCCCGCATTGTGCGTTATTTCTTGCTATTGAAACTGGGATAATCAAAACAAATGACGAATCCGAACCCTTCGCCAATTGGCGAAGGGTTCGGATTTATACTATTCATTTTTCATTATTCACTATTCACCATTCATTCAACAGGATTTTCAATGAATATTGAATGATGAATAATTGATTACGAGGGTACGAGTCCATCCGCGAAAACACTGTATGGATCTAAAACGTCCGACCTTTCCAAAAGAAAAAGGCCGCACATCGTGCGGCTTTTTCTTTTTTGTGCTTTTATTTTCCGTTATTTATTTGTTTTCAGCGGTCTTTTCGAATTAAGAATGAACGATGAAGCCGCTTTGACGGATCAATCAGGAAGAATTCCTAATGAAACGGATGTGCAAAAATCAGACTACCCCGCAATTCAAAATCAAAAGATGACAGCCTTTCCGGCATTTGCGCCCAAAAAGCCAATGAGCGGCTTGCCATTGCCGGGTCACAAGCTGTGTCGTTTTGGAACGCACTGCTTGGGGGTGCGGCTGGCCGCACGCAAAAAACAACCTTGCGACAGAGACAAAAAGGCATGTCGGCTGCCGTTTGTTCGATGCGCTTTTTCACGAAAATACCCACCGACTCATACAATATATATGGACAGGAGGGATTGTATGTATCGCAATAACAGAAACAACTCTTTTCAGACACCGCAAACAGATTACGGCCCAAACCCGCTGGTTACCAATATCTCCCGCGCCACGATGCAAAATATGAATTATCGGACGGCGTTGTGGACGGGATGCCATTTGCAGCTTACATTGATGTGCATTCCGGCAGGCGGAGAAATCGGGCTGGAGGTGCATCCGGATACGGATCAGTTTATCAGGATTGAGGATGGAAACGGAATCGTTATGATGGGGCCTTCACGGGACTGCACTGAACTGCAGCGCCCCGTATGCAGGGAATGCGCCGTTTTTGTCCCGGCCGGTACATGGCATAATATTCTTAATACGGGTTGTAAATCGCTTAAAATTTCTACAATTTATGCACCGCCGCATCATCCGCGGGGAACGGTTCAGGCAACAAAGGCCGAGGCGGACAGATAAGAACGGTAAGCCAGCTTTTCGCAGATTTCATGCTTTCTGCCGTGGACAAAGAAAGATATCTGTTCCAACAGAATAAGGCCGATCGTGCCTCTGTTTTGCAGTGAACGACGAGCACTGTTTGCGACGACAAAAACCGGGAGAGCATGCAGCCTCCCGGTTTTCTTGCTGTTTTGCAGAATGGTGTCGCCCGGAGCGCAGGCCCGCGGCAGAGTGTTTTGCTCCGACAGTTGGCTACAGGATAATACAGATCAGACCGCTGCACCCCTCATTGATTACCCGCTCGATGGTTTCCTGCAGGCGCATGCGGGCGTCGTTCGGCATACGGGAGAGCTTGGTATGCAGCCCCTCGTTGACCAGCTCGTGCAGAGATTTTCCGAAAATATTGGAATCCCAGATTTTAACCGGATCCTCCTCAAATTCTTTGAGAAGGTAGAGTACCAGATCTTCACTTTGCTTTTCGCTGCCCACGATGGGGGAGACCTCGGTCGTGATGTCGGCCCGCAGCATATGAATCGAGGGAGCGCTGGCCCGCAGCCGCACGCCGTACCGGCCGCCCTGCTTCATGATCTCCGGTTCGTTGAGACTGAGCTCGGTGATTTCAGGCATGACGATGCCATAGCCGGTGGCCTCCACCTCGTCGAGGGCGTTTTTCACCCGCATATATTTTTTCTTGATGTCGGCCAGCTCGGCCATGACCTCCATCAGTTCCTCATCCCCGCCGATGGTAAGGCCGGTGCTCTGAGACAGAATATTATAAAACAGCTTGCGTTCGACATTGACACCGATCTTAACGCTTCCGCGGCCGAGATCAATTTTTTCTGCCGATGCGTATTCGGTGAAGCGGCAGTCTCCAAGAGCTGACACAACCGAAGCCACATCCCGGATGTGCCGGATATTTCCGGCCGATTGCCGGAGGGTGTCGTACAGTTCGCAGCGCACCTCGTTGTCGGGGGACAGGCTGGTGATCCAGCGAGGGAGGCCGACTTCGATCTCCCGGATCGGGAACTCAAAGAGAATCTTTGCGATGATGCCGCGAATGTTGTCCTCGTTCAGCTCCATACAGTTGACCGGTTCGACCGGGACGCCGTACTTTTCGGTCAGCCGGTGGCTCAGCTCGGTCGCATGGGAGGATTCGGGATACATGCAGTTGAGCAGGACGATGAAGGGCTTGTCGATGCCCTTCAGCTCTTCGATGACCCGCTCCTCGGCCTCCTCATATTCCTCGCGCGGGATGTCGCTGATGCTGCCGTCGGTCGTTACGACCAGCCCAATGGTCGAGTGTTCGGTGATGACCTTGCGGGTGCCGATTTCGGCCGCCATGTTGAAAGGAACCGGCTCGTCGAACCAGGGGGTCATGACCATCCGCGGGGTGTCCCCTTCGATATAGCCGAGAGAGCTGGGTACGATGTAGCCCACACAGTCGATCATCCGCACCCGGAAGGAGGCGTTGCCCGGCAGATTGATCTCCACCGCATTTTCCGGGATGAACTTCGGCTCGGTGGTCATGATCGTCCGGCCGGAGGAGGACTGAGGCAGCTCGTCGATGGCGCGGCCCCGCATGTAGTCCCCGTCGATGTTGGGCAGAACCAACGTATCCATGAACCGCTTGATAAAGGTGGATTTTCCGGTGCGGACGGGGCCCACCACCCCGATATAAATATCGCCGCCAGTCCGCTCGGCGATGTCTTTGTAGATGTTTCCGGCTTCCATAGTTTTCTTCCCCCTTCTCACACGCGCGGAATGAGCAGCATTCTGCCGTTATCCAGCTTTTCGGCCTCCAGTTCGTTGACCGAGGCGATCTCGGTCGGGGAGGTGTTGTATCGTTTGGCGATGTCCCACAGCTTTTCTCCCTGGTCGGCGAAATAGATGACCAGGGCCGACTCGCCCCGGCTTTTCGGATTGTCCTCATCCAGGCTGAAATCCGACAGGACGGAGACGGTTACCGTTTCGGTTACGGCGGCCGTGATTTTCAGCTCTGCCCGGATTTCTACCCGGCCGGTTCCGCCAAGCTCATAGTCCAGCCCGCTGATCTGCACCTGCGGTATGCAGCGCAGGTTTTCGGGCGTTTTGTTCAGCCGCAGCCGATATTCGAAGGGAGCGGGCCGCTCATAAAACACCGCGCCGCTCTGCGCGTCTTGGCCCAGGATGCAGACTGTGATCTCGCCCGCGATGATGATCGTATCCCCTTCGGCTCGCACCGTTTCGCCCCCCGCGTCGCACCAGACGTCGGTCAGACCGCTGAAGGTGCCGTCGGGGAACTCGATGGTCTTTTTGCAGAGAAAGGTCTCGTCGGCGCCCTGCACAAAGCGCTCGAGCGCGATATCGCTTCGGCTGATGTTCTCTCTGAAACGGGTCGAAAAGGCATCGTATATGAGCGCCACGTCCCGTTCGCAGAAGGCTTCGATGCAAAGGCCCACCCGCGCGTCGGCCACAAAGGTTCTCGCTTCGCCGCTCATGCCGGTTTTGGTCCGCAGGTCGAAAGCGCAAATCTCCGCCCGCGCGGTGGCGGCGCAGTCCTCGTCTATGCCGAATACGTCGATGATCTGGTTAAACGGAATCTCGTTTTTAAAGCATTCACAGCCCGACTCGGCCCGGTATAGGGCGTCGATGCAGAGCCTCCCTTTGACGACCGCTTTGTTGCTGATGATTTTGCACTCGGTCACAATTGCGGTGGCCGATGACCGAATGACGCTGAGGGCGGTCGGCTTGCCCTGCGGGATTTCCATCTCCTCCTCGAGGGAAAACTGCTTCTCGGTGACCGAGACGGGGACGGTCGCTTTAGTCTCGCCCTTTTGCGTTTGCACACAGTCGTCGTCGATGTCGGCGATGATCTCGACCGTTTTGCGGCAGACGACCTTCGGTTTCATCACGACCGAGCCGCGGACGCTGATTCGCCGGGGAGTCACCGCCCGGCAGGTCGCATAATCGAGCAGCACGCCGCAAAAGACGAAGAGGCCGTCCGACGGCTCCGCCTGGGCACAGGCGGAATCCACCGTTTTGCTGAAGGGCACCTGGTAGTCGAAGCCGGAAATCTCCCCCTCGGCAGAGGCGTAGATCAGCGTGATCGCCGCCGTCCCGTCGATGACCAGCGTGCCGCCGTTCAGCGCCTTGGAGGAAAGTCGCGGCACCACCCTGCATTTGAGGATGCGCTCCACCTCCGGGTAATAGTCGGGGAGGGTGAATTCCGTGTCGATCGACTGCTCGAGCGACTGTTCAAAGATTGTCCGATTCGTGGCAAGCCCCTGTTCTAAAATATTTAATTCCATTCTGCTTCTCTCCTCGGTTTATTTCTAATGCATACTATGAAGGCTTTGGACAAAATATACTAAAAAATATTCGCCAAATCGAAGAATGATGAGATGTGCATTGGGCGGCGAATATTTTTGTGGCCATAAATTTCGGTTGCCGCGATTGATGCGCGGCGAGAAATTTGGCATAGAAATCGTATTTTTATTGCGGAGCAATAAAAGATATTTGATCTTTCCCGCCGGCGGGCGTTCGGCGGCATCCCTGTGCGACGGCGGTTGCTGCCGCACAGGGCTTTTTGGTTGCCGCAAAACCTCAGATTCCTTTATATTTTTTTCTGGTTGCCAGTCCGCCGCGGATATGCCGCTCTTTTTTGTTGGTTTCCAAAACCTCCCGCACTTCCCTGTACAGTTGCGGATTGCAGAGTTTCAGCCGTTCTGCGACGTCCTTGTGTACGGTTGATTTGCTGATATGAAACTGCTTTGCTGCGGCCCGCACGGTCGCTCTATGTTCCTTGATATACTCGCCCAGCTCGCAGGCTCGTTCGTTGGTCGCCCCTTTCACCCGTATCCCTCCCAGTTTGTTTGGTAACGGTAAACTATATGCGAAAGATGAAAAAAGTATAACCCATGGTTTGAAAGCGGGAAGAGGCGGGGTGATCCGCGGCCTCGGTGGTCGTATGGAGCGGTGGGAGAGAGGCAGGGCAGGGGAGAAAAGATTGCTTTTATCCAAATAAAAAAGCACAGCCGACCGATTAAACCGATAGGCTGTGCTTTTTTGAAAATATGGCCGCGCCCTTCCCGGAGAAGGGATATTCTATACTGCGGGTTATTCTTTACCGCTCCAGCAGTAGGTGCAGACCCTGTCCGGATCAATGCCGATCGAACGGATCAGATCGTCCAGCCGGTGGAACCGCAAAGAGGTGAAGTCGAGTTGCTTGCAGATTTCCTGCACCATTTCTTTATACTTGACGCTGTCCGGATCGGCATATTCGGCCAGAACCTCGGGCGAGACGTTTTCCCCCTCCCGCTGCGCGATGATACGGCGGGTGATCAGGTCCATCTCGGAATTGGATCGGGAGAAGTTCAGGTATTTGCAGCCGTACAAAAGCGGCGGGCAGGCAGGACGGATGTGCACCTCTTTGGCGCCGCTCTGATAAAGAAACTCAGTTGTTTCCCGTAACTGGGTGCCCCGCACGATCGAGTCGTCGATCAGCAGAAGCTTTTTGTCCCGGATCAAAGCGTCGACTGGGATCAGCTTCATATGGGCGACCAGGTTGCGCTGGCTCTGGGTCGTCGGGATGAAGGAACGCGACCAGGTCGGCGTGTACTTGATAAACGGCCGGGAGAACGGATAGCCCGACTGATTGGCGTAGCCGATGGCGTGTGCAATACCCGAGTCGGGCACCCCGGCGACCAGATCGGGCGCCGCATTGTCCCGCTCGGCCAGCATCCGGCCGCACTGATATCGCATCTCCTCCACATTGACCCCTTCATAGGTTGAGGTCGGGTAGCCGTAGTAGACCCAGAGAAAGGCACAGATCTTCATTTTCTCCCGCGGGGGAGAGAGGGTTTCAACCCCATCGGCCGTGAAGAAGACAATTTCTCCCGGTCCCAGTTCGCGGTAATCGTTGTAGCCGAGGTTGAAATAAGCGAAACTTTCAAAGGAGGCGCAGTACGCCCCCGCCTTGCGGCCGAGGACAAGCGGCGTTCGGCCCATTCGGTCCCGGGCGGCGTAGATGCCGTCGGCCGTCATGATAAGCAGGGTCATGGAGCCGTTAATCATCTCCTGAGCGTACTGGATTCCCTCTACAATACTGGATTTTTGTACAATCAGGGCGGCTACCAGCTCGGTGGGATTGATGAATCCGCCGCTCATCTCCAGAAAATGCATCCGGTTTTCGCCGAAAGCGGTTTGGATAATCTCCTCCATATTATTGATGCGGCCGACCGTCGTGATGGCAAAGCTGCCGAGCGCCGACTGCACCAGCAGGGGCTGCGGCTCGGTATCCGAAATACAGCCGATGCCCATTTTGCCGCACAGTTCCTCTACATCCCGCTCGAACTTGGTCCGAAAGGGGGAGTTTTCAATGTTGTGTATGGCGCGGTTGAAGCCGCTCTCTCCATACACGGCCATGCCGCCCCGCTTGGTTCCCAGGTGGGAATGATAATCGGTGCCGAAAAACAGATCAAGCACGCAGTCCTCTTTGGACGCGACGCCAAAAATTCCACCCATTTGCTCCAGTCCTTTACTTTCAAATTTTCAAAATACAAAAACATTATATAGGAAAACACATGAAAAAGAAATACAAAAATCAAAAAATCTCTATATAAAAACAGAATTTCGGCGGCAGGTGTTTATTTTGTACGGCCGCGATCTTGCCAATTCCCTTGTAGACGGGACGAAACACTCCTGACTACAAGCTTCTGCCCGAATATATGAATTGGCTGAATGAATTTGCAAACGCCGAAGATGATATGAACGACTTAGTTAAGGCGGCTGTAATTCATTTTTATTTGTCCTATCTTCATTTGTTTTAAAGTTTGAGAAGTTGGAACTTATGGAATCGCAGAAATACGGACAACGGATAAAATACAAGATTGCAAAATGAGTTTGCAATCAGCGGAGACAAGTAAATATGTTAACAAGCAATCTTTCTAATATTGAAATTTACATTCACGGATACAGAGTTGAGAAAGCGAAAAGCTTGCTTAAAAGCAAGCTTGATTCCGCACCGAAAGGCACCCGATATATAACCGTGTATCACGGTTTCAACCGCGGCACGGCGCTTCAGACAATGGTGCGGAAATACAAGCACCCGCGAATAAATCGAATTGAAATCGGGCTGAGAAATGGTGAAACAACCTATTATTTGTTTACTGTCAGGTAATATTCATAAACACCCTTTTCACAGCCTCAAGATAACCGTATTCGTAAACGTTATCAGGCTGAAGATAACTGCTTTCGGTCCATTCATTCCAGCTGTTGACCGTAATCAGCCGCGTCCGGCAATCATTTTTATCAAGATAATCCTTTGCCATTCTCAGTGCTTTTTCAAAGTTTTCGGGAGTGTTGTTCTTCATTATCCCGCTTCTGAACCCCTCAAAGCGCGGATTGTTATCCCACCCTACCGAAACATGGGGAAAATACGGTACAGAATAGGTTTTGTCTATTCTTTCCCATTCTTTCTCAACGTCCTTCAGCACATCGGTATACTCTCTGTCAATATTGGTAAGGTGTGCAAACTGATAGTTTGTTATACTGTCAAAGCCAAGCTCGCGCACTATCTCATTGGTCAATATGCGGTCGCCGCCGTCAACTCCGCTGAAATTAAAGGTCTGCTCACCCCACGCCGCCAGTTGCAGATGAAGTCCGGGAAATCCGCTTTCGGCGACCTTTTCCCTGAACCGGGAAAGAGCGGTTTTCGCTTTTTCCATTCCGCCGAGACCGTTTATGAAATTAGCAATATCGTAAATCATAAATACGGGTTTTCCGTCAATGCAATAGTAGTTGGGCTGTATAAAATAATTATTTATAATTCTGTCGGCAATCACCTTGAAGGAAGCTTCGCATACGCGCCCCGACCAGACGCGCTGTTCATTTCCCGAATTCCGCTTATCCCACACTGTCGTTGCGTCATGATTTGCCCACATTATATAAAACTTCATTTTCTGATTGTTTTTCGCTTTCAGAAACCCGTCATTCAGACAGTTTTCAAGAAACGGTCGGTCGTCATACCAATACCAATCATATATAAACACATTAACCCCGTGCGAAACGGCAGCCTCTATCTCCATTTCCATAACACACGGGTCAGCCTCATTAACATATCCCCATGCAGGCTTTCTCTGCCAATGATAACCGTTTTCCTTTTTATCCGAGTTCATCACGCTCTGCCACTCGCCAATTCCGAGCGGCCAGAACAGCTTGGTGCGCTTATCGTTTCCCGAAAATGCAGGCCAGACATATGCGGCGATGTCATATTTATTGTTCATTTTTTCTCCTTCCGATTGTTTATTCACGTTAATAAATGCATTTACAGTTTATGCTGACAAGGATTTTTTGACTAAATTAGCGGAGAATACGCTTAAAGATGTATATAGGGTAATTGAATTAAGCTTTTAATTATGGTATTCTGAAAAAAGAGGTGACTGCATTGGATAATCAGAAAAAAGCGCTGGATTTTTTAGATATTTCCCCTTTTGTCAGGTATGCTCATAAATGTATAAATGCCGAAAAGAGCAACCATAAAATCCCGTGGAGATACATCTATGACTATGAATTTTTATATATAGCCCGCGGGCAGATGGACGTTCTCACCGACGAAAAGAGTTACACCCTCGAAGAAAACGATATTCATATTATCCCGCCGATGCTTTGGCACTGCCTCGAAATTCCCGACGGAAAAAGATGCACCTATTACTCGGTTCACTTTGATTTTATAAACCTCGGTGAAGAAAACAATTTTTCGGCAATCGACGTTTATGTTTCAAACTGCAACAGAAATATTGAAAAAGCGCCGGTAAATGAAACGCTTGCGCGCCGCCTGCTTTATACACTGGGCAATCTTGAACTTCCGAGCAAAATGCACATCAACGATTCGGTCAGCTATACAAAAATACTTGACACCATAATTAAGGTTCAGAATGAAAAAAGCTTCGCATATCAGATAGATTTAAAATGCAATATGCTGTTGCTCCTGAAACAGATTTTAAACGATGTGCGGCTCAAAATAGTCGGAAAGAATAAAGCAGGCGCCGATAATTTTTCCTCGGTCACGCAGTATCTGCTTGAGCATTATCCCGAGCAAATCAGCTTTCAGGCAATCTCTCATATTTACGGCTATTCTTACAGCAGCTTCCGCAGGCTTTTTAAAGAAAAATCAGGCAAAACGCCGCACGAATTTCTGACTGATTTGCGATTGGAGCGGGCGGTCGAGCTGTTATATAAAAGCGAGTATACGGTAAGCGAAATTGCCGCAGCCGTAGGCTATGATGACAGCGCCTATTTCAGCAGGGTCTTCCGCCTGAAAAAGGGCTGCTCCCCGAGCGCGTTTATAAAATCAGAATAAAACTCCGCCCATCTTATTGACAGCACATCCGATTGTTGCAAAAGACGAGCGGAGTTATTTTTTTATTCTCCCAGCATAATCATTTTCCGAAGTTCCACAACGTCTGAAACCGTCAAGCTTCCGCTGTCGTCGAAATCACCCGCGGCAAGCTGCTTATCGTCCGCCGTGCCGTTCATAATAGCCATGCGCAGCGCTACTACATCAGACACGGTCACCTTGCCGTCGGAGTCAATATCGCCTTTTTTTATCTCCCCTGAATCAAGCAGAGCAACCGCCGTTTTTAAGCTTTCAAGCGCGGCGGAAACATCTCCGACGGTTTTATCCGTCAGATTTGCAAGCAGATACCCTGCCGCCGACAGACTGTTTTGAAGTCTTGTCCAGTTTTCAGTTTCGTAAAGCTCCCTGCTGTTGTTTACGTTCTTCCATGCATAATACACAGATTGAAGCTCGCTTACATCGGGCAATGCGGGATGCTGCGGTGTTTCGTTTTCAGCGTACAGCTTTATTTCGGATATGGTCTTTATCGCGGAATTACTGCCTGCGCCAAGCCACAGCAGCTTTACATAGCGGTATTTTCCGCTTAACGCCTCACACACCACGGTTTTTCCGCCCTGATTATATAATTGCTGTGCTCGGAGCGTTGCGTCTGCAAGAATTGTCCAGCTCTCCTTATCGTTTGACGCTTCAATTCTGTAAGGCGGTGCAACCGCGTTTTCACCGAGCGTCACAGCTATTCCGTACAGTGTGTTCGGCTCAAGCAAATCCATTATCACTGTCTGGCTCGAGATAGGTGAAAACGGGGTCCATTCGGTTGAAAGACTGCCGTCAAAAAGATTGGCCGCCGAGTTTGAATATATGCCCTCTGCGGTGTAGATGCCGCTTCCGCTGCACGACGCGGCGGGCGTTTGGACAACGCCGTTATACTTTGGCAGAATACCGTCTTCGTCGGGCGTGCCGTCATCATTCTCCGAAGCCGCCGAAAATACACAGAACTCATATACTGCCGCCCAGTTGGTTTGTATATCCGAAAATTCGATTTTCAAAAAGCGGTAATTGCCGCTTTTTTTAATCTTCAACAAATCATATTTTCCTTTGTGAATGGGCGGAGCATCTGCCGCCGAGTACACCTCATCCCACGTTACGGAGTCGGACGAGCCGTAAAGCGTATACGACAGCGTTTTTGTTGAGGTGTCGTTCCCGGGGTGCATAAGAATCTGAATTTCTTCAAATGCCGCCGCACTACCCATATCAATCTGAAGCCACTGCGGCATACCTCCGCCTGCGGCGCACCAGTAGGTAGACTTATCTCCGTCGGTGGCTTTTCCCGCCGAATATGCTTCACCGTTATTGCTGCTGCATTTTGCCGCCGCGCCGAGTGCGAGGTTTTCCCGATTGTCAATAAGGCTGTCGCTATATGGCGTTTCGGTTTCATAGGGTCCCAAATCGCGGCTTGTTACAAGCAGCGCCCAATCCCCCGCAGTCGGCTTCTGCGGTATTTTATAAACGCCGCGGCTCAGAGTAATTTTATCCGAAATATCAATAAACCTGCCGGTGAGCGGATTATACCACCTTGCGGAATAGCTGCGCGTTCCGCTCAAACCTCTTAATTCGCCCGTGTCAAGACTGCCATTATAAAAGTAAGCCACATAGGTATTGCCGTCATCGCTTGAAGAAACCAGCTTGTTCTCGTCCGTGAAATCCGAGTAATAGTCATCGTTGAAACGCGGAACAAGCGTGCTGAAATCCGCATATTCAAAGAACTTTTTCAGATAGGTCATTTCAAATGAGCCGGGCTTGTCAAGCCCCATGTACCACGGCTCAAAGCTGAAGCTCCCGAACCAGCCGGTGTTGCCCGCCGTGGAATAATTGTTTGCCCAGATTCCCGTAGCGCCGTATGTGAACCCGTAGCTTCCCGAAAGATTCGCCTTCCACGCCGAAATTCTGGAAGCATCATACCCGTTGAACCCGCCGCAGGATATATCCTCATAATTTGCTTCAGTTTCAAGAAACGGCTTTACATTTCCCGTTTTTGTTCCGTTATCCCAATACAGCTTATAATAGTCCTTATTTCTTATTGCTCCGCCGTGTCCTCCCTGAACAGCCCACCATTCGTGCCACGGCTGAGAATCAAGGTCGTTAAACTTTGACGCGCCCGACTCATTGGTAAACATATGAGCGCTCTGCGGATGATTATAACCGTCTCCCGCATTCACAACCTCGGCCGACTTTTTCCAATAGTTATACTGCGGCTCACCGTTTATCTCCTGCGCGGTAATCCACGCAACGGGATACGCGGCATAACGTGCGGTAAGATAGCGCGAAAACGCAAGCATATCCTGCTCGCTCATGCCGTTAAAGGTCTGTGAATGAACGCCGTACCCGAGCGCGATTACCATTCCGCTGTCAGCAAGATAATCAAACATTTTGTCTATTTTATTATTAAAGGTATCCGCATCGGGCAGCGTGAATTTTTCTTTCCACAGCCCCGGCTCCGCGGAAGTTTCTATCTGACCGCCGCCGTCGTTTTCCGCACTGTCAAAATAAGTCTGATAAACCGTAAAGCCCTTATCAAGGCGGTCATCGACCTCGTGCTTGAACTGATTTTTACAAGAGCAGCCGGGGTAATTGCAATCGGTAAGCGAAACATAATTCGGCGCCTGCCAGTTGGTATCTCCGAGCCAGTAGAACGGCGTTCCGTCATCATATGTAAAATAACGCCCGTTATCGCTGATTTTAATAAAGCCGTGTCGGTCAAGCTCGGTTTTACCGGTATTCTCAACGGCGACAATCCTGCCGCTTACATTGTTTAAATCCTTATTATCATTGTCAGTACAGGTTACAGTGTAGTTCCAAACCCCTGTTTTAGTCGGTGAAAAGCGTATCCGCCACTCATTTCCGCCGTTCCAGAAGCCGAACAGCTTTATCTGTGTTCCGTCAGAATGGGTGAAGACCGCGTCAATCTGAACGTCAAGATACGGGTTGGTGTACGATTTTCCGCTGCTTAATAATATATCCGTCCGTTTCCAGACCTCGACCTTTTTCGCTGATGTTGCGATATTTTGAGCCGAACAAACCGGGGAAATCGCCGATAAGAGCCCCCCCACCACGGCTAATGATAAAAAAAGCATTTTTACTTTTGCTTTCAAAAACAGCATCTCCTTTACAATAATACTTCTATTTTTATTATAGCGGATTATCATTGCGGCGGATATAAATAATTGATTATTTTCTTGGATTATCTGATTGAAAACTGAATACGGTACAAAAATTATAAAAGATGTGTGTGTAAAATACGACGGATATCCCGACTTTTATGAGAAGAATAATATGTTCTGCTGTAAAGCCGTGTTGTTTTTATAAAATACTGTCCCACTCTGAATTGACCCCCCAAAAAAAGAAAACATACTTAATATATACTCATTATTCAATACTTCTTATTTTTTAATGTCTTGGTTTCTGAAAAAGAATCCGAGGCATTTTTTATATTTAATCTTAATTTGAAAGGACTGATATATTTGTTTTTCATTTAAAGACCGGAGTTAAACAAAATAGGTTTTCTCCGGATGTTAAGGTTTGCAATCAGATATTATAATGAGCAATAAAACCGTTAAAAAGTTTTAGGCTCTGATCTACGGGTTCTGAAAGTCATTTATGAAGATATGTTCAATGAGAATAAAAACCATTATGACACCTCTCGTGGCGGTGTATTTATACGGTTCAAAGAGCGGCCGCTTGAAAATTTTGTGATTTCGTCTCGCCGTATAGGAGGAAAGGGCGCGGCCGAGTGCCATACGGACTGTATTTGTGCGGCCTTTGCCCGTGCAAACCGCATCGGTACAAATTTGTTACAGAGTTAAAAGTTTCGAATTTTTTTGACAGAAATTAGCCCTGATAATCTGCCGGCGCGGGTAAACAATAATTTTGCAGACGCAAGAAATAATAAAATTTGAAGATAAGGAGTGTAAAAGACAATGGCTTCTAAAAATGTCGTTCCTGAGGCTCGCGAGGCGCTGAACCGTTTCAAGATGGAGGCTGCCAGCGAAGTTGGCGTAAACCTCAAACAGGGCTACAACGGTGACCTGACCTCGAAGCAGGCTGGTTCTATCGGCGGACAGATGGTCAAGAAGATGATTGAGTCCTACGAAAACAGCATCAAGTAAGTAAACCCATATAAAACGTCCCGGGACAATCGTTCCGGGACGTTTTGATTTTATCGTTTTGTCGACGGGGTATAAATAAATCCAACAACACAAAAAGCAAGGGTGTATTATGGGATTTATTGTGTGCTTTGGCTTGTTATCGACACAGGATGTGCTGCCGGTTTTTTACAGATTTTTGTTTAAACCCGGCAGAGGGTTTGGCCATTTGCGGATGATCTCCTCATACCGATCATAGGCTTTGGCTACCGCCGCTTCCCACGAAAGGTAGACCTGCCGCGCGGCGTTTTCGCCCAGCCGGGCAAAGGCGTTCTCTCCGTTTGCGGCGGCGAGGATTTTGGCCGCACAGCTCTCCGCGTTTTCCTCCGCCAAAAGGCCGGAAACACCGTCCACTACCCCTTCGGCGGCACAGCTTCCGGCGACCAGCAGGCTGGAGCAGTTGCAGGCGGCCGCCTCCTTCACCACAAGGCCGGCGGTGTCATAGGTCGAGGGGAAGAGGAAGAGATCCGCTATACTATAGTAAGCGCGGATTTTCTCCCGGTCGTAGATCGCGCCGGTAAACACCGCTTCCTTGGCAAGGCCGCGGTCGAGAGCGTACTGCTCGATCGCCGGGCGGTCGTTGCCGTCTCCGACGAAAAAGGCGCGGAAACGCAGCCCGCTTTGCTTTAAAAGACACAGCGTATCGACAATGATCTGGATATTTTTATACCACATCATCCGCCCGACAAAGAGAAAAACCAGCTCCTCCTTTTGCAGGTTGTAAATGCGGCGCAGTTCGGCGGTCTCCTTCTCGGAAGCGAGACCGCGCGCAAAATCGGTGCCGTTAGGCATGACGCGGTAGTCGCCGCGATATCCGATCTCCCGCAGGCTTTCGCCCGCCCCCTGGGATACTGTCCACACCTCGTCCGCGAGCTTTACGTTATGCAGGATGAAGCGCAGCAGCGCCTTTTGCAGCCGTTTGTTCGGCAGAAACTTGGCCGTGTCCACCTCATACTTGGTGTGATAGGTAAAAACCACCGGTACCCGATACCGCTTCGGTAAAGTTACCTGTCGCGCCAGCACGGAGGAGGCAAAGGGGCTGTGCACATGGATCAGGTCGAGCTTTTTCTGCCGCAGCTCGGCGATCGTCAGTGGAGAGATGGGATTTCCGAGTCGGTAGGTCAGCGGGCCGATGATCGGCACCGAACTGTAGCGACAAACTTCAAAAGGATATTCGTCGGTGACATGGGGATACTTCGGCGTGGCGACAATGGCGGCGCCGTGATTCTTCTGAATATGATATGCGTAGTTTACAACCGTATTGGCGACGCCGTCGATGGTCGGCGGGAAAGAGTCGTTAAACAGGCCGATATTGAGCCGCATATGCTTGTCCTCACTCATTTGAAATTTGATGTGTGCGCACACGGAAAAAGCATTTACACGGGGCTTTCGGGGCGCGGCGGGAACTCCGGCACCGTTCGCGAACGACGTTGCGAAATATGTCCGCCTGGATGGAACCGCCCTCTGCTGTCCGTTGCTTTTTATTTATTTTACTGCGTTTGAATGAAAATGTCAAAGTTTTCCCATATCGGCCGCGCCGGCCGAGAGAAGGATTGCAATTTTCCTCTGAAACGGGTATGATAAAGATAAATAAATTGTGGTTTGCACGCTTTGGAACGATATGCAATATGCGAAAGGAGAGGCAAAAGCATGGATGCAATACAGACGCTCTGCGACCGGATTGTGGATCTGATTCAGCCTGAGGCTGTCATTCTTTTCAGCCGGAAAACCGGCTTGGACGGAAAAATCTCTTCCTTCAAGCTGTGTGTGGTGACGAAGGGCAACCCGGCCGAAGTGGAAGGCAAAATCTATCTTTCGGTTGACTGCCCGCTGTCGTTTGATGTCCTGGTCTATTCGCCGGAGGATTGGGCCCGTCTGCGGCAGGATGGCGCCAGCTTCGCCAGCCGAATCTGTAAAACGGGGTGCTGGATATATGGCGCGGCGGGGTGAAAACAGCCGCGACAGCCGGCATTACTATGACTGGCTGGAGTTCGCGGCCGAGGATTTGCACTGCGCCGAGGTGCTGCTTGCCGACCGGCAGTGCTTGCTGGCGGCTGGATTTCACTGTCAGCAGGCGATGGAGAAGGCGCTCAAGGCCCATATCCTCTTCCAAACGGGGAGCCCGGTCGACGGGCACAACATCACCTGGCTTTGCCGGACGGCCGGACGCCTGGACGGGCGGGTGCTGGACTGGCTGTCCTATACGCCGGCGTTCAACCGCCTGTATATTGAAACGCGCTATCCTTCGGACACAGCTTTGAAATACAGCTATGAAGATGTGCAGGCGGTGTATGTAGTGGCACAGGAGCTGTATTCCTACATCTGTAAACAGATTTATGAGGATCCTGATCCGGAACGGGAATAACGGCGATAGAGTTGTGCTGTGCTTTTGGCAAGCGGAGGAAATACGGGCGGCCTTTGTGCAGAAAAGGAAGGCCGCCGGAGCTTTTTGCATTTGACAGATTCCGGACGGACATTAAACGCCGGAGAGAAGGGAGCGCATACGGCTTATGCGATATGATGTTTTGATTCTCGGCGGCGGGGCTGCGGGTATGGCGGCCGCTTTGGCGGCGGCCGAAGCGGCGCCGGACGCCAAAATCGCCGTGGTGGAGAAAAACGACCGCGTTGGCAAAAAGCTGGCCACCACCGGGAACGGACGCTGTAACATCACCAACCGGGAATTGTCTCTTTCTCATTTTCACGGGGGAGAGGCAGATTTTATCCGACCGGCGCTGGAAACATACAACCTTGCAAACACGCTGAAATTTTTTGACAGCCTGGGCGTGCCGGTGCGGTTTGACGAGCGGGGGAGGGGGTATCCCTGCTCTTTGCAGGCTTCGTCGGTTGTGGACGCGCTGCGCTTTAAGCTGGAGGAATGCGGCGTGACGCTGCTTTGCGGCCGTCCGGTTACCGCGCTGCATCCCGGGTTTGCAGTCGACACGTCGGAAGGCATACTGACCGCCGCCCGCCTGATCGCAGCCTGCGGAGGTCGAGCTGCGCCGAAGACCGGCAGTGATGGGCAAGCACGGCTGCTGGGCGCGTTCGGCCATCGTGTGACCGGGACCTGTCCCGCCATTGTGCCTCTGCGGACCGAGACCGCGAGTATCCGTCCGCTCAAGGGCGTGAAGGTGCAGGGGGTCGTTCGGCTGAGGCTGAACGGCCGGGTGGTTCGTACGGCGGAGGGAGAGATTCTGTTTACCGATTACGGTGTGTCCGGTCCGCCGGTGCTGGATGTCTCCCGCGCGGCGGCGGCCGGGTTGGAGGCGAACCGTCGTCCGGAGCTTTCCCTCGATCTTTTGCCGGGAGAGACGGCCGAAACCATAGAACGGCAGATTCTTCGCCGGGCCGCCGCCTTTCCGGGCCGGCCGCTGGGCGAACTGTTTTGCGGTCTGCTGCATAAGCGGCTGGGCCTTGTGATTGTGAAAGAGGCCGGCCGCTCGGTCAACGACCTGTGCGGTGGCATAACCCGGCCGGAGGCGGCGCGGATGGCCCGGCTGCTGTGCGGCTTTTTGCTGCGGGTGACCGGCACGGCCGGCTTTGCCAATGCGCAGACGACGGCCGGCGGCCTTTGTGTGGACGATTTCTCTCCCGACACGCTGGAATCCCGGCTTTGCCCCGGCCTCTACGCCGTGGGGGAGGCGCTGGATGTTGACGGCGACTGCGGCGGCTATAACCTCCAGTGGGCGTGGAGCAGCGGCCGCCTGGCCGGCCGTTCGGCAGCGGAAAGCCTGCACTTGCGGTGATGGTGGGTATCTCTCTCGTTCAGTGAAATACATAAAGTAAAGGCGAACCGCCCCGATATACAGTAACGTATACCGGGGCGGTTTTGTAACGGATATGACCGACCAAGGCCGCACTCCGTCCGTGTCGCGGCGCGGTCCATGTAGATTTGCTGTACCGCGCGGATGACGTTTTTTCTGTGACCTTCTTAAAAATGCGGGAAAATAGCAGCCGCTGATGTATGCCCGGCCAGCTCGTCCACCCGAATCTCCGTTCGCAATGATCGCGGATGTACGCCGGCGTGTTTTGCACCACCGGCCGGCCGCCGCTCATTTTGATAAAATTCTTTGGTGCGTCCGCGTCATGCAGGGAGAGAGATACTGACAAGCGACGTGGATGAAGTTGCCGCTTTTGGCGAGATCCTGGTGCAGGGCAGGCGGCAGAAAAACACAGTTGTAAATGGTCAGCGGCACATCCCTTGTCCGATACCAACTGATGCGGCACAAAGGCATTGAGGATTATAAAATCCCCCTTCTGTACCGGGACATTTTCTCCACCGGTATGGTGGACGAACCGATCTTTACAGGATCGGCGCGTTTTTATGCATGAGGGTGCAGCATTATTTGAAATTTTTTTCTTTTTAATGGCAATATATTACATTATGACAAATAATAGCAACGCAACTGCATTGACATATGAACAAAAAGGTATAAAATAAACACGTCAATATGTACACATAGCGTTCATAATTAGTAATTATTTTAGTATAATTAAAACATTTTTGGCTTGGCAACAATGGAGCGGTTATCAAATTCGGCCGTAAAACCCTTGCTTTATCTGGAGGAGACGGTCAATTGAATTGCCGCAAAAGCGGAGATAATCAAATGATGAAAAAGGAGAAATGAATCATGCACAAATTTATCAGAAAAGCGATTTCGGTTGTCTTGATGCTGGCACTTGTAACGGCCAACCTTGCTTCGGTTGCAACCTTTACCGCGTTCGCGGCCGATGCTCCGATTCTGGATTTCCGATTCACAGACGGTTCTCTTGCCGATGAATCGGGAGAATACACACTGGTCTCCGCCGACGCCGCCGCATCCGATGGTGTAAAAGATGTGAACGGCGCCGTCTCCTATACCGGCGTTCGCAACAGCTCCTGGCAGAATCCTAATCTAAATCTGTATATGGATATTTCAAACGTTGCGTGCCTGGATGAATTAGGGGACGATATTACTATTTCTTTCTGGGTAAAGCCAACCTCTTATGCGAATTGTTTGCTGGGGGCTTATGTGCCGGATGCCGATACCTCGGTTGACAATCATAATGGCTATTGGTTTATAAAAGCGAGCTCTGATGCCTATCTCGCTGCGGAATGCCGTGCCTACGATGCTTCTTCAAATGGTGCGGTTCTCTCGACCGCTGAGGGTTTAAGCCTGAACGAGTGGAACATGGTCACTATTACGCAGCAGACGAAGGAGGGTAAGCTTGTTTCTTCTCTGTATCTTAACGGGAAAATTGCTGTAACCTCTGATACGCCTGCTTCCTATGCCAGTGTTTTCAAAAATGGACAGTACCTGACCCTTGGTTCCTCTGTTGGTTGGAACGACTCGTCCTGTAGCGGTACATATGATTCATTTTCTATATATAATTACGCTGTCAGCAGCGAAGCGGTTGCCGCCGAATATATGGAGAATATGGTTTCTGATGAGATCGTTGTAACTTCTGTGGTTGATACGTTCAAATTTGATATGGAATTCGGCGATTCCTGTGCAAATTACATCGACCAGCTTCCTGACACAGTTACAGTAAATCTGAGTGACGGAAATACCGCTGCCGCCGATGTTTCCTGGAATACCGGCTCCCTCTCGAACACCGCCGGCACGCATGAGATTTTTGGCAGCATTACCGTCCCGGATCATCCTGAATATATGATTATGGCCAGTGCAAAGGCCGAATTTAACATCGCCGCACAGCCGGATAATATCGTTTATTTGTCGGACCTTACTTATATCGACTCTAAGTTTGCTTGGAACACCGCTTATATTGACAAGGGGCAGGGTTCGGACAACCTGGCGCTGTATGTTGATGGTGAATATACATATTTTGCTAAGGGTGTAGGTGCAAATGCCGGAAAATACACCGGTCAGACTTATCTTACTTATAACATTCCTGAAAATGCTTACACCTTTGAGGCGTATGTAGGCAACACCTATATAAACGGTCCCGGTACTGCCTGTTACTTTGCCGTTGCGCTTGACGGTGTGGACGTAACTCCGGATGCTCTTAAGAATACGGGGCATTACAGCGGAGACCCTGCTTCTCATCTCGTTTTAAATGTTGTCGGCAAGAAAACAATTACCATTTATTACGATACCCATACTAACGGAAACGCTGATGCGAACTCGACGTATGCCGACGCAAAGTTTACCCTGACCGATGGATCCATTGAGCTTCCTGAAATCGTAGCGATTAACGAGAATATTGAGGATATCGATATAGCTTTCGGCGACAGCTATATGAATCATTTGGATATGTTGCCAAAGACTATCAGCGTTCAATTGGACAATGGTGAAGTCGGTTTTGCCGACGTCTCCTGGAACACCTCATCGCTCGGCAACACCCCCGGGAGCTATACGGCGACCGGCACGCTTACCAGCCTTGATTATCTTGTCGCTGAGGGGATTCAGGCTACTGCTGTTTTTAACGTCGGGGAACAGCCGGAGAACATCGTGTATTTGTCCGATATTAACTATGAGACGTTTTCCAAGGCTGAAAGCACAGCTTCTTGGGACGCACTGTTTTTAGACGTCGAGCAGGACAGCGGGAATCTCGCTCTCTATGTCGACGGTAAATATACCTATTTTACAAAGAGTATCGCCACGAACGGATCAAGCTCTACCGGAGACAACCCTTCTTATGTAACATACAGTATCCCTGACAATGCGACGTCGTTTGAAGCGTATTTCGGCAACACCAAATCCGGAAATTGGGGCGGGGCGGTATTGCCGGCGATAGAGATTGACGGCGAATTGCTTTCTCTTGAAAATCTTTCTGACGCGGGCTATCAACCGTCAGATTCAAAAACGGATGCTTATCACGCTGTCATTGATGTCACCGGTAAGAAAACCATTACTCTTTGGTTTAATACGTTAGGTTTTGACGGTGGAGCGAACGCCGCGTATCTCGACGCTAAGTTTATCATCGGCAACACCCCGGCCGACTACACCGCGGTGGACGCGGCCCTTGACAAGGCTGCCGCTCTGACCGAGGGAGACTACACCGAAGCCTCCTGGGCGAAGCTGCAGACGGCGGTGAACGCGGTGGTGCGCGACCTCACAGCCAGCGAGCAGGCGACGGTCGACGGCTATGCCGCCGCGATCGAGGCGGCTATCCTCGCTCTCGTACCCGCGTCGGCCGAGATGGAGCTGACCATCGGCGCCGGTATGGTGACCGCTGCGGCCGAGGGCAAGTACGACATCACCTGGAACGCACGGATTCTTCTCCCCGACGACAAGCTTGCTGAGGACATCAACGCGGCCGGTGTGAAATTCAAGAACTACGGCGTCTACTACGCGACCGGCAAAGATGTGCTGGACGACTACAAAAACGCCTCAGCCGATCAGATCCGCAAGATTGTCTTTAACGAGGGTGAGGATGTGGATGTCTACACCTCCTACGGCTTCCGGCTGAAGAATGTGGTGGAAAACCGTGTACGCGCGGCCATGTTCTACATCGAGTATGAGCTGAACGGACAGAGCTATATCCTGCTCAGCACGGTCGATGAGGTGGTTGCCGTCATCGCGGCGTAATTATATAAATCCTTTGGGGGGGAGATTGGCATTACGCTGATCTTCCCCTTGCTTTTTATGCCGAAGCCCTCGCCGCCGCTTTGCATGGCAAGATATATTTAAAACGAATGCATTACGCATGCAAACCGGCCTGCTTCCCGTTTGCTGTTTTTATTTTGAACCTACCGGAAATTTAATAAAAAATGTAAAATGGCATGTGTTTTTGTTTCATATGTCGCGATTGTACAAAAATTTTTTCAAAAACGCAAAATATTTTTCTGGAGCATGTATAAATGTATGGAAATTTTTGATTCATATAGTATAATATATGTGGATCAATCCTGCTGCGGCACACATTTGTGACGTGGCCGGATGGAATCAGAAGGAGGAAGTGTTAATATGAAAGCGAGAAAGTCTCTGGCTCTTCTGCTTGCCCTGTGTATGGTGGTTTCGATGTTCCCGATTGCAAGTCTTTCGGCCGTCGCAGCCTCCTCTACATTGGACGAGGGAAGAATCACCTACTATGACCAGCTGTATGACTATGTGGATGTGAATAATTGCAGCTCCACCATCGGCACGGTCAGCAATCTGTTTGACAAAACGTTCAACAAGATGGAAGGAGGGTGGAGCGGTTCCTGTACCGTCGTGGTCAAAATGACCCAAGCGGTCAAGGTTACGGCCTATACCATGGCGACCAACGACGATGGTTCCTGGAACAACCGTGCACCGACAACCTGGACTGTTTCCGGTTCCAATGACGGTGCGGAATACACGGTGATCGACACGGTTACCGATCATCCGGTTCTCAATGTCAGCAATGTGTACTGGGAGGATGATCTGCGCGTCGACAATCCGGGCGAATACCTCTATTACAAATGGGAAATCACTGCTTGCGCCGGAACTTATTTCCAGATTGGCGAGCTGGTGCTTTCGGGTTACGACCTCACTGCGCTTACGGCGGTAGAGGCGCAGATTGACGCCCTGCCGACGACCATCACGGCGACTGAGGTAGAGGCCGTTCGTGCGGCGCGCACAGCGTATGATGCTTTGGGTGCGGTGAAGGCGTCGGTACAGAACGGGGATAAGCTGCTCACGGCAGAGGCGCAGGCCGATGCAGCTGCGGCCGAGGATGCGGAGAAAGCAAGCGCGGCGACCATTGCGATCAACGCAATCGGTACAGTTACTTATAAGAGCAGTCCGGCGATCGCGGCGGCACAGGCCGCTTGGGACGCTTTGTCCGAAAACGATAAGACGCTTTTGGCCAGTTATGGCACCAAGCTGGAAGAAGCCAAAACCGGTTACCAGAATATCATTAACAACTTTAGCTTTACAGCTTTTGAAACCATTCCGACTAAAACGGACGAGGAAAAAGCAAAGGTTCCGCTGAATAACTGGCTCTGGGGTATTTCCGACACTGTTTGGGCTGCGACCCGAAATGCAATGGCGGACGCCGTAAAATATCAGTATTCCAAGGGGCGGCAGGTCGACGGGGATAATAAAGGAGATTATGACTCCTGGATGAGTGACGGTCACGGCGTGAATGGCTGGTGGCACGTCAAGCTGGAGAATGCACCGGACAACTATAACAGCCAAGAATACAGAAACCGCTTCACGGTCATGGTTTCAATGTTCCCGGAAATGGCTTTTGTCTTGGATTCGGTGTTTGCACAGGAATATTATTTCCAGAGCTCCCGTGCCATTGGCGAGTGGTTTGAGTACGATGGCCGAACCTATCAGGTAATGTGGGAGCAGATTCGCTCTTATGAAACGGTGGCCAACTATCCTTCCGATAGTCTTCCGGGCATAACTACTGCAAGCCAACACCCGGATGAGCGGCTGAACGGGGACGAGACGGCGAAGCATATTTTCCGCTATGCGTATGCCAAATACAGCCAGGATAACCGCTGGGCCGGTTTGACCCTTGGTATCCCGCAGAGTGAATACGCGGAGGCGGTAGGGGATAAGACCCGTGCGCAATACTATGTTGGTCCGCAGGGGAATGCTTATCTCCTGACGACGACAGATTTGATTGCTGCCGCGCCAACCGATATGACGACCGATGATTACGGCACCGGCATGGCCGCGTCTTATTATGTCATCACCGGCGCGATGGCCGACGTCATTAAGAATACCACCAATTTCTTCAGCAAATCCGGCGATCTGGTTTCGTATAGTGCAGATAAGGTCGTCTTTGCCAACGGCGAATTGACTGCTGAAGGTTTCACGGCCTATGCTGCGGAGTCGGCTGCCGCTGTGGATGCAAAGATTGAGGCTCTCCCGGCAGCGGCAGATATTCAGGCATTCCACAAATCGGATGTCGAATCTGTTCGTGAGGCATATAACGAATTGAGCGAAGACGCGCAGGCGCTGGTGACCAAGCTGTCTGTGCTGGAGGCTGCCGAAGCGGCTATTACCAATATTTATACGAATCATCCGGCCGCGGCGGTAGAGTTGGTTCTGGCTATCCACAACGGACCGGAGGCGTCTCTGCTCGGTTCGGTCAAATCGACCATCGAGGGATATCGTGCGGCCTATACGGCGATGGACGCGGCCGCACAGGCCTGTGTCACCAATGTGGATGAACTGGAGGCTATGGAGCAGGGTCTCGCCACCGTTACCGCCAATTTCAAAAGCACTATTGATACTTGGGTTGCATCGCATTCGACCTATACTAACACCGGTTCGAACACCGTTCCATGGATGCGCTCCAGCCTGATCGGCACGGAAGGCATGAGTGCGACCGCCACGGCGATAGGCGACGAAGCCTATTATCAGTGGATGGAGAGAAACCTCTATATCGGTTTCAACAGCAACACGGGCTACGATATATGGGATGGTTTCTGTGTCGGCACGGATGCCAAACCGAACGACAACCTGGGGAACCCGTGGGGCGACTCTCGGCAGGTCGCGTTTGTTGAGGCTGCTTTCCCTGGCATGGCGTTCACGAACGGTTATTATTTCTCTTCAAAAATTGATCGGAACGAGCCGACGCTCAGCAACACCTTCACCTATAATGGGCGGGTGTATCAGCAGTTCTGGGGCTTTGTCACTTCTTATGACGCCAGTGTAGAGATCGTGGATAAATCAACCAATGTCGATTATAAGCGTGAGGACTTTTATCCCGGTAAGGGCGCCGCGAACGAAAACAGCTTCCGGTACGCATATGCAAAATACAATCAGGACAACAAGTGGAGCGGCGGATATCTTGGTTTGGTGAACAGCAACGTCGCTACGTCGGGCAATTATGCGTATCAGGCCGTTCTTAGTGATGATACAAGCGCTGTGCTTTTGAACACCACTGAAAAGATGGCCGCGATTACACTGGGCACCGCGGACGCGGGATATATTGACCAGCTTGCGGCCAACGCGGCGACGGTGGTTACCGGCGATCTGGCGGACGCCTTTATCGCTGTTTCGGACGCGGATAGAGAGAAAGCCGGTGATCTGGTCTCTGTATCGGATACGGAGATCGTCTTCCAGTATGGCAAGCTGACGGCTGCCGGCCTTGAGATAGACGGTGCAGATTACGCCGCGGTCGATGCGGCCCTTGAAAAGGTTGCCGCTATGACCAAGGACGATTACACCGAAGCCTCCTGGGCCAAACTGCAGACCGCGGTGGACGCGGTGGTGCGCGGGCTGAAGGCCTACGACCAGGCGACGGTCGACGGCTACGCCGTCGCGATTGAGGATGCTATGCTTCTGCTGGTTTCCAAGGCGGCTGAGATGCAGTTGACGATAGACGCCGGTATGGTGGTTTCGAACAGCACCAACACCGACAGGTACGACATCACCTGGAACGCACATGTGTTGCTCAACGACGATAAGATCGCCGATGATATCAACGCGGCCGGTGTGAAGTTCAAGAACTATGGCGTCTACTATGCGACCGGCGCGGATGTGCTGGCCGACTACAAGAATGCCTCAGCCGATCAGATCCGTAAGATCGTCTTTGCTCAGGGCGAGAATGTGGACATTTACACCTCCTACGGCTTCCGGCTGAAGAACGTGGTGGAAAACCGCGTGCGCGCGGCCATGTTCTACATCGAGTACGAGCTGAACGGACAGAACTACATCCTGCTCAGCACGGTCGACGAGGTGGTTGCCGTCATCGCGGCGTAAGCCTTTCTGTGATTTGCGCGTAAAAAGGTTGGCCGCAAGGCGGCCGGCTGATAATAGCAACGGTTAAAAACCAACCCCGCCCCCGTCCATTTGAAACAGACGGGGGCGGGGTTTTCTGTACGGCAGATACCGTGTAAAAGTTGATTCAACACATAAGGGATACTTATGCCTGTTCGGGAGAGAGCGTGGCGATCCGAAGCTCGTCAAGCTGGGCACTGTCGACCGGCGCGGGCGCGCCGCTCATCAGCTCGGAGGAGTTGGAAACCTTGGGGAATGCCACAACATCGCGCAGGCTGCCGCAGTCCAGCATACACATAATCAGCCGGTCGAGACCAATGCCCATTCCGCCGTGGGGCGGCGCGCCGTATCGGAAAGCGTCGGTCAAAAAGCCAAATTTCTGATACGCCTCCTCATCCGAGAGGCCGAGGGCTTCAAACATTTTCTTTTGCAGTGCGGGATCGGTGATCCGGATGGAGCCGCTCGACAGCTCGATCCCGTTGAGTACGAGATCGTAGGCGCGGGCAAACACCTTCTCCGGGTCGGAGTCGAGATAGGGAATGCAATCCTCCAACGGGGCGGTGAAGGGGTGGTGCATGGCAAGGTATTTGCCGGTTTCCTCATCCAGCTCAAAGAAAGGCATTTCAGTGATCCAGGTGAAGTTGAAGCGTCCCGCCGGGATCCGGTCGAGCCGGCGCGCCACCTCGCACCGCAGGGCGCCGAGCGTGGGCAGAACGATCCGGTTGCGGTCGGCGACAAAGAGTGCGACGTCCCCCTTCTCCAGCTCCATGCGGGAGAGAATGGCCTGCAGCTCCTCCTCCGACAGGAATTTGGCAAAGGCGCAGGATGGCGTATCCTCCATAAACCGGATGAAAGCGAGGCCGCCCGCCCCGATGCCGCGGACAAATTCGGTCAGCTTGTCGATTTCCTTGCGGGTCAGCTTCTCGGCGCCCCCCTTGACCGTGATGCCGCGGACGCTGCCGCCCTTTTGCACCGCGCCGGAGAACACACCGAAACCGCAGTCCTTGACAAGATCGGAAATATCCACGATCTTCATGTCGAACCGGGTGTCCGGCTTGTCGGAACCGTAGGTCTCCATCGCCTCGGTATAGGTCATGCGGGGGAGGGGGAGAGGAATTTCGATTCCCAGTACCTCCTTGAACGCGCGGGCGATATATCCCTCGGCAATGGACTGGATCTCGGCTTCGTCAGTGAAGGAGAGCTCCAGGTCGATTTGGGTGAATTCGGGCTGCCGGTCGGCCCGCAGATCCTCGTCCCGGAAGCAGCGCGCGATCTGCATATAGCGGTCAAAGCCGGACAACATCAGCAGCTGTTTGTAAAGCTGAGGCGACTGGGGCAGGGCGAAGAAGCTGCCCGGATGCACGCGGGAGGGCACCAGGTAATCGCGCGCCCCTTCCGGCGTGGATTTGATGAGCATGGGCGTCTCAATCTCATAAAAGCTCTGTTCGTCAAAGTAGTCTCGGGTGACCTTGGCCAGCCGGTGACGAAGAGCCAGGTTGCGTTGCAGGACCGGCCGCCGCAGATCGAGATAGCGGTATTTCAGCCGCAGCTCCTCCTTGGTGTCGGTGTCGTCTGTGATCTCAAACGGCGGTGTTTCGGCCGCGCCGAGCACCCGCAGGTCGGACACGGCAAGCTCGACCGTTCCGGTCGGCAGTTCGGGATTGACAGAGGAACGCAGTCGAACCTCCCCCTTCGCCATGAGGACGTATTCCGACCGCACGGCGGTGGCTTTCTCAAACACTTCGCGTGCAGTGGTGTCATCAAAGGCGAGTTGTACGATGCCGGTGCGGTCGCGCAGGTCGATAAAAATCAGTCCGCCGAGGTCGCGCTGCCGCTGCACCCAGCCGCAGACAACCGCCTCCTTTCCTGCGTCGGCTTCGCGCAGTACGCCGCAGTAATGGGTGCGGCGCAGCCCCTTCATAGAATCCAGCTTCATGTCTTTCTTCACCCTTCGTTTGCTTTATCGTTTCTGTTTTAAAAAAGAGGCGTTATTTCTCCACCCCGAAGAGGGCGTCCAGTTCTCCAACCGACTCGGTCAGGTCGGAAAGCGCGCCCGATATGCTTTTTTCATATACGGCGGACACCAGCCCGTCGGGGAGGGTGACCTCCGCTTCCTCTCCGGTTTCCATATTCTTCAGCATGGCGCGGCCGGCGTCCAGCTCGCTGTCGCCCAGCACGACGGTGTAGGCGGCGCCCAGCTTATTGGCATATTTCATCTGAGCCTTGATACTGCGGCCGCAGATGTCGGTCAGAGCGGCGAATCCTTCGCTCCGCAGGGAGGCGCAGAGGGCGGTGGCCATTTTTTCCGCCCGTTCGCCCAGCGGTGCCAGGTAGACGTCCGGCCGTCGCTCCTCTGGGAAGGGGGCATCGACCGCGTCCATCACCAGCAGCAGCCGCTCGATGCCCATGGCAAAGCCGAGGGCGGGGAGGTCGCCGCCTCCCATCTGTCCGATCAGGCCGTCGTACCGCCCGCCGCCGCAGACGGTAGCCTGTGCGCCGATGTCGCCCGAAACAAATTCAAACACCGTGCGGGTGTAGTAGTCCAGCCCCCGAACGATGTGCGGGTTGACGGTATAGGACAGCTTTGCGGCGTCGAGGTGGGCCTTTACCCCCTCAAAATGGGCGGCGCAGTCGTCGCAAAGATAGTCGAGCATGACCGGCGCATCCTTGGCAATTTCGGAGCAGATCGGCGATTTGCAATCGAGAATACGCATCGGGTTCCGTTCCATGCGGTCGCGGCAGGTCGGACAAAGCTCTTCCTCATGTGCGCGGAAGTAGGTTTTCAGCGCCTCATGATACTTGGCGCGGCAGGTCGGGCAGCCGATCGAGTTGATCTCGAGTGAGAGGCGGGTGATCCCGAGACTGTCCAGCAAATGTCCGGCGAGCGAAATGACCTCCGCGTCCGCGGCGGGGGAGGCGGCGCCGAAGCACTCTACCCCGAATTGATGAAATTCGCGCAGACGGCCGGCCTGCGGCTTCTCATAACGATAACAGCCGCCGATGTAGCAAACCTTGACCGGCAGCGCACCGTGGATCAGGCCGTGTTCAATGGCGGCACGGACGCTGCCGGCCGTCAGCTCCGGCCGGAGGGTGATCGAGCGGCCGCCTTTGTCGGTGAAGGTGTACATTTCCTTCTGCACGACGTCGGTGGTGTCGCCGACGCTTTTTTGAAAGACCTCGGTATGCTCGAAAACCGGCAGCCGGATCTCTTTAAATCCGAAGAGGGCGGCTGTCTCCAGCATTTTGCGTTCGACATACTGCCATTTTGCGCTCTGTTCGGGGAGGATGTCCTGCGTCCCCTTGGGTGCTGCGTTGATTTTTGCCATGACGATTTTCATCCTTTCTGTTCGATTGCCAGGGCGGGGGGGGAGACGCCCCTCTCTTTTACCCGGCGGGAGCGTGCTCGGGTCGTTGGGACGGGAGATAGCGCGTTGTACCGCGACCCGAAGAACGCTTTATTTTTATTCTGATACCGCGCTTTTCGCAGCTGTTTATAGGTGAGCCACCCCTAAAAAAGAAAATCCCCGTCCCGAAAAAAGGGACGAGGACGATTATTACTCGCGGTGCCACCCCGATTGAACGGCGGAAAAACCGCCGCTCCACTTGAAAGCCCTTAACGCGGGCAAAACGGGCGAAAAGCCGGCTCGGTGGGTGTCTTCGCAAAATCCGCGGCAGTCGGAGGCGCTCTCAGCCGGCGGCGCCTTTTTCTGTATACTGCGAAAAACGGATGCTACTTGGTCCACGTCAAAGCCGTTTATCTCTTCGATTTGGTCAGATCAGTGCTGCGGATTGACAATGTTCCGCCAGTCGAGGTCGCCGCGCTCCAGTCCGTGGATTAGTACCTCAGCCGTGGCGATGTTGGTCGCTACCGGAATGTTGTGTACGTCGCACAGACGAAGCAGCGCCGTCTCGTCCGGTTCGCTCGGCTTGGGGTTCAGCGGGTCGCGGAATAACAGTACCAGGTCGATTTCATCACAACTGATGCGGGAGGCAAGCTGCTGTGCACCGCCCTGGCTGCCGCTTAAAAACTTCATAATCTCCAGTCCTGTTGCGTCGGAGACAAGTTTGCCGGTCGTTCCGGTTGCAAGGATAGTATGACGGCTTAAAATGCCGCAGTACGCAATACAGAACTGTACCATTAACTCTTTTTTTGCGTCGTGGGCAATCAGTGCAATGTTCATAAAATGCCTCCTGTTCATAAAGTTATTCCATAAGTTATCAATAAAACTACTATTTTATAATACCACGGCCAGTGGTCCTTGTCAAAAGTTTTTTCGTCAGAAAATGAGTGAAAATCGCTATTGCAGAAGCGCGTTATATGCTGGTTCGTCATATTTTTCGTCCGAAGCAAAGAAATACGCGTCAAAAATTGCCTTAACCAGGGAACCGTTCCCCGATCCGTGTCCGCCGTGTTCGACAATGACGGCGACGGCAATCTCCGGATCCTCGTACGGGGCGAAGGCGATAAACATACTGTTATCCCCGCCAAGGCTGGTCTCTGCCGTGCCGGTTTTGCCGCCGACCTTGATGGAGTAAGAGCGGAAGGTGCCGCTGCCGGTGCCATCCTCGGTCACCGAAAGCATACCCTCTTTTACCGTGTCGAGCGTGCCGGCGGCCAGTTGCAGAGTGTTCAAAACGGTCGGGGTAGAGTCGATCACGACCTGATCGAGGGAGTAAGACCGAATCTCATGAATCAGGCGGGATTGATACCGCGTGCCGCCGTTGGCGATGGTCGCGGTGTAGGTGGCAAGCTGCAGCGGCGTGAAGGAGTTGTCCGACTGACCGATAGCCGCCTGAATCACGTCGCCGGGATGCCAGGTGCCGCCGACCGACTCCCGATAAGCGGGACTGGCCAGAATGCCCTTGCTCTCACTGATCTCCACCCCGGTCAGAACGCCGAGGCCGAGCTGCTTGCAGTATGCATTCAGCTTGTCGATGCCAAGCTGCCGTCCTACATCAAAAAAGAAATAGTTGCAGGATTTAGACAACGCGTTGACGACGTTGATGTATCCGTGCGTGCCGAGGCAGGAAGGCCGGTAGCCGGTGTAATAGCTGTAGGTGTGCACACAGCGAATAGTGGTATCCTTGGCGATGATCCCCTCGTTCAGCGCGGCCAGCGCGACGGCCGGCTTGAAGGAGGATCCGGGCGGGTAGATACCGTTGAAAGCTCGGTCGAACAGCGGTTTGCTTGTGTCCGCGGCCAGCTTGGCATAGTCGTCATAGTATTCATCCAGTGTGTAAGAAGGATAGTTGGCCGAGGCCAAAACCTCACCGGTTTTGACCTGTATGGCGACGCAGGCGCCGGCCGATGCCTCCCCGTCTGTGGAGGTTTTCAGATTGTTGACCAGATTTTCCAGTTCGGTCTGTGCGACCTTCTGCAGCTTTTTGTCCAGACCGAGGATGACCGTGTTGCCTGAAACGGCTTCTTTTGTCACCTGGGAAGAAAGAATATTGCCATCGCCGTCGGTCGTGATCTCTCGCACGCCGTCGGCGCCCTTCAGGTAGCTTTCGGCGTACCCTTCGATGCCGCTTTTTCCGACCTTGTCATTGTAACTGTACCCTTGGGATTTCAGAGATTCCCAATCCTCGGCATAGATCGGGCCGATCGTGCCCATAATGCTCGGCGCGATTGAGGTGTCGGGATATTCCCGGATGGGAACGACGTCGATCTCAATTCCCGGCAGATCAAACGCAGACTCTAAAATCCGGGTCATGGTATCGGTTGAAATATCCTCGGCAAAGGTGTAAGGATTGGCGATCGAAAAATCGGCCAGCTCCATTGAATAGCGCACACCCATCAGCCTGCGCTGGAGGGTGGTGTCCAATCCCTCCAGCTTGTAGCGTCTGACCATCTGGGCATAGCAATTCTCCGATGTGGCGTAGTGGGCCAGGCCGATTCGGCTTTTCATGGTTTCGACCGCTGCCTCGTCCTCGGTGAAGTTATAGGGCGCGGTGCTCTCCAACGGGAGCTTGTCGAACCACTCCTCTCCCGATTTCTCCAACAGGGAGAGCAGACTGCGAATGTTCTGGTTAATTTCCTCCCCCGACATATAGGCGCGGTTGAAAACGATATTGTAACCGTCGCGGTTGACGGCCAGCGCGCGGCCGTAGCGGTCGAGGATTTCCCCCCGCGAAGCTTGGATCGAGACGCTTCTTGTGCTGGCAGTCGACGCCTGGGACAGATAGTAATCGGCGTCCAGAACCTGCAGCTGGATCAGGCGGAAATTATACGCCAAAAGAATCGCGATCAACAGCAGCGCGATGGCAATATAGCGGATATTGTGTTTTTTCGTCTTGTGCAAGATAATGCTCCTTCAATCGGCGCGCGGACGGGCAGGCGCAAAGCCTGTAACAAACTTTTTCGTCCGCTGGAGGGTTTTGTCGAACGGCGTCCTGCCCTTTGCCGCGAAAGGCGGGTGAACGATGGCCGGCTTACCGGCCGGCGATTTTCATCAGCTTTTTGAAAAGAAAGTAGATCGGTATGGCCAGCAGCGTGGTCAGGAATGCGCTGGCCAAGGAATACCGGGTGTAATAAAATCCCGTATTTGCGTATCCAATCACAATATAGGTGAAGAGGTAGCGCGCCGTCTCAAACAGCAGAGATGCGCCGGCCGAAAGCAGTACGGCGGCGACGGCGGTGTTGTTGAAAAGATGCTGGATAAACAGACCGGCCGCACAGCCGATCAGGAAAAATGCGATGGTATTGAAGCCGGTGGCCCCGGCCGAGATGGCGTCGGAGAAGATCCCGGCGGCGAGTCCGATCAGCGCCCCTTCCCACGGACCGAAGAACATGCCGGCAAAGACGACGGCCGGCAGCATCAGGTTGAAGGGCGCCGCGCCGTGCAGACGGGGAAGGTGTCCGCTGTATTGCAGGGTGAAAAGCAAAAACAGGAACACGCCGCAAAAGGCAAGACTGCGGGTGTGTTTTGGATTGTCAAAATTCATTTTGCCGCCCCGCTCTCCTGCGCGACGCTGCCCTGCCCGTCGAAATAGGTGATGACCATCACTTTCCTTAAATCGCTGTAGTCGGCCATCGGGCGGATGGAGGCGCTGACCGTTGTGTCCTCCGTATCGCGGGAGACGTCGGCCACCTGTCCGATGACCAGTCCCTTTGGAAAGATACCGCCGCCCGAGGTCAGGATATAGTCGTCGATGGCGACTGATGAACTGCGGGGCAGGTTGTACAGCCGGGTATATCCGGCGGCGGCATAGCTTGCATCGCCCGTCAGGATGCCGGTATCGCCGGTCCGGCTGTCATATCCCCCGACATTGAGGCCGGGATCCAGCAGGGTGGTGATCTTGGAACTGGTCAGCGAAACCTCCGACACATAGCCAAGCAGACCGGCTGAGGTGATAACCGGATCATGGGCGGATACGCCGGCCAGGCTGCCCTTATCAATCACAAAGCTGCGGTAGAGGTCGGTTCCGTCCGAGGCGATGACCATCGCTTCGGAAAATTGAAAATCCGGGTGCGCTTCCTTGATCTCCAGAAAGCCTTTATAAAACTCATTTTCATTCAAAACGGTCTGATAGTCGGTGAGCTGCCCGGTCAGTTCGTCCACCTGCTCCTGCAAAGCGGCGTTTTCTTCCAAGATCGCTTCACTGTCGGTGAAGGCCTTCCAGGTGTCGCTGACCCCGTGGGAGATGGTGGTAAACAGCCGCTGAAAGGGGGTAATCAGCGCGCTGCCGATGCTGGAACCCGGCGCCATCGCGCCGCCGATCATGGCAAAAACAACCGTGACCGTGATCAGTATGGCCAGAATGCCGACCAGCATTTTAAACTTTTTGGTTCGTACAAAAAAACGCAAACGGATCGCACCGCCCTTTCTTTGCAAAAATCAAGATTTATATCCGGGTTCTGTAGCTGCGGGGGGCGTAAATTGACGCCTCTGCCGCGGTGGTGAGCCGCACGCCGGCCCCGAGCGCGGCGCAGTCGGCTGGGTTGTCCGCAATGGTCACCGGCATCTGGATCACTTCCCGGATGACCTTGTCGATCCCGCGGAGAGCCGCGCTGCCGCCGGTGATGGTAATGCCCCGCTCGATAATATCGGCCGCCAGCTCAGGCGGTGTTTTTTCCAGTGTGGTGTGGATGATTTCGGTGATCTGGCTGACCGGCTCGGTCAGGGCGTCACGGATCTCCCGCGCGGTGACAGTCACCGTTTTCGGCAGGCCGTCGACCGTGCCGCGACCCTTGATCTCCATCTTCTGCTCCCCCTCAAAAGAGGCAACAGAGCCGATGCCGATTTTGATCTGTTCGGCCGAGCGCTCCCCGATTAACAGGCCGTGCCGCCGCCGGAGAAAGGCGATGATTGCCTCGTCAAAGGCGTCGCCGGCCACCCGCACCGACTGTGCTGTGACGATTCCCCCGAGCGAGAGAATGGCCACGTCGGTGATGCCCGCGCCGATGGTCACGATCATGGAACCGGCCGCCTCATTCACCGGGAGACCGGCGCCGATCGCGGCGGCCAGCGGCGCCTCAATCAAACTGACCTCGTTCGCGCCGGCCTGCTTGGCCGCGTCATAGACGGCGCGAGCCTCCACCTCGGTTACGCCGGCGGGGATACAGACCAGCAGGTTGGTTTTGGAGAAAAAAGCGCCGCCTTCCGCCTGACGGAGAAAATGACGGAGCATGGCGGCGGTCACGTCGAAATCGGCGATTACGCCGTCCTTGATCGGCCGCACGGCCACGATCGAGCCGGGAGTGCGGCCGATCATCTCTTTAGCGGCGGCACCGACCGCCTTGACCGCGTCGTCGCGCACGTCATAGGCGACGACCGACGGCTCACGCATGACGATGCCTTTTCCTTTGGTATATACCAGGGTATTGGCGGTACCCAAGTCAATGACGATTTCCTTAGTGAACACGAGGGAAAACCTCCTTAAAAAACGACGGGATCGGTTTTGAAAAGCCGCAAAAGCGGCGGAATTTTCATTCAAAGCTTGTCGAACAGCGCGGCTCAGGCAGACGCCTGACGCTGTCGGGTAAAGAATACAATTATTATACATGAAAAAGGCCGGGATGAAAATAGGCAAACCGGATTTTTTTCATTTTTCTTTTGGGTGAACCAAGGCGGGGATTCCCGGATTGACCGGCAACATTTTGCGGTTTTCGTAAAATCAGTTTACATAACACGTTATATCTTTTTGAAAGACGGATAAACGCCGAAAGTGCGCAGGGCGCGGGCGGTGCGTGCGGCCGGCAGTCCCATCACGGTAAAAAAATCTCCATCAATTCGGCGGATGTTGATGGCGCCGATCCCCTGTATGCCATAGGCACCCGCCTTATCCATCGGATCTCCCGTGGCGATGTAGGCGGAGATTTCCCTGTCAGTCAGGGGGAAGAATTCCACCAGGGTGGAGGCGGCGAAAGCCTCACACTTCCCGGCGTTTTTGAGGCATACGCCGGTGTAGACCGTATGGCATTTTCCCGAGAGGGCGCGCAGCATCCGGGCTGCGTCCTCCGCGTCCTTCGGCTTGCCGAGGATGCGGCCATCCAACGCGACTACCGTGTCGGAACCAAGTACGACATCCTCCGGCGCACAAGCGACTGCCTCGGCCTTTCTGCGGGCGAGGCACTGTACCGCCTCATCCGGCGGCATCCCATCCGGAAGGCGTTCATCCGTGTTGGCAGGTTTACATAAAAAATCATATCCGAGCATAGCGAGAATATCTCGCCGCCGTGGGGATTGAGAGGCCAGTATCAGCAACATGAATCACTCCATTCTGAGGGTGTTTACTCGACCCCGCGATAAAACAGACCACGGGTGAAATCCTTCGGCGCCCGGCCGCCCCGCCGGTAACAGTTAAGAATATGGGAGACCTCTTCCTTTGTTTCGGTTGTAAAGTAGAGCAGGCCGAAGTCCAGCGCGGCCAGCTCAGCCGTTCGGTCAGCCATCCAGATCGGCACGGAATTGAGCACCTCCGCCAGGCCGAGGCGGCAGCGCACCGGAAAAGCGACGCCTTTTCGGTCGGTGAGCGTGGAGGCGCGTCCGCAGTCCCGGCAGTCCCGGCCGTTTCGCACCGGACAGTTGCGGGTAATCATAAGTGGCAGCCGGCCGTAGACGACGCTCCCGATTGGCAGAGGCGGGGTCAACCGCCCGATTTGCCGCAGAGTCAGCTCGGGGGACAGAACTGCGGCTGTAACGCCTAACCGCTGTGTCGTTTTCAGCGCGGCGGTGTTGAAAAGGTTCAGACCGAAATCCGCGATGGGCTGCAGTCCTTCCTCCAGGGCCAGAGCGATATCGGCCGGGTTGCCGCAGAGGGCATGGGTGAACCCTTCCGTCCCGGCCGCTTGAAGCCGGTCGCGGAGATAGGCTTCTTTATCAAACACGCCGCGTGGCAGATCGAGGATTTTGCCCACCCCGGACGGCAGCGCAAGACCGGTAAATTCTCCCTCGGCGGGCAGGGCGATGGCTGCGACGCCGGTAAGGTTGTCGGGAATCTGCGCCCGGCTGTCGAATCGGGCGATCAGGCGCATCGGCTCGGTCGGGTGGTGCGGCTTGAGAAACGCTTTGTTTACATAATCTATATTCTTAAAAGGAATTGGATGCGGCCGGCGAAGGGCGTCCAGCTTAGCAATGGCTGTTTTTCGTAATTCTCCCAACCCGGCGGCCGAAAGATAGCCGTTTTTCTCTATCTGGCAGGAGAATTGGTTTACATAATAATTTGTTCCACCCGTGCGAGAAAGTTTGGAGCGCACAAAATCGGGACTGAGAGGGGACGTGCCCTCTGTCGCAGGCAACGTAGCTAAAACCCGGTGCGTCCCGTCGAAGAGGGTGAGGGAGGCTGTCTGGTTTTCCAGCGAAAACGCGGCCTGAAGCGGCACACACTGCCGCTCGGTGCGGTAGAGTCCGTGCAGAGAGGTGCGCACGGCGGTGGACAACTTGGTATCCTCTTCCGTGCGGCGGCCAAACATCGCCCGGCCACGATTGTTTACATAATATCCATCTGTGAATCCGTTGCGGGAAAAGACCGAACCGAGCGCGTCTGCCAGCTCGTTCGGCAAACGGCCGGTGTCCAGCAGGCAGCGGCCGGCGGCGGTGGCGGCCGCGACATACTCCGGACGCTTCATACGTCCCTCAATTTTCAGAGAGGCGACCCCCATATTCTCCAGCTCGGACAGGTGATCCAAAAGACTCAGATCCTTCAGACTCAGATCGTGGCCGGTTCCCCCCTCTGCCGAGAAGGGAAGGCGGCAGGGCTGGGCGCAAAGGCCACGGTTGCCGCTTCGCCCGCCAAGAAAGGCGCTCATGTAACAGTCGCCCGATAGGCACATGCAGAGCGCGCCGTGGACAAAAACCTCAATCTCCATCCCAAGGGTATGCGCCTCAGCGCAGAGAAGGCGAAGCTCCTCCCTCGACATCTCCCGGGCCGCGACCGCGCGGGAGAAGCCGAGGCTTTTCAAAACGCGCAAAGCAGCGGGCGAATTTACCCCCATCTGGGTAGAGGCATGCAGCCGCAGCTCCGGCGCTGCCTTTTGCAGTAGGGCGGCGAGACCGAGGTCAGCGACGATCACGGCCGAAACGCCTGTATGACAAAGAAGCTCCGCCGCGGCCAAAGCCGCGGGAAGCTCTTCATCCGATATGATCGTATTCATGGTAACGTAAATTTTCGCACCCTGCCGGGCAGCCATCTCCGCCGCACGGGAGAGCGCGGGCGCGTCGAAGTTTTGAGCATTGCGGCGGGCGTTGAAATCACCCAACCCAAGATAAACCGCGTCGGCGCCGCTGCGCAGGGCGGCCAAGAGTGCCTCCTCGCTTCCGGCGGGGGAGAGAAGCTCCATGCTCATTTCAGAGGAGACACGGCCGTCGTGCCGCCGGCCGTTTGGGCGGCTTCAAGCTGCATGCGGAGATTGTAATTTTCCTTTCCCAGGCGTTCAATCTCCCGCCGGGCTTCGTCCGCCTCCAGCTTGGCGCAGGCCGACTCCTCCACATATCCCTTAATCTGCATTTTGCAGTCCTCCAGCGCCTGCGCAGCCTTTTTGGACTCGTCGCAATACTCGAGTGCGGCAAAGACCGCGACCATTGCGGTGGAAAGATAAGGATTCTGCCGTGCGATCTGGTCGAGGCGGCGGTTGAGCTCATCCCCGACGCTGCGGACGTACGCCTCCTCATCCTCGGAGGAGATGTAGTAGTCGATTCCGCCGACGTTCAGCTTGATTTTGTTGGACATGCCGATCACCTCGTTTGATAAAAAATCGGTAAGATAAATTTCGACAAATCCAGTATAACACAAAGCGTCGGATTGTAAAAGCCCCTTTGTCTGAATTTTGTCCGATTTAACAAAATGTTCGCAAATTTTGTCCCAGAGGGGGGCGAACGCCGCAATCGGGATGTCGCGGGGTGTCCGATTCCTCTTGTTTTGACCTGTCAGACAGGCGGACAACCCCCTCTGGTATCTTCCCCCCAAAAAAAGAAAAACCGCCGTGCGTTTTCAGCACGGCGGCGGGTTGTAAAAACTTTAGTCGCTTACATAGGGAAGCAGCGCGATATACCGGGCGCGCTTGATTGCGACGGTCAGTTTGCGCTGATGAGCGGCACAGGTGCCGGTCACGCGGCGGGGCAGGATTTTGGCCCGCTCGGAGATATACTTGCGCAGACGCGCGGTGTCCTTGTAATCAATCTCGTCAATCCGGTCGACGCAGAAGTGGCAAACCTTTTTGCGGCCCTTTCTGCGGTTCGGACGGTCGGTTCTCTCCATTTCAAAAAACCTCCTTTATAAAGGATAAAATTCAGATTAAAACGGCAGATCGTCGTCGTCGGTCAGCTCGGTGAAATCGCCGGCGTCGGCATTCGAAAAGCTCGGCGCCGCCGCGGGCGCCTGTGCTTCGGACGGATAGGGGGCGGCGTAGCCGCCGGCCTCGCTGTCCCGCTTGCTTCCGGTGAAGTAGGCATTGTTTACGACGACTTCGGTTGCGGTGCGGTCGTTGCCGTTGCGATCGGTGTATTTGCGGGTCTGAATGGTGCCGTCGACGGCGATCATCGAACCCTTGGTAAAGTATTTGCAGATAAACTCCGCCGTCTGACGCCAGGCGACGCAGTTGATAAAGTCGGTCACCCGCTCCTCTCCCGAACGGAAGCGGCGGTCGATCGCAATGCTGAAAGAGGTCACCGAAAGCCCGCTGTTGGTTTTGCGCAGCTCGGGTGTCGCGGTGATCCTGCCCATAAGAATCGCAAGATTCATAAAAGCTTCCTCCTTCTCTTAGGCGTTTTCCGCAGTCTCAGCAGCTTCGGCGGCCTTTTCGCCTTCGGCAGCCTTGGCGGGGACGGCGGTCGTCTCCGACTTGCGGACGATCAGGGTGCGGAGCACGCCGTCGGTGATCTTGGAAACGCGGTCCAGCTCGGCCGGGAAGTCCACGCCGCACTCGAAGTTGTAGAGAACGTAAAACGCCTCAACCTCGTCATTGATCGGGTACGCCAGGCGGCGTTTGCCCCACACATCAATGCTTTCCACGGTACCGTTGGCTTCGATCAGCGCCTTGAATTTTTCGCTCAGAGCCTCAGTGGCCTCTTCGCCGTTTTTCAGGGAGTAGATCGCAACCATCTCATACTTGTTCATTAAAAGCACCTCCTTCTGGTCTTTTGGCCCCGTTTGTTGAACGGAGCAAGGAGCTTTTGGCAGAGAATTTGCCAATAGCAACAGATATTATAACACCCTGTCCGCGCGGTGTCAATTAAAATTTTTCCGGGATAGATAGTCGGCTGCGGCCGCCAGTATCTTCCGGTCGTTGGCATAGGTGATCTGTTTCAGCGCCGCCTGTACCGGGAGAAAGCGGATCTCGTTTACCTCGCACTCTTGACGGACCGGGCGGCTTTCGTCTGCGAAGGCGGCAAAATACACCACCTCCTTCTCCACTCCGGCGGCGGGGGAGTAGACAACGCTTTGCCGGAAGCCGGTGTCCAGCCGTACCGTGAGGCCGGTTTCCTCCAAAATCTCGCGCAGGGCGGTCTCCTCCTCGGATTCCACCCCCTCGACGTGCCCCTTCGGAAAGGCCCAGTGGCCGCCGTTGACATGGTTGATGAGGAGCACCTCGATCTTGCCGGAGGTCAGGCGGAACACGACCGCGCCGCAGGATTTTTCGCGTTTTACAAATTGCATAGGGCAGATACCTCCCGATTTCCTTTTACCAAAATATTATACTACAAGATTGCGGCCGGCGCAAGAATGTGGTATACTGATAAAAATTTGATCCGGTGGTTTAAAGGACTGCCGAAAAGGCATTCTACAGGAAGAAGGAGGACGCCGCCATGCCGGTGACCGAAACATTTACGGATTTCAAGCTTTCCTTTGATATTATCGTGCCGGATACGGCGGCGGTCATCGTCGCGGCCGGCAGTTCCTCCCGCATGGGGGGGACGCCCAAGCAGCTCATGAATCTCGCCGGGGTGCCGGTGGTGATGCGGGCCGCGCTGGCCTTTGAGCGGTGCGATCGCATCCGGGACATCCTTCTGGTCGCGAGAGAGGAGGAGATTCCTCTGCTCCAGCGGCTGTGCGACGAGTATGGGATCACCAAGCTGACTGACATTGTACGGGGCGGCGCGACCCGGGCGCGCTCGGTGCAAAACGGTATCGCGCGCTGCCGCGACTGCGCGTATGTCGCCGTTCACGACGGCGCCCGGCCGCTCGTTGGCGAGGGGGTGATTCTCCGCACCATCGAGGGGGCGGAGAAGGCAGGTGCGGCGGCGGCGGCCGTTGGGCTGAAAGACACCATAAAGCGGGTGGATGAGGCCGCCTTCGTGGAGGAGACCCCCGACCGTGCCTCCCTGCGCGCCGTTCAGACGCCGCAGACCTTCCGCCTTTCCGACTATCGCGCCGCAGTACAGGAAATCGGGGACGCCATAGACGCCCTGACCGACGACTGCGCGGTGATGGAGGCGGCCGGCCGTCCGGTGTTGCTGGTTGAGGGGGATTATCGCAACCTCAAAATCACCACGCCGGAGGATATGGTCATTGCCGAAGCGTTTCTGCGGGAGATGGAGGGCGATGTATGATGCGGATCGGACACGGCTACGACGTGCACCGCTTTGCCGCGGGACGTAAGCTGGTTTTGGGTGGGGTGGATATCCCGTTTGAGGTGGGGCTGCTCGGGCACTCCGACGCTGACGTGCTGCTGCACGCCGTCTGTGATGCTCTGCTCGGCGCGGCCGCGCTCGGAGACATCGGGGCGCACTTTCCCGATACCGATCCCCGGTACACGGGGGTTGACAGCCGTCTTCTGCTGCGGCGGGTGGCCGCTTTGCTGTCGGAAAAAGGCTGGCGGGTGGAAAATCTCGACGCGACAGTGCTGGCTGAGCGGCCCCGGCTGCGCCCCTTTATCGACGCCATGCGGACCAACATCGCGGCCGATCTCGGCTTGCCGATCTCGGCTGTAAGCGTCAAGGCCACAACCGAGGAGGGACTGGGATTCACCGGCAAAATGGAGGGTATGGCGGCACACGCCGTCTGCCTCCTGACCGAAAAATAACCGGCTTTTTGCGGTAGAAGCTGCCGCCTTTCTCCCGGCCGATGAAAGGATAAAAGAAGTTTGATGCAGATGAAAAAGAAAGAGGTGCTGGTCATTGGGGGCGGCGCGGCCGGACTGATGGCGGCTGCCTTTCTCCCGGCCGATGAAAGGATAAAAGAAGTTTGATGCAGATGAAAAAGAAAGAGGTGCTGGTCATTGGCGGCGGCGCGGCCGGACTGATGGCGGCCGCCTTTGCGGCGAGGAACGGGGCGGCTGTTCGGCTGCTCGAACGGCGGGAGCGGCCGGCGCGAAAAATTCTGGTCACCGGCAAGGGACGCTGCAACCTGACCAACAACTGCAACCTGGACGCCCTGATCGCCCATGTGCCGCGCGGCGGGCGCTTTTTGTACTCGGCCTTCGCCGGGTTCTCGCCGGCCGATACGATGGCCCTGTTCGAATCCCTTGGCGTACCCCTGAAAACCGAACGGGGAAACCGGGTTTTCCCGGTTTCCTACCGGGCGATGGATATCGCCGACGCGCTGGCATCCCTTGCGAAAACCGCCGGCGTGCGGCTTTTGCACGACCGTGCCGTCTCCCTGATTCTGAGAGAAGGGTGCGCCGCCGGCGCGATGGGAGAGAGCGGACGGGCTTATCCTGCTGATGCGGTGATCGTGGCGACCGGGGGCCTCTCTTACCCCGCGACCGGCTCGACCGGGGACGGTTATACCCTTGCAAAAGCAGCCGGCCATACCATCCAGCCGACCGCCCCATCCCTGATTCCGCTGACGTCGGACGATCCGCTCTGCCGGGCGGCACAGGGGCTTTCCCTGCGCAATGTGGGGGTGGAGGTGCGGCAGACTGGGCGCAAAAGGGCTGTGTACACTGATTTCGGCGAGCTGCTTTTTACCCATTTTGGCCTGTCGGGGCCGACCGTGCTGAGTGCCAGCGCCCACCTCGCCGAGCCGGAGAAAAAACAGTACACCCTCTATATTGATCTGAAGCCTGCGCTGGATGCGGGCGTGCTGGACGCCCGCATCCTCCGCGATTTTGAGAAGAACGCCGGCCGTGATCTTTGCAACGCGCTGGAGGGTCTTTTGCCCGGTAAGCTGATCGGGCCGGTGCTCGCCCGAAGCGGGGTTGATCCGCATCGCCGGGTTGGGCAGGTCACGCGGGAGGAGCGGCAGCGGTTGGTCTCAACCCTCAAGGGGCTGGCGATCCCCATCTCGGGTGCCCGCCCGGTGGAGGAGGCGGTCGTCACCCGCGGCGGGGTCAGCCTGAAAGAGATCGACCCCCATACGATGGCGTCGCGTCTGTGCCCCGGTCTCTATTTCGCGGGGGAGGTCATCGATGCCGACGGGTATACCGGCGGCTTCAATCTGCAAATCGCCTTTTCGACCGGCGTGCTGGCCGGAAAAAGCGCGGCGGAAAACGCGGTTTAAACGCGGCGCCGGCGCGAAAACGCCATGCCTCCCGTTTTCTGAAAATATGACAAACCGCGCGGTGCGGATAAAGAACCCCCCGATATGTTTTTTGTTTTATCCGACCGACATGATCCTTTTGCAAACACTGAAATTCAAAAACCATAAGGAGCGAAAATCATGATCTCTGTTGCTGTCGACGGCCCGGCCGGCGCCGGAAAAAGCACCATTGCCCGGCGGGTCGCCGCCGCTCTCTCTTACATTTATGTGGATACCGGCGCGCTCTACCGCACCGTGGCTTTTTCTCTGCTGGAGGGTGGGGTGGACATCTCCGACTCCGCCAAGGTGGAGGAGGCGTTGCCCGGCATTTCGGTCGACATCCGATACGCGGACGGGGAGCAGAGAATGCTCCTCTCCGGCGCGGATGTGAGCGGGCGCATCCGTACGCCGCAGGTGTCGATGGCGGCCTCGACCGTATCGGCCCAACCGGCTGTCCGCGCCTTTTTGCTGGAGATGCAGCGCAGTCTCGCACGCAGCCACAACGTCGTCATGGACGGCCGGGACATCGGAACGGTCGTGCTCCCCGGCGCCGCGGTCAAGATCTTTCTGACCGCCGCGGCCGAGGAGCGGGCAACCCGCCGCTGGCGCGAATTACGGGAAAAGGGGGAGCTGGTCGAATTTGAGGCGGTCCTCGCCGACCTGGAAAAGCGGGACTATCAGGACTCCCATCGGGCGGTTGCTCCGCTTCGGCCGGCTGACGACGCTGTGACGGTCGACACCACCGGTCTCTCGCTGGAGCAGTCGGTGGAGGCTGTTCTTTCGGTCATCCGGGAAAAAACCGGGGAGGAGGCGGCCGGCAGATGACTTTCTATTATCGCTTCGTCAAAACGGTCGCCCGGCCGATTGCCAGGGTTTTGCTGCGCTTTCACTCGACCGGGGCGGAGCATATCCCTCAAAGCGGCGGGTTTATCCTCTGCTGCAACCATACCTCTATGATCGACATCGCGCTGCTGGTGCTGACCTGTAAGCGACAGATTTATTTCATGGCGAAGGAGGAGCTGTTTCACAATCCCCTTCTCGGTTGGTTTTTCCGGCACATGGGCGGCTTTCCGATCTCGCGCGGGGCGGGGGACAACGCCGCGCTGGAGAAGGCGAGAGAGATTGTCCGCCGTGGCGATATTCTGGGCATTTTCCCCGAGGGAACCCGTACAAAAGATCCTTCCGGGCATCCCGGTCGGGGCAAATCGGGCGCGGCGGTCATCGCCTCTCAGACCGGGACGGGGGTGCTGCCCTGTGCCATTCACTACGACGGCTACGACGGGAAGATGCATTTCTTTAAGCCGTCCTACGTCCGGTTTGGAAAGATGATCCCCGCCGACGAGTTGAAAATCCAGGGCCTCGACCGGGCGGAGGTGCGGCGCGCCTCCAACCGGATCATGGGCGCGATTACCGCCATGTGGGAGGAGGAGACGGGTTGGAAATCCGAGTAGCCGAAACCGCCGGCTTCTGCTTCGGCGTTAACCGCGCGGTCGAGCTGGTCAGTCGCCTGCTGGACGAGGGGGGAGAGGTCTGCACCCTCGGCCCGATTATCCACAATCCGCAGTTGGTCGAGCAATTGAGAGCGCGGGGGGCGAAAATCGTCGAAACGCCGGAGGAGGCACCTCCCGGCAGCCGGCTGGTTATCCGTTCCCACGGGGTGCCGTCGGACGTCTACGACCGCGCGGCCGTCTGCGGGGTGGAGCTGGCCGACGCGACCTGCCCCTTTGTCTCTAAGATCCATAAAATCGTGGAGGAGGCATCAGCCGCCGGCCGCACCGTCCTGATCGCCGGAGATGCAAAGCATCAGGAGGTGTTGGGAATCCGCGGCCATTGTACGGCAGCCAGCTATGTTTTCTCAGGCGAAAAGGAACTGGAAGAACTGCTGGCCGCGCACCCGGAATTGCGCGATGCGCCGGTCACAGCGGTTGCCCAGACGACCTTTCATGCGGATTTTTGGGAGAAATGCCAAAAAACTTTAAAAAAGGTATGTACAAACGCGATTGTTTTTGATACAATATGTAGTGCAACTGCCAATCGGCAAAAAGAGGCCAAGGCGCTTGCGGCCGAAAGTGACCGGATGATCGTGATCGGCGGACGACACAGCTCCAACACCGCCAAGCTGCGGGAGGTCTGCGCCGTTCTCTGCCCGCGTACCTATCTGATCGAGACGGCCGCCGAGCTTCGCCGGGACATGCTTCTCGGCGCCGAAAAAATCGGGGTTGCCGCCGGGGCTTCGACGCCGTCCGGCATAATAAAGGAGGTAATAAAAACCATGTCCGAGATTTTGAACAACGAAGTCATCGAGGGCAGCGAGGCGGTCGAGACCGCGGCCGAGGCTGTACAGCCTGAAAAATCTTTTGAGGAAATGACTTTTGAGGAGGCGCTGGAGGCCTCTCTCAACGGCTTGAATACGGATCAGAAGGTCCGTGGTGTGGTCCTGTCGGTCAACCCTACTGAGATTCAGGTGGACATCGGCAGAAAACACACCGGATATATTTCCGCGAGTGAATTTTCGAGCGATCCCAACGTCAAATTGACTGAGGCGGTCAAGGTCGGCGACGAGCTGGATCTGATCGTTATGCGCACCAACGATCAGGAGGGGACGGTCGCCCTCTCCAAAAAGCGGTATGATGCCCGCCTTGGCTGGGACAAAATTCTCGCCGCCAAGGAGGAGGACGCGGTTCTCACCGGCGTCGTAACCGAAATCAACAACGGCGGCGTTGTCGCCGTAGCTGAGGGCTGCCGCGTATTCATTCCGGCGTCCCAGGCGACCCTGACCCGCGGGGAGGATCTGAATCTCCTCAAGGGCAAGACGGTCGAATTTAAAATTCTGGAAATTGACCGCCGCCGCCGCGTGGTCGGTTCGATCCGCGCTGTCCTGCGCGAACAGCGCAAGGAACTGGCCGAGAAATTCTGGAGCGAGGTTGAAGTCGGCAAGGTCTATACCGGCGTGGTGAAGAGCCTGACCAGCTACGGCGCGTTCGTCGATCTTGGCGGTGTGGACGGCATGATCCACATTTCCGAGCTGTCCTGGTCCCGCATCAAGCACCCGTCCGAGGTGGTTAACGTCGGCGACACGGTTGAGGTGTATATTAAAGACATCGACACCGAGAAGAAAAAGATTTCCCTCGGCTTCAAGAAGGCGGAGGACAACCCGTGGGAGATTCTCAAGCGCGACTATCCGGTCGAGTCGGTTGTGAAAGCGACCGTCGTTTCGATGACCCCCTATGGCGCGTTCGCGCGTATCATTCCGGGGATCGACGGCCTGATCCATATTTCGCAGATCGCCAATCGCCGGATCGAGAAGCCGCAGGATGTTCTCTCCATCGGAGAAGAGGTCGAGGCGATGATCATCGCGATTGATTTTGAGAAGAAGCGGGTCAGCCTCTCGATGCGGGCGCTGCTGCCCGCCGATGCTCCGGCGGAGGAGGCCGTTGCGGAGGCGGCTTCCGTTGAGGAAGCTCCCGCGGAGGAGACGGCAGAATAAAAGCAAAATTACAATAGGATTTTGCATACGGTTGAAAACCGCTGCACATCATGATTTAAAGAACAAGAGATCTGGATGTATATCCGGTCTCTTGTTTTTTATTGCTCCGCAAAAAAACGATTCAAAACGCCGAATTTCTCGCCGCGCGAAGGGAGCGGCAACCGAAATACACGGCGACAAAAATACCCGCCGTCGGGGGTGTTCTTTTGTTCAGTCTCGATTTGGCGGGTATTTTTATTGCTCCGCAATAAAAAACGATTCAAAACGCCGAATTTCTCGCCGCGCGAAGGGGGCGGCAACCGAAATACACGGCGGCAAAAAATACCCGCCGTCGGGGTGTTCTCTTGTTCAGCAATACACGGCGGTAAAAAATACCCGCCGTCGGGGGTGTCCTTTTATTCAGCCTCGATTTGGCGGGTATTTTTATTGCTCCGCAATAAAAATACGATTCAAAACGCCGAATTTCTCGCCGCGCGAAGGGCGCGGCAACCGAAATACACGGCGGCAAAAAATACCCGCCGTCGGGGGTGTTCTCTTATTCAGCCTCGATTTGGCGGGTATTTTTATTGCTTTTGTGCATTGAGGGGATCGCTTCACGATAAAAAACAGGCTTTTCATGTCGCCCCTCCCGCTTCCGGTGCGGGAGACCGGGACACGGCTGCAAAAAACATCAGATGCGGCGCGTATTACTCTGCTTTTGGTGACGCAGGCGGAAGAGAATGACGACTCTTGTAAAAAGCTTTGGCGGGACTTGCAAAACCGAAGTCGGCACGGCATACAATTCTTCGGGAGGCTGATCAATATGTTTACGACGCTTATTGGCTATATTGTTTCCAACCTGTTTTATTTTGCACTGCATGTCACCAGCTCCGGGTCTTTCCCCAAACCCCTTTCTGCCGCCGAGGAGCGTCGTCTGGTCGCATTACTGGAAACCGGAGACGCCGCTGCCCGGGATACTTTGATTGAGCACAATCTTCGCCTGGTGGCTCATATTGTTAAAAAGTATGCCGGGGAACGGGTCGAGCAGGATGATTTGATCTCGATCGGAACCATCGGTCTGATCAAAGCCGTGGGAACGTTCAACAGCGAGAAAAAAATCCGTCTCGCCACCTATGCGGCAAGATGTATTGAAAATGAAATCCTGATGTATTTTCGCAGCCTGAAAAAGACGGCGCAGGACGTGCTGATCAGCGATCCGGTGGATACGGATAAAGACGGGAACACCCTGACCCTGATCGACATTATTTCGGACGATACCAATATTGTGGATGAGATTGATTTGAAAATTAAATCCCGTCAGCTAAAGAAATTTATTCTCGAGCGATTGGATGACCGTGAACGGGAAATCCTGATTTATCGCTATGGACTTGGGGGGACGGAGGATCTGACCCAGCGGGAGGTGGCAAAACGGCTGGGTATTTCGCGCTCCTATGTATCGAGAATTGAGAAAAAAGCGTTGGAAAAGCTGAAAACGTCTTTTGACGAACCGTTGTCGGGACACTGCGGAAAGATGATTTAACTTTTGCGCACCGTCTGCGAGATGTTGTTCCAGGGCAAACGCCTCGCTTGCGCAAATGACGCCGGATGCCTGTGGGGGATTTCTCCGCCGGGCTTCGAATTAATTCTGCATGTTGATCTGTTCGCCGAGAATCAGGGGGTATCGGATCAGGCGCGTACTGTCCAAATTTTCTTTATACATATTTACGGCTGTAATCTGGTGGTTTTCATAGGTCGTGTAATAGTAAATTCCCTTGTCGGCATTGCAGCAGGCCGTGTAAATGGTAATCTCAAACGCGCCGTCTCCCACATCACAGCATCCCCTTGGCTGATCCACCGATCCCAAAATATGGAAAAACTGGCTGATGCTTTCGGCCTCTGAATCGCCGGATACCGAATGCATTTTGGTAAAGGCCGCTCTGACAAACCGGGACTGCGAGGATGCGTCTCCCGGCAGACCCAGCGCGCCCATGCCTCTGCTGTATGTGTATAAAGGCAGTTGGTCAGAAAAATCGTTTTGCGGCGCCTTGGAAGAAAGATGCATATAATTGTTCAAGTGAAACATCTGCATATCGAACGGCGGATTGTTTGTCAAAATACCCGCCGGATTGTGGTATACCCGGATTCCTTCTTTCACCGCTTCAACGGTAATGGCCTCGCTGCGGTCGGCAATGATCCAGTGAAGCTGTGCCAAGGGCAGCTGACTGCTGAAAGGCGTGTTGATAAGATTGACGGTTTTTAACAGTTCTTTTGCTTTTTTTACCGAATCACATTGACCGAGAATCCACGGGATGAATTCAAACTGTGCGACATTGTCTTTACCCGGTACCGCTTCTTTATAATCTGCGTTTCCGACAAAATTGAGGCCTGCGATGCCAAGCCCTTTTTCGTTAATCGCATCATAATAGAGCGGATAATCCTTTGCGACATATGCCATGCCGATGATGGCATAGTGGCTTTTCAAACTCGGCATATTGCGGAAATGCAGTGCATAATGGCGCGGCGTGATGGCGACCTCATCTCCGTAGGAGAATTCATAATCCAGCGTCCGGCCAAAATAAAAATCCTTTGTTTTGTAAGTTGCCGCTGTGCACATAAGCTTAACCTCCGGCCGCTGCGTTGTTTTTATATTCAAGAAGTATGCAAGAAATTCTGTCTATAGTTTGGCCGGATGGCCGCCTGATTATAAGAAAAATAAAAATATCCGCCAAATCAGTGCGAATGACAGGAATCTTTGGCGGCGGATATTTTTGCCGGTGCTCGGCCGTGAAAGCCATCTGTTCTTCCAAAACAAAAGCCAGCCCTTACTCTGTTGTTCTTAACGGAGTAAAAGGTGCGGTATGTAACCGGAAGGTATAATGCCTTCCGGTTACTGCCGTTTTTAGGCATTTATCGTTGCCGTCTGCAGTTTCACCGGTAGTATCGCTATTGTGGATACCGCCGTCTTGGATGTGGTGCGAGGCTTTGGTTGGGAGGTATAGTGAATTTCGATATAGTTTCCGCATTTACGGGAGAATTTTTCTTTTTTTCAAAATATTTTAAAAAGCACTTGACATCAACGCGTTAAAGGAGTAATATGCTATATAAATTTAATAGTGTTTCAAAGGCTATGACGAAGACGGAATCTATAAGCGATTTCACAGAGAGTCGGGGATGGTGCGATCCCGATAATGAACTGTAGAATTTCCCATCCCTTCTGAGCCGGAAATCCAAAAAGGCTTAACACCCAAGTAGGCGTTTCCCGTGTATGCTACGTCAGTGCATAGAAGTTGTTAGACTTCGAAGAGGTGGCGGATTTTATATATTCGCAATTTGAGTGGTACCGCGAGTGCAATGAAATTACACCCGTCTCAAAGCAATCAAAAGCTTTGGGGCGGTTTTTTGTTTTCCCTCAAAGCAAAGAAACATACAGTTATTTAGAAAGGTGAAACAAAAAATGCTATCTCTTGACAAAGTTTTTTCTGCACAGGCGGTGCTGAAGAACATTATTCGTGAAACAAATTTGGTTAGAGCCTATGGTGTTGCTTCCGACTGCGAACTATACCTAAAGCCCGAAAACCTGCAAATTACCGGTTCTTTTAAGGTACGAGGTTCGGCATATAAAATTGCAATGCTCACAGACCAAGAAAAGGAAAAAGGCGTTATCGCTTGCTCCGCCGGTAATCACGCACAGGGCGTTGCCTTGGCCGCAACCAAAAACGGAATTAAATCGCTGATCTGCCTTCCCGATAGTGCTCCTATCTCCAAGGTGGAAGCAACAAAAGGTTTCGGCGCTGATGTGTGTTTGGTAGAAGGTTGCTATGACGATGCTTACAAAAAAGCATTGAAACTGAGAGATGAGAAAGGTTACACCTTCGTGCATCCCTTTGACGATGAAAACGTCATTGCTGGTCAAGGCACCATTGCTCTTGAAGTGCTGAATGAACTGGCTAACATCGATGCGATTGTTGTTCCCGTTGGTGGTGGCGGACTGATTTCGGGTATCGCTTATACTGTAAAACAAATCAGACCTTCGGTTAAGGTTTACGGTGTACAGGTCAAAGGTGCTGCCAGTATGTATAACTCGGTTCACAACGGCAAAATCGAATGCCTACCTTCTGTGCAAACCATTGCAGACGGTATTGCTGTTAAACAGCCGGGCGAAAATACCTTTAATCTGGTCAGTGAATATGTGGACGAAATTGCCCTGGTTAGCGATGATGAGGTTGCAAGTGCAATCCTTGCTCTAATCGAAAAGCAAAAGATGATTGCAGAAGGTGCAGGCGCCGCCGCAGTAGCAGCAGTAATGTTTGATAAATTCGGACTCAAAGGCAAACGAGTTGTCAGCATCGTTTCGGGCGGTAATATTGATGTTACTTCTCTTTCCCGTGTCATTGACCGTGGACTTCTCAATTCGGGCAGATCTTCCAGCCTTTTGATTGAACTGATTGATAAACCCGGACAGTTGAAAGACATCTCTCGAATTATCGCCGATTGTGGTGGCAATGTAACGGGTGTTCATTACGAAAAAGGAAACACTGAAAGCATTAACGGATGTTACCTTCGTATTGAAATGGAAACCAAAGATTTTGAACACGTTAATCTGATTACGCAGTCCTTGCGTAACGAAGGATTTAAGATAGTGTAAAGGAGATAAAGTGATGAGCAGCAAAGTTAAGACTTCCAAGGCGCCGGCGGCAATAGGACCTTACTCACAGGCAGTGGTTGTGGGTAATCTCATTTTTACTTCCGGACAGATTCCTCTAAATCCTGAAACAGGACTACTTGAGGGAGAAAACATTACCGAGCAAGCACATAGAGTCTGCAAGAATTTACAGGCGGTACTATCTGCCGCAGGCGGCTCCCTAAAGAGCGCCTTAAAGACAGTATGTTTTCTTAAAGATATGGCGGATTTTACCGCTTTCAATGAAGTTTACGCACAGTATTTCGCCGAAAAGCCGGCACGCTCCTGCGTAGCGGTAAAAGAACTTCCCAAGGGTGCTCTTGTAGAGGTGGAAGTTGTAGCAGAAAAGGAGTAGAGATTTATGATGGATGCAAGTAAATATCGAGTGGGATATTTTCCCGTAGATAAAAAATATAATATTAGCCGTTTGTAATAATGTATGAAACAAAAAATGATGGTATAGTTTTTAACTACACCATCATTTTTTGTTCCTACTCGGTTTGTGCTATTCTCCGTTAAGGACAACAGCCCTTTGTGGGGTTGGCTTTTGTTTTGCGAAAGGTCGGACGATTTAGATCCATACAGCATTTTCGTGGATGGATTCGAACCCGTGAAATCATTATTTTCTTTGCGTAGCAAAGACACCGATTCGAAACTTGTCAAGAAATTCGGACAGATAAAAGAGTGAAAAATTGATTTGGTATCGAATAATTTATTCCCGAATGTAATCTTTCGGAATTATCATACAACTTTCTTCTTTTCTCTGTTCTCTCTTATCTATTATCCGGAAACGACAATTTTCTTTCAGAGAAAAGAGAAGAACGAAAAGTGAAAAGAGGAAAGTAGAAAAAGAAACGACAACTTTCTGTCGAAGATTGTCGTTTCTTTCGTGGCGGAGAAGGAGGGACTCGAACCCTCGCGCCGGTTACCCGACCTACGCCCTTAGCAGGGGCGCCTCGTCACCAACTTGAGTACTTCTCCGTGTTGTAACTTTTATATTCAAAATATACAATTTTATCAGTGGCGGAGAGAGTGGGATTCGAACCCACGGTGCCTTGCGACACGACGGTTTTCAAGACCGTTCCGTTATAACCACTTCGGTATCTCTCCACATCGGATGCGAGATGTATTTTAACATACTGCCAGCGCGATGTCAATAATAAATCCGCAAAAACCGTCTGAATTTTTAAGCAGTCTGCTTTTTACAATTCTATTGAAAAACGCGGCGGATTTTGTTATACTATATTGGTATATAACTATATTGGAGAGAAATGCCTTTGAATAAAAGCTATGCTCCCTTTTTGTGGGAGAACGCACAGCAGGAATATATTGAAAAAATCGCCGCGCTGCTAAAGGAACGCTATTCCTCGCCGCCCGGAGCGTATGTGCGCACCTACGGCTGTCAACAGAATGTCAGTGACAGCGAACGATTCTCCGGCATGCTCAGCCGCATGGGCTATCGCCCGGTAGCCGTGCCGGAGGAGGCCGAGCTGATCCTTTTCAACACCTGCGCCGTGCGGGAGCACGCGGAGGAACGGGTGCTTGGCAACGTCGGCGCGCTGAAAAAGTATAAGCAGACCCACCCGGGCGTCGTGCTGGCTCTCTGCGGCTGTATGACCCAACAGCAGTCGGTTGCCGACCGGATCAAACGCAGCTTTCCGTATGTCGATATGGTGCTCGGTACCGATGCGGTTTATCGTCTGCCTGAGTTGCTGTACACGCGGCTGACTGCGGGTCGACGGGTCTTTGACCTGAGCGAGGGAGACCGGATTTATGAAGATGTGCCGGTTCGGCGGGACGGCTCCTGCAAAGGATGGCTGCCGGTCATGTACGGCTGCGACAATTTCTGCACCTACTGCGTCGTACCCTATGTCCGGGGGCGGGAACGCTCCCGCCGGCCGGAGGATATTCTGCATGAATTTCGGCAGATGCTGGCCGCCGGCTGCCGCGATATCACCCTGCTTGGGCAAAACGTCAATTCCTACGGCAAAGGGGTGGCGGGCTGCCCTGATTTCGCCGGGCTGTTGCGGCTGCTCTGCCGGGAACCGGGGGAATTTATTCTGCGGTTCATGACCTCTCACCCAAAAGACTGCACCGACGATTTGCTGGACACCATCGCGGGGGAGGAAAAAATCTCCCGCCATCTGCATCTGCCGTTCCAGTCGGGCAGCGATCGCGTGCTGAAGGCGATGAACCGCCGCTACGACCGGGCGGGATACCTCGACCTCATCCGCCGGGCGAAAAGAAAGATTCCGGACGTCTGCCTGACCAGCGACATCATCGTCGGATTCCCCGGCGAGACACGCGAGGATTTCCTTTGCACGCTGCGCCTTGTGAAAGAGGTGGAATTTACCTCTCTATTCACTTTTATCTATTCTCCGAGAGAGGGGACGCCGGCCGCGCAAATGCCCGACCCCATCCCGATGGAGGAGAAAAAAGCCTGGTTCTCCGAGCTGCTCGCCGCGCAGGAGGAAATTGCCGTCCGCCGCGCCGCGCGCGATCGGGGCCGCAGCTTCCGGCTGCTGTGTGAGGAGAGCGATCCCGATCGGCCGGCGCTTTTGCGGGGGCACACCTCCGGCGGGATTCTGACCGAATTTTCGGGGGATTCCTCGCTGGTCGGGCAGTTTGTCACCGTGCGCGCGGTAGAGACGACGCCTCGTCTCTACCGCGGGGAAATTGCGGAATAAATCTTTTGCGATGCATTTTGTTAATCTCCGCCGACAGACCGCGGGAATTCTTTCCCGCCCGGTGGATAATATAAAGGAGTTTGAAAACTATGGAAATTCTGGAAATTACAAGACAACTGGGCGCCGCCATCCAGGCGGACGAAACCTACAAGAAGTTTTACGAAGCCAAGTCTGCCTGCGACAACGACGCCGCTTTGCAGGAGACGATCGGCCGCTTCAACCTGGAGCGGATGAATCTTGATAACGAGTTGGCCAAGGAAGAAAAGAACAACGACAAGATCACCGAGCTGAACGAGTCGTTGCGCAAAACCTACGGCGAGGTCATGATGAATCCTTCAATGGCGGCGTATAACGCGGCCAAGGCCGAGCTGGATGCTATTGTCAGCCAGATCAACGGCATCATCGAGCTTTGCCTGAACGGGGAAGATCCGGCCACCTGCGAGCCGCACAGCGGCTGCTCGGGAAGCTGCTCCACCTGCGGCGGCTGCCACTGAACACGGTAAGCGTTTGAATGAGCCTCGTCCTCCGGCGAAGGAATTTGCCGGAGGACGGCAGGGAAGGGAAGTGTGCGAAAATGCCGGAACTCTCCCCCATGATGCAGCAGTATTTGCGGGTGAAGGAAGAATACAGCGACAGCGTTGTCTTTTTTCGGCTGGGCGATTTCTACGAGATGTTTTTCGATGACGCTGAACAAATCTCTAAGGAGCTTGATTTGGTGCTGACCGGCCGCGACTGCGGGCAGGAGGAACGGGCGCCGATGTGCGGCGTGCCTTATCATAGCTGCGAGGCTTACATAAGCCGCCTGGTCGCCAAGGGATACAAGGTTGCCGTCTGTGAGCAGATGGAGGATCCCGCACTGGCCAAGGGCCTCGTCAAGCGGGAGGTTGTACGGGTGATTACCCCCGGAACGGTTATCGAGGACACCATGCTGGATGAGGCGAAAAACAACTATCTCGGCGTGGCGGCCAAGGTCGGCCGCAGAGTCGGGGTCTGTTTTGTTGACGCGTCGACCGGCGCGCTGAACCTGACCGAGATCGGCGGCAGGGACTTGTCGGCCAAGGTGATCGACGAGTTGGGCCGCTACGCCCCGAGCGAGATCCTGCTTTCTCCCGAGTTTTCCAAAAACACCGAGGTTTGCGATTTCATTGAGAAGCGGATGGGCTGCCTGACCCAGATACGGCCGGCCGAGTGCTTTGACCAGGCCGTGTGTGAGGATATTGCGCTCAAGCATTTCAAAGCAAAAGACCTCGCCGAACTGGAATTGAGCGGACTGCCGGCCGCAGTTGCCGCTCTCGGCTGCGCGCTGGATTATTTGTATGAGACCCAGCGCACCGGCCTTGACGCGGTGAACACCATCAATTTTTATACCGAGGCGCAGTTTATGCGCCTGGATCTGACCGCCCGCCGCAATCTCGAGCTGTGCGAGACCATGCGCAACAAGGAGCGCAAGGGCAGCCTGCTCTGGGTGCTGGACAAGACCTCGACCGCGATGGGTAAACGGATGCTCCGGAGCTGGATCGAGCAGCCGCTTGTTCTCGCCCCCGCGATTGAGAAGCGGCTCAACGCAGTGGAGGAACTGACGAATGACACCGTCCTGCGTGGGGAGGTGCGGGCCAGGCTCGGCGGCGTCTATGACCTCGAGCGGATCATGGCCAAGGTGGTTTACGGCACCGCCAATCCGAAGGAGCTGAAAGACCTTTTCTACGCCATCGAACCGCTGCCGGCGCTCAAGGAGCTTGTGCAGGGCTGTAGCTGCGTCATGCTCTCGGCCGTCCATCGGGAGATCGACCCGCTGGAGGATATGCACGAGCTGCTGGGTCGCGCGCTGGTGGACAAGCCTCCGGTGACGAGCAAGGACGGCGGCATTATCCGCGATGGCTATGATCCGGAGATTGACGAGCTGCGCCGCGACATGACCGACGGCGAAGGGTTCATCACCCGCATTGAGCAGCAGGAGAGGGAGCGCACCGGCATCCCCAAGCTGAAGGTCGCCTTCAACCGGGTGTTCGGTTATTATATTGAGGTAACCAATTCCTATAAAGATCAGGTGCCGGAGGATTATATCCGCAAGCAGACCTTAACCAACTGTGAGCGGTATATTACCGAGGAGCTGAAAACCCTCGAGCACCGGGTGCTCGGTGCGAAGGAGCGGGTCATCGCGCTGGAGTACCAGGCGTTTGACCGGCTGCGCAAAACCGTGGCGGAGGCCCTCCCCCGGTTTAAGGAGACGGCGGCGGCCGTGGCGCGGCTGGACGTTTTCGCCTCGTTCGCCGAGGTGGCGGTGACCTCCTCCTACACCCGGCCGGAGATTTATACGGACGGCCGGCTGAAAATCCGCGAGGGACGCCATCCGGTGGTGGAGGCAATGCTGAAATCTCCCTTTGTACCCAACGACACGGATATGAATACCGCCGACAGCCGGTGCGCCGTCATCACCGGACCCAACATGGCGGGAAAATCCACCTACATGCGGCAGGTGGCCCTGATCACCCTGATGGCGCAGATCGGCTCCTTTGTTCCGGCCGCCGCGGCCGAGATCGGGCTGGCCGACGCGATTTATACCCGGGTGGGGGCCTCCGACGATTTGGCGGCGGGACAGTCGACCTTCATGGTCGAGATGAGCGAGGTTTCCTTTATCCTCAACAATGCGACCGCCGACAGCCTGCTGATTCTGGACGAGATCGGACGAGGCACCTCGACCTATGACGGTATGTCGATCGCCCGCGCTGTGCTGGAGTTTGCCGCCGACAAAAAACGGTTGGGGGCGCGAACCCTTTTTGCCACCCATTATCACGAGCTGACCGCGCTGGAGGGACTGCTCGACGGGGTGAAAAATTACAATGTTGCGGTCAAAAAGCGGGGAGACGACATCACCTTCCTGCGGCGGATTGTACGGGGCGGCGCCGACGACAGCTACGGCATTGAGGTTGCGGCGCTGGCCGGCCTCCCCGACGGGGTGATCTCCCGCGCCAAGGACGTGCTGGCTGAGATCGAGGGCGGCAAGCACGCCGCCTCAGACGTGGAGGTCCCGCGCCGCCTCGCCGCGCCGGAGGCGGATGGAATGCAGATCGGTCTTACCGCGGCCGGGCCGGCCGGCGAGCTGGTCGACCGGCTGAAAAGAGTGGACGTCAACACCCTCACCCCGATCGAGGCGATGAGCCTTCTCTATGAGCTGACAGGGGAAGCCAGGAAGATGTAAGGCGAGCTGCTCCGGCGCCAAAACCGGGCGGCGCGTTTTAAGCTGCGGATCAAGATAATAAAGGAGGAGAATGCCATGGGAAAGATTCAGGTTATGGACAAGCAGCTTTCCGAGCTGATTGCCGCCGGCGAGGTGGTCGAACGCCCCGCCTCGGTCGTCAAGGAGCTGGTTGAAAACGCCCTGGACGCCGGCGCGACCAGCGTCACGGTCGAGATCGAGCGGGGCGGCATCCTCCTGATCCGGGTAACCGACAACGGCAGCGGCATCACACGAGAGGATGTGCCGACCGCCTTCCTTCGTCACGCGACCAGCAAAATCCGGGCGCAGGGCGATCTGGACGGTATCTCCACCCTCGGCTTCCGGGGGGAGGCGCTGGCCGCTATCTGCGCCGTCTCTCGTGTGGAGGTCACGACCCGCACGGCGGAGGAGGAGACCGGAACCCTCTACGTTTGCGACGGCGGCGCGGAAGGTGAACTGTCCGACGTCGGCTGCGCGGTCGGCACGGCCATCTCGGTGAAGGAACTGTTCTATAACACCCCCGCCCGGATGAAATTCCTCAAAAAGGACGTGTCGGAGGGGAACGCCGTTTCCGGTTTGGTGGAGCGGATTGCCCTCTCCCATCCGGAGGTGGGCTTCCGCCTTATCCGGGAGGGAAAGACCACCCTTCAGACGCCGGGGGACAATCAGCTCCGTTCGGCCATTTACACCGTGCTGGGGCGTGAGTTTTCGAATACACTGCTCGCCGTCGACCGGGAGCAGAACGGCGTCCGGGTGACCGGGTATGTGTCGAAGCCGGCCGCCGGACGGCCCAACCGGAATATGCAATATTTCTTCATTAACGGGCGATACGTCAAGTCCCGTACGGTCATGGCCGCACTGGAGCAGGCCTACCGCAACGCCGTCATGACGGGGAAATTTCCGGCTGGGGTTCTGCATCTTTCGGTTCCTTACGGCGCGGTGGATGTCAACGTCCACCCGGCCAAGACCGAGGTGCGCTTTTCGGATGAGAAGCGGATTTTCGACGCGGTGTATTACGCCGTGAAAAACACGCTTTTTTCCGCCGGAGGGAAGGGGGAGCCTCCCGCCTCCCGTCTGGCTGCGCCTGTGTTCACGGAAGAGAAGCCGACCCAGGCGACCATCCGCCAGTTCTGGCAGACGACGGCGCCGAAGGCTTCGGCTGCTCCGGCGACGGATGTTTGGAAAAGGCCGGCCGCGTCATCGTCCGACGAGGGGGAGGCGGACGGGAGGACGGCCGGGATTCCGGCCCCTGCGGCGGAGGACGGTGTTATGCTGGCCGACAGCGGCATCCGGCTGTACAGCCCCGGCGGTCGGCCGGTCAATCTGGATATTACGGTGGACGAGCCGGTGGCCGTGCCGGAAGCATCGGCGGAAAATCCCCCGGTCGCTTCTTTTGCGCAGGATACCGGCCGGCATCGCCCCATGGCGGCTGAACCGGACGCGCCTTTAACGGATGCGCCGCCGGCCGCCGGGAATATGGATGTAAATCGCCCCGCCCTCCGCGTGATTGGGGAGGTTTTTTCGACCTATATCCTGATCGAGCAGGGAGAGGAACTGGTGCTGCTCGACAAGCATGCCGCGCACGAGCGGCTGATCTACGACAATCTCTGCCGGAGCGAGACGCCCAAGCAACAGCTTTTGCTGACGCCGGTGCCGGTCACTCTCCCGCGGGAGGAGTACGACGCCATTCTGCAAAACCTGGAGCTTTTGGAAAAATCCGGCTACGCGGCGGAGGAATTTGGCGGCTCGATTCTGGTGCGGGCTGTTCCCGCCTATCTGGAGGGGGAGGACGTTGCGGCCCTGATTAGTGAGGCGGCCGACGGTTTTCTCTGCCACAAGAGGGACGCGGTCGGGGCGAAGATGACCTGGCTGTATGAATCGGTGGCCTGCCGCGCCGCGATCAAGGCGGGGGACCGCCTCTCTTTGCCGGAGATGACCGCCCTGGCCGAGCGGATTCTGTACGGCGGGGACGTGCTGACCTGTCCGCACGGGCGGCCCGTGGTGCTGCGCATGGGCAAAAAAGAACTGGAAAAGAAATTCGGAAGGATTCAATAAATATGGAAAAGTTGCCGCTTGTAGCGGTGGTCGGGCCGACCGCCTCCGGCAAGACGGGGCTGGGCATTGCGATCGCCCGCCGCTTTGACGGGGAGATTGTTTCAGCCGACTCGATGCAGATTTATAAGGGAATGGACATCGCCTCGGCCAAGCCGACGGCGGCCGAACGGGCGGCCGCGCCCCATCATATGATTGATTTTGCGGACCGGCGGTCGCGCTTTTCGGTTGCGGAGTATGTCTCTCTGGCAAGGGAGGAGATCGACGGCATTGCCTCCCGCGGGCGGCTTCCGATTGTGGTCGGCGGAACGGGGCTGTATATCGACGCGCTGCTTTCCGGCCTCCGCTTTGCAGAGGAGGCGGCCGACCCTGTCCTTCGCCGGGAATTGTCGGCGGAATACGACCGACTGGGCGGGACGGCCATGCTCGAACGCTTGCGCGCGGTTGATCCAAAGGCGGCGGTCCGTCTCCACCCGAATGACCGCAAACGGATTCTCCGCGCGCTGGAGGCGATCGCCAATACCGGCCGGTGCAAGTCCGACCTGGATCGGGAGGCGGCGGGGGCGGAAAGCCCCTATACCGTGCTGTATATCGGGCTGCGGTTTCGCGACCGCGCGCTGCTCTACGACCGGATCAACCGGCGGGTCGACGCCATGCTGGACGCCGGCCTTTTGGAAGAAGCAGGGCGGGAGTACACAGCCTCCTCCGGCACGGCGGCACAGGCCATCGGGCACAAGGAGCTGGCCCCCTGTATCTCGGACGGGCTGCCGCTGGAGGCGGCGATCGAAAATTTGAAGCGGCAGACCAGGCGGTACGCCAAGCGGCAGATGACTTGGTTTTCCCGCAACGGGCAGATTCACTGGATCGACTGCGACGGCCGGGATGCGGAGGAAATTTTCTCTATCGCGGCCGACTGGATAACAACATGGCAAAAAACGCTGTAGGCTGTATCCACAGAAGGATGGACAGGTTTGAAAAAAGCCGGGATTGTGGCGAGAGGGAGGTTTAAACATGAAAAAATCCTATGCCAATATATTGAAAGCGGTGCTGGCGATTTTTATCGTTTCCTACCTGCTGATGCAGGTGTACAATTCTCTCTACAACCCCTTCACGACCGAGACGGCGACCCATTACAGCACCTTCGAGGGGGTGCAGTTCACCGGCCTTTCCATCCGGAGCGAGACGGTGCTGTCCGGCGGCGGGCAGGGTGTACAGAGTTTCTCGGCCGAGAGTGGCCGCCGGATCGCCAAGGACGCGGTGGTGGTCAATCTGTACAGCGATGCAGCCACGGCGTCGAATGCCGCACGATTACAGGAGGTGGAGAGCCAGCTCAGTACCCTGAAGGCTTTGCAGGTTTCGGGGACGTCAGCCGACCTCATCACCGTGGAGACGCAGATTGCCGACGCGTATACGGCGCTGCTGGACAGCACGTACGGACACCGTTTTACTTCGGTCGGCGCGCGGTCGGAGGCGCTCCTCGCCCTGCTCAACCGGCGAACGGTTGCAATTGGCCAGGGCAGCGATTTTTCGTCGAGGATCGCCTCGCTCGAGTCGGAGAAGGCTTCGCTGGAAGCCTCCGGTATCCGGGCGAGCGGAAGCGTGGTGACCGATACGTCCGGTTATTTTATTTCAGAGGTTGACGGGTATGAGTCGATTCTGACTCCAGACGGGATCAGCGGTCTCACGCCGGAGGAAATCGCAAATCTTCAGCCGGCGGCGACCGAAGAATCTCAGGTTGGCAAAATCGTTGGGGATTACGAATGGTATATCGCCTGCGTTACCACGGCGGAGGAAGCGGCCAGGTTTACCGAGGGCAGCGCGCTCACACTGCGGACCGAGCTTGCCTCTATGCCTGAGTTTCCGGCAACCGTGGAGCGGATCAATAAATCGGCCGACGGAAAACAGGCGGTTCTGATTTTTAAATCCAAATACATAAACGGCGAGCTGGCCGCTATCCGCACTCAACCGATTACGGCGGTGCTGCATTCCTATGACGGGCTGAAGATCAGCTCGTCCGCCGTCCGTGTGGTCGACGGGCAGAAGGGGGTCTATATCCTCTCCGGTTCGACCGTGCGCTTTCGGAAGGTTGAGATTATTTATACCAGCGGTGGCTATTCGGTTTGCCGGTTCGACAATACCGATTCGGATATGCTGGGACTGTATGATGAAGTCATTGTAAAGGGGAAGAATCTCTATGACGGAAAGATTGTCAAATAACGAGCTGGCCGAGAAAAAACGGTATTTTGATGAAAACTATGCCGATATTATCACCCGTGCCGCAGCGGCGGCGAAAAAAAGCGGCCGTCGGATGGAGGATATCACCCTTCTTGCCGCGACCAAAACTGTCCCGCCTGAGGTGATGAACTACGCCTTTTCCAAAGGGATCCGGTATATGGGGGAGAACCGGGTGCAGGAATTCCTCTCCAAATACGACGATCTGCGGCTGGAGGGGGTGACCCGCCATTTTATCGGGCATTTGCAAACCAATAAGGTCAGGATGATTATAGACCGGGTCGATATGATCGAGTCGGTCGACTCCCTCCGTCTCGCTGCCTGTGTGGGAGAGCAGGCGGCGCGTGCCGGCCGGGTAATGGACATCCTGTTGGAGGTAAATATCGGAAAAGAGGAGAGTAAGTCCGGTTTTCTTCCCGACGAGGCGGAAACGGCTGTTCGTGAAATCGCACAAATGCGCGGGGTTCGTGTGCAGGGGCTTATGGCAATCCCCCCGATTTGTGACGACAAAAAGGTGGCGCGAAAATATTTTGCCCAAATGCGGCAACTGTTTATTGACATTAAGGCCAAAAACATAGATAATAGTAATATGGTATGCCTGTCCATGGGAATGTCGGACGATTTCGACGTCGCGATTGAGGAGGGCGCCAACCTTGTACGCATCGGTACCGCGCTGTTTGGGAGACGCCTGTACCGCTGAAATTTGGAATAGAATGGAGATTTGGAAAACATGAGCATTTTGGATAAGATTAAGGACATCGTCAGCGTGCCGGAGGATGACTACGACGATATGCCGGAGGAGGTCAATTTCGCCAAACGCGAGCCGGAGGAGCGGCGGGAGACCCGCACATCCGCTTCTTCTTACGAAGGGGAGAAACGCAACAAGGTCGTCAACATCCATGCCACCACCCAGCTCAAGGTTGTGCTGGTTAAGCCGGAACGGTTTGACGACGCGCCGGCCATCGCCGACCATCTGAACGCTAAGCGGACGGTGGTGCTGAATCTGGAGGCCGCGAATAAAGAAACATCCCGCCGTCTGATCGACTTTTTGAGCGGTGTGGCCTATGCCAATCAGGGACAGCTCAAACGGGTGGCCAACAGCACCTTCATTATCACCCCCTTTGATGTGGACATTATGGGCGACCTGATTTTGGACGAGCTTGAGAGCAGCAACCTCTACATATAATCCGCTGTGGAGGAACGGGAAGCGCAAAAGCTCCTGCTGGCCCGCGCCGACGACGCCGTCCGGCTTTGCGAAGCGGATGGCCGTCCGAAATTCATCGGCTTTTTGGATGAGGCGTCGGCGGCTCTTTTGCGGGATTATATGAAAAACCGGTATGCCGGCGGGCTGTTTTACGGCGGGTACGCGGATGCCGAGCGGGTGTTCTTCGGAGCTTTTCCTGACTGGTGCACCGACGGTCGGGAGGGATTTTTCCCCATCCGGCCGATCACCCTTACCTATCGGAAGGGGAGCGGCCTTGCCCACAGGGATTTTCTCGGCAGTCTGATGGCGCTGCGAATCCGGCGAGAGGCGGTCGGCGACATCCTGATCGAGGATGGCCGCGCCGTTGCTTTTTTATCGCGGGAGACGGCGCCGCTTGTCCTCTCTGAATTGCGGAAGATCGGCTCGGTCGGCGTAACGGCCTGCGAGGGGGCTGCACCGCCTTTGCCCTGCGCACACAGGATGGAGGCTTTTTTCGCTACCATTCCGTCGCCCCGCCTGGACGCGGTGGTCGCCGTCCTCGCCAAAACGGGGAGGGGAGAGGCCGCCCGTCTGATCGAGAGCGGATTGGTGGCGGTCGACGCCCTCGTGTGTGAGAAAACGACCCGCGCGGTTTTGGCCGGGTCGGTGATCAAAATCCGTGGGAAGGGTAAATTTAAGATTGATTCCCTGGATGAAAAAACCAAAAAACAGCGTTTGGTTCTGCGATATGAACAGTATGTCTGACGGATGCTCCGGCGGCTTTGCCGGACATTTTGCTTTACAGTCCGCCTTTGCCGGCGGCTGTGGATTTTTAGTTGAACTCGGAGGAATGAAACTATGTATTCTGCGGAAAAGATACGCAATGCCGAGATTAAAAAATCGGCCTTCGGCGGCTATCATATGGACGAGGTCGACGACCTTCTCGACGCGGTTGCCGACGATTTCGCAAAGCTTGAGCAGGAGAAGGCGGAGGCTGAAGCCCGGCTGGCTATCCTCAGCGAAAAGCTGGAGGGATATCGCACCTCGGAAAACAGCATCCACACCGCTCTGCTGAACGCCCAGCGTCTCGCCGATCAGACGGTGAAGGAGGCGAGCGAGGCGGCCGGCCATACCACGACCGAAGCGGCCAAAAAGGCCGAGCTGGTAGTCAGCGACGCCGAGGCGGAGGCGGAGGAGATTCTGGCCGAAGCGGGACGTAAGGCCGACGCCATCGTTGCCGACGCCATTGCCAAGACCGAGAGCATGATCGCCGCCGCCCATGACAGCGTGGCCCGGCAGCAGATGCTGTTCGACCGCCTGAAGGTAGAGACCAAGAACCTCCGCGATTCGCTTTTACAGAAGTACAAACGACAGATCACCTTTGTGGAATCCTTGCCGGATGAAGTGCCTTTTGACGCCGAACGCGCGGCGGAGGTGCTGACCTTCGCCTTTGACAGCGTACCTGATTATGAGGCGATGGCCGCCGCCGCCCGCCCCAAGACCGATGTGGATGTACGCGCCGTGATCGAGCATGCGCGCGCCGCCGCCTCGGCGGCCGATGAGGCGGAAACCTCTTCGTCCGGGGAGGAAAAGGCTGAATCTTTGGCCGCCGCAGCCGAAACGGCGGAGGAATTGCAGCCTGAGCTGCTCATGACCGGCGCGGATGCAACCGATACTGGGGACACCGCGGACGGCGGCTTTGTCGTCAACACCGATATAGAAGGACTGGAATAACCGGAAAATTCCGGCCTCCGGTCCTTTTGCCGCGCCATGGCGCCGGATGCGGACGGCTTTTTCTGATACGAGATAAATTTTGTGATAGGGAGATCGTTTGGAAAATGGAACAGGATTACAACAAAACGCTGAATTTGCCGCAGACCGAGTTCCCGATGCGGGCCGGCCTGCCGACCCGGGAGCCGGAGGCTTTGGCCGCGTGGCAGAAGAACCATGTGTATGAGGAACTGATGAAGCGCAACGAGGGCAAGCCGCTGTATGTGTTGCATGACGGCCCGCCCTACGCCAATGGGGTGATTCATCTCGGCACGGCGCTGAACAAAACGCTGAAGGATTTTATCCTCCGTTATAAAAACATGACGGGGTACAAGGCGCCGTATGTCCCCGGCTATGACACCCATGGCCTGCCGACCGAGCTGAAAGCGCGCAAGGCGGCCGGCGTCGCCTCGGACGAACAGGTGTCGACGCTGGAGCTGCGCCGCCTCTGCCGGGAGTTTGCGCTCGGCTTTGTGGAGGATCAGCGGGTGCAGTTTGAACGCCTCGGCGTGTTGGGGGAGTGGGACAACCCCTACCTCACCCTGAAGAATGAATTTGTCGCCAAGCAGGTGGAGGTCTTTGGCGAGATGGCCGAACAAGGCTATATCTACAAGGGTCTTAAACCGGTCTACTGGTGTCCGGAGTGCCAGACTGCTCTGGCTGAGGCCGAGATCGAATATGCCGAGGATCCCTGCCACTCGATCTATGTCAAATTCCAGGTGACCGAGGATTTGGGCAAGCTGACGGCTTTGGGCGCCGACCTTGCCAAAACCTATTTTGTCATCTGGACGACCACAACCTGGACGCTGCCGGGCAACGTGGCGATCTGCGTCGGCCCGGGGTACGAATATTCCCTCATCCGTTCGGGGGAGGAGTATTATATCATGGCGTCTGCGCTGTACGAGGGTGCGATGAAGGCCGCCGGCAAGACTGAGTACGAGGTTGTCGGCACCATTTCCGGCCGGGAGCTGGAGTATATGAAGGCGGCGCATCCCTTCCTGGATCGGGAGTCGCTGGTCATCGTCGGCGACCATGTCACGCTCGAAAGCGGAACCGGCTGTGTTCATACGGCGCCTGGCCACGGTGTCGAGGATTTTGAGGTCTGCCGCAATTACAAGGAAATCCCGATGATCGTCCCGGTGGACCATAAGGGTGTCTTGACCGGAGAGGCTGGGGAATTTGCCGGTTTGACTACCGATAAAGCGAACAAGGCGATCGCCTTGAAGCTGGAGGAGAGCGGACATCTCTTTGCGCTGGAAAAGATCATTCACCAGTATCCGCACTGCTGGCGGTGTAAATCGCCCATCCTCTTCCGCGCGACCGAGCAGTGGTTCTGCTCGATCTCCGACTTTGCGGACAAGGCGGTTGAGGCTATCCGGGGGGTCAAATGGATCCCGGCTTGGGGTGAGGGGCGGATCACCAACATGGTGAAGGACCGTTCCGATTGGTGTATTTCACGCCAAAGAACCTGGGGCGTGCCGATCCCGATCTTCTATTGCCGCGATTGCGGGAAGGAGATCATCAACAAAACCACCATTGCCAAAATCTCAGATATTTTCCGCAAGAAAGGCGCCGACGCCTGGTACGCCATGGACGAGCGCGATCTTCTGCCGGGCGGCTATGTCTGCCCCCACTGCGGCGGGACGCATTTTAAGAAGGAAACCGACATCATGGACGTCTGGTTCGACTCGGGCGTGACCCACGCCGCCGTGCTGGACGAACGGGATTATCTGAAGTTTCCTGCCGATCTGTATCTGGAGGGAGCCGACCAGTACAGAGGATGGTTTCAATCCTCCCTTCTGACCTCGGTCGCGACCAAGGGGGTTGCCCCGTATAAAACGGTCGTTACCCACGGCTGGGTGGTCGACGGCGAGGGCAAGAAGATGTCCAAATCTATTGGAAACACCATCGCGCCGGAGGAGATTATCAACCAATATGGCGCGGATATTCTGCGGCTGTGGGTGGCCTCGGCCGACTATCACGCTGACATCCGCATCTCGAAGGAGATTTTGAAGCAGCTTTCCGAAAGCTACCGCAAAATCCGCAACACTGCGCGGTTTATCCTCGGCAACCTCAGCGATTTCGACCCCGATGCCGACCGCGTGGAGGAGGCGGAGTTCACCGACCTCGACCGTTTCGCTCTGCTCAAGCTGAACGAGCTGGTTGAGAAATGCCGTGCCGGCTATGACGCGTTTGAGTATCACGCGGTGTATCACGCGATCCACAATTTCTGCGTGGTGGATATGTCCAACTTCTACCTTGACGTCGTCAAAGATCGTTTGTATGTGGAGGGGACGGAAAGCACCTCCCGCCGGGCAGCGCAGACGGTGATTTTTGAAATTCTGGATACCCTTACCCGGTTGGTCGCGCCTATTCTTGCCTTTACAGCGGATGAGATCTGGCAGTTCATGCCGCACCGTGCCGAGGATGAGAAGGCCAACGTCGTATTCAACCCGATTCCGGAGGCAAAGCCGCTTTCCGAATCTGACCGCGCGTTTATGGAGAGATGGGAGAAGCTGCATGCCGTGCGCAACGACGTCTCCAAGGCGCTTGAACTGGCCCGCACCGCCAAGGTGATCGGCGCCTCGCTTGAAGCGGCGGTCGATCTCTATGCTGAAGGGGAGTTGTTCAGCTTCCTGCACGGGCAAATGGATATCCTGCCGGAGATTTGCATTGTCTCTGCCGTCGCGCTGCATGAGGAGGTCGGCGGTGAATATAAGAGCGAGGAGCAGCCGCTCGGCGTTTCGGTTCGGCACGCGGACGGGGAAAAATGCGCTCGCTGCTGGAAGTATACTGACACGGTCGGCAGCAATAGCGCCCACCCGACCTTGTGCGGCCGATGCGCCGGTATCGTAAAATAAACCTGCCGGGCCGGGGGTTCCTCCCGGCCGGAGTGAGGAGTCGTTAGGATGGTTTATCTGTGTGCGGTGATTTTCGGCCTGCTCATGATCGGGCTGGATCAACTGACCAAATATCTGATCATTTCCAACATGGCCTATGGACAGAGCACTGTGGTGGTGGATAAGGTGCTGAATCTGACTTATATCCATAACAAGGGTGCAGTGTTCGGCTTTTTTGAAAACCAGCGGTGGCTGCTGATCTCTTTCAGTGCGATCATTCTGGTGGTCTGCATCGGCCTGCTGATCAAAAAAGCCTTTAAAAGCCGGATGATGTACTGGGCAATCTGCCTTGTGCTGGCCGGCGGGATCGGTAATATGATCGACCGCATTTTTCGCGGATATGTCATTGATTTTATTGATGTGCAGTTTGTGGATTTTTATATATTCAATATCGCCGACTGCTGTGTTGTGATTGGCGTATTGCTGATTCTGGTGTATTTCATTGTGGATACCATTCGGGACTATCGCTTAGGCCGGCGCATCTCGGCGGAGGAGTCGGAGGAATAGCTCTCCTCGAAATTTGCCATTCGACTACGGCAAAGGATTGTGCAGAAAGGAAAGGCAGGGCCGGGGCATGAAGTACATGGAGTTTATCTGTGCAGAGGATGCGCCGCTCCGCGCCGATCTGCTGATCAGCCGGACGGCCGGGATCAGCCGCGCGGCTGCCGCAGCGATCATTGCGAACGGCGGTCTTATTGTGGACGGCGCGACGGCTGTCAAATCTCTGAAAATCCGGCCGGGAAGCCGGATTACGCTGACCCTGCCGGAGCCGGAGGTGCTTGATCTCGCGGCGGAGGAGATCCCCCTCGACATTGTGTACGAGGATGACGATCTGCTGGTTGTCAACAAACCAAAGGGGATGGTCGTCCATCCCGCGCCGGGCAATCGGGACGGCACGCTGGTCAACGCGCTGCTTGCTCATTGCGGCGACAGCCTCTCCGGCATTAACGGAGTGCTGCGTCCGGGTATTGTCCATCGCATCGACAAGGATACGAGCGGCCTGCTTATCGTCGCGAAAAGCGACCGTGCCCACACCGGCTTGGCGAAACAAATTAAAGAACACACCTTCGACCGCTGTTATGAGGCGGTCGTATACGGGAATATTAAAGAGGACGGCAGTGTTTGCGCCCCGGTCGGGCGGCATCCGGTCAAACGCCGGCAGATGGCGGTAACCGACCGCAATTCCAAACCGGCCGTTACCCATTTTACGGTTCTGCAGCGGTATGAGGGATTCTGCCATCTCCGCCTGCGTCTGGAGACTGGGCGCACCCATCAGATCCGGGTGCACATGGCCTATATCGGACATCCGGTGGCCGGCGACCCGCTTTATGGTCCCAAGAAGGTTATTACCTCTCTGAATGGCCAGTGCCTGCACGCCAAACGGATCGGCTTTGACCATCCGGTTACGGGGGAGCGCCTGACCTTTGAGAGCGCGCTGCCTGACTACTTCACCGCATTTTTAAAAAGGCTGAAACCGCTATAAGAAAATTGGAGGAGATTTATGCCCGCATTTCGTCCGCGCGGCCTGTTCGACGGTTGTCTGCTGCTGTCAGATATTGACGGCACCCTGGTGCATGAGGGGAAGATCCCCGAACGCAACCTTGCGGCAATTGATTTTTTCATCAAGCACGGCGGCCTGTTTTCGATCGCGACCGGCCGCTCGGTGGAGGCGACCCGTCTCTACGCTGTTCAGTCGGGCACCAATGCCGGGGTGGTGACCTGCAACGGCGCGGTCATCTACGACTATGCGGCCGAGCAGCCGATTTTCAGCTGCCTTTTGCCGGAGAAGGTCAAGCCCCTTGTCCGGGAACTGGTGCAGGAATTCCCCCTCGTCGGGGCGGAGGCGCATCATCTCCGCGAGCTGTATTTGCTCAACCGAACCGACGCGATCGACCATCATATGTCGTATGAGCAGATTTCCGCCCTTTCCCTTGCGGAGGAGGAGATTTACGAAAAACCCTGGACCAAGGTGCTTTTCGCCACCTTTGACCCGGAGGATATGTCGCGGCTGCACACCCGCTGTCGACCGTATAACTGTGAGGACTATTATTTTTTAGAGACGGCCGATATTTATTATGAGCTGACCTGCGGCGGGGCGAACAAAGGGGCGGCCCTTTCCCGGCTTGCGGAGCATTATCATATTCCGCACCGCACGGTCTTTGCCATCGGCGATTACTTCAATGATGTGGAGATGCTGGACGCTGCCGGGATCAGCGCGGCGCCCTCCGGCGCGCCGGAGGAGATCAAAGCCCGGGTGGACTTTATCGCCGGCCGGTGCGAGGACGGTTGCGTCGCCGATTTTATCGATTATTTAAGGCTGAAACTACAGGATTGACCTGTTATCATATTTTTTGTATTTCTTTGATTTGCTGAAAGGATTGTGTGAAGCCATGGATTCCAACACCAAAAGAAGGCTGCAAATCGCCGCCGCAAAAATCCGAATTGGTTCAATTGTGGGGACCTACAACGCCAAATCCGGTCATCCGGGCGGTTCTCTCTCGATTGCGGAGATATTGGCCTATCTGTATTTTGACAAGATGAACATTGATCCCGCCGATCCCGGCAGAGCGGATCGCGACCGCTTTGTCCTCTCGAAAGGTCACGCGGCGCCTGCGCTTTACGCGGCGCTGGCCAACCGCGGCTTCTTCCCGGTGGAGGAGCTGGCATCGCTTCGCAAGACCGGGCATTTTTTACAGGGACACCCGGATATGAAAAAGGTGCCGGGAGTCGATATGTCGACCGGTTCCCTCGGACAGGGAATCTCGGCCGCCTGTGGCATGGCGCTTTCGGCCAAGCACAGAGGGGCGGATTACCGCGTGTATACCATCGTCGGCGACGGCGAGTCGGAAGAAGGTCAGGTTTGGGAAGCGGCCATGTTTGCCGCCAGCAAGCATCTTGACAACCTGACCGCTTTTGTTGATCTGAACCATCTGCAAATTGACGGCACAATTGAGGAGGTCAATTCCCCCCTCCCGCTGGATGAGAAATTCGCCGCTTTCGGCTGGCAGGTCGAGGTAATCGACGGACATGATCTTGAAGCGATCGAGCGCGCCGTCCTCGCGGGAGAAAAATCGGACAAGCCCTGTGCCATCATCTGCAATACGGTCAAAGGCAAAGGCGTTTCGTTCATGGAAAACGTTTGCGGCTGGCACGGCGTCGCCCCGAACGAGGAGGAATACAAAACCGCTATGGCCGAGCTGGAGCAGACGCTCGCCGCGCTGGAGAAATAGGGAGGAACAAAGGACTATGGCAGAAGTAAGAAAAGCGGCGACTCGCGACGGATACGGAAAAGGCTTGATTGCGCTCGGAAACGCCGGAAAGGATTTTCTTGTGTTGGATGCCGATCTTGCAGGGGCGACCCGTACCGGCAAATTCAAAAGCGCCTTTCCGGATAAATTTTACAACTGCGGCATCGCCGAGCAGAATATGATGAGCATTGCGGCCGGTATCGCCACGACCGGCATGACCGTTTTTGCCAGCTCGTTCGCCATGTTTGCCGCCGGCCGCGCCTTTGAGCAGGTGCGCAACTCGATTGGTTATCCGCATCTGAATGTTAAGATCGGCGCAACCCATGCCGGCGTCTCGGTAGGGGAGGATGGCGCGACCCACCAGTGCTGTGAGGATATCGCCCTGATGCGGACCATTCCCGGCATGACCATCATCAACCCCGCCGACGAGGTGGAGGCGGAAAAGGCGGTCTTTGCCGCTTTTGCACACGACGGTCCCGTTTATATGCGGTTTGGGCGCCTTGCCGTACCGGTCGTGTTCGATGCGGATTATGTGTTTGAGATTGGCAAGGCCAATACGCTGGTGGACGGCCGTGATGTAACTATAATCGCAACCGGCCTGATGGTGGCTGAGGCGATGGAAGCTGCAAAGCTGCTGGAAAAGGAGGGGGTTTCCGCCCGTATCCTCAATATGGCGACTATCAAGCCTCTGGACGAGGCGGCCGTGCTGAAGGCTGCGGAGGAAACCGGCGCCATCGTTACAGCGGAGGAGCACTCGATTATCGGGGGACTTGGCTCGGCCGTGTGCGAGACGCTGTCCGAGCAGATGCCGACGCCGGTCGTCCGGGTCGGTGTGCGGGATACCTACGGCGTGTCCGGACCGGCACCCGAGCTGCTTGAATATCATAAACTGACCGCGCCGCACATTGCCGCTGCGGCAAAACAGGCGCTTGCTTTGAAAAAATAATGAAAAGCAAAAGGTCTCGTTCCATGTTTGGCAGCACCGACTGTGCCGGGACCGGGGACTTGTCGGGGAGTGTGCTGCTTTTTTTGAAATCCGTTGCGGCGTCCCACATTTTTAAGTATAAGGGGGATTTTGATCAATATGTCTGACCATTCCATTTTTGCGGGAAAGACCCTGTTGATTACCGGCGGAACCGGTTCCTTTGGAAACGCCGTTTTGAACCGCTTTTTGGATACCGATATCGCCGAGATCCGCATTTTTTCAAGGGATGAGAAAAAGCAGGACGACATGCGGCATGAATTTCAGGCCAAAATGCCGCAGGCTGCTGAAAAAATCAAGTTTTTTATCGGCGATGTGCGCGACTTGGCTTCGGTCAAAAACGCGATGCATGGCGTCGATTATATTTTCCATGCGGCGGCTTTAAAACAGGTGCCGTCCTGTGAGTTCTTTCCGGTGGAAGCGGTTAAGACCAATGTCCTCGGGACGGAAAATGTCCTGACCGCTGCGATTGAGGCCGGAGTGCGGAGCGTGATCTGCCTCTCAACCGACAAGGCGGCCTATCCGGTCAACGCAATGGGCACCTCCAAGGCGATGATGGAGAAGGTCATCGTGGCCAAATCCCGCACCGTCTCTCCCGATCGGACCAAAATTTGCTGTACCCGTTATGGCAACGTCATGTGCTCGCGCGGGTCGGTCATTCCGCTTTGGATTGATCAGATCAAAGCCGGCAATCCCATCACCATCACCGATCCCGGCATGACCCGTTTCATCATGTCGCTGGAGGAGGCGGTTGATCTCGTCCTCTTCGCGTTTGAGGAGGGGGTCTCGGGCGACATCCTGGTGCAGAAGGCGCCGGCCTGCACCATCGGCGTCCTGGCTGAGGCGGTGCGCCAGCTTTTCTGTCCGGAGACCGAGATTAAAATTATCGGCATCCGCCACGGGGAAAAAATGTATGAGACCCTCCTTACCAATGAAGAGTGCGCGCACGCTGTCGATTTGGGAGAATTTTACCGCGTGCCCTGCGATAAGCGGGATTTGAACTATGATAAATATTTCATTCACGGCGATACCGAGCGCAATGTGCTGACCGAGTTTAACTCCAACAATACGGCGCTTCTGGATGTCGAAGCGGTGAAGAAGAAGCTGCTTTCCCTTTCTTATATCCGGGAAGAACTCGCCAAAGTGGAATAAGCGTTTTTCATGGCCTGAACGGCTTTTGGAAAAACGCGGGATTTACTCCGAAACGACCGGAAAAGGATGTGTGTGGATTTGAAGTTTTTTGTGCTGGGATGCAACGGCATGGCAGGACACATGATCTCGCTTTATTTGCAGGAGCGCGGGCATGAGGTGCTCGGTTTTGACCGGACGGCGTCAAAGTATGTGCAAAGCGTTTCGGGCGACGCGCGGGATACCGCGGCGCTTCAAAAAGTTTTGTCCGACGGCAAATTTGATACGGTTATCAACTGTATTGGAATCCTCAACCAATTTGCGGAGGAGAATAAGGCGTTGGCCGCCTTTTTGAACGGTTATTTTCCGCACTTCCTGGCCGAGGCGACTGCCGGCACCGGAACACAGGTAATTCATATGAGCACCGACTGTGTTTTCTCCGGCCGGCGGGGGGAGTATACTGAGGAAGATTTCCCTGACGGGGAGACCTTCTATGATCGTTCCAAGGCGCTCGGCGAGTTGGAGGATTCGGAGAATATTACCCTCCGCAATTCAATCGTCGGCCCCGACCTTCATCCTGAGGGGATCGGCCTGCTCAACTGGTTCATGCAGCAGGAGGGGGAGGTTAACGGTTACACAAAGGCGATGTGGACCGGGCAGACCACCCTCCAGCTCGCAAAAACGATGGAGGCGGCGGCGCTCTCCCGCGCTCACGGTCTGTACAACACCGTGCCGGAGAGATCAATCAGCAAGTATGCGCTGCTAAAGCTGTTTAATCATTATCTGAGAGGGGACGCCGTGACGATCCATCCGGTTGAGGGGGTCTGTGCAGACAAATCCTTAAAGCGTACCCGGTTTGATTTTGATTATCGGATTCCGGATTATGAGCAGATGGTGGCCGAGCTGGCGGAATGGATGCGGGCACATAAATCCATGTATGCCCATTATGGCTTATAATGCGGTGAGAGGGAAAATGATGAAAAAACTGAAACTGATGACTATTCTTGGCACCCGGCCGGAGATTATCAAAATGTCGGCCATTATCAAGCGCTGTGACCGGTACTTTGAACACATTCTGGTACATACCGGGCAAAATTATGACTATACCCTGAACGAGGTGTTTTTTAAAGACCTTGGGCTGCGTGCGCCGGATCATTATCTTGGCGTCGTGGGGGAGAATTTGGGGCAGACCATGGGCAACGTGATCGCCCGCGCCTACGAGTTGATGGCGGAGGTAAAGCCCGACGCGGTTATCGTGCTGGGGGACACCAACTCCTGCCTTTCGGTGCTGTCGGCCAAGCGGCTGAAGATTCCGGTATTTCATATGGAGGCCGGCAACCGCTGTAAGGATGAAAACCTGCCGGAGGAGGTCATTCGCCGCATTGTCGATGTGACCAGTGACGTCAACCTCTGCTATTCTGAGCAGGCGCGGCGGTATATCCTCGATTCGGGCGTGCGGCCGGAGTATACCTATGTGGTCGGTTCCCCTATGGCCGAGGTGCTGGAGGACAGCCTTGCCAAAATTGAGCAAAGCCGTGTGCTGGAGGATCTGGGCCTGGAGAAGGGGAGATACATCCTTCTTTCCGCCCACCGGGAGGAGAATATCGACATCGAGCAAAACTTCTTCTCTTTAATGAACGCGGTCAACGCCATGGCTGAGCGGTACGATCTGCCGATTCTCTACTCCTGCCACCCGCGGGCGGAGAAATACATTCAGCAGCGCGGCTTTGCGTTTGACCGGCGGGTGATCCGGCATCAGCCGCTTGGGTTTCACGATTACAACAAACTGCAGCAAAACGCCTTCTGCGTCGTGTCGGACAGCGGCACCCTGCCGGAGGAGGCGGCCTATTTTCATTTTCCCGCCGTGTCGGTGCGAACTTCGACCGAGCGGCCGGAGGCGATGGATAAGGGCGTTTTTGTCATCGGCAGCATCACAGCCGACCGGGTGTTGCAAGCGGTGGAGCTGGCTGTCTCGATGCACAGGGATGGCGGGGCGCCTGCGCCCGTTCCCGCGTACACGGATACCAATGTGTCGGATAAGGTTGTGCGGCTGATCCAGTCGTATACGGGAATCATCAATAAAATGGTCTGGCGGAAGCCGGAGTAAACCCGGCAACTTTGTGTTACACCGTGTGTGAGAGGGAAGAGTCGGCGTTATAAAGAGCGGGGGAGCGAGAATTACCTTCAAAACAGGCTTGTTTCTTTCGCAGTGTAATGTGGCATAGAATATGTAAAAGAAAAACCGGAGCCTTTTTTCTGGCTGTAATCAGGAAAAAGGCTCCGGTTTGCAGGTCGGTTTACATAACAAAATACACAGGGGGATCATAAAATCCAATTGGATACAGATCAATCGCCCTGTGTAGATTATTTTCCCTACGCTTCCGACAGCGGATAATGCCGAAAGATAGACCCCTTAAAGCTTAGTCCAGGGATTCGTTGCGCAGATCGGAAAGGAACGTTTTTGCTTTCTCTTTATTCTCCGGAGAAAGCTGCCGAAAATAAAGAATGATGTCTGTTTCATCATTCGAAAGATTCGGCATGGAGATTCTTGAGTTCTGCAGAGCGGAATAGGCACTTCCGGGTGAGGCGAAAGCAGCGTCCGTGCCGTCCTCGCTGGTTACACCAAGCAGTGCGTCAACCGAAGGTACCCCCAGAATGCGGATAATTCTGACAAGATTCTCGAGAGATGGCGAGCTTCTACCAGTCTCATAGTATGTGTAGGTAGAACGGTCAACGCCGAGCGCCCTTCCCATATCTTCCTGGGTAAGACCACAGTTTTTTCGGTAGAACTTTAAATTGGCCGCCAAATTCATAAGAGATCCGGCCCTCCTTGCTTAAAAATTTGTACTTGACTTAAAAAAATATTATGATATAATAGCAAATGTCGCTGGAGTGGCTCAGTTGGTAGAGCAGCTGATTCGTAATCAGCAGGTCGTGGGTTCGAGTCCCATCTCCAGCTCCATATGCACGGGCATGGCTATAAAGCCATGCCCGTTTTTCAAGCACAAAAACATTATATATGAATGTTTGTAAAATGTCAAAGGTTTTTATAAAAATTCGGCGTCAATTTCCGATTTTTTCAGAAAATTTTTCTGTTTTTTGAAAATATTAGCATAAAAGCCCCTCTTATTTTACATGAATGTGGACGCAACGCATGATGTCCATGGCTTCCTCATGCAATTTTGGATCGGGAGAGGCGCACAAATCTTTATAGACAATAATTTCCGCCTCGGGCAAGGCAGCCTTGCACAGCATGGCGTTGGATATGACGCAGATGTGGGAGACCAGTCCAACCAGCTCGACCCGGTCGTACCGTGTGCGGCGCAGATACTCGGCCAGCTCGTAGGAAGCGAACTGGCTTTTTTCGAATCCCAGAGTCGTGCTGTCGACTGTTTCGGCTGTTTTTCCGTAAAGCTGCCAGCCCTCGCTCCCGCGCAGGCAATGGGGAACGGGCAACTCTTTTCCCTCGGGCGTGGAGAGATAGTCCGTTTCGTGCGTGTCGTAGGTAAAGATGACGTCGGTTCCCTCCGCCTTGGCTGCGTTCACCTTGGCGTAGATTTTGTCATCGAGGGCGGCGGCGCCCGGAAATCCCAGGGCGCCGTCGACGAAGTCCTTTTGAAAATCCACAACGATGCATACGCTTTTCATATCGGTTTTCATTCCTGTCCTGAGAGGATAGCGTCGATCGCGTCCAACTCCTCTTTTGTGAAATCAAGGTTGCGGACGGCCCCAACGTTTTCCTCGATCTGCTCGACCCGACTGGCACCGATCAGGGCGGAGGTGATATGTCCGCCGCGCAGGATCCAGGCAAGTGCAAGCTGCGCCATGGTCTGTCCGCGCTCGGCCGCGATGGCGCTGAGACGGCGTACCTTGGCGATGCGCTCCTCCGTGACATTCTTCTCGCTCAGGGTGCCGTAGGGGATGGCTACACGGGAATCGGACGGGATGCCCGAAATGTAGCGCGAGGTTAGTATGCCCTGCTCCAGCGGGCAAAATGCGATCGAACCCATGCCCAAATCCTCCAACGTCGGAAGCAGGTTCTTCTCAACCCAGCGGTTGAGCATCGAATAGCTCGGCTGGTGGATCAGGCAGCGAACGCCCATCCCCTCCAGAATCTCATACGCCCTGCGGGTCTGCTCAGCGTCATAGGAGGATATGCCGACGTACAGCGCTTTGCCGGATTTTACGGCGGTGGCGAGGGCGCCCATCGTCTCCTCCAGCGGGGTTTCACTGTCGAAGCGATGAGAGTAGAAAATATCGACATAATCCAACCCCATGCGCTGCAGGCTCTGATCCAGGCTGGCCAGAAGATATTTTCGGCTGCCGCCCTGTCCATACGGGCCGGGCCACATCTCATACCCCGCTTTGGTTGAGATAATCAGTTCGTCCCGGTGGGGTTTTAAATCGTCCCGCAGAATTTTGCCGAAGGTCTCCTCCGCCGAGCCGGGGGTGGGACCGTAGTTGTTGGCAAGGTCAAAATGGGTGACGCCGAGGTCAAAGGCGCGCAGCGCCATCCGCCGGCTGTTGTCAAAGGGTTTGTAGTCGCCGAAATTCTGCCACATCCCGAGCGAGATGGCCGGCAGCTTCAGCCCGCTTTTGCCGCAGAAGCGATAGGGCATACGCCCGTCATAGCGTTTTTCATCTGCTGTATACATTTGCATAACCTCCATAAAATACATTTAATATGTAATCTGTTGATATAGCCTGATATAGCGCCTGCATCCGGTGCAGGTTCGCTCAAGGTTTAAGCGGTCTGCACATGGAAGAAAAAGGAAGAGCCTTCTCTTGTAGCAATTATAGCACCGGGGAAACGGTTTGTCTATGTTTTTTGTGCGACCTGTGGTTTATCGCTTTGCCGCTTGAAAAGAGAAGAATTTCGTGCTATAATTTTTAATTAAACAAGGTGCATTTGTCGAAACGCAGCGATTTGTGGTGAAGAATTTGAAATTGAAAAACAAAATTGTTATTTGCGGCCATTATGGCAGCGGCAAAACGACCTTTGCCGTGAACCTCGCCGGACGATTGGCGAAGGAGGGGGCGGTGACCCTGATCGACATGGACATTGTCAATCCATATTTTCGCTCATCGGACTATACCGATCGGCTGGAGGGGATGGGCGTTCGGGTGATTGCACCGAATTTTGCCGGCAGCACGCTGGATACGCCCTCTCTTCCGGCGGAGATTGGCGGCGCCGTTTCTTCCGCCGAGGGATATGTGCTGATCGACGCGGGCGGTGACGACGCGGGAGCGACGGCGCTCGGCTGTTACGCGGCGGAGATTGCGGGCGGCGATTACGACATGCTTTATGTAATCAACCAGCGCCGGGAGCAGGTGGCCGATCCCGCCGGAGCGGAGGAGATCCTGCGCGAGATTGAGGCGGCCGCACATCTTCGCGCGACCGGTGTGGTCAACAATACCCACCTGTGCGGGGAGACGGGGGCGGACACGGTGACCGGCAGCCTGACGTATGCGAAGGCGGTCTGCGAACACCTGGGACTGCCGCTTACCTTTACTTGCTATCCCGATTTTTTGAACCAAGCGATCGAGAGGAAGATTCCCAACCCCTTTTCTTTGACGCCTGTGGTTAAGGCGCCGTGGCAGATTTGATTTTTTACGGAGGTGTAACTGGATGATTAGGGTAACGATTAACGAGGATCGGTGCAAAGGCTGCGGCCTTTGCGTGCACGTGTGTCCGAAAAAGGTGCTGGTCATCGCCAAGGACCGGCTGAATGCCAAGGGATACCATCCCGCCAGCGCGGACGATCAAAGCGGCTGTATTTCCTGCGCGATGTGCGCAACCATGTGCCCGGATGTGGCGATTAAAGTTGAAAAATAACCGACCGTCGGGTTCGGCGGCTTTTTTGAAAGCAATCAAGCTTTCAAAAAAGCCGGCATTCAGCAAGACCGACGGGATGTTTCATCCACCGCGCTATATAAGGAAGGAGCTTGCTTTATGAGTGAAAAAGTATTGATGAAGGGCAATGAGGCGCTGGCCGAGGCGGCAATCCGGGCCGGTTGTCATCATTTCTTTGGTTATCCGATTACACCGCAGACCGAGCTGGCCGCCTACATGGCTAAGAAGCTGCCCAAGATTGGCGGTACATATCTTCAGGCGGAGAGCGAGATCGCGGCCATCAACATGGTACAGGGCGCCGGCGCGGCCGGCATCCGGGCCATGACCTCATCCTCCTCGCCGGGCATCAGCCTCAAAAGCGAGGGCATCTCTTACATGGCGGGGGCGGACGTGCCCGGCCTGATCATCAATGTACAGCGGGGCGGCCCGGGACTGGGCGGCATCCAGCCGTCGCAGGCCGACTATTGGCAGGCCACCCGCGCCCTCGGCCACGGCGATTTTCATATTCTGGTTTTCGCCCCCTCCACCGTGCAGGAGATGGTCGATCTGGTCGGCACGGCCTTTGATCTCTCCGACGCTTACCGCGTGCCGGCTATGATTTTGGCCGACGGTATGCTGGGGCAGATGATGGAACCGGTCTCTTTTAAAGAGGAAGGGGAGAAAACCCTTCCCGAAAAGCCCTGGGCGTTGACCGGGCATCAGGGCAAGCGGGCGCACAATGTGGTGAACTCGCTCTTCCTGCAGGCAAACGAGCTGGAGGATAAAATTGCCGAGCGTTTTGCGCGGTATGACCGGATTCGGGAGAAGGAGTGCCGCTTTGCCGATTTTATGGCAGAGGATGCGGAGATTCTGGTTGTTGCTTACGGCGCGACCGCGCGTGTGGCGCAGGCCGCCGTAAAGGAGGCACGCGCTGAGGGGATCAAGGCCGGTTGCTTCCGGCCGATCACGCTTTGGCCTTTCCCGTCGGCCGAACTGAAACGGCGGGCGGAAACCACCAAGGCTTTTCTGACGGTGGAGATGAGCCGCGGTCAGATGATCGACGACGTCAAGCTGGCAATCGACTGCAGCCGTCCGGTGGAGTTTTTCGGCCGTACCGGCGGCGTCATCCCTGAGCCGGACGAGATCCTCGCAAAAATCCGGGAGATGGCGGGGATTCTCTGAACCCGGTGGGGAAAACGGAGGAGTTTTCTCCGCAAACCTACATGAGAAAAAGACGCGCGCCCGGGCGCAAACGTCGGGTGCGTCGCTTGACAAAAGTGTTCTATATAGGCAGGAAAGGATTGAGGAAGAATGGCAGTCGTATTTGACAGGCCGAAGTCGTTGGTCGACCGTCCCACGCATTATTGCCCGGGATGCGGCCACGGTATTGTCCATCGCCTGGTGGCGGAGGTTATGGACGAACTCGGGATTGAGGGAAACGCTGTTGGCGTCGCGCCGGTTGGTTGCGCCGTTATGGCATATGATTATTTTGGTTGTGATATGATCGAAGCGCCGCACGGCCGCGCGCCGGCGGTGGCGACCGGCATTAAACGCGCCCGGCCGGAGAATATTGTATTTACCTATCAGGGGGATGGAGACCTCGCCGCCATCGGTACGGCCGAAACGGTGCATTCCGCCACCCGCGGGGAAAACATCACGGTTATCTTTATCAACAACGCGATTTACGGTATGACCGGCGGTCAGATGGCGCCCACCACCCTGCCGGGACAGGTGACCCAGACGACCCCCTATGGCCGGGATGTAAGCTACTCCGGCAATCCGGTTCGCGTGTGCGAGATGCTTTCCACCCTCGACGGAGTTGCGTTGGCCCAGCGGGTCACGGTTGACACCGTGCCTCATGTGCGCCAGGCGAAGGAGGCGATCCGCAAGGGCTTCCAGAACCAGATCGACAAAAAAGGTTTCTCGATTATTGAGGTTGTCAGTACCTGCCCGACCAACTGGGGGCTGTCGCCGGTCGACGCTTTCCAGTGGCTGCGGGACAACATGCTGCCCTACTATCCTCTCGGCGTATATAAGGAGAAGAAGGAGGATTCCGGCAATGACTGATTATAAAATGGTTTTCGCCGGCTTCGGCGGACAGGGCATCCTCTTCGCCGGGAAGGTTGCGGCCAACGCCGGCCTCCACGACGGAAAAGAGGTTTCCTGGCTGCCCTCTTACGGGCCGGAGATGCGGGGCGGTACGGCTAACTGCAGTGTTTGCATTTCGGATGAGCCGATCGGTTCTCCGCTGGTGGTGCGGCCGAATATCCTGGTAGCCATGAACCAGCCGTCGTATGAGAAGTTTATCGACAAGGTGGCGCCGGGTGGACTGGTCGTTTATGACAGTACACTGATCCATGCTGACGCGCCGCGCGGCGACCTGACCATCATTGCCATTCCGGCCACCGCTATGGCGGAGGAGCAGGATTTGAAAGGCCTTGCGAACATCATCATCCTCGGCAAGGTGCTGGAGCAGACCGGCTTCGCCACGATGGAGGGCATCAAGGGCGGCGTCGAACACGCCGTACCGCCAAAAAAACAGCATTTGATTGCCGCCAATCTGCGTGCGATCGAGCTGGGACAGGCATTTGAAGCGTAAGCAAACTTTGGTTTGCACAACGCCCTGCAAACGAATAGATATTCGTTTGCAGGGCGTTTATTTGCTTTGCTTTTCAGCGCCGCCTCTCTCGCCGCCGCGCAAAACAAGTCGTCAAGCGTGGAAAATTCGGACAGGATGGTCGGCCTTGCCGACTCTCTGCCCGGCAGGGCCGGCGGTTTGCTCTGACTTCGGTTGCCAAGCATTGACAATTTGGGCATTTCATTGTAAAATATTCTAAATGATTCTGTCCGCCTGTCGAAAAACGGGGGACGGGGCGTGAAAAATGCAGAAAACCGAAAAGAAAGGAACCTTGTTTTATGAAAGGGATTATTCTTGCGGGCGGCGCCGGTACACGGTTGTATCCGTCCACGCTGGCGGTTTCCAAGCAGATGCTTACAATATATGACAAGCCGATGGTTTATTATCCGATGTCGACTCTGATGCTGGCCGGAATCCGGGAGGTGCTGATTATCTCTACTCCGCGGGATCTGCCCTGCTATAAGGAGCTGTTCGGAGATGGCGCTCAGCTTGGAATGCAGATTTCCTACGCGCAGCAGGATAAGCCGCGCGGCCTTGCCGACGCTTTTATTTTAGGGGCGGAATTTATCGGCTCGGACAGTGTTTGCCTTGTACTTGGGGATAATATATTCTATGGCTACGGTTTTTCCGAGCGGCTGCAGGCTGCCGCCGCCAGAAAATCAGGCGCCACAATTTTCGGCTATCACGTCAGCAATCCCAAGGAGTTCGGCGTGGTGGAATACGATAAGGACTGGAACGTCCTCTCGATTGAGGAAAAGCCGGAACACCCCAAATCCAACTACGCTGTGCCGGGTCTTTATTTTTATGATAACGAGGTGGTCGAAATCGCGAGAAATGTCCAACCCTCTGCCAGAGGGGAACTGGAAATCACCTCGGTCAATAATGAGTATCTGCGCCGCGGCCGCCTGAAGGTTGAACTGTTCGGGCGCGGTATGGCCTGGCTGGATACCGGCAACCATCGCTCGATGCTGGCCGCTTCCAATTTTATCGAGGCGGTGCAGACCCGGCAGGGTCTTTATGTCGCCTGCCTGGAAGAAATCGCCTACAACAACGATTTTATCACGAGAGAGATGCTGCTGAAACAGGCCGAGCGCCTGAAAACGACCGAGTACGGCCAATACCTCTTCAAAATTGCGGAGAAGGAGAATTAACCTATTATGATGATTCTGATTACCGGATGCGACGGGCAGCTCGGGCAGGAATTGCAATCTATCCTGACATCCGGCCATAGCGAGATCGGCCCGATCCCGGAGGAACTGGAGGACTGCGATATTTCTGCGGTCGACGTGGACGAGCTGGATATCACCGACACGGCCGCTGTCCTCGGCTTTGTGCGTTCAAGCGCGCCCGACGTGATTATCAACTGCGCTGCGATGACCAACGTCAATGCCTGTGAGAGCGAGTTGGTCACCGCCATGCGAGTTAACGCCATCGGGCCGCGTAATCTGGCCCTCGCGGCGGAGGAGATCGGCGCCAAGCTGATCCACGTCTCCACCGACTATGTGTTCAGCGGCAACGGTTCGGTGCCCTACTGCGAGTGGGATGAGACCGAGCCGAACACCGTTTATGGGAAATCCAAGCTGCTCGGGGAGCAGTACGTCCTCGATACCTGCCACCGCGCCTTTGTCGTGCGGACGGCCTGGCTGTACGGGCTGGTCGGGGGCAATTTTGTCAAGACCATGCGCCGCCTCGGACGGGAGAAGGGGGAGGTCACGGTGGTCTACGACCAGCGGGGCAACCCGACCAACGCCAACGATTTGGCCCACCATCTGCTCAAGCTTGCGGTGGGGGAGGAATATGGTATTTATCACTGCACCGGCAGCGGGGAGTGCAGTTGGTTTGATTTCGCCTGCAAGATTATGGAGTATTCGGGCATCGCCTGTCGGGTGAATCCCTGCACAACGGCCGAGTATCCGACCCCGGCGCCCCGGCCGGCCTATTCCGCTTTGCGCAACCTGATGTTGGAATCGACCGTCGGGGACGAAATGCGCCCGTGGGAGGATGCTTTGCAAAGCTATTGTCAGAAGTTGAACCAAACCGAGCAGGGTTGACCGCCCTTTTTTAAAGTACGCTTTATAAAAGAAAGGAAATGGCTTTTATGACGAAAACCTATCTTGTGACCGGCGGCGCCGGCTTTATCGGATCCAATTTTGTTTTGTATATGCTGCAAAAATACCCGGATATAAAGATCATCAACCTGGACAAGCTGACCTACGCCGGCAATCTGGAAAATCTTAAGTCGGTTGAAAAGGATCCCCGTTACACCTTTGTGCAGGCGGACATCTGCGATAAGGCCGCGGTGGAGAAGCTGTTTTCGGAAAATGAGATCGACTATGTCGTCAACTTCGCGGCCGAGAGCCATGTTGACCGCAGCATCTCGAATCCGGAAATTTTTGTCCAGACCAACGTGATGGGCACCGTCAACCTGCTGGCCGCCGCCAAACAGGCGTGGCAGACCGGCGACGACCAGTACCGCGAGGGGGTAAAATACCTCCAGGTTTCGACCGACGAGGTTTACGGCTCTCTGGGCGAGACCGGCTATTTTATGGAGACAACCCCGCTCGATCCGCACAGCCCTTATTCTTCCAGCAAGGCGTCGGCTGACCTGTTTGTCAAAGCCTTCCACGACACCTATAAATTCCCGATGAACATCACCCGCTGCTCCAACAACTACGGCCCCTACCAGTTTCCGGAAAAGCTGATCCCCCTGATCATGAACAACACCCTGCTGCACAAGGATCTGCCGGTTTACGGCGACGGGATGCAGGTGCGCGACTGGCTGTATGTGGAGGATCACTGCAAAGCCATCGATATGGTGCTGACCGGCGGCGTTTCGGGCGAGGTGTACAATGTCGGAGGACACAACGAGCGGCCGAATATTTTTATCGTCAAGACCATCATTGCCTATATCAAAGAGCATGTCGACAGCGAGGTGGGCGAGCATATGATTAAGTATGTCACCGACCGCAAGGGTCACGACCGTCGCTACGGCATCGACCCGACCAAGATCAAGGATGCGCTCGGCTGGTATCCGGAGACTGCTTTTGAGGTCGGCATTAAAAAGACGCTGCAATGGTACCTGGATAATCGCGACTGGGTGGAGAATGTAACCAGCGGCGCTTATCAGAGCTATTACGAAAAGATGTACGGGGACAAATAAGTCATGCAAAAGGTTTCGATTGTCATGGCGACCTACTGCGGGGAGAGGTATGTTGAGGCGCAGCTTTCCTCCCTGCTGGCGCAGACCCGTCCGGCCGACGAGGTGCTGATCTTCGATGATTGCTCATCCGACCGTACGGCGGAGATTGTCTCTGATTTTATCTCGAAAAACGGCCTTGCCCACTGGCGCTTCCGGGTAAACGAAAAAAACCTTGGGTTTATCGAAAATTTTCGTTCGCTGCTGCAGGCGGCAACAGGGGATATCCTCTTTCTCTGCGACCAGGACGACGTATGGTATCCCGATAAGCTCGAGCGGATGCTGGACGTGTTTGCCGGGCATCCGGATGCGATGTCGGTGAATGGCGGCTTCGATTTTATCGACGGGGAGGGGAGGCAAGTTCTTTCGGTCACGGCCGAAGGACACAGCAACCACGATCTGATCTTCCGCCCGATCGAGCCGGACGCGGCCGTACCGCTTTCGTATGCGGAGGTGTTGCGCGGCAATGCTTCTCCCGGGTGCACGATGGCCGTCCGGCGGGAGTTGCGGGACTATTATCTCGCCCACACGACGGGGCTGATTCCGCACGACTGGGAGTTGAATATTTTCGCGGGAGAGATTGGAAAGGCATATTTTTATAACCGGGCGGTGATCGGCTATCGTATCCACGGCGGCAATGTGATCGGCCTGAAAATCGGGGACGGGAAAACCCATCTGACCACCGGTGTGGATGAGGATCGGCGTTTGAAAATTTTCCGCGATCAGGAGAAGCTGCTTCGGTTTTATAAAACGCAGATTTCCTCCGACGACGCGGAGGTGCAGACCTATATCCGACATTTTGAAAGCTATCTGAGGCTTCGGGAAAAATGCCTTGTCCGGCACAACCCGTTCGCCTTTTTCGGCTTTCTGGCGCATTACAGGCATCTGCGGCCAAATATTCCGGTACGCAGCCTGTTCGGCGACCTGGTGTATGCGCTTCGCATACAGAAATTTTTTGAAAGAACGTGATTTTTCATGGGAAAATTTCAGTTTGAAAAAACCCCGCTCGAGGGGGTATACGTAATTTCCCCGACCGTGTTCGGCGACGACCGCGGTTATTTTATGGAAACATATCAGTATGAGGAATTTGCGGCGGCCGGCCTCGACATGACCTTTGTGCAGGACAATCAGTCCAAGTCAAAGCGCGGCGTGCTGCGCGGCCTGCATTTTCAGACCCGCAATCCCCAGGGCAAGCTGGTCCGGGTCATCCGGGGCGAGGTGTACGACGTCGCCGTGGACATCCGGAAGGGCAGCCCGACCTTTGGCCGGCACTTCGGCGTCCGCCTGAGCGAAGAGAATAAAAAACAGTTCTATGTTCCCGAGGGGTTTGCCCACGGATTTCTGGTTACGTCGGACACGGCTGAGTTTGTGTACAAGTGCACCAACTATTATGACCCGTCAAGCGAGGCCGGCATCCTCTGGAATGATCCGGAGCTTGCCATCGACTGGCCGATTGCGGAGGATATGGAGATTCTGCTTTCCGACAAGGATAAAAAACAGCAGAGCTTTGCCGACTACTGTAAAAACAACGGATGAGCGGGAGATTGCGGGTCTCGGTCGCGATGGCGGCGTATAATGGCGAGGCCTTTATTAAAGAACAGATTGCGTCTATCCTCCCCCAGCTTGGGGAGGAGGACGAGTTGGTGATTTCTCTCGATCCGTCGGACGACCGCACGGCGGAGGTTATAAAGGATTTTGCAGATTTCCGTATCCGGCTGCTGGACGGGCCGGGTCAGGGTTTGCAGAAGAATTTTGAAAACGCTCTGCGGCACTGCGGGGGAGAGATTCTCTTCCTTTGCGATCAGGACGACGTCTGGGCGCCGGATAAGGTTGCGGCCGTGCGGGAGATTTTTGAGAACGGCGACGCACTGTTGGTCCTGCACGACGCACAGATTACCGACGGCGCGCTGCGGGTGACCGAACCCTCCTTTTTTGCGGCGCACGGGACGCGGACCGGGTTTTGGCGCAATGTGTTACGAAATTCCTATATCGGATGCTGCATGGCGTTCCGCCGGCCTCTTTTGGAGAGAATTTTGCCCTTTCCCGACCGGCTGCCCATGCACGACCAGTGGATCGGACTGCGGGCCGAGCGCAGCGGCAGGGTTGTGCTGCTTGCCCGTCCGCTGCTTTTGTACCGGCGGCACGGCGGCAATGCGAGCGGGGAGACGCACGCCTCTTTGCCACAGATGCTACGGTGGAGAGGACAACTGCTTTTGGCACTGATGCGGCGCCGGAAAAAATAACCGGCAGTACGGAGGTTTTGCAATTACTATGGAAAAAGCTTTACAATGGCTTCGGAATATCGCGCTGGGCATGACGCTGGTATTCGTAATCGAGCTGATCTTTGGTTACACCGGGGCGATGGTTTTTATCGCCGGAACGGAAATTCGGACGGTTTTGTTCGTTTTATCCGCGGGGCTTCTTTATGTGTATTGTTTGGCGTATGTGCTCGCGAACCGGGTGAAGATTTTCTCACTACGGGATAAAAATTCGGTTTTTGGATCCTTTCGATTGTTTGATTGGGTGCTGGTGGCCTTTACGATTTCTTCGGCTGTTTCCTTGTTTGTTGTACCGCGACTGACCGGCGGCAGCCTTCTTCTCGCCAAACGGGAGGGACTGGCCTGCCTTTGCATGTTGCTGCTGTATTTTCCCATCGGCTTTATGATTCGAAGGGGGCTTTTAAATTTCGACCGATTTGAAAAGATTCTGTATTGGCTCTGTCTGGCTTTTTCGGTGCAGCACATTGTTTTGTATTTGGGAGAGACGATGCACGGCGGCTTTATTGAAGGGTATTTCGATCTGCTGCAGAGCATTCTCGGCCCCGGCGCGCAATTCCCGCCAGTAATCCTCGGACACGGCGGTTATCCGCGCGTGATGTTTCTGACCTCGATTTATATTATTGTTGGTATTTATCTTGTGCTGCGGCGTTTGCCCAAGCTGCGCGTATCCGATTATATTGTGATGGCGGTGCATGTTACGGCGTTTTTGACCACTATGACCAAATCGGTTTGGTATGGTGTGATTGTCGGTCTGACTGTTTTCACCGCCCTGTATGGGATCAAGCATCTGCGCCGTCGCAATTGGAAGGAACTTGGAAAGTATGTCGGGCTGCTGGCCGGTATTATGGCGTTGGTGTTTATTCTCAACGCCACGCTGTTTAGCGGTATGGTCGCGGCGCGGATGAACAACTCTTTCAACAGCAGCAAGTATTCGATCACCCCCGGCGAGGATGAAACCGAGCTGGAGCGTCTCGACCGCGAGGGGGCGATGATCTCTAACGACATTAAGATCGAGCAGACCGAAAAGCTGCTCGGCAAGTGGATGGAGAGCCCGATCCTCGGCTGCGGCTACGGTGCGTATGTGGAGGGGTATACCCGGTCGGAGGAAGCAATTTTTTCTTATGAAATGCAGTTTCCGGCTCTTTTGATGAAGATCGGTGTAATCGGCATCGGTTTGCTGTTCTTTTTGCTGATCGCCATGGTGGTCAACCTCCGCCGGGCGAAAAAAGACGGCGGAGACACCACGGCCTCCTATGCGTGGCTGTTTTTGCTGATCAGCTTCGGCGTATGCGTACAGACCAATCCGCTGTTGCTGAATTATAACGGAATGTCTCTGATTGTCCTGCTGCTGGCGACCTGCGCCGCGATCGGGTACAGAGGGGAACATATGCGGCTGTCCGGGAGGACGGAGGAACTTTAAGACTATGAGAACGAAGTATTCGGTTCTGAATGTGCTCAGCGGCATGCTGTCCCAGGTGTTGATCGCGCTGATGGGCTTTGTTTCGCGCAAGGTCTTTATCGCAACGCTGGGAATCGGTATGCAGGGGGTCAACGCGACCCTGACAAGCGTGATTACCATGCTCAGCCTGTCAGAGCTTGGCATCGGGACCGCGATCATCTGTAATCTTTATAAGCCGCTGGCCGACGGGGATGAAAAAAGCGTCACGTCTTTGATGCAACTGTATGCAAAGGTTTACCGCATCATCGCCGGCATCGTGCTTTTCCTCGGGCTGCTGGTGGTGCCGGCTCTGCCCATGATCCTGGCGGCGGAGGATGTTGCCGCTATCCCGCAGGGGTATCTCACCGTGGTATATCTGCTGTTTCTCTGCGACGTGGTGATTTCCTACCTGTTTGCGTACAAACGCTCGATCCTTACGGCCGATCAGAAAAATTATGTGGTCACACTGGTGGCGACCGGTTCCAATCTTCTGACCGGTGTTACACAGATTGTTGTATTGCTGCTGACCAAAAACTTTGTTTTTTATCTGCTGCTTAAAATTTTCTTCCGCCTGGCGGAAAATCTGATTTTGGCCCTTATCGCGAACCGTCGGTATCCGTACATCTGCGAAAAAGAGAAGATTCCCGTGCCCAAGCCGGTTCGGTATAATATCTTTTCCAACACCAAGGCGCTGGCGTTGCATTATATCGGCAACTACCTGATCAACGGCACTGATATGATGATTATTACCAAATTTCTCGGCACGGCGGTATCGGGCGTTTATTCCAACTATTATATGATTCTGACCGTGCTGAAGACCGTGTTCTCCCAGATTTCGGCCGGGATTACCGCCAGCTTCGGCCACCTTCTGAGCGAGGGGAATAAAGAGAGTCTTTACGCCGCTTTCCGCAAGGTGCTTTTTGTGGTTTTTGCCCTGTCGAATTTTGCGGCGATTACGTTGTTTTGCCTGTTTCAGGATTTTTTGCAGCTTTGGCTGCCGGGGATCGATCGGTTGTCCATGCCGGTCGTCTTTATTCTTTGCCTGAATTTTTATATCACTTCCATTTCCGAACCGGCCGGGGGGCTGCGTGCCAGTGCCGGACTGTTCCGCCCCGATCGCTATCTCCATCTTTTCTTGGCGGCGCTGAATCTGGTTGTTTCGATCCTGCTGGTGCAGAGAATCGGCGTTTTCGGCGTCTTTCTCGGAACCTTTTTCTGCCTGTGCATCAAGGAGCTTACGGTTTTGCCTTGGATTGTTTATCGCAACCTGTTTGAAAAGAAGCTGTATCTTTACCAACTGACCCTGCTTGGTTATTTTGCAGTGACGCTGCTCGGCGGGGCGCTGACCTGGTGGATTTGCAGCCTTGTCACATTCGAAAGTTTGTTGCTGACCTTCATCTGCCACGCGGGTATTTGTGTCCTGCTGCCGAATCTGCTGGTGGCGGCGGTCTTTTTCAAAACAGGAGAGTTCCGGTATCTGACCGGATTGATCGGCGGGTTTATCCGCCGGATTATTAAACGCGGCGGGGAGGAAACTGCTTCATGAAGCAACCTATTTATGCGGTCGTTGTGCTGTATAATGTAAATTACAAAAAATCCAGAACCTTTATGGATATTGTTGGGTTGCCGGACGTATCCCTGATCGTCTGTGACAACAGCACGGTCGACGTCGGCAATTATGAGCTTGCCGACGATTATCCGGAGGTTACCTATATTTCCATGGGTCATAATGCCGGCCTCTCCGCGGCCTATAACCGCGCCATCCATAAGCTGGAGGGGAAAACGGGCTATCTTTGCCTGTTCGACGACGATACGCAGGTTGGTGCTGATTACTTTTCGGCTCTTCGGGAGGAAATCGACCGCACCCGGGCTGATATCTATCTTCCACTTGTCTATGACCTGCAAGGGCTGATGTCTCCCTGCATTATGTCGGGCGTGCGGACGCACCGCGTTTCCAGTGTGGAGGAAATTCCACCCGGACAGATCAGCGGCATCAACAGCGGCATGGCGGTCAATTTGGCTGTCTACCGCGACTATCGCTATGATGAGGGATATTTCCTCGATTATGTCGATCATGCCTTTCTGCGGGATGTGAAAGCGCAGGGGCGCACCGTGCTCCCGCTTTGCGGCGCCGCACTGCAACAGGATTTTTCCCTGAACGAACGCGCGGATGTTTTGGGGGCAAAGGTGCGATTCCGCTTGTTTTATCGGGATTTTTACCGTTTTTGCAGCGTTAGCTTTTCGGCGCGGTGTTTTGCGGTCCTGTATATTTTAAAACGCTGGCTTTATATTAATCTTGTGATGCGAATCGGCGGCCGGCGCAAAAAAAGCTCCGCCGCGGGGGAGGAAAAGGCAAAATGATGGATTTGAGCATCTGCGTTGTGACTTATAACAGCCGGGATGAAATCAGCCTTCTGCTGGACAGTGTTTTTTCTCTGACATCCGGAATCACTTTTCAGGTGTACGTCGTTGATAACTGTTCGGCCGACGGGACGGCGGATTTTGTGGAGGAGAAGTATCCCGATGTCCGCGTCATCCGCAGCAAGGAAAACGCCGGCTTCGGCCATGGACACAATCAGGCGCTGGCGTATCTTGATTCCCGCTACCACGCCGTGATCAATCCGGACATCCGACTGGTGGAAGATGTTTTTTCTCCGCTGATCGCCTATCTTGACAGTCACTCTGACTGTGTGTTGGCGACGCCCCGTATCCTCAGCCCGGACGGCAGCGAGCAGAAGCTGCCCAAGCGGCTGCCCAAGCTACAATATATGTTCCTGGGTCGGTTGGGCCGCTTGTTTCCGCCTTTTCAAAAATACCGCGACGCTTATACCCGCGCGAACGAGATCTTTGAAAAACCAACTGAAATTGAATTTTGCACCGGCTGCTTCATGCTTTTGCGAACCGAGGTCTTTCGTGCTCTGAACGGGTTTGATGAGCGCTTTTTCATGTATCTGGAGGATGCCGACCTCAGCCGTCGGGCGGCCGCTTACGGCAAGCTGATTTTTTATCCCGGCGTTTCGGCCGAACACCGGTGGGCGCGCGCTTCGGGCAAGAGTTTCAAATTCCTGCGGATTCATTTGGACTCTATTCGCAAATACCGCGCCAAACTGCGGGAGGAGAAACGGGCCGCCGGAAAATAGGATTTGCCAATCGACATGTTCTCTGAGGAGGCTGAGGTATGGATAAAACGACCGATTTTGCCACCCGCGCGAGAGAAATTCAAAACTTCCGCTGCGTTCGCTTTGACGCACTGCCGGATATTCCGTTGTACATGGATCAGGTCATCAGTATTGTGGAAAACCGCCTGTCGGTTTTCGCATCGGGCGAAAGCGAGAAAATATTAAGCCCCTCCATGGTGAATAATTATGTTAAGCAGAAGGTGCTTCCGCCGCCTTTAAATAAGCGGTACACACGGGAGCATGTCGCCTATCTGCTGTGCATATGCATTTTGAAAAAGGTGCTCAGCATCTCGCAGATTCAGCGGTTGCTGGACCTGCAGCGGCAGTCCTGGCCGGTTGAAACGGTTTATGACCGCTTTTGCGGGGAGGTTGAGGCCGCGCTGTCAGCCGCCTTTTGCCCGAACGGCGGCGATTCGGTCTCCGCAGGGGAAGAGGGGGAGAATATCCGGCTGCTGCGCTCGGCGGCGTTGTCCTTTGCTCATCGTATTTATTTGGAACAGCGGATACTGTCGCTGGACGCCGCGACGGAATAGGGGGCCTTCCGGTCGCGGGAACCGCTTGAAAATGAAAGCCTTTGCTTGGCAAAGGCGGGGGGTAGGCGTATGAATAAAAAGAGGTTACTGCTGTGTATTCTGCTGGCCGTTTGTCTGCTGTTCGGCGGTTGTACCCGCACCTATGACGACTGGGCCGGGATTTACTGCGATGATATCGGGGGAGAGCGTGTAACCTCCGGCGTGGCGGAGGTTGGGCGTGCGGTGTTTTATGTGCCGGAGGAGTGGATCTGTTCCCGTGTGGATGATTTTATCTTTTTCGCATCATATGAAATCGACAGCCTGGATGATGTGCAGATCCCGGGCGGCGAGCTTTACCTGGTCGGCTGGACGGCGGCGTATACCGCAGCCGGTGCACCGCACTCGATTGAGGAGATTTTTGACAACGTCACTGTTCCTGCCGACTCCGCCATGTTCAGCGCCGGACTGAATAACGGCGCGGTATACGGGCGGGAGGTATATAATATCGGAGCGGAGGGTCAGCCGAAATACTATCTGACCCTTCGGCCGAACGAATTTACCGAGATCAAGCTGATTGATTGGCAGGATCTTTGTGGTAAGGAACTGATTAAAAAGATCGCCAATTCCTTGACGGAGGATACGCTGTAAAAGCGCACCGGCAAAAAGCGACTGTTCAATCTGAGGTGAAATAACAAATCTTTGGCGGCGAGCGCTTTTGTTATCATGAATCCCGGCCGCAGCGCAGTGGCCGGGCGAGAAGCGGAGCACGGCTGCCGCGTTTTCAGATTGTGCCGCCTGTGCAAATCGGGATATTCCTCAAAGCGCCCTCCCGTGGGAGGGCGCTTTGTTGTGCCGAAAAGCGGGGCCGGTTGTCTGAACCCCGTGCAAAGCCGGTTGCGGCGTCTCAAGATTGCCGCACCGCTTATGCGGAATTTTTCCGTTTTGTCGTTGACAGAATGATCCTCTTCCCATATAATGGATTTATGTAAACTTATCGAAAAGGAGTGCTTTGCAGTGAAAATCCTGATTCGGCGTTTTGCCGTTTGTTTGCTGGGATTGTCGGTTTTGTTGTCCGTGCTGTTTCCGGCTGCGGCTTCAGCCAAGGAGGTTTTAACCGGCATTGTGCAGGTGGACAGCGTGCTGAATGTGCGCAGCGGTGCGGGCACCGGCTACAGCGTGTTGGACACGCTGCCGTCGGGGCAGGCGGTGTATGTCACCGGAACCTGCTATACACTGGAGGGGGCGAAGTGGTACGCCGTCTATTATGATAAGGACGGCGGCCGAAAGACCGGCTATGTCCATTCGGATTATGTTTCCATCACCGGCAGCTTTGACGATGGCAGCGACACGGGAGATTTCGAAGTCTGGCTGGACGCGCAAGGGTTTCCGGAAAGCTATCGTCCGGCTCTGCGCACCCTGCACAAGGCGTATCCGAACTGGGTGTTTGAAGCGCAGCACATCACCCCTTCCTGGGAAGAGGCGCTGAAAAGCGAGCAAAAATTCGGGGTGAATATGGTCTCCTACATCCGGCCGGATTCCTGGAAATCGGTTGCGCCGCAGGCGTATGATCCGTCAACCGGTGTGTGGACGCCGCTTGACGGCGCGAGTTGGGTCGCCGCCTCGGAGGAGATTACCGCCTATTACCTGGACCCGAGAAATTTTCTGGACGCATCGGAAATTTTCCTGTTTGCGACCCATGCCTACGACAGTACCTATCATACGCTGGAGGCGGTGCAGCGTGCGGTTTCCGGAACCTTTTTGGACGCCCCTTTCCCGGAGGACGGCTTTTCTACATATGCCGAGGCGATTCTTTACGCCGGACAGCAGGCGGGGGTGAACCCCTGCGTTCTGGCGGCCATGATCCTTGTGGAGCAGGGGAACGACGGCCGCGGCGGCTGCATTTCGGGCACCATCTCCGGGTATGAAGGAATTTATAACTATCTGAATATCGGAGCCTACACCACTGATACCATGTCGGCGGTTGAGCGGGGACTCTGGTGGGCAGCCGGCGGCACGGGTGACTCTTACGGACGGCCGTGGAACACTCGGCTGAAATCCCTGGTCGGCTCGGCGCAGTACTATGCCGACGGATATATCGAGGTGGGACAGGATACCTTGTATCTCAAAAAATTCGATGTTGTAAACGATACGGAGACCGGTCTTTATTGGCACCAATACATGGCCAATATTGAGGGGGCACAGGCGGAGGCATATAATCTGAAAAAGGCGTACAGCGGCTTTTTGGATTCGGCGCTGGTCTTTAAAATTCCGGTGTATGCCGGAATACCGGACGAGCTGTGCATCAAACCGACCGGCAGCGACACGGTCGCGCCCCGCTTGCTGAAAGCAGACATCGCCGCCTTGCCGGAGGTGGAGGAGATCACCCTGGGCCATGCGGCGGAAGTGTCCGCGCTGCGGACGCGGTACAATGCCCTGACCGATATGCAGAAACCTCTTGTAACCAACCTCCCCCGGCTGGAGGCGGCGGAGCTTAAACTCCTTTCTTTGCAGCCAGGGGAGGTTGTGCCCGGTGATCTCGACCGGGACGGGCTTGTTACCGTTTCGGATGTGGTTATGCTGCGGCAGATGATTCTGCTTGAACTGTCGGATACACAGACGCTTGCTCGCGGCGATCTGGACGCGGACGGGAAGATCACAGTCTCTGATGTGGTGGCCTTGCGACAGAAAATTCTCAACGGGTAAGCCCGCCTGACGGAGTCCTGTTCGGCAGAACGGCTGCTGGGTTGTTTGCAGAATACAGCAAAAAACGCGCTTTGTCCCCAAAACGGACAAAGTGCGTTTTTTTGTGGTTATAATTCCGGATGATTTCAAGTTTCGTTATTCGCCGTAGTTGGCAGTGACGTCCATACTCTTTGTGCGGCCGGTGTTCAGGCTTTACTCATCCGTGCGAAAGAGGTTGCCGCCATGGCAGTCGATGGCCGCGATGAGGGGAAAATCCCGGAATTCGAGACACTTGACCGACTCGCATCCCAGCTCGGGGAAGGCGATCACCTTACAGGAAACGATGCACTTTGCCGCCAGCGCGCCGGCTCCACCGATGGCACAGAGGTAGACGGCCTTGTTCCGCACGATCGCGTCGCACACCGCCTCGCTTCGCTGGCCCTTACCGATCATGCAGGCCAAACCGAGGTCGAGCATCCGCGGCGCATAGGGATCCATCCGGCTCGAGGTGGTCGGGCCGCAGCTCCCGATTGGCAGCCCCTTGGGCGCGGGGGTCGGCCCGGCATAGTAAATCGCCGCCCCCTTCAGCGAAAAGGGAAGAGGTTTGCCCGCGTCCAGCAGGGCGGTCAGTCGTTTGTGCGCCGCATCCCGGGCGGTATACACCGTCCCGCTGAGGCGTACCCGGTCGCCGGCATGTATATCCTGCGCTTTTTGCCTTAGTTCGCTTGTGTTCAAAACATGTTCCATATATTCAGCACCCTTTCATTGTGCGCCGGACAAATTTCAAGCGGCGTCCGCCGGCGCAAAAGAGCGGCAAGACAATCGCCGGAGTCGAAGGCTGAAAGGGGAGGGGGATAACGCATGGTTTGGGGAATAAGCCTTTCTTCCGGACGAAGCGCCGCAAATGTTGCTTTTTTAGTATAGCAAAAAAATCTCCTCAGGACAAGCGGGAGGAGCAAAATACCGTCTCCTTTGTTGACTTTACCGTTTTATTGTGTTAAACTGCAAGGGAAGAATCTTACTGTTCGCAGGGCGTGACGCGGGGCAGAAAATGGCTTTTTTCGCGTGCCGGGTCTTTTCAAGCCTGCGGCGGCTATTTTTATCTTATGCTTGAAGAAGGTGTTTTCGTTTGGATAAGTTGAGGGATAAGAGCACCGATCTGCTTTTCAACGCCATCCTGACCCTGAAGGATGTAGAGGAGTGCTATGCTTTTTTTGAGGATATCTGCACCGTGAAGGAGATTAAATCCATCGCCCAGCGCCTGCTGGTGGCGCAGATGCTGACCGAAAAGTGTGTTTACAGCGATATTGTAAAGAAAACCGGCGCTTCGACCGCGACCATCAGCCGGGTCAACCGCTCTTTGAGCTACGGCAACGACGGGTATCAGATGGTGTTCGGCCGCCTGGACGGGACGGAGGAGTAGCATGCCGGGATACGGCGCGGCCTTTGCCGCCTTTTATGACCGGCTGATCGGCGACGTCTGTTACGGGGAACGGGCAGCTTATCTGCTTGATTTGTTCGAGCGGTTCGGCCGCCGGCCGGAAAAGCTGCTCGACCTCGCTTGCGGAACCGGCAACATTTCCTATGAAATGTCCCGCCGCGGGATAGAGGTGCTCGGGGTCGACCCCTCTCCCGATATGCTGACCGAGGCTGAGGCCAAGCGCAAAGCGGGGGACAGGGTCTTTTTCATCTGTCAGCCGGCCGAGGCGCTCGAGCTTGGGCAGACGGTCGACGGCGCCGTCTGCTGTCTGGACGGCGTCAATCATTTTGACGGCTCTGACGGCGTGCGCGCAGCTTTCTCCCGCGTGGCGGCGCAGCTTTCTCCCGGGGGGCTCTTTTTGTTTGATGTAAACTCTCTCTACAAACAGCGGGAGATTTTGGGCAACAACACCTTTGTGTATGATATGGAGGAGGTCTATCTCGTCTGGCAGAACACGCTGCAAAATGGCTGCGATGTACGGCTTTCCCTTGATTTTTTCTGCCGGGGAGAGGACGGCCTTTATGACCGGATTTCGGAGGAATTCACCGAATATGGTTACAGCGTGGAGGAGTTGGAGGCTTTTCTTACCGCGGCCGGGCTGGAGCCGCTTGCCTGTTTTGGCGACATGACCGACCGGCCACCCGCAGAAACCTGTGACCGGCTGGTCTTTGTGGCGAAAAAGAGGTAAGGAAATCCACCTTTGCAGAACTTGACAAGGTTTTTATGCGGCCGGGTCGCGCGGGACATTCTGCGCTTTGACCGCCCGGCAGGACAAGGAAAGGATTAATATGGGAAAACTGATACGCTGCATCACTTCTGACGGCGCGGTAATGGCCACGGCGCTGGATTCTACCGATATTGTCGCCCGGGCGGAGGGGATTCATAAAACCTCCGCCGTGGTGACCGCCGCGCTCGGCCGGTTGCTGACCGCCGCCTCTATGATGGGGAACATGCTCAAAGGGGCGGAGGATTCGATTACCTTGAAAATGGCGGGCGACGGGCCGGCCGGCTCAATCCTTGCGGTGTCCGACAGCGCCGGGAATGTGCGCGGCTACGCGCAGAATAATATAGTCGAATTGCCCCTGAACGAGAAGGGCAAGCTGGACGTCTCCGGCGCGCTGGGAAAAACGGGGACGCTGTATGTTGTCAAAGACCTGGGACTTAAAGAGCCGTACAGCGGCTCGGTTCCCTTTGCTTCGGGCGAGGTGGCGGAGGATATCACCGCCTATTACGCCGTCAGCGAGCAGATTCCGACCGTGTGCGCCTTGGGGGTGTTGGTTAATCCCGATCTGACCGTCAAAGCGGCCGGCGGATATATCATCCAGTTGCTTCCGGCGGCTGACGACCACACGATCGATTTGTTGGAGGCTTCTGTGGCCGGAATGCGGCCGGTCAGCGCCCTTCTGGCAGAGGGAAAGACGCCGAGGGAGATTGTCACGGCCGCCCTCGACGGGTTTGAGGTAGAAGTCCTCTATGAGCAGGAGGCGGCCTACCGCTGCAATTGCAGCCGGGAGCGGGTGGAACGCGCCCTGATCAGCATGGGACGGGAAGAGCTTGCTTCCATGGCGGAGGAGATGGAGAAAGCCGAGGTAAAATGCCAGTTTTGCGATCAGGTCTATACCTTTTCAAAAGACGATTTATTCTCCTTAAAAAAATTATAAAAATTAAAAATTAGGTGTTGACAACAGGAACCAGTTGTGGTAATATAATCAACGTCGCCGGTGAGGTAATCGAGATAAAAGTCGAAACGGCACAGGCTGATTGGGGAGCATAGCTCAGCTGGGAGAGCATCTGCCTTACAAGCAGAGGGTCACAGGTTCGAGCCCTGTTGTTCCCACCAAGATGGCCCGGTAGTTCAGCTGGTTAGAACGCTAGCCTGTCACGCTAGAGGTCGTGGGTTCGAGCCCCATCCGGGTCGCCAATTTGCCTCTGTAGCTCAGTTGGTAGAGCAAGGGACTGAAAATCCCTGTGTCGTTGGTTCGATTCCGACCGGAGGCACCATTTTCTTTGCGGATTTAGCTCATCTGGTAGAGCGCCACCTTGCCAAGGTGGAGGTAGCGAGTTCGAGCCTCGTAATCCGCTCCAACTTCGAAGGACGCTTAAACGATTGGATTAAGCGTCCTTTGCTGTAGCAGAGACGTTGTTTTCTGCATACGGATAAATATAGCCTATGGCACCATAGCCAAGTGGTAAGGCAGAGGTCTGCAAAACCTTGATGCCCCGGTTCAAATCCGGGTGGTGCCTCCAAAAAATCCCTCAGACGATAGTCTGAGGGATTTTTACTATCTCTTACCTCTTCACTCTTACCCCATCCAAAATCTATAACGGGTTTTTGAAAAGTAATAAGTAAAAAGAATGCCCGACGTTTTTTCGACACCATTTTTCTCACTGAAGGCTTTGACCTGTAAGATATCTCTTGCCCACCTTTTTGACTGCGGAAAAATGTTATTTTTTCAGTACGCGGTCGGCGACCCGGCGGCGCAGGGTAAATCCGGCCCCGGAGGCGACGATAATCTTGACAATGTCGCCAACCAGAAAGGGGACGACGCACAGCGCCAGAGAGGCGGCCAGCCCGCTCCCGCTTTGCGCCATAAACCATACGGTGCCGAAAGCGTAGAGTACGGCTGTACCGGCCGCCATTGCGGCGGGATAGACCCAGAGCCTCGTTCCCCATCGGTCGGAGATCAGGCCCACGATCAGGGCACAGAAGATATAGCCGACTATGTATCCGCCGGTCGGGCCAGCGATTTTTCCAAGGCCGCCCGCAAAGCCGGAGAACACAGGCAGCCCTGCTGCGCCGAGCAGGATGTACAGTAAAACGCAGAGAACGCCCTTCTTTGCCCCGAGGATGGCTGCCGCCAAATACACGACAAAGCTGGCCAGTGAAATCGGTATGATCCCGGTCGGAATGGTAAAGGGGGCGGCCACGCAGAGTAGTGCGGTCATCAGGGCGGTTGCCGTAATTTCCTTGAGCGTCAGTTTTTTCATTTTTTCTTCTGTCCTTCCTGTTGCGATATATGTTGACTGGGATTCCCTGCCATCCGGTCGGGGAAATCCATCTGTTTTTATGATGATCCAAAATCCGCTCGGCGGTTATAGCCGATCCGGTTTCACGCTGATTTCCCCCGATCCAAGATGTTGTATGCCTTCAGCCGTTTCGAGGATTAAGCGCCCCTCGTCGTCGATGTCGATCGCTCTTGCGGGGTAGGAGGCGCTGCCCTGCGTTACCGTTACCGTTTTGCCGAGTACAATGGACCTCCGGCGGCTTTCCTCTAAAAAGCGGCCGGTGCCGGCGGAGGCCATCCGATCCTCCAACCGGTTGAGAATTTCGGCGGCCAGCGCGGCGCGGCAAATCGGACGCGGGCTTTCGTTGCCGATAGAGGTGGCGATGTCGGCCAGCTCGGGCGGGAAATGGGCTTTTCCGACGTTTACGCCGATGCCGATCACTATATATTCCAACGTGCCGCTCTCCATATCCATTGCCGCTTCGGTCAAAATGCCACAGAGCTTTTTTGAACCGATGAAGAGGTCGTTGACCCATTTGATTCCCACCGAAACGGGGGCGAGGCTTTCAATTGCTTCCGCCACAGCGACGGCGGTCAGCGAGGTCAGCAGGCCGGTTTCTTCCACAGGGAAATCCGGCCGCAGGAGGAGGGACATGTACAGTCCGCTTCCGGGCGGGGAAAAAAAGCTGCGGCCCCGCCGACCTTTGCCGCCGGTCTGTTGCCGGGCGATCACGACCGTTCCGTCAGGCGCGCCGTTGGCCGCCAGCCGTTTGGCCTGTTCGTTGGTGGAATCCAGGGTGTCCGCAATCACCAGTTCCCGGCCGAGGCGGTCGGTATGCAGTGTTTTGCGGATCAGCGGAGAGAGAAGCAGATCGCCGGCCTCCTCCAGCGTGTAGCCCCGGTTGGGGGCCGCCTTAATCCGGCAGCCGTCGGCCGCGAGCTGGCGAATCGCCTTCCACACCGCGTTGCGGGTCACGCCGAGTTGTGCGGCCATCTCGCTGCCGGAGACCGGGCTTCCCGCATTTTCACAAAGGAGAGTCAGAACCTGTTCTTTTAAAGGAGACTGCATATGGTCGCATCCTTCCCGTTTTTGACTGTTGAAAAGTATATCGCTTTTTCGATGAATTGTCAACCTTTAAGTTACATCGGGTGACAATCGCGAGGGTTCATCTATGCATTTATATAAAATGACAGAAATAGATGGTTCGGTTTGTTTGCATTGTACAAAGTTCCAAAATTCTACTGATCGGCTTTCGTTTACAAAATATTCATTGATTTCGGGGGCGGAGACCGATATAATAGTTAACCGGATTAACTATTGCTGTGTCTGTAAAAAAAGGGGGGCTTACCGTGCCGGATAAACAATACTTTGCACTGACTGCGAATCTGATGCGGTTCCGTCGGCTGGACATTCTCGGCCGGGTGCTGCCGATTCCGCCGCGGGAGGCTATGACGCTTTTTGTTTTTCTCTGGCCGGAACAATCGGGTGCCGCCCGGCAGCCGGTGAAAATCTCTGACCTTGCGGGATACCTTGGGGTCAGCGTGCCGGCCTGCTCCGCCACCGTCCGCTGTATGGAGGAGGAGGGGCTGCTTCGTCGCCGCCGGGACGAGACTGACCATCGGGTTATTTATCTCGAACCGACCGATGCCGGATGGGAAACGGCCAGGAGCTGCTCGGCCCGGCTGCTGAAAACGGCGGATCAGATGTTTGCCGTAATCGGCCGGGATCGCTTGGAACGGCTGACCGCCCTCTCGGAGGAAATCTGCTCCGCCGCCGAGATGGTGCTCAACCGGATGGAAACGTAAAGGCGAAACCGGAATGGTTCTGTTTGCATTTTGCGCGCGGTGTGCGCGTTTCACCGATTGGCGGCGTGCGTATCCTGTGGCCGGCAAACGGCAAAATGCCGCCGGCACAAAGAAAGGAATGGTTATTATATGCTTGCAAAATTCAGCGTGAAGAAGCCGCTGACCGTCATTCTTGCGGTCTTGGTGGTGTTGGTGCTTGGGGTGGTCTCCTACACCGGTATGACGCCCGACCTTTTGCCCAACATGGATTTCCCCTATGCGGTGATCGTGACGACCTATCCGGGCGCCAGCGCCGAAAGGGTGGAGGGCGAGGTGACCAGGCCGATAGAGCAATCCATGGCCACGCTGGAAAATTTCAGTAAGGTACAGTCGACTTCCAGCGACAATTATTCGATGGTGGTGCTTCAATTTACCGAGGACGCCAATATGGATTCGGTTTCCATCGACATCCGGGAATCTCTCGACCTGCTGGAGGGCGGCTGGGACGACATGGTGGGTACCCCCTATGTGCTCAAGCTGAACCCCAACATTATGCCGGTCGCTGTTGCTGCGGTCGATATGGAGGGGGAGGATATTGCCGGCCTGTCGGCCTTTTTGAACGACACCCTGCTGCAAAAGCTGGAGGGCGTCGACGGCGTTGCAAGCGTGGAAGCAAGCGGCACGATTGAGGAGACGGTCAACGTCTTTTTAAGCGAGGCGAAGATTGCCGCCGTGAATGAGGATCTGCGCGGCTCGATCCGCAAAAGCTTTGCCGACGGAGAAGCGCAGATCGCCGGTGCGCGTACCCAGCTTACCGCTTCCAAACAGGAACTTTCGGCCAAAAAAGGGGAGATGGAGCTCCAGCTTTCCTCCCTGCAAGACATGAAGGAGCAGTTGTCCGCGCTGCAGCAGACAGCGGCCGGGTTGACCGAGACCGGGGCGACCCTTTCCGGAACAGTGGAGACGCTGCGCGACGCAAGCGAGAAAGCATCCGCATTACAGGCTTCCCTCTCGATGCTGCCGCCCGGCTCGGCAGAGTATCAGGCCGCCGCCGCGGGGCTTGCACAGATCGAGGCGTCGCTGGCCTCATCCGGTCTAACGCTGGCTGAACTGCCCAAAGCTTTGTCGGAGGCTGAGGCCGGCCTTGCTCAGGTGGAGAGCGGTTTGGCCCGGATCAACGATCAGCTTGCGGCCTCCGGCCTTTCGCTGGAGGACATTCCGGCCAAACTGATCGAGATAGACGGAGGAATAGAGGCCATCAACACCGCTTTTCCAAGCATAACGGACGGTGCGGCACAGATCGACAGCGCATTGGCCGAGCTGGATACCAAGGCGGCCGAGCTGGCGCAGAAGAAGCAGGAGATGGTGGATGGCGCCGACGTGTCTGACAAAGTCAATATGTCTACCATATCCGGCATCCTGACGGCGCAGAACTTCTCCATGCCGGCGGGTTACGTCACGGCGGAGGACGGGGTCGAATACCTTGTCCGGGTGGGTGAGCAGTTCTCCTCAGCGGAGGAAATGGCGTCTCTCATCCTCTTCGATTTCGGGTTGGAGGGGGTGGATCCGGTACGGCTGTCGGATGTGGCTGACGTGGCCGTAACCGACAATGCGGCCGAGATTTATGCCAAAATCAACGGTGCAGACGGCGTGGTTCTCACTTTTACCAAACAGTCGACTGCCGCCACCGCGGCTGTGACCGACAGCCTGACCGAGCGGTTTGAGAAGCTGGAGGCGGAGTATCCCGGCCTCTCCTTCACGACGCTGATGAGTCAGGGCGACTACATTCATATGATTGTCGATTCGGTGATTGGCAATTTCCTTTGGGGCGCGGTGCTGGCTGTGTTGATTCTAATCCTGTTTTTGCGGGATCTGAAGCCAACCTTCATGATCGCCATGTCGATTCCGGTCAGCGTGGTGTTTGCCATTGTGCTGATGTATTTCTCCGGCGTGACGCTGAACATGATCTCGCTTTCCGGGCTTGCAATCGGGGTTGGAATGCTGGTCGACAACTCGGTTGTTGTCATTGAGAATATCTATCGCCTCCGCGGACAGGGGGCAACCGCCAAGCAGGCGGCCGTCGTCGGAGCCAGGCAGGTTGCCGGCGCGATCACCTCTTCGACCCTGACGACGGTTTGTGTGTTCCTGCCCATCGTCTTTATCGAGGGCATTACCCGCCAGTTGTTCACCGATATGGCGCTGACCATTGCCTATTCGCTGCTGGCCAGCCTGATTGTCGCGCTGACCTTTGTGCCTGCCGCTGCCTCTGGTATGATGAAAAAGCACAAAACAGTTTCACACAAATGGTTTGACAAATTTCTTTCGGGCTATGAGAGGGTGCTGCGCGCCGCTTTGAACAAACGGGTGCTGGTGCTGGCTTTAGCCGTGTTGCTGCTGGTCGGCAGCGTTTTCTTCACTTTGCGCAGGGGATTTGAATTCATGCCTGAAATGAGCGCGAGCGAGATCAGCGTCTCCCTCCGGATGCCGGAGGGCGCGACCTTTGAGGAGACGGCGGCCATGTCCGACCGGGCCATCGGGCGGATGGAAGAGATCGAGGGGGTCGACACGGTCGGCGCCATGATGGGCGGCACCGGTGCTATCATAGGGTTGGGAGAGACCGACGAAACTTCGGTGACGATGTATGTTTTGCTGAAAGAGGACTATCAGAACGACAGCGTGAAGATTGCGGAGGAAATCGCCGCCCGCACGGCCGATCTCGAATGCGAGATTGACGCCAGCGGTACCTCAAATCTCTCGAGCATGATGAGCGGTCTTGGCGGATCGGGCGTTTCGCTCAACGTTTATAATAACGATCTCGACGCGCTGCGCCTCACCGCACAGGAGGTTGGGGAGATTCTCTCGACTGTGGAAGGCATTGAGGAGGTGGACGACGGCCTCGACGACGCGACCGAGGAGCTGTCTATCACGGTGGATAAGGCCAAAGCCGCACTGAACGGCCTTACGGTGGCGCAGATCTATCAAAGCGTGAGCGCCGCCATGACGACCGAAACGACCTCCACCACCCTGAACACCGAGAACGGAAGCTACACCGTTTTGGTCAACTCGACCGAGGCGGGGGCGGTAAACGACCGGACGATACGCGAACTTGTCCTGAACGTCACGGGAATTGACGGCAGTGAAAAACAGGTTCCGCTGACCGATGTGGCAGAGATCACCCAGTCGCAGGCGCTGGGCAGTATTTCCCGCACCGACCAGCGGCGGTATATCAGTGTTTCAGGCAGCGTGGCCGACGGGTACAACGTCAGCCTTGTGACCGCCGACGCCAAGGCGGCGCTGGCGGATTATGAAAGCCGGGCGGAGCATGGCTCTACGCTGGAATTTTCCGGAGAAAATGAAAATATTATGGAGGCGATGGGACAGCTTGTCGAAATGCTGCTGCTGGCCGTTTTGCTGATCTATGTCATTATGGCCGCACAGTTCCAGTCCCTGCGTTCGCCCTTTATCGTCATGTTTACTATTCCGTTGGCCTTTACCGGCGGTTTGCTCGGACTTCTTCTGACCGGGCGGGTGGTCAGCGTAATCTCGATGATCGGGTTTGTGATGCTTGCCGGAATCATCGTGAACAACGGCATCGTGCTGGTCGACTACATCAACCAGCTTCGCGCGGCCGGCAGAGAGAAACGGGAGGCCATTGTCGAAGCGGGCAAAACACGTATGCGCCCGATTTTGATGACCTCGCTGACCACGATCCTCGCCCTTTCGGTCACGGCCTTTGCCGGAGGCATGGGGGCGGAGATGATGCAGCCCATTTCGATCGTCTGTATCGGCGGTTTGCTGTACGCGACTTTGATGACCCTCTTTGTTGTGCCGGTTATCTACGATTTGATGGGCAAAAAGCATTATACGGTGGTTCAGGATGACGAGCTGGCCTATGCCGATAAAGAGAGCCTGATCTGACCGTTCAAAGAAGAGAGGTCTGCTCGAACGGCCTTTCCTTCTCTGTTTTCACATGAAAGGATGGTGGATTAAATGGAAGCGTTTTTGGAGAAACTTGCCGCTGCCGGGGCTGATCTGGGGCTGAAGATCCTTCTTGCTGCGGCGGTGCTGTTTATCGGGTTTCGGCTGATCAAATTTTTGATGAAGCATCTGGCGAAAGGCTGCGCCTTCTCCCGCATAGACGAGGGGGCTCGTTCCTTCATCTCAAGCTGTCTGACCGTGGTGCTTGACGCGGCCATCGTACTGACGGCCGCTTATATCCTCGGCCTGCCGGTCAGCTCTTTTCTGGCGCTTTTCGCCTCGGCCGGAGTGGCCATCGGCCTCGCCATGCAGGGGGCGCTGAGCAATTTTGCCGGCGGACTGATGATTCTGATTTTCAAGCCGTTTAAGGTGGGAGATTATATCGAAACGGCCGATTCCGCCGGCGTTGTGCAGGAGATTACGGTGATTTATACCATCCTGCAAACCTATGACAACAAACGGATCACACTGCCTAACGGCGCGCTGACTAATGCGGCTGTTACCAATCATACGCACGAGGCGCTTCGGCGGGTCGACCTGACTTTCTGTACCGAATACGCGGCGGAGATGGAGACGGTCAAAGCGCTCCTTTTGTCGGTCTGCGCGGCCGAACCGAGGGTGCTCGCCGACCCTGCACCCTTCGCCGGACTGGAGAAGCAGGCCGACAGTGCACTGGAGTTTTCTCTGCGCGCCTGGTGCCGGACGGAGGATTACTGGCCGGTGCGCTATGCTTTGGCCGAAGCGGGGAAGACCGCCCTCGACAAGGCTGGTATTGCGATTCCTTATCCGCAGCTGGATGTCCATGTCAAAGCGGAATAAATAAAAAGTGCCGCCCCGGCATGAAGCAGCTGGGGCGGCACTTTTTTGATGAATCCCGGCCGTGTCGGCTCGGAATTTTGTTTTGCGTCCGGCTGAATAAGGGATCGCCCGGCCGAGCCCGGTTCGGGTTTACGGCAGGACGCGTGTTTTTTGCAGCGGCGCGGGGTAAGCGTCGGCAAATGTGGAGGAAAAAGCCTCCTGCGGTGGGTGCTTAATCCAGACCGTTTGCCTGCACAATATCCGTGATGTAGCGCTCAGCGCCGGTCCCTTGCATGCGGCAGACGCGGTTCAAAACCGGGTTGGAGATCCCGACGCCGCTTACAATAAAATTGACCGATCCCCGGCCGTCTCCCGCCAGGAGGATATGGTATCCGGTGTTTTCCAGGATCAGGCGGTCAGAAGTCTCGTCCCGTTTGGAGTAGGGATAAGCCATTGCAGTCGGCGTCTTTCCTATTTTGCCGGAAAACAGATTCTGAACCGCTTCAAAATCGCTGTGAACCGTACGGGCATAGTCGGCCTCTGATTCGCCCTCGTTGATTTTGGCGCCCACCCGGATGTTTGCGTCGTATCTGTGAAGATAATAGGTGTGGGACTGCGCCTCGATCACGCCGGCGTCGGACATCTCCTTCAGCTCATTCCAGGTGCAGTAGGGCACGTCGTATGTATAATCCGCTTTTTGTACAGAGCTGCGGTCGGGATGCTTTTCGGCGTCGTCGATGAATTCCCCGATGATGTTGACCTCGGCCTTCATGCCGTATTTCTGCAACAGGGGGTAGGCGTATTTGTATACGCCCCAGCTTCCGTCATCAATGCTGATCATGACCGCTTTTTCGGGTAGCAGACGTTCGCCGCTGCAATGCGCTTCAATCTCCTCGATTCCGACGGTGGTGTATCCGTTGTTTTTAAAAAAGAGCAGATCGGCTTCAAATTCGTCGACATAAATGGAGTATTGGTCAAATTGGATGCCCGCGGTTACCTCCTCCGGCGTGACGAAGTTGTGATACATTAAAACGATCAGAGAGCGGACCGGGTGCGGGTTGGTTCCGATGGAAACCGGAGACGAGCGCGGGCTGGTTTTAACGCAGGTTCCTTTGTCGTCCGTATAGATGCCCCGGACCGCGTAGCCAAAGACGTTCCCGCCTGCGTTCGGATCGGCATAGCAGGTACCCCGAACCGTGGCGCAGGGAGTTTGCAAATCGTCGCCGCGGTAAATTTCGTAGGAAGTGGCACCGACGGCGCTCCAGTGCACAACCGCCGTGGAGGCGTCCTGCATCGTCACGCTGTCGATTGCAGGCGCGGCAAGCGTCTGCGCCGGATCGGAGGAGAAGGCCGCCCCCGCCGCTGTACAGCGGATTTGATAGAAAAAGCAGCCGCCGCCCGCCGTGAGGTCGGTGTAGGCGGTCTCCATAGTGGCGCCGACGAATGTGTAGGCTCCGTTTTCTTCGCTGCTGCGGTAAATGTCATAGGAAGCCGCCTGAATCTTCGATGCCCATTCGATTTGATACCCGCCGTCAACCGATTGCAATCCTGTGATGATTAGCTCGCGCGTATCGGTGGTATATGTGACCGCGTCCGAAACAGCCGTGTTCTTGCTTTCGTAATAGTTGCCGTTTCGTTCGCTGCAGGAGGCGACGGTGTACCGATAGCTTTGTCCGTCGGTTACCAGTGTGTCGCGGTAGCCGGCCTCCTTCGCAATGGTTAGCTGCTTTCTGCTCCCGTCATCAAGACACTCCCGGTTGACTGCATATCCGGCTGCGCCGTCGACCGCCGGCCAGGATAACGCGATGCATCCGGCCTCTGCAACGGCCTGCAGGGAGGCCGGAGCCGGCAGATCGTTTGCACAGGAGCTGAGTGGAAGCAGGCATGCGAAAACAAGCAGAAAAGCGATGATTCTATTCTTCATTGTTTCTCCCTCCGTGATTGGGAAAATTTCCGGTATGGTTTTTTTAATCCTTTCGTTTTGAACGGTTTTCGCCCTGCAAGCGGGAAAAGCGGCTGTTTTGTATGTCTCTGCACCGCTTTGTACGGCTAATGGAATATACAATGGCGAAAACATCAGCCGCTTTTTGCTTTGCAACTCTCAACCCCGGCGGTTGTCTTTTGTGCGCGGCCGATTATAGAATGGGCAGATGTTAAACCCGGCCGACAGAAAACAAGCTTTCCGGCCGGACGATATATCCTCAAACCGATTTGGCTTTCTTGTGGAAAAGATTCAGATTCTCTCTGGCCGAACGCAGCAGCTGCTGTATCGACCGATAGACCAGCCGCCTCGTCTCTTCATCTGCACCGCTGATGTATTTGAGCACGCTGCCCGAGCGGCGCAAACGATCGGTCGACAGCTCGGAGAGAGTGGTGATGTCATTTGCCTCCAGCAAGCCGAAAAGCGCGTCGATAAATTTCCCGCGCTGCTCCATATTCATTCCCGCGATCCAATCCTTGAGGGTATGGTCGATGAACCGGCTTTGGTCGGTCACGTGGTCCAGCAGCACAAAACCGTCCCGTTTTACCTGCCAGGAGAACGCGTCATGCTGGAGCAGTCCCTTCTGATCGCTGTGCACAACCGTGTAGGGCTCCTCGTGCCCGAGAAGCATCCCCACGACCGAGGATTGCGGCACAAAGGTTTTGACCCGGCCGATCATCCCTTTGTATGCCGGATCGGCAAGAACAGAGCCCTCGAACCCCGGGCCGTCGTTGTTGTAAACGGCGACGATCCGCTCCCGGATTTCCTCCGGGCAGAAAGCGGCCCCATATACCGCGAGGTTCCCGCCCTTGGAATGTCCGCCGATGTGCAGCGGAGCCGTGCTTTTTCCGGCGACCGAACGAATGTATTCAACCGCCTCCAACTGTGACGGGACGGTATCGACGCTCATCAGGAAATCTTCTTTCCACCCGACCACTGTATCGTCGGTGCCGCGAAAGGCAATGTATGCTTCTCCATTACCGATGTCGATATACAACGCGGAAAACTGTACCTGTGCGTCGGCGTCCACCCGGTCGACATAACAGGAAAGGCGGGTGTCTGCAAACCGGCGGCATCCGGCCATCGCGGGCAACAGGTCGTTGGTTCGGGGCGAGATCAGAGGACCCAGCCGCAGCCGGGCCGTATGATCGCTGGCGTTTGCAAACATGTCTGCCAGCAGGGGCAGAGGGATTGGCTCCGCTTCCCGGTTGGGGGTGATGAGACCGTCGAGATTGAGATAGGCCAGCTGGCAGAAAATAAGGCTGTCAATTTCATTAAACGGCGCTGTCTGGAAGGAGAGATCGCCTCTCCACTCTATATAATCCAATAAATCCGCCATATCGTTTCCTCCTGTTTCATCCGTGCCGCGCGGCGTCGGTATAAAATACTATTCTATTGTATCATATTTTAGCCGGATTTTGTGCGCAGAAGCGAGTTTTTTTGAAAAAAGAAATGTTTGCGAAGGGAGGACGTGCGGAACAATATATGCAGGTCCTTCACGCACACAGCCCCCGGACCGAGGTGATCCGGGGGCTGTGTACATCTATAGAAGACATCGTCGAGCGCGGTTTACAGCATCTCTTTAAAATACGGTACGCGGAGCAGCAGCGGCAGCAAAATGGTCGAGATCACAACGCCCGCGCCGCTTTGCAGCGCGTTCATCGGTATCGAGGCGGCCGCCGCAATGCCGTAACCGAGGATGGTCGATTCGACCGCAAAATAGCCGAGAACCACAATCAACGCGGCGCAGAGGCCGGAGAGTACGATTGAGGGAACCAGCTTTATTTTCCGCTTTTGCAGCGCGCGGAACACGAGCGCTGCAGCCAGCGCAGCCAGCGCCTTAATCAGCAGGGTGGGGATGGCATAATGGGCATATCCCGCAAGAATATCAGCCAGCATGGAACCGATTCCGGCTGCGGCCATTCCGTAAACCGGGCCGAGCAAAAAGCCCGACAGTATGACAAACGCGTCGCCGAAATGAATATATCCGTTGGTGGCGAGGATGGGAATGCGAAAAATCATGGTCGCCACGCAGCACAGCGCGGCAAATACGGCGGACATCACTAATTTCTGGGTTGTTTTTCGAGTCATTGTTGGAATGACCTCCTTCTTTTTTATTTTACCGATAGCATACTACAGGATAATCAAAATAACAAGTGGGAGGGTTCAGAATCTACAAAACGGAGGAATTCGGCCGACATTTGACCCGTTTTTATATTGAAAATATCTTAATAGAATGATAAGATAATAAAGCATATAACTTGTGATGGAACAAAATTTTGAAGTTTCCCTTTCAAGCCGTTTCGGAGGTGCCTTGTTTGAAATACATGTTTCCGCACCTGAAACCCTATCGGTTTCAGTTTGTCATCGGTCCGCTCTTTAAACTGTTGGAGGCGGTGCTGGAACTGACCATGCCTTTGTATATGGCGCGGATTGTCGATGTGGGCATTCCCGCCGGAGATCGAACCTATATTTTGAAAATGGGCGGGTGGATGCTGCTGACTGCGACAGTCGGTCTTTGCAGCGCCATGATTTGTCAGTACAGTGCCTCGGTTGCGTCGCAGGGCTTCGGAACCTCGCTGCGCGACGGCCTGTTCAAAAAGGTGCTGGGCCTTTCCTTCGCACAGGTAGAGGCGTTTGGCGTCGGCACCCTCACCAACCGGATTACCAACGATGTAAACCAACTCCAGCTCGCCGTCGCCATGAGCATCCGCCTTGTCATCCGGGCGCCCTTTATCTGTATCGGCAGCGTGATCGCCACATTGCTGATCGACTGGAAACTGGGACTGATTGTGCTGTTTTCCCTTCCGGTGTTTTCCGCCGCTTTGTATTTTGTCATGCGTTCGACCTTTCCGCTCTATACAAAGGTTCAGGCTCGCCTCGACGAAGTCGGCGCCAAGGTGCGGGAGCTGCTTTCGGGTGCGCGGATCATCCGCGCCTTTGCAACCGAGGAGCGGGAGACGGCCTGTTTCAAGCAGAAGGATGAGGCGTTTGCCCGCGCGGCTGCAAGGGTGGGCGCGGTATCCTCCGCCTTCAATCCCATTACTTCTCTGATTATGAACATGACCATTATCGCCATCATCTGGTTCGGGGGCTTTCGGGTCTATGACGGGGCGCTGACCTCGGGGGAGATTCTGGCTTTCATCAGTTACGTGACCCAGATGCTGACTGTGCTGATTGTCTTGGCCAATCTCGTGGTCATCATGACCCGCGCCGCGGCTTCCCTCCGCCGGGTGAGCGAGGTGCTGGCTCTGCCGGACGACCCGGCCGAGTCGTCCTTGGGTGACGCCGCCGGGCCGGAGGGGGGAACGGCGGTCGAGTTCCGCCATGTCTCCTTCGGATATCACGCCGGCGGCGATCAGGCGCTGGAGGATATCAGCTTCCAGATTAAAAAGGGAGAGTCGGTTGGCATCATCGGTGTGACCGGTTCGGGAAAAAGCACCCTGTGTCATCTGATATCGCGCTACTACCTCCCCGACAGTGGAGAGGTGTTGCTCTTTGGAAAAAATGCGGCCGACTACCCCGTCGCGCTGCTGCGCCGGATTGTCGGAGCCGTTCCGCAGAAAATTCAGCTTTTTTCGGGTACGGTGGCCGAAAATCTTCGCTTCGGCCGGCCGGGGGCTTCCGATGCGGAACTGCGCCGCGCGGCGAAAATTGCACAGGCTGACGGGTTTGTCTCCGGCCTGCGGAAAGGGTATGATACGCAGCTCTCCAAGGGGGGGAGAGGGCTGTCGGGCGGGCAGCGGCAGCGGCTGGCGGTCGCACGGGCGGTGGCGGCCGATCCGGCACTGCTGATTCTTGACGACGCCTCCTCCGCGCTTGACTATGCGACCGACCTCGCCCTGCGCCGCGCCATCGCGGAGGAGATGGCGGGCGTAACCACCATTGTTGTTTCCCAGCGTATTCGGTCGATCATGTCTCTGGATAAAATCATCGTGCTGGAGGAGGGACGGATCGCCGGCATCGGCTCGCATGACGAGTTGCTGGCCACCTGTCCCGAATACCGCGCGCTGGCCGAAATTGGGGGAGGTGGCGCCGCATGAGGACGAGTACCAAAACCTCCTCTAAAATAGAGAACCGCGCTGTTTTGCGCTGGCTGCTTTCCCTCGCCGGGCGGGAGAAAAAGCGGCTGCTTTTGGTATTTCTTTTTGCCTGCGTCGCGTCGGCGGCTGATATCACTGCACCGTTTCTGACCGGCCGGGCGATCGACCATATCGTCGGCGCGGGAAATGTGGATTTTGCCGCCGTTTTGAAAATCGCGCTCGTTCTGCTGGCACTTGGAGTCGTGCTGTCTCTGGGGAATTTTCTGACCGGCATGCTGACCCATCGCTGTGTACAGCGGATCGTGCGGGATATACGAGACGATGCGGCCGAGCGGATGATGCGCCTCCCGCTGGAGGTATACGACCGCAACTCGCATGGCGATATCATCAGCCGGTTTGTCAATGACGCCACCGCCATTGCCGACGGCCTGATCGACGGGATTATCCAGCTTTTTACCGGCGTAGTGGTGATTATCGGCTCGCTGACCTTTATGCTGTTGATCAGCCCGATTGTGACGCTGGTGGTGATTGCTGTCACCTCACTGACCTTCCTTGTCGCCATGACGGTGACTCGTCTGTCCAATCGCTATTTCAAAAGCCAGCAGGCCATCACCGGCGAACTGACCGGCCTGACGGAAGAGATGATCGGCGGTGTCGAAACGGTCAAGGCCTTCGCGTATGAGGAGACGGCCGCCGCCCGCTTTGGGGAGATCAACCGCCGCCTCTACACCGCCGGGCAGAAGGCGCAGTTCGCAAGTTCCCTGACCAATCCGACCACCCGGTTCGTCAACTACCTGGCTTATATCGCGGTTGGAGTGATCGGCGGGATATTCGGCGGGCTTTCAGCCGGGCGGATATCCAGCTTTATCATTTACTCCAACCAGTTCGCCAAGCCCTTCAACCAGATCACGGCGGTTATCACCGGGATTTTGTCGGCATGGGCCTCGGCCGTGCGGATTTATGAGTTTATCACGCTGGAGACCGAGGCGCCAGACCCGCCCGGCGCCGTCGTGCCGGAACGGCTGGAGGGCCGGGTGGAGTTCCGGGACGTCAGCTTCGCCTATAATCCGGAGGTTCCCCTGATCGAACACTTCAGCCTTGCGGTGGAGCCGGGGACCCGGGTCGCCATCGTCGGGCCGACCGGCGCAGGGAAAACTACGCTGGTCAACCTGATCATGCGGTTTTACGAACCCCAGTCGGGGGAGATTTTAATTGACGGTCGGCCGCTCGAGGCCTACTCCCGCCAGGGACTGCGCCGCCGCATCGGCATGGTTTTGCAAGAGACCTGGCTGTTCTCCGGCACCGTGCGCGAGAATATTGCCTACGGTCATCCGGACGCGACCGATGACGAGGTTGTTGCCGCGGCCAAAGCGGCCCGGGCACACAGTTTTATCAAGCGGCTGCCCAAGGGCTACGACACCCCGATCGACGGGGAGGGCGGAAGTCTCTCGGCCGGGCAGATGCAGCTTTTGACCATTGCCCGCGCTATGATGACCGGGGCGGATATTCTGGTGCTGGATGAGGCGACCTCCTCCATCGACATTCTAACCGAGCGGCGGGTCACCCGCGCGTTTGAGGAAATGATGCGGGGCACTACCAGCTTTATTATTGCACACCGCCTCTCGACCATACGGGACGCCGATGTCATCATCGTGATGAATGAGGGCCATGTGGTCGAGCAGGGCAGCCATGACGAGTTGCTGAAGCGTGGCGGGTTTTATGCCGGGCTGTACGGCAGCCAGTTTGAAAATTAGGGGAATCCGGATGCAGAAAAATGATTGTACAGAACTTATTATCACCGGCACGGCGGTCGACGGCAGCGGCGTCGGCCGGGCGGATGGGCTGGCGGTTTTCGTCCCCGGCGCGGCCGAGGGTGACCGGGTGCGTGTGCGCATCGTCAAGCTGCTGAAAAACCGCGCCTTCGGCAGGGTGGAGGCGGTTTTGACCCCCTCGCCTCTACGGCAGACGCCCGACTGTCCGGTGTTCTCCCGCTGCGGGGGCTGCGCCTTCCGGCACGTCACCTATGCTGCGGAAAAGGAGATCAAGGTTCGCCGCGTGCAGGATGCGATCCGCCGCATCGGCGGGACGGATCTTGCCCCCCGGCCGATTTTGGCGGCGGACGAGCGGACGCCCTATCGCAATAAGGCGCAGTACCCGTTTGCCAAGGAGGGGGATCGGGTGGTCGCGGGTTTTTATGCGCCGCACAGCCATCGGGTGATTCCCTGTGAGGACTGCCTCCTCCAGCCGGCGGAGTTCTCAGCCGCCTTGCAGGCGGTCTGCCGCTTTGCCGAACGGCATAGCCTCAGCGTCTATTCGGAGGAGAGCGGCCGCGGTCTGCTCCGGCATCTCTATCTGCGCAAGGGGTTCGCTACCGGGCAGGTTATGGCGGTGCTGGTCGTCAACGGCCGCGCGCTCCCCGCAGCGGACGAACTGGTTGAGGTTTTGCGCGCCGCGGTGGGAGAGGGGCTGTGCAGCGTCCAGCTCAACCACAACCAAAAGCCGACCAACGTCGTGCTGGGGGAGGAATGTACCCTCCTATGGGGCAAGCCGTATATCGAGGATATCCTCTGCGGCGTGCGGGTACGGCTTTCTCCGCTGTCGTTTTATCAGGTAAACCGGGAGATGGCAGAGCGTCTCTACCGTAAGGCGGCCGAATACGCCGCCCCGGCCGGAAAAACCGTTCTTGATCTCTATTGCGGGACCGGGACGATCGGCCTCTCGATGGCGGGAGAGGCCGATCAGGTGATCGGGATTGAGGTTGTGCCGCAGGCGGTTGGGGACGCGCGACGCAACGCCGAACAAAACGGGATCGAAAACGCCGAGTTTCTTTGCGCCGACGCGGCCGAGGGGGCAGCTGTCCTTCGGCGGCGGGGTGTGCGGCCGGATGTTGTACTTCTCGACCCGCCGCGCAAGGGCTGCGCGCCTGACCTGTTGCGCACAGTGGCGGCGGATTTTGCGCCCGGGCGGATCGTCTATGTTTCCTGCGATCCGGCGACACTGGCGCGGGATCTCCGCCTGCTGGGTGAAATGGGATATTGCCTGATCGAATATACGCCGGCCGACCTTTTTCCCGGAACGGCACATGTCGAGACGGTAGCGTACATGACCAAAAGCCTTATTGCGAAAAGCGAAACAGAAACATTGCTTTGATAAAAGGAATGCAAGATAAGAATCTTATAATTCAAAAAACAGGGTATACAAATTTGGGAAAATATGTTAAAATAACCGGGCGATCGTTAAACCGGGAATGCGGAGTGGGAGATTCGCAATCTTTACTGTGTGGAAAACAAGTTCTTTTCTGAAGGAGGTATTTTGAAAACCCATCCTTCTTTCACTTTTTGTCAGGTTTTACACATTAGTCGTATTGCTTAAATTCAATACTGGCCTTGGCTCCGAATATGAAGTGCGGAAATTAAAAAAAGATTATTTGGCCATGCTTGCAACAGATGTTTTTGGCGTTGGCCGAAGACATACAATTTGAGTTGCCCGATCGGCAAAATGGATCAGCAATTTTAAGAAGATAAAAATATGAAATGTATTAGACGGTGCAAGCGGGGGTACAATGTGTTTTTCATGGAAAATCCGAAAAATGCAGCGGTGTTACGGCTTTTCCACATGTTTTGCGAAAAAAGCTCTTCGACCGAGAGCGTCAAAAAAGATGCGGTTGGGTTACCCTTCATCGCAAGGCTGGCGCCTTGCGATGAAGGGTAACAAAGAAAGCGGTGGATTCTTGCGCTCTCGGCGCGTTAATCTCCGTTGTATTGTCTAAGCATACTACAGCCATGGATAAGAATTGCAAATAGCTTTTGGTTTTACTGTTGAAATTCCCGCACGATCGGCTGGCGCCGGTTCGTGAAAGAGCTGCTTTTGCGCGGATTTGTATGGCTTGTAAGCCGGAGAATTTGGGACAGCTGGGCTGATGTATTAAATTTATGAGTGCAGGGGTTTGTGTAATGAGAGAAAATACCATGTCGGAAATCGAACAGTATAAAGAACGGCTATGCATCGCTTTGAATGCTGCAAAAGTTTGTATTTTTGAAGTGGATTTGACCCGACAGTTGTATACGTTTTTTGAAAATGCGGAGAGCATCTTCGGCGTTTCCGGCGAAGATATTTTGAAGGATGTTCAGCCTTACAGCGCACTGGATCCGGAGGAATATCGCCGGCAGGCCGGCCAATATTTTTCTCATCCGGATGATATGCAGGTGATCGAAAAAGCGTTTGCGTGCGTTTTGAGCGGCAAGCCTGCGATTTATGAGGCACGGATGAAAGCGGGAAATGCTCAATTTGTATGGTGCCAGATTCATGCCGTGCCCGTTGTGGAAAACGGAATCCCTTTAAAAATGATCGGGGTCATAACGGATATTACGGAAGCAAAGGAAAAACTGAAGCAGGCGACCTGCTCGGATGATTTTACGGGTCTTTATAACAAAGTTTACGCGACCACGAGTATAAAGGATTGCTTATCCAAAGGGGAGGGAGAGCACGCGCTGATCCTGATGGATATTGATGATTTTAAACGTTTTAACGATACATACGGGCATGCCGTAGGCGACAGGGTCATTCAGACATTGTCCCGCCGGATTAAAAACACATTTAAAGAGACGGATATTGCCGGCCGCTTTGGCGGAGATGAATTTATCATTCTGGTTCAGGATATTTCGGATCGGCAATCTCTGCTCGATCAGCTTGAGGGTTTGACGCAATTTCAGGTGGATCAGTTTGTTTGCACAACCAGTTTGGGGGTCTCACTTTTTCCGCAGGATGCCACGGAGTTCAATGAATTGTTTGGGCGGGCGGATCGGGCGCTGTATCATGCGAAAAACAGGAAAGAGAAGTTTTCTTTTTCCTCGGAAATGAACCGTTCGGAGGGATAATCCTCTATCCACAGGCCCGGCCGGACGGCGACAAATCGGCTTCTTTTCCGGGGACAAATCATTTTGGCTTTCAAAAGCCAAAATGGGGAAAACATGATAAAACCGTTTTTGATTGTCGTCGGTTTTTTCAGTCTGGCACTTGGCATGATCGGCGCGTTTTTGCCGGTGCTGCCCACGACACCGTTTGTATTGCGTTCGGGTACCTGATTTGCCCGGGGCAGCGCGCGGCTATTTCGCCGGCTGTCTTCTACGAGATGTTTTGGAACACTATTGCAGCATTATAAAACCGGAGACGGGATTTCGAACCGGATGAAAAAATGCGCGATTGTTTGGCTCTGGACAGGACTGCTGGTGTCGACCCTTCCGGTGCGGCTTTTGTGGCTTCTGCCTGCTTTTTCTGCGGTTGGAATTGGGGTTACAATTCATCTTTGCCGGATGCGGATCGGGCCGGATGACACGGAAAAGGAAATGACAAAAATTGACTTTTTGCTTTTGGGGCTTGCAAAATGAATGTAAGTGTGCTATGATACAAAATAATCAAAAAAGGATAACGCTTGGATGGGAAGGAGTACCCTCCGTTTCGCGCGTGAAGAGAGTCTGCGGCTGGTGAAAGCAGACGGCGCGGCGCTGGGGAAGGTCGTCCCGGAGCATTCCTCCCGAACCGCGCCCGCGGCTGTAGGGGGGGGCGGTTCATCCCCGATATCGGATGCAACGAGTGGTCTCCGGGTTTTCCGGCGGCAAGCAGAGTGGTACCGCAGAGTGTTTGTTTTAAACCTTTGTCTCTTGAAAAACAGAGATGAAGGTTTTTTTACTTTTCTGCCGCTTTGGACAGACGCGCGGCGGACATCGGAAGAGTTTGGAGGAGCATATGATCAAGAACGGATCGGAGATTCTGGCTGAGGTGCTGGTCGAGCAGGGCGTGGATACTGTTTTCGGGTATCCGGGCGGCTCGGTTCTCAACATCTACGACGCTTTGTACAAATACAGAGACAAAATCCGGCATATTATGACGGCGCACGAGCAGGGCGCCGCCCACGCTGCCGACGGATACGCCCGGGCGACCGGACGGACCGGGGTGGTGCTTTCGACCAGCGGGCCGGGGGCGACTAACCTTGTTACAGGGATTGCGACGGCGTATATGGACAGCGTCCCGATGGTTGCCATTACCGGGAATGTCGGTACTTCTCTGATCGGGCGCGACAGCTTTCAGGAGGTATACATCGCCGGCATCACCATGCCGATCACCAAGCACAATTTCGTCGTGCGCCGGGTGGAGGATCTGGCCGATATCCTTCGACGCGCTTTTCAGATCGCGGCAAGCGGCCGCAAGGGGCCGGTGCTGGTCGACATCCCGAAGGACGTCACGGCGGCGAAGTGCGTATTCACGCCGGCCGCGCCGGTACGGACAGAGGTTGACAACTCCCGGGCGACGGAGGAACGGCTGCGGACCGCCGCCGCGCTGATCAACACGGCAAAACGCCCCGCAGTTCTGTTTGGCGGCGGCGTCTCCTCCTCCGGCGCGGGGGAGGAGCTGCGCGCCCTGCTGGATAAAGCCGACATCCCGGCGGCTTATACGCTGATGGCGGCCGGCGTCCTCGGTTACGGAGAGCCGCACAACCTCGGCCTGTTGGGCATGCACGGATGCGTCAGCGCCAACCGCGCGGTGGGAGAGGCGGATGTGCTTCTTGCCATAGGAACCCGGTTCAGCGACCGTGTGGCGCTGGACACCGGCCGGTTTGCCAGCGGGGCCAAGATTATACATATCGACATTGACCCGAGTGAGATCAACAAAAACGTTGGCATCGACTTTGATATCATCGGGGATGTAAAGGCTGTGCTCCTCGCGCTTTTGCCGTTTGTGGAGAAGGCGAATCACACCGACTGGATGCAGACTATTGCACAGTGGCAGGCGCGTGATTACCGGCCGAAGGATAAGCCGGACGCCCTGACCCCGCACCAGATTATGCGGGACATCTGTGACATCGCGGGGGAGGATGCGGTTTTTGCCACCGATGTCGGTCAGCATCAAATGTGGGCGGCACAGTATATTCGCCACCTCCACCCGAACAGCTTTATCACCAGCGGCGGGCTGGGAACCATGGGGTTCGGCTACGGTGCGGCCATCGGCGCGTCGATCGGGCTTGGCGGCCGGCGGATCATCCACATTACCGGTGACGGCTCCTTCCACATGAATATGAATGAGGCCTGCACCGCCGTGACCTACGATGTGCCGGTAATTACGGTGATCTTCAATAATCGGGCGCTCGGCATGGTGCGGCAGTGGCAGACCGTCTTTTACGGCAAGCGGTATTCAAGCAGTGAACCGGATCGCCGCACCGACTATGTCAAGGTGGGGGAGGGGTTTGGCGTCAAAGCTTACCGCGCCGCGACCCCGTCCGAATTTGAGGCCGCTTTCCGGAAGGCGATGACGACCGACGGGCCGGTTTGGATTGAATGTGTCATCGACCGGGAGGAAAAGGTTCTCCCCATGATTCCGGCCGGCGGGACGATCAAGGATACGATCGTCGACTGACCTTTACAACCGCTTTTTGGGGAAAGGAATGACAACATGGAAAAAAAGGTTCTGAGCGTGCTGGTGGAAAATCACGCTGGCGTGCTGGCCCGCGTGGCCTCCCTCTTTAACCAGCGGGGTTTCAATATCGACAGCCTGACCGTTTCCGCCACGGATAATCCGGAGATTTCCCGGATCACCATTGTGGCGATGGGGGATGAACAGTCGTTTGACCAGATCGTCAAACAGACCGCTAAACTGATTGAAACCAAAACAATTTTCACCCTCAACCCCTCAACCAGCATCACGCGGGAGTTGCTGTTGATCAAGGTGGCGGTCGACGACAAAACCATCGGCGCCCTGCGGGAGACGGCCGGCATTTATAAGGCCAAGATTGTCGACCTCTCGGTTGGGAGTATGGTGATGGAGCTGACCGGCGAGCCGGATAAAATCGACGGCTTTTTGGGCGTTCTCGGCCAGTACCGGATTTTAGAGATGTGCCGCACCGGCGTTACGGCGCTCGAACGCGGGACGCCCGGGCGGTAGTTTGTGTATTTACCCGAAGCTGCTTCGGATAGAAATTATTTTTTAAAGGAGTCTTTCATATGATTCAAAAGTATTATGACACCGACTGTAATCTCAGCCTGCTGGACAACAAGACGGTCGCGATTATCGGCTATGGCAGCCAGGGCCACGCCCATGCCTTGAACCTGCACGAAAGCGGGGTCAAGGTGGTGGTCGGCCTGCGCAAAGACAGCGCGAGCTGGAAAAAGGCGGAGGACGCCGGCTTGACGGTTATGGAGGTGCCGCAGGCAGCGGCCGCCGCCGATGTCGTAATGATGCTGGTTCCGGACGAGTTGGCTGCCGATATTTATAACGAGCAGGTTGCCCCCACCATGAAAGAGGGCGACGTGCTTATGTTTGCCCACGGCTTCAACATTCACTTCAATTTTATCAAGCCGCAGCCGGATATCGACGTTATCATGGTCGCGCCCAAAGGCCCCGGCCACACCGTCCGTAGCCAGTATTTGGAGGGGAAGGGCGTTCCCAGCCTGATTGCGGTATACCAGGATTACTCCGGCCGGGCGAAGGATTACGCGCTGGCCTATGCCTGCGGAATCGGCGCCGGCCGTGCCGGCATTCTGGAGACCTCCTTCCGAGAGGAGACCGAGACCGATCTCTTCGGCGAGCAGGCGGTGCTCTGCGGCGGCGTGACCGAGCTGATGAAGGCCGGCTTCGACACCCTGGTAGAGGCCGGATATGAGCCGGAGATGGCTTATTTCGAGTGTATCCATGAGATGAAGCTGATCGTCGACCTCATCAACAGCGGCGGCTTTGCGATGATGCGGTACTCCATTTCCAACACGGCGGAGTACGGCGACTATCGCACCGGCAAGCGCCTGATCACCGAGGATACCCGCAAGGAAATGAAAAAGGTCCTGTCCGAGATTCAGGACGGCACCTTCGCCAGCGAGTTTATGCAGGAATTCTCCAGCGGCCGCAAGGCCAAATTTCTGGCAACCCGCCGGGTGGAGAGCGAGCATCTGCTGGAAAAGGTTGGCGCGTCTCTGCGTAAGATGATGAGCTGGCTGAAGAAATAAACGTACACATTCCGGGCGGCCTGCGGGCCGCCCCTTTGGCAGAATAACACGCCGGAACAACCGACTCCGGCAGACTGTTTTGCGCGAAAGGATGAAGCTACATATGCTCAGCGATAATGTCACGAAAGGCGTCGAACGCGCGCCGAACCGCAGTCTCTTTTACGCGATGGGCTATACGGATGAGGAGCTTTCCCGCCCGCTGATCGGCGTTGTTTCGGCCCACAGCGAGATTGTGCCGGGGCATCTGCACCTCGACAAGCTGGCCGAGGCGGCCAAGGCCGGCGTCCGCATGGCCGGTGGTACCCCGGTGCTGATTCCCTCTATCGGGGTCTGCGACGGCATCGCGATGGGGCACATCGGGATGAAATACTCTCTGGCCAGCCGGGAGCTGATCGCCGACAGTGTGGAGACGATGGCCATCGCCCATCAGCTTGACGGGCTGGTGCTGGTGCCCAACTGTGATAAGATTGTGCCCGGCATGGTCATGGCCGCTGTCCGGATGGATATTCCCGCGGTGGTATGCAGCGGCGGCCCGATGCTGGCCGGCCGCTACAACGGGGAAGAGGTCAGCCTCTCCAAAATGTTTGAGGCGGTTGGAGCCTACAAGGCGGGCCTGATCGATGACGACAAGCTGCGGGAGTGCGAGACCGGTGCCTGTCCCGGCTGCGGAAGCTGCTCTGGCATGTATACCGCCAACAGTATGAACTGCCTGTGCGAAGCGATCGGCATCGCCCTGCCCGGTAACGGCACAATCCCCGCCGTCTCCTCCAAGCGGACCATGCTGGCCAAGCACGCCGGCATGGCGGTTATGGAGCTGGTGAAGAAGAACATCACCGCCCGGCAGATCATTAACGAAAGGTCAATCCGCAATGCCCTTGCCTGTGATATGGCGCTGGGATGCAGCTCGAACAGCGTGCTGCATCTGCTGGCTATCGCAAACGAGGCCGGCGTACCGCTCGATCTCCATATTTTTAATGAGATGAGTGAGAAGACCCCCAACCTCTGCCATCTGGCACCGGCCGGCCCGACCCATATGCAGGATCTCGACCGTGCGGGCGGTGTGCCGGCCGTGCAGGCCGAGCTGGCCAAGGAGGGGCATCTTGACCTCTCGGTCATGACCGTCACCGGAAGGACGCTGGGCGAAAATATCGCCGGGGCCAAGATTCTGGACGAGGGGGCTATCCGTCCGATCGGGAATCCTTACAGCCCGACCGGCGGTATTCAGATTCTCTGGGGAAATCTGGCCGAGCGCGGCTGCGTCGTCAAACGCAGCGCCGTCGCGCCTGAAATGCTTCAGCACAGCGGCCCGGCGCGGGTGTTCAATTCGGAGGAGGAGGCAATCGCCGCCATCTACGCCGGAAAGATTGTCGACGGCGATGTGGTTGTCATCCGGTACGAGGGGCCGAAGGGCGGCCCCGGTATGCGGGAGATGCTGAATCCCACCAGCGCGCTGGCCGGCATGGGTCTGGATAAAACGGTTGCCCTGATCACCGATGGGCGCTTCTCGGGCGCGAGCCGCGGCGCTTCTATCGGCCACGTCTCGCCTGAAGCGGCGGCCGGAGGTCTGATCGGTCTTGTGGAGGAAGGAGACCGGATCGAAATCGACATTCCGGCGGCCTCCATCCGCCTCGACGTGGGGGAGGACATCCTCGCCGCGCGCCGGTCGCGCTATACGCCGCCCGAGCCGAACGTCAAAACCGGCTGGCTGGCGCGCTACGCCCGGCTGGTCGACAGCGCCGATCGCGGCGCCGTGATGCAATAGAATACTTTCAGGGAATCATCCCCGCTTCATGTGCAGATCGCACATAAAGCGGGGATGATTTTTGAATTTTTTTAAAAATAATGTAAATAATAGTTGACAAAATTTCTCAGAAGGTTTATGCTATATGTAGCAAAAAAGGGGGGGGCGGTGCGGCTGATTTAGATACTGTCATTGGAACAGATGATCGAACGCTGGTTTCTGATACAACCATGATTCCATATCGTTCTGTCTGTTTTGTGAATAGTACAAAGAGTGGTGGCCAGTCCGGCATAGGTGCTGTTATTGGAAGATACAGGGTGTTGACGTGTGCACATTTGTTTTGGGATAAGAACACACAGACATTTTATACCGGAACGGTGAAGCCTGGTTATGATGAAGGAAGATCAAATTCAACGCCGTATGGAACCATTTCTATAAAACGAGTGATCCTTTCTCAGGATTACATTAAGAACGGGAAGGACGGCCTACCATTATATCAACAGTGTTCTGGATGATTCCTATGCTATTGTTATTTTAGGCGATGTGGACGGCGACGGCAGCGTGACCGTCTCGGATGTCACGACACTCCGGTCATGGATTGTGGCGGGCAACGCAAGCGGTGCATATCTTAAAGCGGGAGATCTTGACGGAGACGGTAGATTATCAAGCGGCGACGTGGTAGAGCTGCGTGCATTGATTGCAGCACAGGGATAAAACGGAGGTGTGATTTAATATGAAAAAGTATATGGCTTTTGTTCTCGCGATTATGTTGGCAGCAGCGGTATTCCTTCTGCCGCAGACGGGGGCGGTCGACGGCTTCGGTGCGGCGAAGGAGGCAGAGCTTATTTCCGCCTGGTTTGGAAAGTACACACCGGAATATGACCCCGCGAATTTTACGGAGGATACGGCTGTGATCGTACCCTATTATACCGACGGCGATCTCTATGTGTTTGGCATCCATGGAAAAACCACGCGCAGCGATATTGTGCATTTGTATATTGGCGATTACACCCTGGCGTGCGGCAGTGATGATCTGCCTTACTTCTATCAAAATGGAGAGGTTATGCCTCTGGCTGAGGCATATGCCGCCGGCCTTGCGGACGACGGGGTTTTATCGGCAATGCAGTTGGGCTTTGTGCAGATGACCCGGCTGTGGATGTACAACCTCTATGACGTGAACGAGGACGGCTCGGTTACCGTATCGGATGTGATCTCCCTGCGGCAGTGGATTTCGGCGGGTACAGGGAAGGACACTGTCGGCCAACGGGATATCGACCGGGATGGAGCGGTGACCGTGTCAGATGTGATCGCGCTGCGTGCGCGCTTGCTGGCGGGCTGAGGGTACGTTCCTTGGCGCCTTTACGAGCAGGAATTTTAGATTGATTGCTGACAATGCAATGGGGTGCAAAAAAACAGGGATGAGATTAACCTCATCCCTGCTTTTTTTTAATCAGCAAGTTTATATGCCGGCGCGCTTATTTCGCGTCACCCTCGGCTTCCGCCTCGTCGTGGTCACAGTCCTCACAGTCGCATTCGAAATCAAATTCCAGATCGGTACCGCAGTTCGGGCATTGGATGCCGCCCTCGTCCAGCATACCTTCGTCAATATAGATGATGTCGTGGCAGGCGGGGCATTCCATTTCATAAAAATCGTCGTCCTCGTCGTCCTCGCAGCAGTCGTCCTCGTCCTCGTAGAAATCTTCTTCAAGGTTGGCCAGATCCTCGTCCACCGCGTCGATCTGTTCGGTGAGTTCGGCAGCGCCGTCCTCCAAATCCTCAATTGAGAGGGCCATGTCGTCCAGGACGTCGACGATCGCCTTAATCAGCTTGTTTTCCTTGCTTTCCTCCAAATCGGCCATTTCAATCATGCCCTTAATGTATGCAACTTTTTCAATCAGCGTCATAATTTAAAAACCTCCTTTAACTAAATATGAGCAGTCTGCTTCGATTTATGCGCGCTCCATATATTCGCCCGTGCGGGTGTCGATGCGGATGCGCTCGCCCTCGTCGATAAAAAGGGGAACCCGGATTTCCGCTCCGGTCTCCAACGTGGCGGGCTTGGTGGCGTTGGTTGCCGTGTCGCCCTTAAAGCCCGGCTCGGTCTTGGTGATGGTCAGCTCGACAAAGGTCGGCGGCTCAACGCCAAACACTTTCCCCTTGTAAGAGAGAATTTTGCAAACCATGTTCTCGGTCACAAACTTGAAGTTGTCGCTCAGTTCACTCTGGTTGATCGGAACAAGCTCATAAGTTTCCGGATCCATGAAATAGTACAGATCGCCGTCAGAGTAGGAATACTCCATCTCCTTCCGCTCGATATACGCGGTGGGATATTTGTCGTTGGGGTTGAAGGTCTTTTCAACCACCGAACCGGAAATCACGTTCCGGATCTTGGTGCGGACGAAAGCCGCGCCTTTGCCAGGTTTTACATGCTGGAATTCAATAATCTGATAAACGTTGCCCTCCATTTCGAAAGTGACACCGTTTCTGAAATCACCGGCAGTTACCATATTTTCACCCATTCCGTCGCTGTGCGCCGACATTAGTATTTTGGCCAGTTGCGCTATGCACAGAAATTGGCGGTCCAATCGTAGCGCGGCCTGTTTTTATTATTCTATACTAAAACCTGTGCTTTTTCAAGTACTTTTGCCACAAATTCTGTATTTTGCGCCATTCTATGCCATTTCTTTGGATTTTGCCTGATTCGCTCGCCGCCTATATATAGTATTGATTTGTAATAGATATACATATAAATAGAATGGTATTTTACGTCCCGAAAATTTTTTCAAAAAATGTCGGATTTCTTGTTGACAATTCTTTTACTTTGTGTTAATATAATCGAGCGCCCTGAGGGGGAGCCGGTGCGGGGAACCGAGAAGGCGAGCGGCTCAGGGAAGTGCAAAGGACCTTGAAAATTAAACAACGAGTAAGAGAAACGACCCTTAAGATTCC
>JBMNVR010000004.1:0-102621 GCA_050946935.1 Candidatus Howiella sp.
AGCCGGAGGCTTTGTGCGGCGCTGGCCGCAGTTCGGCGTTTCGCCGGACGCGGACGTTTTTCAAAAAATCTTTTGCAGTGACCTTGATTTTTTGCAGTAGCTTTGGCTGACTGCGTCCCTATTTTTTCAAATAGTACGCCAAAGCCGGAGGCTTTGTGCGGCGCTGGCCGCAGTTCGGCGTTTCGCCGGACGCGGACGTTTTTCAAAAAATCTTTTGCAGTGACCTTGATTTTTTGCAGTAGCTTTGGCTGACTGCGTCCCTATTTTTTATTCTCAATACACCAGTCGCGCGCCGCTTCCACATTTTGCCGGTCAGGCAGAGCGACGCCGGTTTTTTTCTGCCGCTTATTTGGCTGTGCCAGAGCGAGAGACTGATATAACTCGGGCGTTTTTGGAACCGGAGAATCGTTTTCAGCATAAAAATCTTTTTTCTGCTTGTTCATGAGGATACACCGCCTTTCTTTCGATATTGTATGGCTGGAAGCCGCGTTTATGCCGTATCAAATTTTACTAAATTTGTCCGTCGACCACCGTCCGGATTTTCACTGCGTTTGAATCTTTAAAAAATTCTGACTCCGCCCTTGACATTCCGGTATGGCGGTGCTATCATTACCGTAAAGTGTTGATTGGGACAGTAACCCTTTGCGTGAGGTTTTTTCAGAGAGTCGGCGTCATCGGCTGGAAGCGCCGTAACCTCCCATTTGGCGAACACCACCCATGAGCGTCCGGCGGCAGCAAGCCGGGCCGTTTTCGCCGCGTTAAGGCTTTTTGTTGAGTGACGCCGGTTCTCCGGCGTAATCCGGGTGGAACCGTGGAGCTTATACGCTTCATCCCAGAGGTTTTCTGGGGTGAAGCGTTTTTTGTTTTCCACAGGCCTTTGCACCGGCTTTCATCCGGACGATTTTATGTGGCAGAGAAAACTGTCAGCACAAACTGCGAGTAAAGGAGAATAAAGTTATGTCTGTTCAAGTCACGTTGAAGGGCGGCACGGTTAAGGAATACGACGCGCCCGTCACAGTCGCCGAAATCGCCCGGGAACTTGGCCCCGGCCTGTACAAAGCCGCTTGCGCCGCCAAAATCGACGGGCAGGTCTGCGACCTGCGTACGATCGTCGATCACGATTGTGAGGTTGCCATCCTCACTTTCGAGGATAAGGAGGGAGCGCATGCCTTTAACCACACCGCCTCCCACATGCTGGCGCAGGCGGTCAAGCGCCTCTACCCGGCGGCCCGGCTGGCCATCGGTCCGGCCATTGATGGCGGCTTTTACTATGATTTCGACGTGGAAAAGCCCTTTACGCCGGAGGATCTGGCCCGGCTGGAGGTCGAGATCAGGAAAATCGCCAAGGAGGATCTGGTCTTAGAGCGGCTGGAGGTGTCGGCGGCCGAGGCCGAGCAGCAGATGGCCGAGTCGGGCGAGATCTATAAGGTCGAGCTGTGTCGCGAGCACGCCGAAAAAGGGGACAGCATCACCCTCTACCGTCAGGGGGAGTTCTGCGACCTCTGCGCCGGGCCGCATCTGATGAAGACCGGCGCGGTCAAGGCGGTCAAGCTGACCCAGTGCACCGGCGCCTACTGGCGGGGGGACGCGGCCAACGCCCAGCTCTGCCGGGTGTACGGCACCGCTTTTCCCAAGGCCTCACTGCTGGAGGCGCACCTCGCTCAGATCGAAGAGGCAAAGAAGCGGGATCACAACAAAATCGGCCGCGATCTGGAGTATTTCACCACCGTCGACGTGATCGGCCAGGGCCTGCCTATCCTTCTGCCGAAGGGGGCGCGGGTGGTGCAGATTCTCCAGCGGTTTGTGGAGGATGAGGAGCGCCGCCGGGGCTATCTGCTGACCAAAACCCCCTATATGGCCAAGAGCGATCTTTACAAAATCTCCGGCCATTGGGATCATTATAAAGAGGGTATGTTCATCCTGGGGGACGAGGAAAAGGATGAAGAGGTCTATGCCCTGAGGCCGATGACCTGCCCCTTCCAGTACCAGGTTTTCCTGAATCGCCGCCGCTCCTACCGCGATCTGCCCATGCGGCTGGGAGAGACCTCGACCCTCTTCCGCAACGAGGACTCGGGCGAAATGCACGGCCTGATCCGGGTGCGGCAGTTCACCATTTCAGAGGGGCATCTGATCCTCCGCCCCGAGCAGTTGGAGGAGGAGTTCCGCGGCTGCCTGGAGCTGGCCATCTTCATGCTCAAGGCGGTCGGCCTGTATGAGGATGTCAGCTACCGCTTTTCTCAGTGGGATCCGAACAATACCGAAAAGTACATCGGCACCCCTGAGCAGTGGGACGAGGCACAGGGCGCCATGCAGAAAATTCTCGATCATCTCGGCCTGGATTATGAAATTGGAATTGATGAGGCGGCTTTCTACGGACCCAAGCTGGATATTCAGATTAAGAATGTCCACGGGAAAGAGGACACCCTCATCACCATCCAGATTGACCAGATGCTGGCTGAGTTGTTTGATATGGAATATGTCGACGTCGATGGAAAAATGCGCCGTCCTTATATCATCCACCGCACCTCGATCGGCTGCTATGAGCGCACCCTCGCCCTGCTGCTGGAGAAGTATGCCGGCGCCATGCCGATGTGGCTGGCTCCCGAGCAGGTGCGGGTACTCCCGATTTCTGAAAAGCAGGCCGATGCGGTGCGGCAGATTGTCGAGAAGCTGGACGCGGCCGGTCTTCGCGTGACCGGCGACTATCGCAATGAGAAGATCGGTTATAAGATCCGGGAGGCGCAGATGGAGAAAATCCCCTACATGCTGATTGTCGGGGATAAGGAGGTTGAAAGCGCCACAGTCTCGGTTCGGGCGCGTAGCGGGGAGGATCTCGGCGCGCGCGGTGTCGATCAGTTCCTGGCCGACGCGCTGCTGGAGGTTGCGACCCGCAAAATCTGATTGGGCGAGTCCTTGCCGCATAGAGGCAGCGTGTTATACGGACCGGCATCTCCTGAAATGCATGTGAAAAATGGATGCCGGTGCACCGGCGATACAAACAGCGCGCCGTTCTTTATTTCTAAAGAACGGCGCGCTGTTTGCAGTACAAAGAAGCATACCACCCATCGCAGGGCGGAAACCGTTTTGAACAACGCGCCTCCGGCTGCGGCGGGATTTTATAATCTGCGATATTTCAGCGGGGTTGTCCCAACGGCCTTTTTGAAAGAACGGATGAAACTGCTCGCGTCGGGATAGCCGACCCGGTCGGCGATCTCGTCCATGGAGAGTTGTGTGGATTTCAAAAGCTCTTTCGAGGTGTTGATCCGAAAGTTAATCAGATATTCATAGGGGGTGATGCCCGTATAGCTTTTAAATATTTTGATGAAGTAGTATTTGCTGATATGGAGAAGCTGGGCGATCTCCTCCACCTTTACATTTTGGTCAAAATGTGCTTCCATATAGGCGATGGCGCAGGCGATGTCCTTTTTATACAGATCATACTGTTTTTGATCGGGGATGTAGCCCCTCTCCAGAATCAGGCTGGTCATAATATCCGAGATCAGGTTGGACAGCTTGATATTCGGAACCCGTGTGTTCGTACCCGGAATTTTCAGGATATCCTCAAATTTCTGCATCATATAGTCCTTGTTAATGGCGTCCAGAGGCTTTACCCCGTTTTCGTGGAACAGGTCGTAATATTCCCGGACGCAGGGACCGGAAAACTGAATATAGCAGAATTCCCAGGTTCTGTCCCCCTCGGTCCGATAGAAATGGTGATCCGTGCAATCGAGGAAGAAAAGCTGATTTTCTCCCAACCGGTGCGTTTCCCCACGAACTGTGATAGATCCGGACCCGTGCAGAGAGAAAAACACGATATACTCGTTCAAATCGTGCCGTTCGGTATAATAGTCCGGCCGGGCGAAAAAGTGTCCGGCCGCCGTAAGATAAAAGGGCAGCCGCAGCGCGCTTGCTGTGGGGGTGTAGTTGAAAGAGTAGGAGCGCGCATCCAGGGAAATGTTGGTTTTGATCAGCACGTCGATCACCTCAACAAAACAATATTTGCATATTTTGTTGCAATATAATCTGATGACACAGTGTATTTGTAGCATTATGATTATACCGCAGGGATACAATATCCGTCAAGAACTTATTCTGACAAAGGATGATTGATGATGAAAAAATTCGTGGTATTTTTATTGATGGTGGTGATGGTGTTGAACATGGTTCATGCGGTAGGTTATAGCGCAGCGGATGGTACCGACGCGCTGTGGGAACAGTTTCAAACGCCGGCGGCGGAATATAAATCCAGGCCGCTGTGGTTTTGGAACGACAGTCTGGAAAACATGACCAAGGCACAAATACGCGAGATCATGGTGAATTCACAAAGTGAAAGCGGGTATTTTGGCTTTGGCATCTTGCCGAACTGGATTAACAATTACATGAGCGACGAATATCTCGAGCTTTACCGTTATGCGCTCGAGGTTGCTGAAGAGCTTGGGATGAAAATGTGCCTGTACGACGAAAACGGCTTCCCGAGCGGTTCGGCCGGCGGCTTGCTGAATCAATCTTATCCGGAGGCAACCATCAAGCGGCTGGATAAAAACGAAGCCGACGTCACCGGCCCGGCAAAGGGCTCGGTTCCGCTGCCGGAGGGGCAGTACCGGACCTATCTCGGCGCGGTGGCCATGAATACCGATACCTTTGAGATGATCGACCTCTCCGACCGGGTGGTGTATGAGGAGGAGAAGGGCCCCGGCATCTATGCCTCCTCCAGCCATCCCGCGATCGGGGAGGAGACCTTTACGGTCGACCGAGCCTTTGACGGAAATTATGCCACCCGTTGGAACGCCGGACAGGGCGCTGCCACCAACCAGTGGATAGAGGTTGTGTATGCTGAACAAACAACGGTCGACCGTGTTGTGATTCGGGAGGCGCTCAACCGCGTCAGCCGCTATGCCGTTCAGTATTACGACGGTGACGATTGGCAGGATATTGCGGCCGGTACAACCATCGGCAGTGTGAAGGAAATATCCTTTGACGCTCCGGTCACGGCGAAGCGGTTTCGTCTGATGATGTATGAAACAGAGAAACAGGGCGAGCTTCCCTCCATTTATGAGATGGAGCTGTTTTCTCAGGATCAAAAGCTTGCGCGGCCCGAAGCGGATCCGGAGCGGGTCGACCGGGTAGAGTACGACCTGCCGGAGGGAAACTACAAGGTTATGGTTTTTGCGACCGTGAAGGACGGCACAGACCTGGTCGACTATCTTAGCAAAAGCGATGTGGATAAATTTATCGAAGTCACACATGAAGTATATTATGAACAGTTTTCGGAGTATTTCGGCAGCGTAATTGACGGTGCGTTTTACGATGAACCACCCCTCTACCGAGCGGAGGGGCGCACCTGGACGGGAAACTACAACGTTTTGTTTGAAGAAAAATACGGTTTTGATCCGATCACTCTATATCCCGCTTTGTGGTATGACATCGGAGAGGATACCGAGTGGGCCAAGAACATGCTGTTCGGATTTCGCACCGAGCTGTATTCTGAAAATTACATAAAAAACTTAAACGACTGGTGCAACGAGCGGGGTCTTACGCTGACCGGCCACATGGACGCCGAGGAAAACGTCAATCCCGTCTCCTCTTCCGGAGACCTGCTGAAGATTTTTCAGAATCAGGATATTCCGGGCGTGGATGAGGTGTTCAGCTACGACCGGGCCAGAAAGGCGTACAAAATCGTCAGCTCCGCAGCCTATAACTGGGACAAGGGGCTGGTTATGACCGAAACCTACGGCGGCATGGGCGAGGGCATCGGAGTCTCTACGTTGTATAAAGAGATTATGAATCAGTTCGCCAAGGGAATCAACTATGTTGTGCCGCATGCCGTCTGGTATAACAACACCAGTAATGTCGTCTATCCGCCCGAACTCTCCTACCGCAGCGAGCAGTACGGCCCCGAGCTTGCGGCCTATAATGAGTTTACCGCCCGCGCCAGCCTGCTGCTGCGGGAGGGCCGGCATGTTTCGGACATCGGTGTTTTGTATCCCATCAACACGCTGCAAAGCGCCTATACCTTTGACGAGGGCGACCCCTATCGCGGCGGCGTCACGCCGGAGGAGGCCGATTATATGGAGGTCGGGGATCTGCTCTCCGGCGTCATACGGAAGGATTTCACCTATCTGCATCCCGAAGCGGTCGCGGACAAAACAACTGTGAAGGGGGACGTTCTGCGGCTCGATAACGCGGTGAATTATGAGGAGTACAGGGTGATCATCCTTCCGGGAAGCAAAACGATCAGTTGGCCGGCGCTGCAGAAAATCAAAGCTTTTTATGACGCCGGCGGCAAGGTGATCGCCACCACTCAGCTTCCCTATAAATCGGCCGAAAAAGGGCACGATCGCGATGTGATCGACACGATTACCGAGATGTTCGGTGTGCGTGAGGAGAGTCTGATCGGTCAGAAGACCCGCACCTTTTCCGCTTCCTCCTGTTTTCAGGATAACCCCACCTATGCCGCAGACAAAGCCTTTGACGGCGTCTCGTCGGATGGCAGCCGCTGGAATGCCGGAGATTTGAGCGGAGGAGACGAGTGGCTGCAAATCGAGTTTGCACAGGCCCTTGACATTAACCGGGTGGTCCTGAAGGAAAACGATCCTTATCGGATTCAGGCCTATCGGATTCAGTATTGGGATGGCGACAGTTGGGAGACCTGCTATACCGGAACCGAAATCGGCGAAAATGCGGAGAACAGCTTCGAGACGGTACATACTGATAAGCTTCGGCTGTATATTGACAAGATCCGCTCGGACAGCGCCTCCATCCGTGAGTTTGAGGTCTACTGCGACGACAGTAAAAACCTGGCAATGGAGCCGGACAGCAGAGCAGAAGCCTCCAACGCGGCGGGCGGCCGGGCAGTTTTTCTTGGCCGCGGCTATGCAGAGGAGCTGGAAGCCGTGCTGGACGAAATGGTTGAGACCTATGATGTAGACATTGCGCCGGTAGAGACCTCCGACGGCGATTTCACCTACATCCATAAGGTGAAAGAAGGTCGGGATCTGTACTATTTTGCCAACAGCAGCGATGAGGCGGTCGAGGCCGAGGTGACCGTTCGGCAGGCCATGAAAAAGCCCATGCTCTGGGACCCGCATACCGGCACGAAAAAGGAGCCGGACAGCTTCGTTGCTGCGGACGGCAAGACCACGCTTTCCTTCGTCGTGGAAGGAGTGCATTCTTATTTCCTGGTGGATGAGGCGCAGGAGCCGGTCGTCCTGAGTGGCAACGCGGATTTGCAGGCGCTGGATATCGGACTGCCTCTTACGCCGGCTTTTGATAAGGAGATTACGGCGTATACAGCCGCCGCGGACGGTAATATGCGGGAAATTACGGTTTCCGCCGTGGCGGAGGATCCGGATGCCACGGTCTCCGGTACGGGAAAACAGATGCTGCACGCCGGCTCCAACACGCTTACAATAGAGGTTACAGCACCGGACGGCGGGGTGAAAACCTATACTATTACGGTCGTTGTGCCGGTTCTGGAGGGCGACGTGGACGGGGACGGCAAGACGACGGTCAGCGATGTTGTGCTGTTACGGCAACTGATTACAGCCGGAGGGGCGCCTGCCGCCTCTCCACAGGAACTGGAGGCCGGTGATCTGGACCAGGACGGCCAGTTGACGGTCAGCGATGTTGTCTCACTTCGGGGACTGATTATCAGTCGGTAGCTTTACTGCGGTTGTGCCGCCTTCGCTTCTGCGCGGGATGTCGTACCTCCTACGCAGGCACGGCGGTTGACTGAAAAAAGGAGGGAGGCGGTTCTCCTTTTCCCAAAGGTTTTTGATTCTTTAGAATATGCTTAGAAGGGAGTCTTTCGGATGTTTAGAAAAATCCTGTCCTGCATCATTGCGCTGACTTTGATTACCCTGTCTTTTTCCTGCGCTCTTTTTGAGGCTTCGGCCGCAAGCAGTGCCGTCTATCTTTCCGACCCGGAGGGAAAGGCGCTGGAGCAGTCGATGACCAGTGGATACGCTGTGATTTATGACAAGGCGTATGGAGATCAGAGCATCGTTTTGCTGGATGGCGACGGCGCGGAGCAAACCTTTGATAAGGGAATCTGGACGCACGCGCCGGCAGAGCTGGTGTACAATGTGGATGGGCAAGGCTTTGACCGGTTTTGCGCTTATGTCGGAGTGGATCACAGCAGAGGCGACAACGGCACGGTCATCTTTTCGGTGCTGGCCGACGGCGTCGAGGTGTACAACAGCGGCCTGATGCGTGGCAGCAGTGCATATCAAACCATCGACGCGGATATTTCGGGCGCGAAAACGGTTACGCTGATTGTCGATCAGTATGAACATAACGCGGACGATCATGTAGACTTCGCCATGGCTCGTTTTGTCACATTGACCGAGGAGGAAAAGGTTTCCAACGCCATCGGGCTGATTGATTCGATCGGCACGGTCAATATTTTAAGCGCATGTGAGGCGAAGATCCTGGCCGCTGAAAGAGCCTGCGAGGTGGTGGCGGACAAAAACCTGATCACCAATTATGCTGTGCTTCAGACGGCGAGGCAAAACTATGACAGCCTGCTTGCAGAGGCGCAGCAGAATACGATTTACCTGTCCGACCCGGAGGGAAGGGCCTATGAACAGTCGATGCAAAACGGCTATGAAACGGTTGTTTATGATAAGTCGATCATAAACGGGGACCTTCGGCTGCTGGACAGCAACGGCACGGAGCAGATTTTTGAAAAAGGGCTCGGTGCGCACGCAGAAGCGGAGTTCATATATAATATCGAGGATTCCGGGCTGCAATACTTTATCTCCTACGTTGGGGTGGACCGCAATGTAGGGGACGCCGGAACGGTTATTTTTGTTGTGGAAGTGGACGGCGTGGAAAAATACAACAGCGGCCTGATGCGCGGCTCGGATGCGTACAAGATAGCGGAGGCCGACATATCCGGTGCAAAAACCATGACGCTGCGTGTACAGGTTTATGAGCATAACGCAAGCGATCATGCGGATTTCGCCATGGCAAGATTTATAAAGAGCCGGGACGAGGATCGGATTGCGAAGGCGGTCGGCCTGATCGACGCGATTGGGACGGTGGATGTTTCCCGTACGAGTGAAGCGAAAATTTTAGCCGCCGAGGCCGCCTATGCCCAAGTGGACGACAAGGCGGCGGTGACCAATTATGCCCTGTTGCAGGCCGCCCGGGAAAAATTCGACCAGCTTGTCGCCTCTACCCCCGCCGCGGTGGTTGAGATCATCAACTGGATTGAAGAAGCATATCCGGTTACCCATCGGAGCGTTGTTCCCCTGCGAAAGGCGATGGCCGCCTATGCGGCGCTGTCAGCCGAGCAGCAGCAAATGGTGTTTAACAGCGAAAAGATGACCGAGGCGTGGAATCAGGTCGAGGCGATGCACGCCGCCTTTTCGGTCAGCGTTACCGGCTGGCCGAGCGCGCTTCAGGATTCCTGTGTGACCGGCTGGATGGCGGATCTGGATACAGACGATCAGATGCGCACCAAGCAGGCCATCGCGGATGAAATCCGCCGTCTTTATGTCGACGAGGGGTATCAGGCAGGAACCACGAACGGCATTGTTCCGGTTGAGGTTTGGGCGCCCACCTGGACGCCGGCCGGTATCCTCGTCAACATGGATGCCGACGGCAGCGACAATATCGGTAAAATTCATGGAGAGGCATGGGGCTTCGGACAGATCGGCACCCTGATTTCTTCCCCCTTCCCCGGTATGGCCTTTTCCCAGACCCGGTATATGTCCCAGGATTTTGTAAGCAACAACTGGACGCCGTTCCTTTCGGACACCTTCCTGTACAACGGTCGGTATTATTCGATGACCTGGTCGGCGGTCAAGTCCTATGACAGCTCCATTCCGGAGGTTCGGGGCAAAACTCTGAGCGCGGACGAACTGACCTATACCTACCTGTATCCCGGCGCCGGTGCGACGGGGGACGCCAACAATACCTTCCGCTATGCCTACGCCAAATACGGGCAGGAGAATAAAGCCTCTGCCGCAGTGCTCGGAATTCCGACCGGCTACGCCGCCACAGAGGGTGAAGTCGTCTATCAGGTGTTCGAGGGGCCGGACGGTATCGCCTATATCGCCGGGTCTGCAACGGCGATCGCCGCGGCCGCTGAGACCCCCGACCGGCCGGAGGGGGCGTATGCGCTCACAGGAAAAATCGCTGCCGCCTTCCAGACGCTGGCCGAAACCGATGCCGAGCGGTTCGCGATTACCGGTGCGCCGACCGGCGCGGTGTACAAGACCGATACGAGCGTATGTCAGGATTTTGAAAACCTGACGCTGGCGGTCAATCAAACGACGGGTGAAGTGGTGCAAACCTCTAACGATACGTCTTTGACAAACTTTGCCGTCCCTGGCGGCAGCGTAATGACCGGGCTGGGTTCGGGGATCAACGTGGTCGTTCCGGCCGGCACCGATGTTACAAGCCTGACCGCTTCTTTTGAAATTCATCCGCAATCCACGGTCGTGCCCGAGGCCGGTCCGATGGACTTTACAAACCCGGTAACCTATACGGTTACCTCTGAGCTGGGGACGACCAAAGCGTATACTGTAACCGTCATTGTCGACGGTCCCGGAACCGAGGCCGATCAGCAGGCGGCCGCCGCGGTGATCGCCGCGATCGACGCCCTTCCGGAAGAGATCGCCATTTCCGATATGGCGCAGGTAGAGGCTGCCGAAGCCCTGTACAACGCCCTGACCCCGGCGCAGAAGTACCTCGTTACCAATATCGATAAATTAAAAACTGCTTTGGAGTATATGAACGTGCTCAATAAGGGAAAAATCAAAGTGGCCTGTATCGGCGACAGCATTACCGAGGGAGATCTTGGCGGCGGCCGGGGGGTTAATCCGGCCACGACCTATCCGACCCAGTTGCAGGAGCTGCTCGGCGACCGATATGAGGTTAAAAATTTCGGCAAATGCGGTGCCTCGCTCACCCGCGGTTCCTATTATCCCTACTGGGATCTGAGCGAATTTACCGCCAGCCAGGAATACCAGCCCGATATCGTGATCATCATGATCGGCGTAAACGACGCTTGGGACGGGCAGTGGAGCAACGTGAAGGATCGTTTTGAAAGCGATTACAAAGATTTTGTCCAGGTATATAAGAACCTTGCCTCTCAGCCGATTGTGTATCTGACCAAGGTGAGCGGCGTCAGCAACCAGCATCAGGCGGTGCCGGAGGTCAACGCCATCATCGAACGGACCGCCGGAGAGCTTGGTACCCAGCTTGCCGATATGTACACATGGGAATACAATCTTCCGGAGGAGGATAAGCCGGTTCTGTTCCCTGACGGGCTGCATCCGAACGAGGTCGGCTACAGCATGATGGCAAAGCAGTTCAAGGAGCAGGTCTTTGTCCCGCTGGAGGACAGCACGCTCAGCAACATACAGATCGACGGCGTGGATCTGGAAGGGTTTGATCCCGCAACAACCCATTATACCATCCAGATTTCGGACGGCGATCCATTCCCGGTTATTTCCGCAGAGACCGGCTCTGCCGTCGCCGCAGTCGAGATCACTCAGCCGAACGCGTTTGAAAAAACAGCCAAACTGGCGGTGACAGCCGGAAATCCGTATTGTATGCAGACCTATACCGTAACGGTCGAGGTTGAAGGAAAGGCCGATTACACCGCGGTGGACGCGGCCCTTGACAAGGCTGCCGCTCTGACCGAGGGAGACTACACCGAAGCCTCCTGGGCGAAGCTGCAGACGGCGGTGAACGCGGTGGTGCGCGATCTCACAGCCAGCGAGCAGGCGACGGTCGACGGCTATGCCGCCGCGATCGAGGCGGCTATCCTCGCCCTCGTACCTACATCGGTTGAGATGAGTCTGACCATCGGCGCCGGTATGGTGACCGCTGCGGCCGAGGGCAAGTACGACATCACCTGGAACGCACATATCCTGCTGGGAGAGGGCCTCACGGTGGAGGATATCAACCAGTCGGGTCTGAAGGTGAAGAACTACGGCGTTTACTACGCGACCGGCAAAGATGTGCTGGACGACTACAAGAACGCCTCAGCCGATCAGATCCGTAAAATCGTCTTTGCCCAGGGCGAGGATGTGGATGTCTACACCGCCTACGGCTTCCGGCTGAAGAATGTGGTGGAAAACCGCGTGCGTGCGGCCATGTTCTACATCGAGTATGAGCTGAACGGGCAGAACTATATCCTGCTCAGCACGGTCGACGAGGTGGTTGCCGTCATTGCGGCGTAAAGCGTACCGCGGATACATGAATTAAGCTGCGAATCAACTGTAAAATTTTATAAACTGCAAAACAACGCCCCGCTTTTTTTCGGAAAAAGCGGGGCGTTGTTTTGCCGGACATGGGGGCAAAAAAGTGACAACATATTTTTTGCTTTTGTTTGTGCATACTAAAAGCATGGACGATACGGTCGGGATATATGCTTTTTGCGAGAAGCTCGAAAAAACAGAGGTCGTTGCGGTCTTCGGCCTCTGCGGCAGGGATATACGCTGATCGTATTCAGCGGCTTTGTGTGGTCGTATACATCTGCGGCAGCAGTAGGTTTGCATTTTGCCCAAAGCCGCTGTTTTAAGAAAAGACGATCCGGAATGGTGTGTGCAAAAGGGGATGGATAGTATGACGGAATCGGTGTGGCGCGCACAAACCGCGCTGCCCAGCTTCCCGCGGCTGAAGCGCGACTGTGCGGCTGATGTGCTGGTGATTGGCGGAGGAATTGCCGGGCTTCTCTGCGCCTATATGCTGAAACAGAGCGGAGCAAATGTCCTTTTGGCCGAGGGAGGGCGGATCTGCGGCGGCGTGACCGGGGACACGACGGCCAAAATCACCGCCCAGCACGGCCTGGTTTACGCCAAGCTGCTGCGGCGGTTCGGTCCGGAGCGGGCAGGTCTTTATCTTCGTGCCAACCTGGACGCGCTGGAAAAATACCGGGAGCTTTGCCCCGGTATGGACTGTGATTTTGAGACGCGGGACAGCTATGTCTACACCCTCGACCGGCCGGAGAAAATCGCCGCCGAGCTGGAGGCGCTGCGCCGCCTCGGATATCCGGCCGAAGCCTCCGACGCTGGAGAACTGCCTTTTCCCACGGCAGGCGCGGTAAAATTCCCGGCGCAGGCGCAGTTCAACCCGCTGGCTTTTCTCTCTTCCATAGCCGAGCGGTTGTCTGTTTTTGAAGATACCTTTATCACCGAGATCCGGGACGGCGCCGCCCGCACGGCGGACGGACATATCATCCGGGCGGAGCAGTATGTTGTGGCGACGCATTTTCCTTTTTTAAACAAGCATGGCAGTTATTTTTTAAAACTGTATCAGCAACGATCCTATGTCTTGGCGCTCGAGAACGCGCCGCCGATTTCAGGCATGTATTTGGATGAGAGAAACGGCGGTCTCTCCTTCCGGGAGTACAAGGACCTGCTTCTACTCGGAGGCGGAGGCCACCGCACCGGTAAGCAGGGCGGCGGCTGGGAATATCTGCGCGGGGCGGCGGCACGGTATTACCCTGCTGCGCTTGAAAAATACCGGTTTGCGACACAGGATTGTATGAGCCTGGACGGCATGCCCTATGTGGGTCGGTATTCGGCCGGGACAACCGATTTGTATGTGGCGACCGGCTTTAACAAGTGGGGAATGACCACCGCCATGGCGGCGGCCGGTATTCTGGACGAATTGCTGCAAGGACGGCGGGATCCGTATGGCGGCGTGTTTTCCCCCTCCCGCAGCATCCTGCGCCCACAGCTTCTGTGCAACGGGGCGGAGGCGGTTGTAAATCTTCTGACGCCGACCGCGCCGCGTTGTCCGCATCTCGGCTGCGCGCTGAAATGGAACCGGATGGAGCATACCTGGGACTGTCCCTGCCACGGCTCCCGGTTTGAGGAGGACGGCGGGTTGCTGGACAATCCCGCCACCGGGGATTTGAAACGGTGAATTTGTGGAAAGCGGAGTCTGCGGTTTCGAAGAAGCCGCAGTGCGGAAGAAGGCACAAAGCGGGCAGTCGAAAAATTTCCGGCTGCCCGCTTTGTGTTTACATAACATTAAAAAGGCGAAAGCATTCTTTTTTTCAGGACTTAGGAGATGGTGTGCTTGACCCGGTCCTCCACTTCCGCACGCTTGGCGGCGTTGAAGCGGTCAAGCGTCCCGACAAGGTAGCCGGTGATTCGGCGGATGCGGTCGAAGGGAATCGGCTCCAGATCGTATTTTATATTTACATAATCTCCGTCTAATTCGATTTCCAGGCCGTTGACCTTGCGATCGGGATATTTTTCTTTCGCATGGGCGATATAGGCGTCAATCTCCTCCTGCTCGAGCTGGCCGCCGATGACGGTAATTTTGATGTCTTCCACAAATAGCTCCTCCTTTTGCAACATATTGTATTTACAATGCAATTCTACTACAATATCCGGTATAAATCAATAGGAGAAGCGAGGATTTTTCAAAAAAATTGCAAAAAGGATCAAAATCCGGCGATCAATCGCCAGACGCCCGCGATGCCGCAGCACAGCAAAATACCGAGTGCGGTGGGCAGAAGAAAGGCCAGTGCCGTCCACTTGAGGCTGCCGGACTCCTTGTGTATCGTCAGGCAGGTGGTCGAGCAGGGAAAGTGCACCAGGGAAAAGACGATGAAGCAAACCGCTGTCATAGCGGTCCAGCCGTTGGCCGAAAAAATCCCCAACAGCTCGGCGGTCGACCCCGCTTCCACCATGGCGCCGGCGCCGGTGTAGCACATCATGGCGATGGGGAGGACGATCTCGTTCGCCGGAAAACCAAACAGAAAAGCCAGCAGAATGTATCCGTCCAGCCCCATCAGCCGGCCGAGCGGGTCGAGAAAGGCGCCAATGTGGCAGAGGAGGCTGTTCTCTTCGACCATGATGTTGGCCAGCAGCCAGATGACCAGACCGGCCGGCGCGGCGACGGCCGCCGCCCTCCCCAAAACGAAGAGGGTGCGGTCAAACACCGAGCGGTAGACAACCCGTAGGTAATCCGGCTTTCGGTAGGGCGGCAGCTCCAGCGTGAAGGAGGAGGGCACCCCTTTCAGTAGGGACATGGACAGCAGCTTGGAGGAAAGCAGGGTCACCCCTACTCCGGCGACAATAATTGTCAGCAACGCCAGCGCGGTGTAGACCGACCCCAGAAAACCGGCGGCCGAAAACAGCAGGGCGGAGACGGCGATCATGCCCGGAAAACGGCCGTTGCAGGGCATGAAAGTATTGGTCAGCATGGCGATCAGCCGTTCTCTGGGCGAGTCGATGATCCGGCAGCCGGTCACTCCGACTGCGTTGCAGCCTAACCCCATACACATGGTCAGGCTCTGTTTGCCGCAGGTGCCCGCCCGGGCGAAAAAACCGTCCATGTTGAAGGCAATGCGGGGCAGATAGCCGAAATCCTCCAGCAGGGTGAAAAGCGGGAAGAAGATGGCCATGGGGGGCAGCATGACCGATATAACCCAGAAGAGGGTGCGGGCGACCCCGTCGGCCAGCAGGCCGATCAGCAGCGGGGGAGAGCCGACCGCTTCCAGTCCGGCGCGGATAGCCGTCTCGAGATGGCCGAAGGCGGACGACAGCCAGCCGGAAGGGTAGTTGGAGCCGACAATCGTCAGCCAGAACACGGCGAACAGCAGCGCCAGCATGATGGGAATGCCAAGGGTTCGGCTGGTGAAAATTTTATCCAGCCGACGGTCGAGAATAGTGTAGCTCTTTTTATACAGGGTGGATTTTTTATAAATACTGTGCGCCAGATCGACGACCGAGCGGACGATAATTTCAGCCAAAGCGGTGTCGGGAAATTCGGCCCGGATTCCGGCGCGGGCGTCCTCAACTGCCGCGGTGATTTCGGGCGTGTCGAGATGCTCGCCGGTCTCAATGCTTGCTGTGTCGATGATGTCTTTTTTTCCTTCGATCAGTTTGAGAGCGAGAAAACGCCGGGGCAGCCGACAATGCTCCGGCAGGTCGAGCAGGGCGGAGATTTCGGCAATGCCCCGCTCGACCGACGCGGGATATGGAATTTTGAAATCCCGGTCTTTCCCGCGGGCGGAGAGTGCGGCCTCAGTCAGCTCACGGATACCGCGGCCGCTGCGGGCGCTGGTGCCGATGACCGGCACGCCCAGCAGGGCGGAGAGCTTTTTCTCGTTGATCGAGATACCCTTGCGCGTTGCCTCGTCCAGAAGATTGACGCAGACGATCAGGTTTTCGGTCGCCTCAGCGATTTGCAGGACAAGGTTGAGGTTGCGCTCCAGACAGGTGCCGTCGGCGACCACGACCACGCAGTCGTGGTCGCCAAAGCATATATAATCTCTTGCGACCTCCTCCTCCTCAGAGGAGGAAAGAAGGGAGTATGTACCGGGCGTGTCGACGATGTTGATGACGCCCGCAGGGGTGTTCACCCGCCCGCTCGAGCAGGAAACGGTTTTGCCCGGCCAGTTTCCGGTGTGCTGTTTTAAGCCGGTCAGTCGGTTGAAGATGGTGCTTTTCCCCACATTGGGGTTGCCCGCGAGGGCGATGGTATAGTCCCCGCCGCATTTGGCACAGCTTTTCTGCAATGTGTTCACGCCCTTTGCGAAAATATGGGTGGCCGCTTTCTTGGCGTCCGCGGTCAGGACAAAAGTATGTGATCGGCGTCGCTTTTCCGGATGGCGATAACCGCGCCGCGTATGGCATAAGCCGAAATATTGCCGCCCGCGCCTTTCAGCAGACAGGTGACACCGGTGCCGCCTGTCAAACCGAGATCCAAAAGCCGGCGGCGGAGCGCCTCTCCGACATTGAGCCGGTAGACCCGGCCGCTTTCCCCGGCGCCGAGTGCAGCGAGATTTTGTTGTTGCATTTGGATGACCAGACCTTTCATAGAATCTTTCCTGTTTTGCGTATCCCGTGTTTCGGGGCGGATCAACTGAAAAATCAACATCCTTATCGAACGATATATTTTGTGTGTCCGTTGCCCTGCGCGAAGCCGCGACGGCCGGAGCCGAGCGGTATGCGGCTGGCTTTGCTTTCACTTCGATAGTATAGAATATGATGGGCGTCGGGGTTCTGTGCATGACGGTGTGCGCTGCCTTTTCCCATTTAACGGAAATCCGAACGATGCATTTGCTTTGCGGACGCAAATGTGTTACAATATTTAATCATCCCAAAAGAAAAACAGAAGGTGGTTATTATGTCAACCCAACTGATTATGGGCAACGAAGCCATCGGTCTTGGCGCGATCCGGGCCGGCGTCGGCGTTGTCACCGGATATCCCGGTACCCCCTCGACCGAGGTGCTGGAGTCGGTCGCCAAGCACAACCCCGGGCATATATATGTAGAGTGGTCGGTCAACGAAAAATCTGCGCTGGAGGTGGCAGCCGGAGCCGCTTATGCCGGACAGCGGGTGCTGGTCACGATGAAGCAGGTCGGTTTGAACGTCGCCTCTGACCCGCTGATGTCCTTAGCCTATGTTGGGGTCAAGGGCGGGCTGGTCCTGCTGGTAGCCGACGATCCCGGACCGATCTCCTCCCAAACCGAGCAGGATACCCGCCGGTTTGCCGAATTCTCCAAGCTGCCGGTTTTCGATCCTGCCAGCCCGGAGGAGGCCTATGAGATGATTGGAGAGGCTTTCGACCTCTCGGAAAAATATGGGACGCCGGTGCTCTTTCGCCCGACCACCCGGATCTGCCACGCCTATGCCTCGGTCGAGGTGTCGGAGGAGATCCGCACGGTGCAACCGGAGGGGTTTGTCAAAGACCCTCGTTGGGTGATTTTCCCGAAGCTCTCCTACGCCGCGCACCTCCGGATTGAGGAGCGCAACCGCCGTCTGCAAAGCGAGTTGTCGGATTATCCGCGTAACGCGGCTCTGCCCGGCAGCCGGAAGGCGGTCGCGGCCGGCGGCGTCAGCTATATGTACGCGCGGGAGGCGCTGACCCTCCTTGGCGCCGAGCCGGCCCTGCTGAAGATTGCGACGCCGCATCCCTTTCCTGAAAAACTGGCGCTGGAATTCCTCCGCGGCGTGGACGAGGTGTTGGTGATAGAGGAGCTGGATCCGGTGATCGAGAAGGCGCTGCTGCAAATTTGCGGCAAATATCATCTGCCTGTTGTGATCCACGGCAAGCTGGACGGTACGACCCCCGACGCGGGGGAGAACAGTGTTGACAGTGCGGCGGTGATTTTGGGGGATTATCTCGGCCTGCCGAAGCCCCAGCCGCCGGCCTATGCCCCGCCGGAGAAGCTTCCGGTTCGTCCTCCCGTCCTCTGTGCCGGATGTCCGCACCGGGCCTCCTTCTATGCCGTCAAACAGGCGATGAAGGGCAGAAAAGCGGTTTTTGCGGGGGATATCGGCTGCTATACCCTCGGCAACGCCCTGCCGCTGGAGATGACCGATACCTGCCTTTGTATGGGTGCCGGCATCACCATTGCGCAGGGTATCGGTCGGGTGGAGCCGGATACCGTCTGCTTTGCGTTTATCGGGGATTCAACCTTCTTTCACACCGGCATCGCGGGGATTGTAAACGCGGTGTATAACGACGCCAATATCGTGGCGGTCATCCTCGATAACTCGACCACCGCCATGACCGGACAGCAGCCGGGGCCGAGTACCGGCTTCAACGCGATGGGTGAGGTGGCGCAGAAAATCGACATTGAGTCGGTGCTGCGCGGCCTCGGCGTGAAGGATGTGCAGACGGTCGACCCGTTCGATACCCCGGCAGCGGAGGCGGCGGCTCGTCATGCGGCCGAAGTGAAGGGCGTTTCGGCCATTATCTATCGCGCGCCCTGTATCGCTGTTTCTCGGGCAAAGCCGCCGCTTGCCGTCGATCGGGAGAAATGCGTCGGCTGCAAAAAATGCATCCGGGAGCTTGGATGTCCCGCCATCGTCAAGGACGGCGGCAAGGCAAAGATTGACGTCGCTTTATGCTACGGCTGCGAACTCTGCGTCCCGGTCTGCCCGGTCGGCGCGATCGGAGGGAAGAAAAATGCTTAACATATTGTTTGCCGGCGTCGGCGGTCAGGGAACCGTCCTCGCCTCAAAAATCGTCGCGAAATCGGCCATTTCCCGAGGCCTTCCGGCCCACACGGCCGAGACGATCGGCATGGCGCAGCGGGGCGGCTGTGTCGTCAGCCATGTCCGGATTGGGGAAGGCGTGTATTCTCCTCTGATCCCGAGAGGGGAGGCCGACGTGATCATCGGCTTTGAACCGGCTGAGGCGGCGCGTGCCCTTCCTTATTTAAAACAGGGCGGCCGGGTGGTGGCCTGCGGTATGGCCGTCAAGCCGGTGACCGACGCGCTGTCCGATACCGCCTACGACGCGGGGAGGATGCTTGACTATCTGCGGGCGCAGGATGTGCGTCTGGTCGTCCTGGACGGAGAGGCGGTTCTCTCGGCCTGCGGGACGGCCAGGGTGCTCAATGTCGCGCTGCTTGGCGCGGCGGCTGCGGCTGGAGCAATTGGTATGACGCCCGAAGACCTCCGCCGGGTGGTGGAGACGGAGCTTCCTCCGAAATTTCGCGAGGTAAATTTAAAAGCGCTGGAGCTTGGCGCCGCAGCTTACGCGCAGGCGTGAACGCTTTGCCTTTCCGGGCGGCCTCCGCCTGAAAAAATTCAAAACAGGGGGTTGACAAACCGGGAAAGCGGTGCTATCATACTAACAAATTCAATATCCCTTATGAACGCGGCGGTTTCGCGCCGTGTAAACCGATGAGTAAGAGTAGTACCCGGTAAAGGTTGTGTACAGAGAGCCGCAGACAGTGCGATTGCGGAGATAAACATACCGGCGAATGGACTTACGAGGGCAAACCGAACGATTCTTGTAACAAGGATTCAGTAGGGGAGACGGAGGGCCGGCCGTAACAGCGGCAGATGCATGGTTGTGCATCGCAGAGTGCGTTCCCGATGATCGGGGACGAATTAGGGTGGTATCGCAGAAGCAACAGCTTTTGTCCCTTGTTTTCAAGTGGGCAAAGGCTGTTTTTTGTTCCAAATTTCTCGCCGCGTACGGGGCGCGGCGGCCGAAATATACGGCGCCGGAAATTTCTTTTCATCCAACCCCGGTTGAATATTGTTTGATTTCTTCGGCCAAAATCCGGCCGTTGTTGGAGGTTTTAAAAATGCCTGTTTTGCTGAAAGAACGATGGCGTATGCCGCGGGATGTACAAATGTATACCGTTTTGCTCTGGCGTCGCCGGAGCGCAAAACAAAAACAAAAATAACTTTCAGGAAAGAGGTTTTTATCATGGAAAAAAGAGTCGTCAAAGAAGAGGTTAAAAAGGGCCTTTCGATTTCGGATATTATTCTGGTTGCCGTGCTGCTTGCGGCCGGCTTCGTCCTTAAATTTTTTGCCGGATCGTTCATCAACATCGGCGGTATGAAGCCGAACTTTGTCATCGCCATGTACTGTCTGGCCATCCTGATCATTCGCCCCAAGGTGTATGAGGCAGCGATCATCGGCCTTCTGGCCGGCGCGGTGTGTCAGTTCTTTCCCGGCACCCCATATATCAACCTGATCAGTGAACTGCTCGGCGCCACGTTGATGGGCCTGCTCATCCGGCTGCCCATGCGGATCGGGAAGGTTTCGCTTCAGCCGGTTGTGTCCACCTTCCTCAGCACCGAGCTGAGCGGCGGTATTTATACCCTTTGCCTTTTTGCCTTTGCCGGGGCAGATGTCGCTACAATGGCAGCCTATGTGCCGATCGTTTTCTTTACCGGAGTCCTCAACGCCGTGATCGTGCAGGTGCTTTATATCCCGCTGAATGCCGCGTTTAAGAAAAAGAACAAGGCGTAAGTCATACTGTCCTTACGGCGAATTTGGAGGGGGGAAAGCCATGTCGATCATCGAAATCAAAAATTTTACCTTTAAATATGCGGAGGGTGGGAAAAACGCCCTCGAGAACATCAATATGACGGTGGAGAAGGGGGATTTCATCGGGATCATCGGCAACTCCGGCGCCGGGAAATCCACCTTGACCTACAGCGTCAGCGGGGTTGTGCCTCACCACTATGCCGGCGATTTTTACGGTGCGGTTTGCGTGGACGGCATGGATACGGTGGAGGTGCGGCCGGAGCAGCTTTCGGGCGTAGTTGGCAGCGTGTTTCAGGACGTCGATGCTCAAATGGTCGCCGCCGTGGTGGAGGATGAAATCCTCTTCGGGCTGGAGAATTTCGGCATTCCGAAGGAGGAAATTGTGTCCCGTATGCAGACCGCTATGGAGCAGGTCGGAATCGCCGCTTTGCGGGAGCGCAGCATCGCCTCCCTCAGCGGGGGGCAGAAGCAGAAGGTCGCTGTGGCCGCCATTCTGGCCCTGCGGCCGGAGATTATTGTGCTCGACGAGCCGACCGGCGAGCTGGATCCGGTCAGCAGCCGTCAGTTATTTGAGATTCTTCGCGAGCTGAACGAGCGACACGGCATCACCATTCTGATTGTGGAGCAGAAGATCATGTTGCTTTGCGAATATGCGAAAAAGCTTGCCGTAATGGAAAACGGCCGACTCCTCTATTTTGACGAGGTGCGCCGGGTCCTCGACCACAGCGCCGAGCTGCGCCGGATCGGCATCAATGTGCCCCGCATTGTCTCTTTGAAAGAGGCGCTGCAGGAGGCCGGGGTGTATAGTGGCCTGCCGCCGGTCAGCATCCCGCAGGCCAAGGCCATGGTGGAGGAGGCGCTGTCATGATCGAACTGAACCATGTTTCCTTTGGGTATGGACCGGAGCCAACCGTGCGAGATGTCAGTTTTTCGGCCGGAAAGGGCGCGTTTATCGCCCTGCTCGGCTCCAACGGCGCGGGGAAATCAACCCTGGCGAAGCTGGTGCGGGGACTGCTGCGGCCGACAGTCGGCAGCGTCGTCGTCGACGGCGTGGATACGGCAAAGGTCAAGGCAAGCGCCCTGGCCGCAAAAATCGGCTTTTTGTTTCAGAATCCCGATCGCCAGATCTGCAAAAACACAGTGCGTGACGAGCTGATATTCAGCCTCACCCACGCCGGCGTGGACTCCGAAAAACGGGAAGAGCGGCTGGCCCGTACCCTTGATGTATTCTCGCTGGATCCGGCGGCCGATCCTTTCACCCTCAGCCGGGGAGAGCGACAGCGGGTTGCGTTGGCCTCGGTTCTGATCAGCGAGCCGGAGCTGCTGATTCTCGACGAGCCGACTACCGGCCTCGATTACAAAGAATGTGTTCAGATTATGAACTATGTCAAAGAGATGAATCAAAAGGGGGTCACCGTCCTGATGGTGACCCATGATATGGAAATAGCTCTCGACTACGCCGACCGGGCGGTTTTGATGCACGACGGCCGGATGGTGGCCGACGGCAAACCGGCCGAAATTTTTTATGATGAGACGGCGATGGCGGCCGCCTCTCTCCTCGCACCGCAGATCATCGGCCTGTCGCTGGCGTTGGACGTCCGGCTCGGCCGGGTCTCCACTGTGGAGGAGATGACCGACGCCATCTGCGTCCGGGCAGGGAAAGGGGGCGTGGGCGCGTGAAGGGCTTTTTGGACTATATCCCCGGAAACTCGGTCATCCATCGCCTCGACCCGCGGGCTAAGCTGCTGCTGGCCCTGATGATCTGCATCGGCTGCTTTGCCTGCGACAATCTGTTTGTGTTGGCCGGTTTTGTGCTTTTCGATCTTGCGATCGGCGCGGTCGGAGGCATCCTGCCACATGCGCTGCGGATGCTGCGGGGACTTGTCAAGCTGTCGGTTTTTCTGTTCGTTTTGCAGGTGCTGTTTATTCAAAAGGGAACGGTGCTGATTGCACTGCCGCTTGGAATTGTGCTGACCGACTATGGTTTTTATGTCGCGGCGCAGGTGGTTCTCCGCTTGATGGGAGCGACGCTGCCCTTGGCATTGATGATTACTCTGACCAAGCTGAGCGACCTTTCCAACGCGCTGGTCAGCCGGTGTGGCATTCCGTATAAATACGCCTTTGCCATTACTTCGGCCGTGCGGTTTATCCCCGGTTTTACCGCCGATCTTGCCGGCATTATGGAGGCACAGACCGCCCGCGGCGTTGCGTTTGATACCAAAAATATCTTCAAAAAGCTGGGACTGATCGTGCCCCTCTGTGTGCCGCTGCTGATCTCCTCGGTGCAGAAGATCGACAGCGCCGCCATCGCCGCTGAGCTGCGGGGCTTCAATCTGCGGAAGAAGGACAGCGGCTATAAAACCGTTAAATTTTCGGCGCTTGACGGCGTGACCCTGCTGATCGGGGCGGCGCTGATTGCCGTGGGTGTCGTGTTTTAGGGAAAGCGCCTTGTGCGTTCTCGATGAAAGGATGGTTTGCATTATGAAACCAAGCGAAAAACAACTGGAGCTGATCCGCGGCCGGATGAAGGCGGTCAAGGCTTTTTCCGGCGGGCTGTACGCCAAAAAGTTCGCGGACATTGACCCGGCTGACATCATTGATTCCGCCGCGTTTGAGTCCCTCCCTTTTACAGAGAAGGACGAACTGCGGGAGGTTTATCCTTTGGGTATTCAGGCCGTCCCGGATGAGGAAATTGTGCGTATTCATTCCTCTTCCGGCACGACCGGTACACCCATTATCATCCCCTATACCAAACAGGACGTCGATGACTGGGCGACCATGTTTGCCCGCTGTTATGCGGTCGCCGGCATTACCAGTGCCGACCGGATTCAGATCACGCCCGGATACGGCCTCTGGACGGCGGGGATAGGCTTTCAACTCGGATGCGAGAAGCTGGGCGCCATGGCGATTCCGATGGGGCCGGGCAACACGGATAAGCAGCTCAAAATGATGGTTGATCTGAAGAGTACGGTGCTCTGCGCGACCTCCTCCTATGCGCTGTTGCTGGCGGAGGAGATTGCAAAGCGCGGCATCGGGGATCAGGTGCATCTGCGCAAGGGGGTCATCGGCTCGGAACGGTGGGGGGACAAAATGCGCGCCCGCATCGCAAAGGAGCTCGGCGTAGAGCTGTACGACATCTATGGTCTGACCGAGATATACGGCCCCGGTATCGGCATCAACTGTCAGAAGGACGAGCCGATGCATTACTGGGATGATTTTATTTATCTGGAAATTATCGACCCCAAAACCGGCGAGGTTCTCCCCGACGGCGAAATCGGGGAGATTGTCATCACTACCCTGAAAAAAGAGGGCGCGCCCCTTATCCGATACCGGACACACGATCTCTCTCGCATCGTGCCGGGAGAATGCTCCTGCGGTCTTTCCTACCCGCGGATCGACCGGATTATCGGCCGCAGCGACGACATGGTCAAGGTTAAGGGGGTCAATATCTACCCCGGCCAGGTGGAGGATGTCCTTCGCGGGGTCGACGGGGTCAGCAGCGAATATCAGGTCATGATCGACCATCTGAACGGCAAGGATATCATGACGCTTTTCTTTGAGATGGAGCCGGACGCGGATCGGGAGACGGTGGAAACCGCCGTCCGGGCCGAGTTTAAGATCAGGGTTGGTCTGCTGATCGAGCCGAAGGGGGTCACGATCGGCGACCTGCCCAGGAGCGAGAAAAAATCCACCCGCATTTTTGATAATCGGTATTAAGGATCAAACCTGCATATAACGCAGAAAACCTCATCCTTCGTTCGGGAGATCTCCGGCGGTGGATGAGGTTTGTGATTTTATTGGGTTTTTATATGGATCACACGGCGTTTTGGATTGCCTGGAGCTGCGGGGTGTGGTACAATAAAGACGCCCAAAAGTTTTGTGCGAACAAAGATGAGGCGTCTTTTAAAAATGGGCCTTGCCCTGCTCAGGGTTCGGTTTTTTTAGAAAAGCCCATTTTTCCGATCCGTGTGGTTACAATAAAGACGCCCAAAAGTTTTGTGCGAACAAAGATGAGGCGTCTTTTAAAAATGGGCCTTGCCCTGCTCAGGGTTCGGCTTTTTTAGAAAAGCCCATTTTTCCGATCCGTGTGGTTACAATAAAGACGCCCCAAAATTTTGCGCGAACAAAGATGAGGCGTCTTTTAAAAATGGGCCTTGCCCTGCTCAAGGTTCAGCTTTTTTCGAAAAGCCCATTTTTCCGATCTGTGTGGTTACAATAAAGACGCCCAAAAGTTTTGTGCGAACAAAGATGAGGCGTCTTTTAAAAATGGGCCTTGCCCTGCTCAAGGTTCGGCTTTTTTAGGAAAAGCCCATTTGATTTTGTATTTGGTGTATGACGGCTGTGTTATGGCTATAGAGGGAGGAGAAAGTATGCTGGAATTTATACTCGGCCCGGCGAACAGCGGCAAATCGCAGGAAATTTACCGCAGGATTGCCGCAGTCTCCCAGCGGGGGGAGGCGTCGGTTGTCCTGCTGGTTCCGGAACAGAACTCCTTCGAAAGCGAACGGGCTGTCCTGAAATATGTCGGCAGCCGCGCTTCCCAGCGGGTGGAGGTACTGACCTTCTCCCGCCTGGCGGAGATTGTCTCCCGACAGACGGGTGGGACGTCGGGGCTGCCGCTGAATGACGGCGGCCGTCTGATTTTTATGGGGCGGGCGCTCGAAAAGGCAAAGCCCGCCTTGCTCTACTACGCCGGACAGACCGGCCGGCAGGATTTTATCCGCGCCGCGCTGGACATGATCAGCGAGTTTAAGCAGTGCGGCCTCACCCCCGACGGGCTGTTGGCGCTGGCCGGCGGGGTGCCTGACGGTTCTCTGCGCGCCAAGCTGTGTGATTTTGCCCGTGTCATGGGGGAGTATGATACGCTGGTCTCTCAGCGGAACGCGGACAAGGATGATCTTCTGACCCGGCTGTACGACGCGCTGGGCGAATGCGATTTTTTTAAGAACAAGCAGGTTTTCTTCGATGCCTTTTTCGGTTTCACCGGCCAGCAGTGGAAGGTGATTGACCGTATTTTTCAGTGGACCGACGCGGTCTGCTTTGCCCTGCCGGCCGACAGCGCGGAGGACAGGACACAGGGACTCGGTATTTTTTCCAATATACATAAAACGGTGGCGCGGCTGCGACGGATGGCATCGGTGCACTCGATTCGGACGGCCGCGCCGCAGGTGCTGCCGCAGGCCTTTTTCGAGTCCGCCGCCCTTACCGCTCTGGAACGCGGTTTCCGGCAGGACGGCGCGCCTTATCTGGAGGAGACCGACGCTCTCACGGTTGTCTCGGCCGCAAATCTGTATGAGGAGGTCGATTTTGCCGCCCGGACCATCCATCGTATGGTGCGCGAGACGCCCGGTCTGCGCTACAAGGATTTTGTGCTGATCGCCCGGGATATGCAGAGCTATCAGAACGCGGTGGAGACGATCTTTGCCCGTTATGACATCCCGGTTTTTATCGACGAGCAGCGTGAGGCGGCCTCCATGCCCATTCTGGTTTACGCCCTGGCGGCTTTTCGCGCCGCGCACCGCTTTGCCACCGAGGATATTTTGTGCATGCTGAAAACCGGTCTTTCCTCCCTGATGCCGGAGGAGGTTGGCGCGCTGGAGGACTATGCGTACATCTGGAACCTGAACGGGGAGGAGGGATGGCTCTCTCCCTGGAGCGGGAATCCGGACGGCTTTTCCGATGGCGGCCGGACATCCGATTTTACCGGCCGGCTGGAGGAACTCAACCGCCTGCGGGAGAGTGTGACAGCCCCGCTTTGCAAGCTGCGGGAAGCGATTTTGACCGGCCGGCCGAAAAAAATGGCCGCCGGCCTCTATGCCCTGATCTGCGCCACCGGGGCCGACCGGCGGTTGAAGGCGTGGTGCACCCGTCTGACCGGCGTGGGGGAGGGGGAGACGGCCGACTGCTTCCGGCAAAGCTATCGTCTGCTGATGGATTTGCTTTCCCAGCTTGCCCTGGGCCTTGGGGAAGAGGTGACACCCGCCCGGTTTTATGAATTGTTTGAGCTGATTGTCTCGGCCTCCCGCCTTGGGGTGATTCCGCAAAAGCTGGATACCGTCACCGCCGGCTCGGCGGAGAAAATCCGTCCCGCCCGGCCGCGCTTTACCTTTCTGCTTGGCTTTAACGCGGGTGCTTTTCCCCGCCTGTCGTCCGGCGGCCTGCTCTCATCAAGGGAACGGACGACGCTCGGCGGCTTGGGGCTGGAGATTCGGGACTGCCATCTTTCCAGCTCGGTGGAGGAAAGCTACCTGCTCTACCGAACCCTGTTTTCCTGCTACAGCCGGCTGTTTGTCAGCTATGTCCGGTCGACTCCGGCGGGTGCGCCGGCGCTGCCGGCCGCGGCGCTCGATCGGATTACCATCCTTCTGCCCGGCTGCCGGAGGATGCGGTGCGCCGCCACGTCTTTAGCCTCCGACGAGCTGGAGACGGCGGCCGCCGCCTTTCCCCGTTTGGCCGCCCGATGGAGGGAGGACAGCCCGACGGCGGCCGCCCTGCGACGGTATTACGCCGAACAGCCGGAGCAGCGCGGCCGCCTGGCCGCCCTTGCACTGGCCGCAGAGGAAGGACAGCCCGCCCTGTCAAAGGAAACGGCCGGCCGCCTGTTTGGCAAAAACCTGGTGCTCAGCGCCTCCCGCATTGACACCTTCGCCCGCTGCCGGTTTTCCTATTTCTGTAAATACGGACTGAAGGTCAAGCCCCCCCGGCGGGCTGAGCTGGACGTCATGCAGCGGGGCACGGCGGTGCACTATGTGCTTGAAAGTCTGATCAAAGCATACGGTAAGCGCCTCCCCTCCCTGTCCGCCGCCGAGCGGGAGGCGCAGGTTCGCTGCGCGCTGGAAGAGTATGTCGATCAAATGCTTTGCGGCGCGCGGCCGGAGGGCTACCGCCTTCCCTTCATGCTCGAGCGGCTGTACATTGTTCTCTGCGATCTTGCCGCCCGCCTGGCCGAGGAGCTGGCCGTCAGCGATTTTACCCCCGCCTATTGTGAACTCAAAATCGGCTTTGACGAGCAGTGCGAGACCCCGCCGCTCAAGGTGGAACTGCGGGAGGGGACGGCCGCCATTGTTGGTTCGGTCGATCGGCTGGATATTCTCCCCGCCGGGGGACGGCTGGTTTTCCGGATCATAGACTATAAAACCGGGAGCAGAATCTTCAGCCTCCCCGACGTCGTGTATGGGCTGAATATGCAGATGCTCGTCTATCTCTGCGCTGTGCGGCGGGGCGGCATCCGTGGGGAGGAGGGCGCGCTCGCGCCCGCCGGGATTTTATATATGCCGGCTCGCCGCGCCATTGCCTCGGGAGAGGAGGGGGCCGGCGCGGCGGCCAAAGCCACCCGGATGAACGGCCTGTTGACCGACGATGAGTCCGCGCTGGCCGCCATGAACCGGGAAAAGGACGGTCGTTTTGTGCCGGTCGCCTTCAATAAAAACGGCAGTGTGCGCAAAAGCCGCAGTCTGATCCCATCAGAGGAATTTACCGCGATCGAGGGGCACATCCTCCGCTATATCCGGCAAATGGGTGACGCGCTGCATGAGGGGGATATTTCCATAAACCCGCGCGACGGCGTTTCCTCAGATGCCTGCGCCTACTGTGATTATGCCGCCGTCTGCCGCAGGGGAGACCGGCCGCACCAAAAGACTGCCGCCCGCACAAATGAGGAAATATTTGATCTGCTGCGAAAGGAGGAGGAGGAGAATGCCCTTTCAGCCGACTGAAGAACAGGCTCTGGCCATCTGCGCCGAGGGAACGGTGTTGGTCTCGGCTGCGGCTGGTTCGGGCAAGACGGCCGTGCTGACCAGCCGCGTTCTCCGCAAGCTGCTGGAGGGGGCGGATCCCGTTCCGGCCGACCGGCTGCTGGTGGTCACTTTTACCAACGCCGCCGCGGCCGAGATGCGCGGCCGGATTGAAAAACTGCTGGCCGACGCACTGGCCGCAGATCCGGGCAATCCGCGCATTTTGCGACAGACGCTGCTTTTGCAAAATGCGAATATCTCCACGATCGACGCCTTTTGCCTTGACCTGGTGCGGGAGAATTTTGACCGTCTCGGCATATCGCCCGATTTCAAAATCGCGTCGGCCGAGGCGACCGCCCAGTTTTCCGACCGGGTGCTGGAGGACATTTTCGCCGGGGAATTTGCCGCCCGCAGTCCTGAATTTACCGCTCTGCTTTCGGCGCTCGGCGGCGATTTCGGGGAGGAGCGGGTGGCCGCCGCAGTCCGCAAGCTGTATGAGTTCAGCGCCTCCACCCCCTTTCCGAAGGCATGGCGGCACACGGCCGTTTCGGGATATGCCGCCGGCGGCTCCCTGTGCGAGACTCCGTTGGCTACCCTTTTGTTCGACCATATTGCGGCCGAGGGGGAGGCGCTTGCCGCCGCTCTGCATGCGGTCGTCTCTTCTTTTGGAGAGGACGACCGGCTGTCCGGTTACCGCGCCGCCCTGCTTGCGGGGGAGGAACAGGCTGCCGCGCTTGCCCGGCTGGCGCGGACGCGCGAGTGGGACGCTCTGCGCGCCGCGGCCGGCGGATTCGCTTTTCCCCGTACGCTGCTGAAAACGGGGGAGGACCCCTTCCTTGAGCAGGCCAAGGCGACCTATGCCGCCGTGACCAAAAGTGCAAAAGCGCGGGTGGGAAAGATTGCCAAGCTGCTGCCGACCTCTCTGGAGCGGCAGACGGCGCTGATGGCAGCCGCCCGCCCTGCCGCCGAAAAGCTGGTTGCGCTTTGCGACCGGTTTGAGGAGGGGCTGTTCGCCGCCCATAACGAGCGGAACCTTTTGACCTTTGCCGATGCCGAGCATCTCGCCCTCTCTCTCTTTGTCACGCTGGGAGAGGATGGCGTTTTGTCTCCCGCGCCTGGGGCGGAGGAGCTGTGCGCCCGGTTCGATGAGGTGCTGGTTGACGAATATCAGGATACCAATCCGCTGCAGGACACATTGTTTTACGCCGTCTCGGACGGGGGCAGAAAGCTGTTTATGGTCGGGGACGTCAAGCAGAGCATCTATCGCTTCCGGCACGCCGACCCCGACGGCTTTTTAGAGAAAAAGGAGCGGTTTTCTCTCTATCCGGCGGGGGACGGCGGCCCGGCCAAAATCATCCTCGGCCGCAATTTCCGCAGCCGGGCGGGAATCTGTCACTATGTTAACTTCTGCTTTTCGGCCCTGATGAACGAGGCAACCTGTGGTATGGCCTACGCGGCCGAGGACCGGTTGATCCCGGCCGCCGTTTATCCTGAGACGCCGGAGCCGGAGGCCGAGCTGCTTTTTCTGGACTGTGAGGGGGACGCCTCCCGCATTGAGGGGGAGGCGTCGGCCGTTGCCCGGTATATCCACGACGCGGTGGAGGGCGGCCTGCTGTTGCGCGACCGGGAAGATCCGACGCGTCTGCGTCCGGCGGGCTACGGTGATTTCGCAATTTTGCTGCGCTCCTTTGCGGGCAAGGCGGACGTTTACGCCGCCGGTCTGAAGGCCATGGGCATTCCGGTCAGCGTCAGCGCCGGCAGCCTGCTTTCCTCGCCCGAGGTGATGACCTTTCTTTCGATTTTGAAGGTGATTTCCAACCCGACCCGCGACCTGCCGCTGCTGAGCGCGCTGACCTGCCCGGTGTTCGGCTTCAGCTTTGAGGAGGTTGCGGCACTGCGTGCCGACGCGCCGGAGGGAAGCCTCTACACCGCGCTGGCGGCCGCCGGTCGGTCGGGCAACGAACGCGCACGAGCCGTTCTTTCCCGATTGGAGGAATACCGGTACCAGGCGGCCGCCCGGCCGGTCGACCGATTTTTGCTGGATCTGCTGGAGGAGACGGGGTATCTCCACCTGGTTTTGGCAATGGAAAACGGCGCCGAGCGGCAGGCCAACCTGCTGCTGCTGGTCGATATGGCGTCCCAGTTTTCCAAAGGAGAACGGATGACCCTTGCGCAGTTCCTTGCGCGGATTGAGCGGGCGGACAAGGCCGACACCATCAAGGCTGCGCCTCCTTCCGCTGCCGGAGAGGATGCGGTGAAGATCATGAGCATCCATTCCTCCAAGGGACTGCAGTTCCCGGTCTGTATTTTGGCCAACTGCGCCGGTAAACTGAACAAAACCGATCTTTCCCAAAGCCTGTTGATCGACGAGCGGCTCGGCATCGGCCTCTCCTTGCAGGATGACGCGGCCAAGGTGCGCTACTCCACTTTGGCGAGGGAGGCGATCGGCGTTTCGGCCGCGCGGGCCTCGGTGGCGGAGGAACTGCGGCTGCTATATGTCGCCATGACCCGGGCAGAGGAAAAACTGCTGATGGTGGTTAGCGGAAAATCAAAGACGTCCATGGAGGGCCTTGTCCGCACCGGCCTGCAGGAAGGGGAGGACGGCCCGGCGCTGCTGCCGTCGGCTGTGCTGTCGGCCGGCTCCTATGCCGATTGGCTGATTCTGACCGCCGCGCTGCATCCGGCTTCGGCCGGGATGTTCGGGCAGACCGGCTTTCGTGTACCCGAGGGAGACAAGCCTTTTCTCCGCCTGCGGTTTGAAGCGGCCGTGTCCCCGGATGAGACTCCCGATGCAGCGCAGTTGGACATCCCGGCGCAAACGGCGGACGTGGAGATATACGCGGCGCTTTCGGCCCGGTTCTCTTACCGCTATCCGTATGCTGCGCTCGGACGGTTGGTGGCGAAAACCGGCGTCTCACGTCTGGCGGAGGCGGCGGCCGGCGATGACACATATGCCTTTACCGACCGGCCGGCCTTCCTCGACCACAGCGGCCTGACCGCTGCCGAGCGGGGTACGGCGACCCACAAATTCATGCAGTTCGCCGATTATGCCGAGGCGGCGGCCGACCTCGACCGGGAGATTGCCCGGCTGGTTGCGCTGCGCTTTCTGTCGGAGGATGAGGCCGGCGGGTTGTATAAGGACAGCCTCCGACGCTTCTTTGCAAGCGATCTGTATGCCGAGATGCAGGCCTCGCCCCGTCTGATGCGGGAGGTGCGGTTCATCGACGAACTGCCGGCCGGGCGGTTCGATCCCGATCTTCCCGACGAGGTCAGGAATGAGCCGGTCATTGTGCAGGGCATCGCCGACTGCATTTATGAGATCGACGGTGGGTTGGTCATCCTCGATTACAAAACCGACCGGGTGGAGGAGGTCTCCGAGCTGCGGGAGCGGTACGCCGTCCAGTTGGAGGTGTACGCCGCCGCGGCTGAGAAAACCTTCGGCCTGCCGGTGCGGCGGTGCGTAATCTATTCTTTTTACAAAAACCGCAATATAATTCTCTGAAGCGGCAAGATTTCATCTTGCATTCTGTAAAGCAGAGGCCTATAATAAACATAAATTTGCATGTATGGGAGTGTCGAAAAAGATGTTTTTCAAGGAAAACGATGTCGTTTTGTTTCAGGGAGACAGCGTGACCGACTGCGGCCGCAACCGGGCGGATCTGTACGACCTCGGTGTGGGGTATCCGATGGTGATTTCCTCCTTGCTGTACCACAAGCTGGCCGGCATGAACGTCAAATTTATCAACAAAGGAATCAGCGGCAATCGAAGCTGTGATCTCGTCGCCCGGTGGAAGGAGGACTGCCTCGATCTAAAGCCGACGGTGGTTTCCATCATGATCGGCATCAACGACACTTGGCGCGGCTTCGACAGCAACGATCCGACCAGTTGCGAGGCGTACGAAGCCAACTACCGCAAGATTTTGGAGCAGACCGCTGCGCTCGGCGCGCGGATCATCATGCTGGAGCCGTACGTCCTCCCGAATCCGGAGGATCGCAAGGCTTGGCGTGCCGACCTTGATCCGAAGATTCAGGCCTGCCGCCGTCTGGCCAAGGAATTCGGCGCCATTCTTGTGCCGACCGATGGGCTGATGAACGCCGGTTTTATCGCTACCCCGGATGAGTATTACAGCCGCGACGGCGTGCATCCGACCTATGCCGGCCACGGCCTGATTGCAGAGGGCTGGTGCCGCGCTGTCGGGATGGACATCTGAACATAAGCAAAAGCGAAAGCCCTTTTGTGCAAGCGGTGGAAAAATACCGGTAAGCGGCTGGTGTCGCTTCTGTATGTATAAAATGCAAAACACACGCCCGGACAAGCTTGTCCGGGCGTGTGTTTTATGCTGTTCGAAGGCCGTGCGGTATCCCTTTGTGTCAGCTCTTTTTTTCCACAAATGCGAAATCAACCGCCCCGCCGGTCAGGGAAAACCCGATTTTTTTGATTCCTTCGGACACGGCGTACCGCGTGTGTCCGAAGACCAGCGGCGTAATCAACTGGCTGTCGGCCAGTATCTGTTCGGCGGCCATGGCGTCGGATAACGCCGCGTCGGTGTAGAGATGTTCGGTCAGCCGCGCGGCCGCAGCGTCGAATTCGGCGTTAGAAAAGCCTGACCGATTGGCGCTGTTTCCGGTGATGAAATTGTCAAAGAAGCCGGAGATGGTATTGTCGGTCGAGGTGACCGGCAGAATTGCCGCCTGATAACTCCCCGCCGAGACGCGGGAACGAATTTTCTCCGTCGTGTCGGCGCTGATGTTGACATAGGCGCCCAGATTCTCCTGCCAGTCGAGAGCGATGGCGGTCGCAATATTCGAAACGCCCGGGGTATCGGGATACAGCAGGGTAATGGAAGGCAGCTTGCCGTCCGGCAGGCCGGATACTGCGGAGAGCAGATCGGCCTTTGCCCCTGTGGGGTCGTAGGAAAAACCATAGGATACGGTCGAAAGCGAACGGTAGCTCTCCCCCCCCAACGTCAGGGCGGAGGGGATCAGCGACTCGGCTGTGGTCAGGTAGTCGTGCAATCCGTCTTCAAACCGGCTGCGGTCGAACGCACGGGTGAGGATGCAGGAAATATTCTCTTTTCCAAGCGAGCTGGACGGGTTGAATACCAGAATGTAGGAAATATCCTCAAACGAAGTGACCGAGAGGCTTTTGCCCGCCGCCTCATACTCTGCGTCTGTGATGATGCCGACGTCGACCGAGCCGGAGGCAATGCGGTCAGCACGGGTGTCTGCCGCCTCGCTGTCGGCGAGGGTGAGAATCACCGCGCCGATTTTCGCGGCATATCCTCCCTTATAAGCGGTGCTGATGCTCAGGCGAACCAGCGCCTCCTGCCAGGAATAAAGGCGGAAAGAGCCGTTGGTTAGCACCTTGTCCGCGACGAGGCCGTACTGCCCTCCGGCACTGTCAAAAAACTGCCGGTTGCAGGGCATCGCGACGGCCGAAGCCAGGGTGGTCAAAAACGTTGGATCGGCAAAATCCAGCCGGATTTGCAGGGTGTGGTCGTCGGCTGCCGTAACGCCGATCTGCCCGGGGAGCACGCTTCCCTCCAGCGCGGCGGCAAAATTTTGAATACAGCGCAGTTTGTCGGCAAAGGGCGCCCGGGTTACCGGATCGGCCGCGCGCTGAAAGCCGAACACAAAGTCGGCCGCGGTCAGCGGGGTTTCATCCCGCCACTGTGCATCCTCCCGCAGATGAAAGGTGTAAGTCAGTCCGTCGTCCGAGACATCGTAGGTTTTTGCGGCGGCGAGGACGACGTTCCCCTCGTTGTCGATGCGGAACAGCCCTTCATACAAATTGCGGACGGCCAGCAGCTCGGCATAAGAGGACGCGAGCTGTGGGTCGAAGGTGGCCGGCAGTGCGTCAAGCTCAAACCGCACAACGGCGTCGGCCGTGTCGTTTGAGCAGGCGGACAAAGAGAAAAGCAGCACTGCCGACAGCAACGCCGCAATCCATGGTTTGAAACGTCGGATTCCGGTTGGCATTGTATAGACAACTCCCTAAATGGATTGAAAACTAATCGTTGAACGGGGCGAGAATAACCTCTCCTCGCGGCAAAGAGGCCGGCACGTCGATGATCCGCTGGTTGCGGCTGCCGCGGAATTTCAGCAGCAGAGTCTTTTCAGCCAGGATAAATTTCCCGTCGACCAGATAGTCGATGTTCTCAAGCAGCTCGCGCCATCCGTTTTCTTCGTTGGCGCCGGCCAACAGCTCTTCAAATGTATAGCCTGAGTAGCTGATGACATCCTTGCCTGCATTGTGAACCAGCCGGGCAAGCCGGGTGAAAGGCTTTGCCTGACAGAACGGTTCCCCGCCCGAAAAGGTGACGCCTTTCAGCAGGACGTTTTCGCCAATCTCCTTCGCGATGGCGTCAAGGTCGGCCTCTCTCCCACCGGAAAAGGGGTGGGTCTGCGGATTGTGACAGCCCTCGCAGTGGTGCGGGCACCCCTGCGCAAAGACGGTGTAACGATAGCCGGGGCCGTCGACGATGGATTCCTTAATCACGCCGGCTATATACAGTTTATCCGAATTGTACAAAGTGTTTCATCTGCTTTCAAAAAAGCGAGCGGAGCATCTGTCTGAACAAACTCCGCCCGCCGAATATTGTTTTGGCTTATGCCTGCTTCGCCTCGGCCGAATCGATTGCAGAGGCCTCCGGCGTTTCGCTCTCCTTTACAAGGACATTGTGCTTGACCCGATCGCGGACCTCCGCCTTCTTGGCCGAGTTGAAACGATCCATCGTCCCGACCAGATAGCCGGTGATCCGTCGGATGCGTTCGATCGGGTGATCCTCGCACTCGGCCCGGCCGCACTTGGGACAGACGTCGTTGATGATGCCGGTGTAGCCGCAGCAGGGATCCCGGTCGACCGGATGATTGACCGAACCGTAGCCTACGCCGGATTCTTTCATAGCGCGGATGACCGCCTCGAACGCGTCGAGGTTGGTGGTCGGGTCACCGTCCATCTCAATATAGGTGATGTGTCCGCCGTTGGTCAGTTCATGATATGGCGCCTCCAGCCGGATTTTCTCCAGTGCCGAGATGGGGTAGTAGACCGGAATGTGGAAAGAGTTGGTGTAGTATTCCCGGTCGGTGATTCCGGGCAGCTCGCCGTACAGTCCGCGGTCGATGCGGACAAAACGGCCGGACAACCCTTCTGCCGGGGTCGCGATCAGAGAAAAATTGAGGCCGTATTTCTTGGATGCCTCGTCCATGCGGCGGCGCATGTAGCCGACGATCTCCAATCCTAAATTCTGAGATTCTTTCGACTCGCCATGGTGCTTGCCGGTCAGGGCGACCAGCGTCTCCGCCAGGCCGATGAATCCGACCGTCAGGGTGCCGTGCTTCAAAACCTCCCGCACCTCGTCGTCGGGTCCCAGCTTGTCCGAGTCGATCCAAACCCCCTGTCCCATCAGGAAAGGATAATTGCGGACTTTTTTGCGGGCCTGAATCTCAAACCGTTCGAGCAACTGGTTGATGACCAGATCAATCTTGCGGTCGAGATCCTCAAAAAACAGGTTGATGTCCCCGTGCGAGCGGATGCCGATCCGGGGCAGGTTGATCGAGGTGAAGGAAAGGTTGCCGCGGCCGTTGACAATCTCTCTCGACGGATCGTAGACGTTGCCGACCACCCGGGTGCGGCAGCCCATGTAAGCCGCCTCGGTCTCCGGCCGGCCGGGCTTGTAGTATTGCAGGTTGTAGGGTGCGTCCAAAAAGCTGAAATTGGGGAAGAGACGCTTGGCGCTGACCCGGCAGGCCAGCTTGAAGAGGTCGTAGTTCGGGTCTCCTTCATTATAGTTGACGCCCTCTTTGACCTTGAAAATGTGGATCGGGAAAATCGGCGTCTCCCCATTGCCGAGACCGGCTTCGGTCGCCAGCAGCACATTTCTTATGACCATGCGGCCTTCCGGGCTGGTATCGGTGCCGTAGTTGATCGAACTGAAGGGTACCTGCGCGCCGGCACGGGACTGCATGGTGTTGATGTTGTGGATAAAGGCCTCCATCGCCTGATAGGTGGCGCGGTCGGTCTCCTTCTCGGCATATTTCAAGGCATAGGCCTGGCACTTGTCGACCAGATCCTTGCGATATTCCTTGGTTAAAAGGTCAGCTTCCGCTTCATGATAGCCGTTGTCGTTGGCCAACTCCGGCGCAATGCCGAGGTTCTGCTCAATCTCGGTCATGACGTCGGCCGCGATCTGCTCGGCATTCTCAATCTCGCCCAGCAGCTCGAGCGCCTTGGCCAGGTTGCGGCGGTAGTTTTTCTTATAGGTTTTTTTGACGCCTTTGGCCAGCGCGTATTCAAAATTCGGGATGCTTTGACCGCCGTGCTGATCATTCTGATTGGACTGGATAGCGATAGCCGACAGCGCGGAGTAGCTGGCGATGTCGTTCGGCTCCCGCAGATGGCCGTGTCCGGTCGAAAAACCGCCGGTAAAAAGCTTGTCCAAATCAATCTGGCAGCAGGTGGTGGTCAGGGTCAGAAAGTCCAGATCGTGGATATGAATGTCCCCTTCCCGGTGGGCGCGGGCATGCTCCGGATTCAGGACGTACATCTCATAAAACTGCTTGGCACCCTCTGATCCGTATTTGAGCATGGTCCCCATGGCGGTGTCGCCGTCGATGTTGGCGTTTTCCCGCTTGATCTCATTATCCCGGGCCGAGAGAAAAGTCAGCTCCTCATAGGTTTTCATCAGACGGGTGTTCATCTCCCGCCGGCGGGTGCGCTCCGAACGGTAGAGGATAAACTCCTTGGCCGTGCGGGCGTGTCCGCTTTCGATCAGCACCTTTTCAACGGCGTCCTGGATCTCCTCCACCGTGGGGTTTTCGTCGCCCACCGCTTCCAGATAACCGATGACCCGCTCGGTCAGTTCGGACGCGATTTGTGCGTTGCGGCCGCCGGTGGCCTGGGCCGCCTTATAGATTGCGCTTGTAATCTTTGCTTTGTCAAAGGGCACAACCCGTCCGTCTCGCTTAATGATGGTTGTAATCATTGGTAATTGCTTCCTTTCAGAACCACACAATATATGGTAGATTTCTCTGAGCATGAATTATTATAATGCATACATGTTGTTAAATCAATAGCGGTCGAAAATTTTTCCGTAAAATAAATCCGCTAAAATTTAGTGAATTCGTACAGAATTGTCAGAAACGCTGTAAAGAAAAACACTTGACAGATGCGTCGGGATCGTGTATACTGTATGGCTGTAAGGTGATTTCCTTTACAGAAAGGCGAAGAAAGGGGCGCCGGCCATGCCGAAAAATCTGCATATGGCGGTTTTGCTGGATTACTATGGCGGGATGCTGACCGACCGGCAGCGCGCCCTTATGGATTTATATTATAATCAGGATCTCTCTTTGACCGAGATTGCGGAGAATACCGGCATCACCCGACAGGGGGCACGCGACGGCATCAAGCGGGCCGAAAGCTTGCTGATCGGGACGGAGGAGAAGCTCTCTCTCGCGGCGCGCGCCGCCGAGCTGGAGGAGACGGGTGCCAAAATCCTCGCCCTGTGCGCCCGGCTGTCGGAGGCGGCGGAGGAGGAGACCCGGCGCTCAGCGGCAAAAATTGCCCGTCTGGCGCGTAAAATCTCTTTATAATAGGTATCTAACCACATCGCGCCGCACCGGCGAAACGGGAATGAATATGTGAGTTAAGCGAGGTGACGTCCAATGGCGTTTGAGGGACTTTCGGATAAACTGGCCGCCGCGTTTAAGCGGATGAAAAGCAAAGGAAAGCTTCGGGAAAGCGATGTAAAAGAGGCTATGCGCGAGGTACGCCTCGCCCTTTTGGAAGCTGATGTCAACTATAAGGTTGCCAAGGATTTTACCAACAAGGTCACCGAAATTTGCATCGGCGAAAACGTGATGGAGAGTCTGACCGCTTCGCAGATGGTTATAAAAATTGTGCGTGATGAGCTGACCGCCCTGATGGGCGGGGAGCAGGCACGGATCAACACCGCGCCGAAGATTCCGACCGTCATCATGATGTGCGGCTTGCAGGGCTCGGGCAAAACGACCCACAGTGCCAAGCTGGCTCGCATGCTGAAATCAAAGGGGCATCGCCCTTTGTTGGTGGCCTGTGACATCTACCGCCCGGCGGCCATCGACCAGCTCAAGGTGGTCGGCGCGCAGGTCGGCGTTCCGGTGTTTGAGAAGGGTGTCCAGAAGCCGGAGATTACCGCAGCCGAGGCGGCGCGTCAGGCGCGGGATTACGGCAACGATTTTGTCATTCTGGATACGGCCGGCCGGTTGCACATTGACACCGATTTGATGGAGGAGCTGAAACGCATTCAGACGGCGGTTTCTCCGAATGAGATTCTGCTGGTCGTCGATTCGATGACCGGACAGGACGCGGTCAACGTGGCCAAAGCATTCAACGACCTGCTGGAGATTGACGGTGTTATCCTGACCAAGCTGGATGGTGATACCCGCGGCGGCGCGGCGCTCTCGGTCCGGGCGGTTACCGGCAAGCCGATCAAATTCGTCGGCACGGGGGAGAAGATGGAGGATCTCGACGAGTTCCATCCCGATCGCATGGCCTCCCGTATACTTGGGATGGGGGATATGCTCTCCCTGATCGAGCGGGCGGAGATGCAGCTGGACGAGAAGCAGGCGGAGGAAACAGCCCGACGCCTGAAGGAAAACAAATTCGATATGAATGACCTGCTTGACCAGTTCACTCAGATTAAGAAGATGGGTCCTTTAAAGCAGGTTCTGGGCATGATCCCGGGGATGGAAAAGCAACTGCGTGACGTCGACATTGACGACCGTCAGATGCTGCGGGTAGAGGCGATCATCCACTCTATGACGGTAAAGGAGCGGGCAAAGCCGGATATCATCAACCCCTCCCGCAAGCGGCGGATCGCGGCCGGCGCTGGCACGTCGGTGGAGGAGGTTAACCGTCTCCTCAAGCAATATGAGCAGATGAAAAAGATGTTCAAACAGCTTGGCGGCAAGCCGGGCAAAAAAGGACGCCGGATGAAGCCTGGGCGCTTTCCGGGCGGCTTTCCCGGAATGTAGATTTGCTTCAAAGGTGTACAAAGCCATAGAAGATAGAGATTCTGACGAGGAGGTGCAAGCAATGGTTAAAATCAGACTCCGCCGCATGGGCGCGAAGAAGAATCCGTATTACCGCATCGTTGTTGCGGATTCCCGCTCGCCGCGCGACGGCCGCTGCATTGAGGAGATTGGCACATACGATCCGACCAAGGATCCGGCGGTTGTGACGGTCGACGCCGAAAAGGCGAAGACCTGGATCTCCAACGGTGCGCAGCCGACCGATACGGTCCGGGCGCTGCTCAAGAAGAACGGCGTGCTTTAATTTCTCACGTCCGCGAAAGGGAAAAAGAAGGCACCATGCCTCCGCCCGGCTTTTTCGGCGGGGAATGGTGCCGGATTGACCCTTTTTTGGCCGGGCTGGGAAAACGGGAAAATCAGAGGACGATTCTGTGAAAACGTGTTTTCACTTTGTTTTGAGCCTTGACCGATCCGACGCAGCGGTGCTTTCGGGGGGGACAGGCTTCTATTGCTCTTAAAAGAAAGGATGCCTTTTCAAAGGCAGGGTGGGAAAGATGAAAGAATTGCTGGTAGCAATCGCGCAAGGCTTGGTTGAAGATCCGAGCCAGGTCACCGTCACAGTGGACGAGCCGGACGAGGAAAACGTCGTGGTTTACCACCTTCATGTGGCGGAGGGGGACATGGGCCGCGTCATCGGCAAACAGGGTCGGATCGCCAAAGCGATCCGTACTGTGATGCGCGCCGCCGCCAACCGCAATAATGACAAGGTTGCGGTGGAAATCGACTGAGATTTCCGGTTATTTCGGATTTTATACAAGATGAGGTTTCGCCGCCGTCCCATAAGGAATGATTTCCTTGAAAAGCGGCCTTTTTGCGACGAAAGGCGTCAAACGCCCACGAAATGCGTCAAGCATGATCGTGGGCGTTTTCTTTTTGGGCACTTTGCGGTTTTGCAGCAAGAATAAATCCCGGTTTTGCAAAGCTGTATGATGCCGCAAGGCCGGCGCCCTGCAAGAAAGATGCGAAGCAAAACCGGGATATTTCCGCGAGGAACAAGCGCTTCCTTGTGGGGTGGCATGTGCACGGATACTTCCATTCTTTATAACGCGCCGCCTGTTTCCACCCGGAGCGGCAGGGGGTGAAAACCATATTCTATTTTATGCCGTTGGTTTCTACAGAAGAGAAAGGCTGCCCGGCGTCTTCGCCGCCCGGGCCGTCGCGGCGCTCGCGGTCATCCGGCGTGTTCTGCAGGCCGGTGGTGATCCACTGGTTGTCGCCGGCGTTTTTTTGATTCTTTGGCCGGATGACCTCCCGGCTTTTATCGGATGACTGTTTTTGAGGGGGAAGCATACGGATCACCTCGTTCGTGTAAAATTCAGTATATAGTGTGTCCCGCTCTACCGCTTTTCATGTAAAAACCGACGGCTTTGTTTCCAAAACCGCCGGTTTTTTAGGTATATATCCCAAAAAGAGGAAATTTATTCAAAAAAGCATAAAAAGCAGGAGAATATCTCTTGACTATTGAAACGAAATGTATTAAAATAGTAAAATGCCTAATAATGGACACCTATGCCTCGTTTGTTAAATTCAATTTCTGAATTGCATTATATAGCAGGGGGGTGTAAATGTCAAGAATTATTTTAATTCACAGGTTTTGGAAAGCGCTCCGCCTTCCATAAAAATAAGAAGGAGTGATTTAAGCCTATGGCAACAAAGGTCAACGTCAAGCCTGTCCGTCTTGGCAAAAACGAACGCATGAGCTTTTCGAAGATCAATGAGGTTTTGGACATGCCCAACCTGATTGAGATTCAGAAGGATTCCTATGCGTGGTTTTTGGACGAGGGGTTGAAAGAGGTTTTTCGCGATTCTTCCTCTGTGACCGATTACTCGGGAAACCTTGTGCTCGATTTCATTGACTATCGCCTGGACGACAAGCCCAAATACTCGGTGATCGAGTGTAAGGAGAGGGACACCACCTATGCCGCGCCGCTCCGCGTGAAGGCTCGCCTTTTAAATAAGGAAACCGGCGAGATCAAGGAGAGCGAGGTTTTTATGGGTGATTTCCCGCTGATGACCGATTCCGGCACCTTTGTGATTAACGGAGCCGAACGCGTCATCGTCTCCCAACTGGTTCGTTCGCCCGGCGTCTATTATGATTTCGAGACGGACAAGACCGGCAAGCAGCTCTTCAGTGCGACCGTGATTCCCAATCGCGGCGCCTGGCTCGAGTATGAGACCGATGCCAACGATATCCTCTATGTCCGGATTGATAAAAACCGCAAGTTGCCGCTTACCTCCTTCATCCGTGCGCTTGGCGTTGCCACCAATGAGCAGATTAAGGATCTTTTCGGCGAGGACGAGCGTCTGCTCGCCACGCTGGAGAAGGACGTCACCACCGATGTGGAGGACGCCCTGCACGAGGTTTATAAAAAGCTTCGCCCGGGCGAGCCTTTCACGGTCGACGGGGCCCAGACCCATCTGGATAATCTCTTCTTCGACGCGCGCCGGTACGACCTGTCCAAGGTCGGCCGCTATAAGTATAATAAGAAGCTGGCGCTCGGCGCCCGCGTTGTGGGGAAAACCCTCTCCCGCCCGGCGGCTGATCCGCTGACCGGGGAGCTGCTGGCCGACGCCGGCGAGCTGATCGACCGGGAGAAAGCTGCGCTGCTGGAAGCCAGGGGCGTTCTGGCGGTTTACCTCGATGTGACCGACAATGAGGGAAATAAGAGCGAGGTTAAGGTTCTCTCCAACGGCATGGTGGACATTAACAATTTTGTTGAGAAAAAGTTCACCCCCGCCGAGGTGAAGGAGAAGGTCAGCTTCCCTGTCCTGCGAGAGTTGCTGGAGTCGGCGGAGGATGAGGATGCCCTGCATGAGGCTGTGCTGCAAAACCTCGATCGCCTGATCCCCAAGCACATCACGCTGGACGATATTTTCGCTTCGGTCAGCTATATCATCGGGCTGAGCCACGACCTCGGCACGACCGATGATATCGACCATCTGGGCAATCGGCGCATCCGCTCGGTGGGCGAGCTGCTGCAGAATCAGTTCCGCATCGGCTTCTCCCGCATGGAGCGGGTCATTCGTGAGAAAATGACCCTGCAGGCGCAGGATACCGATATCGTCACGCCGCAGACCCTGATCAATATTCGCCCGGTCGTGGCCGCGATCAAGGAATTTTTCGTTTCCTCTCCGCTGTCTCAGTTCATGGATCAGACCAACCCGCTGTCCGAGCTGACCCATAAGCGCCGCCTCTCGGCGCTCGGCCCCGGCGGTCTCTCGCGCGACCGCGCCGGATTCGAGGTGCGCGACGTACACTACAGCCACTACGGCCGCATGTGCCCGATCGAGACGCCGGAAGGTCCGAACATCGGTCTGATCTCCTACCTTGCGACCTATGCGAGGATCAACGAGTACGGTTTTATTGAGGCCCCCTTCCGCAAGGTGGACAAAAAGACCGGCGTCGTACTGGATGAGGTCGAATATATGACCGCCGATGTGGAGGATGAATTCATCGTCGCCCAGGCCAACGAGCCGCTGGATGAGGAGGGGCGTTTTGCCAAATCCAAGGTCAACGCCCGCTACCGCGACGAATTTTTGGAGATTGAGCCGTCCCAGGTCGATTACATGGATGTTTCGCCCAAGATGGTCGTTTCGGTTGCGACGGCTATGATCCCCTTCCTGGAAAACGATGATACCAACCGCGCCCTGATGGGCTCGAACATGCAGAAACAGGCAGTTCCTCTTTTAAAAACTGAGAATCCGATTGTCGGCACGGGCATGGAATATAAGGCCGCCGTCGACTCGGGCGTTACGGTGGTCGCCAAAAGGGCCGGTAAGGTTACCTATGTTTCGGCCGACCGGATTAAGATTCAGACCGCCTCAGGAGAGGTGGACGAATATGAGCTGATCAAGTTCCTGCGTTCCAACCATACCACCTGCATCAACCAGCGCCCGATCGTGGTGTTCGGACAGCAGGTTGAGGAGCATGAGGTCATCGCCGACGGTCCGGCAACCTGCAATGGTGAAATCTCCCTGGGCAAAAACGCTCTGATCGGCTTCATGACCTGGGAGGGCTATAATTACGAGGACGCCGTCCTCATCAACGAGAAGCTGGTGCGGGAGGATATCTACACCTCGATCCATATTGAAGAGTATGAGATGGAGTCCCGCGACACCAAACTCGGACCGGAGGAAATTACCCGCGACATTCCCAATGTGGGCGAGGACGCGCTCAAGGATCTCGATGAACGGGGCATTATCCGGGTCGGCGCCGAGGTGCGCGCCGGCGATATCCTGGTCGGTAAGGTCACCCCGAAGGGCGAGACTGAGCTGACCGCGGAAGAGCGGCTGCTCCGCGCCATCTTCGGTGAAAAGGCACGGGAGGTGCGCGATACCTCTCTGCGCGTGCCGCATGGCGAGTACGGCACCATTATCGACGTCAAGGTCTTTACGAGGGAGAATTCCTCCGAACTCAACCCCGGCGTCAACATGGTCGTCCGCTGCTATATCGCCCAGAAGCGCAAGATATCGGTCGGTGATAAGATGGCCGGCCGCCATGGAAACAAGGGCGTCGTCTCCCGTATCCTGCCGAGTGAGGATATGCCTTTCCTGCCGGACGGACGACCGCTGGACATCGTGCTCAACCCGTTGGGCGTTCCCTCCCGTATGAACATCGGCCAGGTGCTGGAGGTTCATCTCGGCATGGCGGCCAAGGCGCTGGGTTGGAAGATCTGTACCCCCGTCTTCGACGGCGCGCATGAATCGGATATCCGCGAGTGCCTGAAGGAAGCCGGCCTGCGGGAGGACGGCAAGACCATCCTGTACGACGGCCGCACGGGAGAAGCCTTTGACAACCCCGTCACGGTTGGATATATGTATTATCTCAAGCTGCATCATCTGGTTGATGATAAGATTCACGCCCGTTCGACCGGCCCCTACTCTCTGGTCACCCAGCAGCCGCTCGGCGGTAAAGCCCAGTTCGGCGGCCAGCGCTTCGGCGAGATGGAGGTTTGGGCGCTCGAGGCTTACGGCGCCGCCTATACGCTGCAGGAGATTCTGACCGTCAAGTCGGACGACGTGGTCGGCCGCGTCAAGACTTACGAGGCCATCGTCAAGGGCCAGAATGTGCCCAAGCCCGGCATTCCGGAGTCTTTCAAGGTTTTGATCAAGGAATTGCAGTCGCTTGGCCTTGATATCAAGGTGCTGGATAAGGATAAGAATGAGATTGACCTGAAGCAGCATTTTGATGAGGACGATGACATCGGCCTTGTCCCCCTCCCGGCGGAGGAGACCCTGTCCGAACCGACGGTCGCCGACAACCTCGAGGGCTACGGTTTGGAGGATGAGAACGGCGACGCCATCTTTGCGGAAAACGAAGAAGAGGTATTCGAGGACGCGATCGACGACGCGGCCGGAGCCGACATGGAATAGGGAGGTATTGTCTGAATGGAGAATTTGGAGTTTGAATCTATAAAAATCGGTTTGGCCTCTCCCGAACAGATCCGGAGCTGGTCCTGCGGCGAGGTCAAAAAGCCCGAGACCATCAACTACCGGACCCTGAAGCCCGAGCGCGACGGCCTGTTCTGCGAGCGCATTTTCGGCCCTACCAAGGACTGGGAGTGCCACTGCGGCAAGTATAAGCGCATCCGCTACAAGGGGAAGATTTGTGAAAAGTGCGGCGTGGAGGTTACCCGCGCCAAGGTGCGCCGTGAGCGTATGGGCTCGATCGAGCTGGCTGCCCCGGTCTCGCACATCTGGTATTATAAGACCATTCCCTCCCGCATGGGACTGATGCTCGACGTCTCTCCCCGCGTGCTGGAGCAGGTGCTGTACTTCTCTCAGTATATCGTGACTGAGCCGGGCGACACCCCGCTTGTCAAAAAGCAACTGCTGAATGAAAAGCAGTACCGCGACATGCGGGAGAAGTATGAGAATGATTTCGAGGCCGGCATGGGTGCCGAGGCGATTAAGAAGCTGCTGTGCGAAATTGACCTTGACAAGACCAGCGAGGAGCTGAAGGCCGAGCTGGAGAACGCCGGTGGTCAGAAACGCGTCCGCCTGCTCAAGCGGCTGGAGGTTGTGGAGGCATTCCGCCTTTCGGGCAACCGGCCGGAGTGGATGATCCTCGACGTGCTGCCGGTCATCCCGCCCGACATCCGTCCCATGGTACAGTTGGACGGCGGCCGTTTTGCGACCTCCGATCTTAACGACCTGTATCGCCGGGTCATCAACCGCAATAACCGGCTTAAAAGGCTGCTGGAGCTGGGCGCGCCGGACATTATCGTCCGTAACGAAAAGCGTATGTTGCAGGAGGCGGTTGACGCCCTGATCGACAATGGCCGCCGCGGCCGTGCCGTCACCGGGCCGAACAACCGCGCGCTGAAATCCCTGTCGGATATGCTGAAGGGAAAGCAGGGCCGTTTCCGTCAGAACCTATTGGGCAAGCGGGTCGACTATTCCGGCCGTTCGGTTATCGTCGTCGGGCCGGAGCTGAAGATGTATCAGTGCGGCGTCCCGCGCGAAATGGCGCTGGAGCTTTTCAAGCCGTTTGTGATGAAGCGCCTGGTCGAGACCGGCCAGGTCACCAATATCAAGACCGCCCGCAAGATGGTTGAGCGCGCTAAGCCGGAGGTTTGGGACGCGCTGGAGATCGTCATCAAGGATCACCCGGTGCTGCTCAACCGCGCGCCGACTCTGCACAGACTGGGCATTCAGGCGTTTGAGCCGGTGCTGGTCGAGGGACGCGCTCTCAAGCTGCATCCGTTGGTTTGCACGGCCTACAACGCCGATTTCGACGGCGACCAGATGGCTATCCACGTTCCTCTGTCTGCCGAGGCACAGGCGGAGGCTCGTTTCCTCATGCTGGCGGCAAACAACCTGCTTAAGCCCTCCGACGGCAAGCCGGTGGCGGTTCCGACCCAGGATATGGTTCTCGGTTCCTACTACCTCACGCTGGTAAAGGAGGATGAGCCGGGCAATGGGAAGGTCTTCCGCAATAAGGAGGAGGCGCTCCTCGCCTACAGCAATGGGGCGGTGGGACTGCACGCTCCTGTCAAGGTGCGGACGACCGGTCTCAATTCCGATGGGGAGGAGATCACCCGCCTGATCGACGCGACGGTCGGCTTCCTGATCTTCAACGAGTCGATTCCGCAGGATCTCGGCTATGTCGATCGTAGCCAGCCGGGGCATGAGCTGGATCTGGAGATTCAGCTTTACCGGAACGGCAAGAATAATAAAATCGGCAAAAAGCAACTCGGCGACATCATAGACCGGGTTATCAAGGTGCACGGTACCAGCCGCGCCGCCATCGTACTTGATGCGATCAAGGCGACCGGCTTCAAATACTCGACCAAGGGCGCGATCACGGTCGCCGTATCCGACGCCGTTATCCCGCCGCAGAAGGCTGAGCTGATCGCTGAGGCGGAGGCCAAGATCGACAAGGTGCATAAGCAGTATATGCGCGGTCTGATCAGCCGGGACGAGCGGTCGGAGAGCGTGGTTAAGATCTGGAACGCCACGACCGAGGAGGTTGGCGACGCCATGAAGGAATACCTCGACGATTTTAACCCCATCTTCATGATGGCCGATTCGGGCGCGCGTGGTTCCATCAACCAGATCCGTCAGCTCGCCGGTATGCGCGGCCTGATTTCCAACACCTCCGGTAAGGTTATCGAAGTTCCGATCCGTGCCAACTATCGCGAGGGGTTGAACGTACTCGAATACTTCATTTCCTCCCGTGGCGCGCGGAAAGGTCTGGCTGATACCGCGCTGCGTACCGCTGACTCGGGTTACCTGACCCGCCGCCTGGTCGACGTTTCGCAGGATGTCATCATCCGTGAGGACGACTGCCACAGCGACGAGGGGCTGACCGTCTACGCCATTAAGGACGGCAACAATGTGATGGAGAAGCTGTCCGACCGTCTGGTTGGCCGCTATCTGCTGGAGCCGTTCTGCGATGTGGAGACTGGCGAGGTGCTGGTGAACAACGATCATATGCTGACCGACGCGGAAGCCGCCCTGATCGAAAACACCGGAATTGAGAGTATCAAAATCCGCTCTATCCTGACCTGTCATGCCAAAAACGGCATCTGCAAGAAGTGCTACGGCGCCAACCTTGCGACCGGCGGAAAGGTTAATGTCGGCGAGGCAGTCGGCATCATCGCCGCCCAGTCGATCGGCGAGCCGGGCACCCAGCTTACCATGCGTACCTTCCATACCGGCGGTATCGCATCGGCCGAGGATATTACGCAGGGTCTCCCGCGTGTTGAGGAACTGTTTGAGGCCCGCCGGCCCAAGCGCGCCGCTATTATTACTGAGATTGGCGGCAAGGTTCGCTTCCAGCACGTCAAAAAGAATATTGAGGTCATCGTCACGGATGAAGAAGCCAAGGACGAGCGCAAGTACACCATTCCCTACGACTACCATCTGGTGGTGAAGGAGGGCGACGTGGTGGAGGCCGGCGATCAGTTAACCGCCGGATCGGTCGCGCCGGCCGATATTCTGGCTGTCAAGGGGCAGGACGCCGTGCAGGATTATATCATCGATCAGGTGCAGCTCTCCTACCGGACACAGGGTGTTGAGCCGAACGACAAGCATATCGAGGTCATCGTCCGTCAGATGATGCGCAAGCTGCGGATTGTGAATCCGGGTTCTTCGGATTATATCGAGGGACAGCAGGTCGAACGGGGCGAGGTTTACTTCGCCAACAAGGCCATCCGGGAGCGCATGGAAGCCGGGGAAGAGGGGCTGGAGCTCATCACCTATGAGCCGACCCTGCTTGGTATCACCAAGGCCTCCCTCGCGACCGAGTCCTTCCTCTCCGCCGCTTCGTTCCAGGAGACGACCCGCGTCCTGACCGACGCGGCCATCAAGGGGAAGGAAGATCCCCTCTTCGGCCTGAAGGAAAATGTTATCATCGGTAAGTTGGTTCCGGCCGGTACAGGGATGAAATCCTACTACCAGCATATGGAAACCGATGGCGCCGTATATGATATGGACGCTCTGCCGGAGGAGTTTGACGACGGCGAATAAACCGTAATTCTTCGGACGGTCGGTGCCGTTCGCTGCAGGATTTGAGGTGAAAAGGATGTCTTTTCACCTCAAATCCCTGTGAAATGGGTATAAATCCGGTAAAAAATAAAAATATTGCTTGACAAATCACTGGATTTGGTGATAAACTTTATAATTGCGTGGAATAGTGTTTAATGCTGTTCTTAGCAATTATTTTTTATGCGAGGAGGTGTAAGTTTGCCAACCTTTAATCAGTTAGTACGGAACGGCCGTGAAACGATCGAGAAAAAGGCTAAGGCGCCTGCGCTGAACAAGGGATACAATTCCCAGAAGCGCCGTCTGACCGACAACGATTCTCCGCAGAAGCGGGGCGTCTGCACCGCGGTTAAGACCATGAACCCGAAGAAGCCGAACTCTGCGATCCGGAAGGTCGCCAGGGTGCGTCTCTCGAACGGAATCGAAGTTACGTCCTACATCCCCGGCGTGGGCCACAACCTGCAGGAGCACAGCGTGGTTCTCATCCGCGGAGGAAGAGTTAAGGATCTCCCGGGTGTGCGTTATCACATTGTCCGCGGAACCCTCGACGCGCAGGGCGTTGCCGGCAGAATGCAGGCCCGTTCAAAGTACGGCGCGAAACGGCCGAAGGGCAGCGCCAAGTAATCGGTACATTTTGTACCGGAATGAAAACAGACGAATTCTCTGCTGCATGAATCCGTGCGGCGGCGTTACAATATATATGTAAACGCCTCCTGCCCGGTGCTAACGGGATTTGTCACTCGAGTACCTATGATATCATTTTATGTGAAGGAGGGAAGTACAGTGCCGAGAAGAGGTTTTATCGCAAAGCGGGACGTTTTGCCGGATCCGCTTTACAATTCCAAGATGGTGACCCGTCTGATCAACAACATCATGCTGGACGGTAAGAAGGGCGTTGCCCAGAAGATCGTTTATGGTGCTTTCGACATTATCGGGGAGAAGACCGGGAAAGAGCCGCTGGAAGTTTTTGAACAGGCTATGGAGAATGTTATGCCCCAGTTGGAGGTTAAGGCTGTCCGTAAGGGCGGCGCGACCTATCAGGTTCCGTTTGAGGTCCGCCCCGAGCGGAAGCAGACGCTGGGTCTCCGTTGGCTGACCGCCTACAGCCGCACCCGTTCCGAGAGAACGATGAGGGAGCGTCTGGCAGGCGAGATCCTGGATGCCGTCAACGAACAGGGCGGCGCGTTCAAGAAACGTGAGGATACCCACAAGATGGCCGAGGCCAACAAGGCTTTCGCCCATTACAGATGGTAGTTTTCGTTTTGCGCGCGGCGCATGACAAAGCAGAATTTTTCTTAATTTATTAGGAGGACAATATGCCAAGACAGGTTTCACTCGAACTTACAAGAAATATTGGCATAATGGCCCACATTGACGCCGGTAAAACGACAACCACCGAGCGTATCCTGTTCTATACGGGTATCAATCACAAGATTGGTGAAACGCACGACGGTACGGCTACAATGGACTGGATGGAGCAGGAGCAGGAGCGCGGTATCACGATCACCTCTGCTGCGACGACCTGTTTCTGGAAGGGCCATCGGATCAATATTATCGACACGCCCGGACACGTCGACTTCACGGTTGAGGTTGAGCGTTCCCTGCGCGTGCTGGACGGTTCTGTAACCGTTCTCTGCGCCAAGGGCGGGGTCGAACCCCAGTCCGAGACGGTTTGGCGCCAGGCCGACAAGTACAAAGTACCGCGTATGGCCTTCGTCAACAAGATGGACATTATGGGCGCTGACTTCTATAATGTGCTCAATATGATGCGCGAAAGATTGAAGTGCAACGCCGTGCCGATTCAGCTTCCCATCGGGGCTGAGGACGCATTCAAGGGCCTGATCGACCTTGTGGAAATGAAGGCCTATATGTACAACGATCCTAAGGGGATCCAAATCGACGTTGTCGACATTCCGGACGACATGAAGGAGCTTGCGGACAAGTATCACGGCGAGCTGCTGGAGCATGTCGCCGAGCAGGATGAGGTTCTGCTCGAGAAATATCTCGGCGGCGAAGAGCTGACCGAGCAGGAAATCAAGGACTGCATCCGCAAGTCGACCATCGCCAACACGATGGTGCCGGTTTGCTGCGGTACGGCTTATCGCAACAAGGGCGTGCAGAAGCTGCTGGACGCCGTGATCGAGTATATGCCCTCTCCGCTGGATGTTCCGTCTATCAAGGGCACCGATCCCGAGACGGGGGAGGAAATCGAGCGGCACTCTTCGGATTCTGAGCCGTTCTCTGCTTTGGCGTTCAAGATCGCGACCGACCCCTATGTTGGTAAGATCTGCTTCTTCCGGGTCTATTCCGGAAAGGTGGATGCCGGTTCCTCGGTGTATAATGCCACCAAGGGCAACCGGGAGCGCATGGGTCGTATTTTGCAGATGCATTCCAACCACCGCCAGGATATTGAGACCTGCTACGCCGGCGATATTGCTGCCGCGGTCGGCCTCAAAAACACGACGACCGGCGACACCCTCTGCGATGAGAATAACCCGGTCATCCTCGAGTCGATGGAGTTCCCGGAGCCGGTTATCCGCGTTGCTGTGGAGCCCAAGACCAAGGCCGGGCAGGAGAAGATGGGCATCGCCCTCGCCAAGCTGGCTGAAGAGGATCCGACTTTCCACGCCTACACCGATGAAGAAACCGGGCAGACCATCATCGCCGGCATGGGCGAGCTGCATCTGGAGATCATCGTCGACCGTATGCTGAGAGAGTTCAAGGTCGAAGCCAACGTCGGCGCGCCGCAGGTCGCTTATAAAGAGACCATCCGCAAAGCAGCCGATGTTGACAACAAATATTCCCGTCAGTCGGGTGGTAAGGGTCAGTACGGTCATGTTAAGATCAAGGTCGAGCCGAATGAATCCGGCAAGGGCTATGAGTTTATCAATGCCGTAGTTGGCGGCGCCATCCCGAAAGAGTATATCCCTGCGGTTGACCAGGGTATCCAGGGCGCGATGATGTCGGGCGTTTTGGCCGGCTATCCGGTTGTGGATGTCAAGGTTACGCTGTACGACGGTTCGTATCACGAGGTTGACTCCTCTGAAATGGCGTTTAAGATCGCCGGTTCCATGGCGTTTAAAGAGGCCTGCCGCAAGGGCGATCCGGTTCTGCAGGAGCCGATCATGAAAGTGGTCGTCACCGTGCCGGAGGATTACATGGGCGATGTCATCGGCGACCTGAACAGCCGCCGCGGCATGATCCAGGGGATGGAGGCTATCTCCGGCGCCCAGCAGATCACCGCGCATGTCCCGCTGTCTGAAATGTTCGGTTACGCGACCGATCTGCGTTCCAAGACGCAGGGCCGCGGCCAGTATGTCATGGAGCCCAGTCATTATACCGAGGTTCCGAAGAGCATCGCGGAACAGATCATCAGCACCCGGTCTAAAAAGGACTAATTTTTTCCTGAAAATACTTGCTTTTTTCCTTGCAACTTGCTATTATATATGCAAGTACTCTGATTATTTATTATTATAAGGAGGAGTTTCAAATGGCAAAGGCACATTTTGAACGTACCAAACCCCATGTAAACATCGGTACCATCGGTCACGTTGACCATGGTAAGACCACTTTGACCGCTGCGATTACTCGTTACCTCGGCCTCAAGGGTCAGGCCGACTATGTCGATTATGCCAACATCGACAAGGCACCGGAGGAGCGGGAGCGCGGTATCACCATCAACACCTCTCACGTTGAGTATGAGACCGACACTCGTCACTATGCCCACGTCGACTGCCCCGGACACGCTGACTATGTCAAGAACATGATCACCGGCGCGGCGCAGATGGACGGCGCGATCCTTGTTATCGCCGCGACCGACGGCCCGATGGCGCAGACCAAGGAGCATCTGCTTCTGGCCCGTCAGGTTGGCGTTCCGTATATCGTTGTCTTCATGAACAAGTGCGATCAGGTTGACGACGAGGAGCTGCTCGAGCTGGTCGAGATGGAAATCCGCGAGACCCTCGACAAGTACGAGTTCCCGGGCGACGATACCCCGATCATCAAGGGTTCTGCGCTGAAGGCGCTCGAGTGCCCGGCAGATCCCAGTGATCCGGCCTTCAAGCCGATTGCTGAGCTGATGGACGCTGTTGACAGCTATATCCCGACTCCGGATCGGAAAGCGGATCTGCCTTTCATCATGCCGGTTGAGGATGTCTTCACCATCACCGGACGCGGCACCGTCGCCACTGGTAGAGTGGAGCGCGGCCAGTTGAAGACCGGTGAGGAAGTTGAAATCGTCGGTCTGGCGGAGAAAGCCAGCAAGACGGTTGTTACCGGTATCGAAATGTTCCGCAAGATCCTCGATTACGCTGAGACTGGCGACAACATCGGCGCCCTCCTCCGCGGTATTCAGAGAAACGAGATCGAGCGTGGACAGGTTCTTGCGAAGCCCGGTTCCATCAACCCGCACACCAAGTTCCATGGTCAGGTATACGTCCTGAGCAAGGATGAAGGCGGCCGTCACACCCCCTTCTTCAACAACTATCGTCCGCAGTTCTACTTCCGTACCACCGATGTTACCGGTGTGATCTCTCTGCCCGAGGGCGTTGAGATGTGCATGCCTGGCGATAACGTTGAGATGGACGTTGAGCTGATCACTCCGATCGCGATCGAGGAAGGCCTCCGCTTCGCTATCCGCGAAGGCGGCCGTACTGTCGGTTCGGGCGTTGTTACCAAGATTAACGGCTAAGCAATTACCGCGATAGTATTGCATAAGCAAACAGCCGCCCAGTCGAGAGAGGGAATGCCTCTTTCGACGGCGGCTGTTTTTCGTTGCTGAGGAATTGCCGCCGCGGAGGCTGCGACATCACGTCTTATTCTATTCTGGAAGATTTTTAAAGGATTGCTAGATTTGGCAATCCTTTTTTGTGCATTTTGCCATCCGCCTTTTCTGGGAATTCTGTTGAATCTTTTTGTTCCTGATGATATAATATAAGCTGTGGATTTGGAATTTTTTATACAAATTTTACAAAACGGATGGAGCTGTCATTATGGAAGAAAGATTGAGCAAACTGACTGCACTGGCACTGTGTATTGTTATGGCGCTTTCCTGCTGTCTGCCGGGTCTGACGGTCGCCGCAGCGGGGGAAACGGGGGAGCCTTCGTATACCGCGCCGACGAATCTGCCGGCGATGTATGTCGACCTGGAAAATGGTTTCCCACAGGAGAATATTGATAAAGAGACCTACATTGGGGCAAAAATCTCGCTGGTCGGGGCGGAAGGCTACGATGACCTGATCGAGGTGGCCGGCAGTATGAAAGGTCGCGGAAATTACTCCTGGTCAGCTGAGAAAAAGCCGTATGCTTTGAAATTTGAAAGCAAGACGGATCTGCTTGGTATGGGCAAGGCCAAAAAATGGGTTTTGATCGCCAACTACTGGGACAAGACCATGCTTCGCAACTATGTCACCCTGACACTGGCGGCAGAAATGGGCCTTAAATACACAACCGAGGTGCGGTTTGTCGATCTCTATGTCAATGGGGTTTATCGCGGCAACTACCTTTTGACCGAAAAGGTGGAAATCGGTAAAGAGCGCGTGAATGTGGATGATGAGAACGGCGGCGTTCTGTTTGAAATTGAGCAGGAGTATCGCCACAATTCCGAGTGCGATTACTGCCATCAAACCCCCAGCGGCGTCCATCTGACCTATAAAGAGCCGGAGTATGAGAGCGATGAAGAGGGCGAGATTTTCAACACCGCCTTTATCCAGAACATGATGAACACCATGAATCCGGTTTTGGACACCATCGACGCTTCGCTGTCGCAGGGGTATGCGGCCTATTCGCAATATATTGACGTTGAATCCTTCGTCGACTGGTATATCCTGAATGAATTTGCCAAAAACTATGATTCCCAGTTCGTCACGAGCTGCTACTGCTATTATGACCCCACGGACGGCCTGCTGCACATGGGACCCGCATGGGATTACGATACCTGTTACGGAAATCAGTCGGGCGATGGCTATGGCGTGCCGGAGGGATATCTGATTTCTACGGGTTCGCCCTGGTACCGCATGCTTATGGGGGATGAGACCTTTCTGAACCTGGTTAAAGCGCGCTGGACCGAGCTGAAGGCGGACGGCACGATCTACAGCTCAATGCAGAGCATTCTGGACGGGGCAGAGCTGATCGCCGAGTCGCAGGTGCTGAATAACGAGGCTTGGCCGAATATGCTGCTGACCGACGGCCCGCGCGGCGGCAAGCAGAACGTCTATTACACCTATAAAGAGGAGGTTGACTACCTCCGTAAATTTGTGGCGATGCGCACCCTCTGGCTGGATGAAGAATGGAATACGGCTCCGGATACATCTGCCAACAAACTGGATAGTATCCGGATGATTGCCAACGGACTGTTGATTGACAATTCCATGTCCATCGACGCCAGCTATTTTACACAGGCGTACGAACTCTATGTCCGTCTGAACGATGCGGAAAAGGCGCAGCTTTCGGATGAAATCAACCGGATGTTTGATGATTATGAGGTGTTCGCGGTTGAGTCGGCCATCCAAAGTGCGGCGGCTATCACGTCTTACAATCAGAAGAATATTGTAGCGGACGCCCGGCGGCTGTATGACGCTCTGCCGGAGGAGAAAAAGAGCGAAATCACCAATTACGCCGATCTTCTCGCGGCGGAGGCGAAGGTGCTGGAGCTTGCGGCCGAGATGGGCATTGCCAATGTGTCGCAGAACGAGATCACGGATTGGATTCTTGCTGATTCTGTAACGGCGCCGGCGGGCTTTGGTACAAATGAGAACGTAGGAAATCTTTTTGACGGGTTGACTTCGACCAAATATTGTACCGATTTCCCCGACTCCCTGACCATCCAGTGGCAGATGGAGACGCCGGCCGCGGTCAGCGTATACGCACTGGCCACGGCGAACGACTCGCCCGAACGGACGCCCAAGGCGTGGACGCTGGAAGGCTCTAACAACGGCGAAACCTGGACGGTGGTTGACCGGGTAGAGGACGCCGCCATGCCGGAGGAATATTTTACTTATAAAGAATTTTTTGTTGATACGCCGGATGTCTATTCTTACTATCGGATGGTTGTTACCGAGACGATGGATGCGCGGATTCTGCAATTCTCCGAGCTGATGCTTGGCGGTTCGATGGACGAGGAGGTTTCTGCTGTCGTTGCCGCGATCGACGCGCTCGGTTCGATCACATCTCTGGAGCGGAAGGCGGAGGTAACGGCGGCCCGCGTGGCTTACGATGCCCTGGATGACTTCCAAAAGGTATTTGTCAACAACTATACGATGCTGGTCGCGGCAGAGGCCGCCATCCTCAAGCTGGAGGGCGGCAGCACAGCGCTGAACGCGGTAATCGGGCAGATTGACCAGATTGGCGAGGTTTCCTCGCTTGACAACAAAGCTGCGGTGGAGGCCGCTCGTGCGGCCTATGACGCCCTTTCGGACGCAGAGAAAGCGCTGGTAACAAATTATGATGTGCTCACCGCAGCCGAAGCGGCCATTGCCGTTTTGCAAAAGACTGCCAACGACAAGGCGGCTGCAGCCGCGGTAGACGCCCTGATTGACGCGATCGGGGAGGTGACCTCCAAGGAGCAGGCAGAGGAGATTCAGGCGGCCCGTGCGGCTTACCGCGCGCTGACCCCCAAGCAGAAAACCTATGTGGAGAAGCTGGATGTCCTTGTCGCAGCCGAAACGGCGCTGAGCCAGATCGACCTGCTCCCCAATGTGCTGGAGACCATCGGCGCCATCAGCGATCCGGTGACCCACCGTGACGGCCCGATGATCCGCAAGGCGCGGGAGCTGTATGACGCCCTGCCGGAGGGGGATCGGCCTTCTGTAACCAACTATGCTGCGCTCACTGCGGCTGAAACAGCGCTGGAGGTGCTCTATGCCGCCTTTGATGTGGAGGTGCAGTTCAATACCGCGCGCGGAACCTTTTCTACCACACCGTGGATGGATCTGACCAAGCTGAGCGAGACGCAGCAGATGGCGACCTCGGCCGCCATGGCGGATGAGATCGCTTATCAGTATAAGCAAAAGGGATACCAGATCGGCCTGACTGACGGCATTTATCAGACCAGCAACCACGGTGGCTATCTGATTGTGCAAAGCGATGTTCACGTGATGGAGGGGCAGATCACCTATACCGACAACGTCGGCAATCCTTGGGGAAGCGAGGGCCGCTACTGGTCCTGTGTGATCGCGCCCTTCTCCGGAATGGCCTTCAGCGTCAACGGGTATCTTTCCTCTTCGGATTACGGGTACGAAATGCCGCTGTGCGACAGCTTTATCTATGACGGGCATGTGTATCAGGTTTACAGCACCGGTGTGACGTATCATGAGGATATCGAGCTGGTTCGGGATACCAATCCGGCCTTTGCAACCTATGATTTCTATCCGGGGAGCGGGGACGCGGCCAACAACAACACCTTCGCCTACGCTTATGCCAAATACGCGCAGGAAAACAAGTGGGCGAACAAGGTGCTTGGGATTCCCTACGACAATGTGGAGGCGACCGAGGATGGCACCGTGCGGTATCAGCGTTTCTACAGCGAGAACGGCGACGCCTACATCCTGGCCGCAGCGGAAGCGATTGCGGCCGCCAATGCCGACAGCGCCGCACCGGAAGGCGCTTATACCTTGACCGGCGATATGCTGGAGGCGTTCCTCCTTCTTGGGGAGGATGACGCCGCCCGTCTTGCAGTGACCGGCGCAGCCACCTCTGAAGCGGAGAAGATGGACGGCTGCCAAATTCAGAATTTTGAAAATGGAATGCTTATCGTCTTCGCCGATGGTTGTTCCTATTTTGCAACCCGCGACGCCTATTCCGCGGCAAAAGAGGCTGCTGCCGACTTTGCAGACGCGGCGGCCGCGCTTCCGGAGTTGGATGCGATGGATGCTGCCGCTTATGCCGACGCGCTGGCGCTGAAGGAAAAATATGATGCGTTCGACGCGCTGACGCTGGAATTGCTTTCGGCCGACGCGGTGCAGCGTATGGAAACCGCCCTGACCTGGGAAGAACCCTTTAAAATGGGAGATATGGACGGCGACGGACTAGTCAGTGTATCGGATGTGGTTTTGCTGCGGCAGATTATCATCCGCGGGGATGCGACCGACGAAGAACTGGCTTGCGGTGATTTGGAGAAGGATGGCAAGCTAACCGTCTCTGACGTGGTGGCGCTGCGGAACCTGATTATCAACGGCAGTGTTTGAGGAGATCAGCACCCGACTTACGGTGCAGGCTGAAATATCCTTATAATCAGCAGGCGCTGGGAATCTCCGACTGCTGAGGCAGATCGGTATAATGGGAAAAACAGGCAATTCGGCGGCTGCCGGATTGCCTGTTTTTAATCGAAAAAGCGGGCGAAGGGGAGAGCGGGAGAATCGTTTTTCCGGATCTGGAAAAAATTTGAAAAAATAAAAATTTCCTCTTGACAAATATATTAGAATGGTATATTATAATAACAGTAATTATTACTATTATTATTTGGAGGTGAAGAGGTGAAAAAATATTCCCGCCAACGGGAAGCGATCCTGACTGTGCTGCGGCGTGTGCATTGTCATCCGACGGCAGCCTGGATCTACGACCGGGTGCGGCAGGAAATCCCGAATATCAGCTTGGGCACGGTGTATCGCAATCTGTCCGAGCTCAAGCGATCGGGGGAAATTCTCAGTTTCACTCCCGCCGACGGGGTGGAGCGTTTCGACGGCGATACGGCGGCGCATGACCATATGGTCTGCATTTCGTGCGGCGCAGTTCTGGACATCCCGCATATGGATTTCACCCCTTTTATGAAAGCGGCGGAAGAATCTTCTCACTGTACCATCACCGGCGGGGAAATCCTGTTTTATGGAATCTGTCCGCATTGTCAAATGAAAAAATAATCGCTCAAACGGGGTGCAACCACATCCTGCGCCGGCGAATATTTTGACGGCCTCTGGTTCTGCTTGCTGCGGGAGAGCAGCGCGGGACAAACGGCCTCATCCTATATTGTTATTGCAAAGACGATAACAAATTCAAAATTTATTGGAGGAAAAAATTATGAAAAAGTATGTATGTCTTGTTTGCGGTTATGTACACACCGGGGACGAAGCTCCGGATACCTGCCCGGTTTGCGGTGCACCGGCTTCTAAATTTCAACTGCAAGATGAGAACGCCGTTTACGCCGACGAGCACAAGATCGGTGTAGCCCAGGGCGTGGAGATGGATGTTATCGAGGATTTGCGTGCCAACTTCGCCGGCGAATGTTCTGAGGTCGGTATGTATCTTGCCATGTCGCGGCAGGCCGATCGGGAAGGCTATCCGGAGGTGGCCGAGGCTTTCAAGCGTTACGCTTTGGAAGAGGCCGAGCATGCCGCCAAGTTTGCCGAGCTGTTGGGTGAGGTTCTGACCGACTCGACCAAGAAAAATCTGGAAATGCGCGCGGAGGCGGAAGCCGGCGCCTGCATGGGCAAAAAGAAACTGGCAACCCGTGCGAAAGAGCTGGGTTATGACGCCATTCACGATACCGTACACGAGATGTGCAAGGACGAGGCTCGCCACGGCTGCGGCTTCGCCGGTCTGCTGAAGCGTTTTTTCTAATCGGGCGCTGAGGCTAAAAGATGAATAAATGGTGCCGTCGGCGGGGATTGTATGTACTTTCCCGAGCCGGCGGCACTGTTGCGTTGGTTGGCCTTCTTTTTTCTGAAATGGGACAGGGTGGGAGACTGTTTTTTGCCCCGCAATAAAAATATGATTCAAATGCCATCCCTCTCGCCGGCGTTACACGCGCGGCAACCGGAGAGATGGAAAACCTTACAAAAAGGAAAAGCCGGCAGTTTTTAAAACCGCCGGCTTCCCCTTTGGGAGAAAATCTATATGAAAGGAATGGATCAATCGACGTTGTTCTTGTTCAGAACGGTAACACCGGTATCGACATTCTTTTCAGTGATGGTTTCGCCCTTCATGACCTTTACAGCGCTCTTCATGCCTTCATAGCCCATGACATCAGGATTCTGCGCCATGGTGCAGAGCAGCGCGCCGTCTTTGATCAGGGTGATAATCGCGTCAGATTTGTCAAAGCCAACGCCGACTACTTTGTTGCCATCCTCTTTGATCGCGTTGCCGGCGCCGGCGGTAGAGCCTTCATTGGCGCCGAAGATGCCCACAACACCCTGGGTGATGTAGTTGGAGGCGATTTCCTTGGACTTGTCAGCCGCGCCTTCGCCGTACTGGGTTTCCAGCAAGGTGTAGTCGGTGCCGGCAAAAGCCGAACGGAACCCTTCCTCACGGGCGACGGTCGAGGCCGTGGCCGCATTGACGTTGATGATACCGATCGAGCCGGAGGTGACGCCCTTGTCTTTCAGTGCCTTAATCATCTCTTCACCGGCGGTTTTGCCCGCGGCCTTGTTGTCGGTGGCGAGGGTCTGTTCGGCCTCGAGGTCGGCTGCCGAGTCAACATAGATGATCTTGACGCCGGCGCTGACCGCTTCCTGCAGCGCGCTGGTGATGGCGGTCGGGCCGTTTGCCGCGACAAGGATGACATCCGCGCCGTCTGCAACTGCATTGTTTACGCATTCGATCTGTTTGGCGTCGTCCTTGACGTCAGGAGCAACCCATCTGTAGGTAATGTTGCCAAGTTCTTTGACCGCCTTTTGGCAGCCGGCGTCAACGTTGACCCAGTGCTGATCCATCTGATCCATCGTAATCAGGTAAACCTTGATTTTCTCGGCGGTAGTCCCGCCCGCGTCAGAGCTTGTTCCCGTGTCGCCGCCGCAGGATACAAGCAGGGTCGCCATCATGGCAACCGCCAGAAGTACTGCCAGTAGTTTTTTCATTTTGTTTCCTCCTAAAGTTTAATTTATACACTCAGGCATAATGCCTTAAGCCCATACGTTTTAAAGCCCCATCGTTGTAACACAGGGGGCGCGTCCCTGTCAGCCGTTTGCGGTGATGTTGGATTTTTTCGACTGGCGGGAGAATTTGCCGCTGCGAACGATAACGTCGAGCAAAACCGAAACAACCACGATGATACCGATGACGATATTCCGGATGGCCACCGGTGCGCCGGCCAACTGGAGACCGTTTTGCAAAACGCCCCAGATCGAAGCGCCGATCACGGTGCCAAGCAGAAGTCCCTGTCCGCCCAGGGTGGACACGCCGCCGATGACCGATGCGGCAACCGCGTACAGCTCATAGCTGTTTCCGGCGTCCATGGTGCCCTGTCCGGTCGTGGCGCAGGTGATGAATCCAACGATGCAGGCGCAAAACGCGCTGACGATGTATGCCTTGGTTGTGGCAGAGATCACGTTAACACCCGACAGCCTGGCGGCGTCGACATTACTGCCGACGGCGTAGATATGCCGACCGGTCCGGGTCTTGCTTAAAATAAAGTTGAAGATGATCCAAAGGACGACCGCGATCCAGATACAGTTGTAGATGCCGAGGAACTCTCCGCGATAGAAGAAATCGCGGAACCAGTCGGCCGCGGCGCCGATATCGTTGGTGTTGCGGTTGTTGTTGACAATTTGCGCGATGCCGCGTGCGACGGTCATCGTTCCCAGGGTAGCGATAAAGGGTGGAAGCTTGCATCTTGCGACCAGCTCGCCGTTCAGCACGCCGATGGCGATAGAGCAGGCCATTGTGATCAGCAGAGCCAGAATGGGATTCACACCCTTGGTCATCAGAGTGGCTGAGATCATGCAGCTCATTCCCACGACCGATCCGATTGAAAGATCAATATTGCCCGTAATCAGAACGAAGGACTGGCTGATACCGATCAGGAGGATCGGGACAATCTGCCGGAGGAGGTTGGACATATTCCGGGTGGTCATAAAGTTTTCATTCAGAAATGCGAAGAATATGCATAGTAAAATCAGACCGAAAGTAACCGTGATGACCTGCCCCATTCCCCGTCTGGTAAAAAAACGGACAAAGGGATTTTGCTTTTTTGCAGTTTCCATGGTTTGCGATCTCCTTCCTTATGAAATCTTACTCTCAAAACGTGTCGCTAATGCCAAAATTTCTTCCTGCGAGGTATTTTTTGCATCGACTTCGCCGGTGATGCGGCCGTCGCACATGACGATGATCCGATCGGCGATGCCTAAAATCTCCGGCATTTCAGAGGAGACGAACAATACGCCGATGCCCTGTTTTTTCAGCTCGTTCATAAGGTTGTAAATCTCAACCTTTGCCGCAACGTCAATCCCTCTGGTCGGTTCGTCGAATACCACAATACGTGAGGTCCGCGCCAGCCATTTGGCTACAACGACCTTCTGCTGGTTCCCGCCCGAGAGGCTCGCTGCGTCTACCTCGGCATTCGGCAGCTTGATGGTCAGGTCTTTGACCGCTTTATCGGTCATGGCCTTTTCTTTTTTGCGGTTGATTACACCGCCCCGGCTGCAAATGATATCCAGATTGGGCAGGCTGATGTTTTCCCGGATGCTCAGCTTGGTACACAGACCGTCTTTTTTGCGATCCTCCGGTGCGAGGACGATGCCGTGCCGTATGGCGTCCATCGGTCGCTTGATCCGGACCTCTTTCCCGTTGAGGATGATCTTTCCGGATTCCTTGGGATCCACGCCGAAGAGCGCGCGGGTGGTTTCGGTTCGGCCGGCGCCCATCAGCCCGGCAATGCCGACGATTTCCCCCTCCCGCACTGAGAAACTGACGTCCCGCACCATTTTTCCGGCGTTCAGATGCTCGACCCGGAAGATCTCGTTCCCAACCGGACATTCAACCTTGGGGAATTTCTCTTTGATTTCCCGTCCGACCATGTGGGTAATGATTTCATCCATCGTAAAGTCGGAGAAGTTGCCGCTGGTTATGTATTTGCCGTCCCGCATGATGGAGACGCGGTCGACAATATGCTGCAGTTCCTCCAGCCGATGGGAAATGTAGATGATTCCGCGGCCGTCGTCCCGCAACTTTTTGATGATCCGGAAGAGGTCGTCAATCTCCTTGGTCGTCAGGGCAGAGGTGGGTTCGTCCATGATCAGGATTTTTGCGTCGGTCGAGATCGCTTTGGCGATTTCGACCATCTGCTGTTTGGAGACAGCCAGATCCCCGACCGTCTCGGTGGGGGAGATGTCGATCCGCAGATCCTGCAGCACCTCGGCCGCGCGACGGTTCATCTCCCGATCTGAGAGGAGGCCGGTTTTGGTCATCTCCCGACCCAGAAAGATGTTTTCAGCGACCGTCAGGTGTGTGCACATATTCAGCTCCTGATGGATGATGGCTACGCCCATCTCCTGTGCCTTTTTGGGGGTCATGTCACCGACCTTTTCACCGAAAATGGTCATTTCCCCGCTTGTGCGGGTGTAGACGCCGCTTAAAATTTTAACCAGCGTGGACTTGCCCGCGCCGTTTTCGCCGAGCAGAGCCATGACTTCGCCCGACTTCAGATTGAAAGAAACATCGTCCAATGCTTTGACGCCGGGAAACTCTTTACAGATATGCGCCATTTCGACTATATATTCCGACATGCAAACCTCACCCTCCGTTCCTTGTCGTCGTTTCCGTTTGCAAGGACAGTATAGCATTGAATTCATCGCCTTGAAAAGGGGAGGATTTTTGTTTTTGGTGGGGGATTCTTTTGAAGTTTTTGTAGGAAAAGTGAATATTCACAAATTATATATTTTAATTTTAGATATATATCACAACAGCCGTCTTGCAAAAGACGGCTGCCATGGTACACTATTCGGCCGGAACAAGGGCATCAGGAGGCATCTGCTTCCCCTGAAATTCCGCTTTGGTATAGTCTCCGACGATTTTTCCCTTTTCGGACAGCAGAATCCGGTCGGCCACGTATAGGGAGTCGGAGGTGCTGACCGCCAGAATCAAAAAGGTGATATTCTGCTTTTTAAACCGATTGATTAGGGAGATAATGTGGCTTCGCAAATACATATCCGCCTGTGCAAACGGCTGGACGCAGACGACCAGCTTTGGGCGCTGCAGGAGGATACGGTAGTACACGAGGTCGATTTTTTGTCGGTTGGTGAGGTCTTTAACCTCCAGCGTATAGATGTCCGTTTTAAAAATCGGCGCAAACTCTTTGGCGATGCTTTTGCGGAATTTTGTGCGCCGCCAGATGTTCGGCTGTTTTTGATCCAGAAGGAAACAGAGGTTGTCAATCGCCGGGAGGCTGGGCAGGATCATGGACTCGGACGGATTTTCGGCAATGAAAGAGACGGGCGATTTTTTGGACACCGGATATCCGTCGATCAGCATTTTTCCCGAAAGCAGCCGTCCCTCGCAGGAGAGCAGAGCAAGCAGATCCTCTAAAATCCGGGTGTCCATGTCGAGCAACACGGCGCATTCCCCCTGCAACAGAGAAAAACTGACGCCGCTGCAATGTTCGGTAACCACGTCCCGAAGAATCAGGATCTCACCCCGCCGGATTTCCTCATCTTGCTGTTTGGCCAGCGCCAGCTTTTTCTCTTCCCGGATGAGTCGTTTGGAAAAAGAGGCGCAGTAATGTTCAATCATCTGGTCGGTCATTTCGTCCGGATCAAGGAATTTGCGGATTTGACCGTCCTCCATAATCGCTGCGCGGTCACAGATCGAAAAAACCTCCTGATGATGGTTGCAAATATACAGAAAGCTGACTCCCGACTCCGCGAAATGCCGCATCAGCCGATGGAATGCCCGCAGATCGGTTGCGCTCATGGAATTGCTGATATCGCGCACGACGACCAGCCTGGAGCCGGAGACATAAGCCTTGACCAGTGCGACAACGCAGCGGTCGAAGAAACTCAGTTCCCGAACCGTCCGGGTGGGATCAAGCCGGATGCCCAACTCATCGGCGATTTGCAGAACCTGATTTTCCAACATGGCGTGATTTACAAACCGATTTTTAAAGCCGTGTCGCAGAACAAAAATATTTTCCGCTACGCTGAGGTCGCCGACCAAGCGGCTTTTGGTTTCGATCACGGTTGCACGATTATAGGAAAAATCGCTTTTTTCATAGGCGTTGACCTGCCGTTCGTGCAGATAAACAAACCCATAGTGAATCGGGATGTTTTGCTCGATCAGGCGGACCATCGCCTCCTGTCCGCGAAAATTCACGCAGATCAGGCCGAGAATCTCGCCGCTGAAAAGGTGTAGGCTGAGGTTGTCCAGAACCAGGCGATCTTGCTCGAACAGCGTGACCCGCTCGATGCGCAGGGTTTCCTCTCTCATCCGATCACCTCATTCATTCAGGCGGGTCACATGGGGGAGGGTAATCTCTACATCAGTACCCACCCCGGCTGTGCTGTAGATGTGCATGCCGTATTCTTCGCCAAACAGGAGTCTTATCCGATTGTTGACGTTCAGCATGGCGATGCCGCTCCGCCGTTCACCCACAACGGGGGAGGGGTTGGGCACTCCACGCTGAATTCGGTCGTTCAGCTCCCGCAGCTTATCCTCGGCCATGCCCACCCCGTCATCCGAGACAGTGATCAGCAGCCGGGTGCGAGAGACTGCCAGCTTGATGCGCAGGGTCCCGGAGCCGATCTTTTGTTCAATACCATGGATGATCGCGTTTTCGGCGATCGGCTGAAGGGTCAGCTTGGGCAGCCGGCATTTCTTAATCTCCGCCCACTCCTGTTCGTCATACTCAATCTTCAGTTTGAGTTTTTCCCCAAAACGGAATTGCTGGATGATAAAGTAATTCTCGACGTTGGTCAGTTCATCCTCCACCGTTACAAAGCTTTCGGCGCCGCTGATGGTGTACCGGAAGAAGGTTGCCAGCGCCTCGGTCATTTCAGCTACACTGTCCAGTCCGGCGACCAGCGCCTCGCCCCGAATGCCCTCCAGTGTGTTGTACAGAAAATGGGGGTTGATCTGATTTTGCAGGGCGAGATACTGAGCCTGGCGCTTTTCATCGTCCAGTACCGCGTTAGTGCTGAAATAGGCTTTCAGCCGGAGCAGCGCCTGCTCGGTGCTTCTGTCGTATGGGTGCGCGATGTCATAAACCCCTTCGACCGTGTAGCCCTCTACAAAGAGGTCGAGAATCTTGCGGGTTTCGCGATATGGCTTGCGGACGAACTCCAGAATCAGGTATAACAGTCCGATAAAGAGGACGGCCAGCCCTCCGGCGAGGAGGCTCGGCAGCGCGCCCCGGGCGGCGCAGATATAAAGTAAAACCAGCAAAATCGCGGCAAAGATACAGAGCGCCGCGATGGCCGCCATGACTCTGGCGGAGATGTATTGAGATTTTCCGTTTTTCATAGTATTCTCCAGCGGCGTCAGGTGTACAGCTTCCGAAACTCGGTTGGCTTGATGCCGGTCGATTTTTTGAAAATCGAGGTAAAGTGGCGGGTGTCGGTGTATCCGACCTTTTCACATATTTCCGCCACGCTGAAGTCGGTGGTGCGAAGCAGCTCTTTCGCTTTGTTCACGCGAACCTCGGATAAATACTCCAAAAAACCAATTCCGCACTTTTTCTTGAAAAAGGTCGAAAAATAGCTTGGATTGAACCCAACGACCCCGCTGACCTCCTCCAGCGTCAGGGGGGACATGTACTGCGCGAGAATGTATTCCTTGGCTTGACGGATCGGCCGGGCCTCTTCATTTTCGCGGCTTTCGGTCAGGTCGAGAATCCGGGCTGCTGCCTTGTCGGCAAAGTAGGAGAGCAGTTGTTTGTCGGTTGCGCACAAGTCGGCGCCGGCGCGGAATTTCTCCATCAATCGGGGAACATCTGCGTGCATCATCTGCTGGTTTTGCAACAGCACCAGGTAACGGCTGTATCCCTCAATCACAAAAGAGAACAGCTCTGCACCGCAAACACCCTCCCGTTCCAGGTCTGCGGCGAACCGGCTGATGGCTCGTTTCAGCTTTTCGCTGTCCAGCACCTCGACCGCCGCGGTCATTGCGCGGTTCAGCTCGGCCAGGATCCAGTCGTCGTGCCGGTGCTTCTCCATCGCAGGCTCATACCGAATCACCCGTCCGGCGAAGGTGGTCAGCCGTTCGCCGAGAGCAAGGTCGGCTTTCTCTGCCGATTGCCGCAGCAGGGCGGGGGAGGTGTGCTCGGAACCGGCGGCGATGGTAAACAGCGTGTTGGGGAAAGCCGGCTTCTGCGCCAGCAGCCGCTCCATGGCGGCGTGAAGTGATTTGTTGATCTCATCCTTCCGCTCGGGGCGGTAGTTGATTACAATATAAATCCGGCTGCCGTTTAAAAAGCAGGCGCTGTCGAAGCACTTTTCGGTTACATCCTGCAATATTGCCTCCGCCTTGGCGCGCAGCACTTCCAGTTCCTGCGTACTGGGAATGCCCGATTCCCGGTCGATTTTGACGATCAGAACCGAAAAAATACCCGGCTGAAAATGCAGATGATATTCAGAGCGCAGCAGTACGAGGTCGTCGGGTGTTTTTTTATCCCCCAAAATGCAATCGGTAAAAAAGCTGCCGCGCAGCCGGTTGTTGTTGTTTTCCAGCCGCATTTGCATCTGCTCCGTTTCGGAAATGCGTTCGGTGCGGATCAGATAGTTTTTACGCATTTTTTCCAAGGTCGAGAGCAGTTCTTCTTTTTTAATTGGCTTGAGCAGATAATCGCACACGCCGTATTTGATGGCGCTCTGCGCGTACTCGAAATGGCGGTATCCGCTGATGATGATAAAGGCGATGTCCGGATTGATCTGTTTGGCCCGGTGGATCAGCTCCAGCCCGTCGCACCCGGGCATCCGTATATCCGTGATAACAAGATCGGGCGCTTTTTGCTTCATCTGTTCAAGCGCCTCTATCCCGTTGTGTGCAATGCCAACGACCTCCATATCCAGCGCGCGCCAGTCGACCAGATTTTCAATCAATCGACAAACCCGCATCTCATCGTCGGCAATTAAGACATGAATCAACTCGGTTCCCCCTCCTGTATCATGACAAAATAATACAATATAGACAAATTGTTTCTATTTTTTACTTGGTATTTTTGCTATTTTTTATAATGATACCACAATTACACTCAATGTGCAAGATAAAAAGGCAGGCGGCACCGCACATCAGCGCAGGGGAGGGGGGTGCTTTGTTTTTTGCTGGATAAAGTTAAATGGCCGCCGGATCGCCCGATTTCATCGGACGGTCCGGCGGCCGCAAATAAAAATTGGCGCAGGATCAGGCTTTGTCGGAGGGAGAGTCGTCGTTTGCCTGCGGTTCGCTTTTCAGCTCGCCGAAGGCGCGGTCGTCAGAGGAAGCTTCGGGGAAAACAACTTCGGTTTCCATCAGCTTTTGGAAGTCCGCACCGTCCATCTTTTCCTCTGTAAAGAGAACCTGCGCGACCTTGTGCAGCTTGGGCATATTTTCCTTGAGGATGCCCAGCGCCTTGTTGTACTGCCCGGTGACGATGCTCTCGATCTCTTTATCAATATCCGCCGCAATCTGCTCCGAGTAGTTGGGAGTGGAGGAGAAATCGCGGCCTAAAAACACCTCGTTCTGATCGGTGCCGAACATAATCGGGCCGAGCTTGTCGCTCATGCCATAGCGGGTGACCATCTTGCGTGCCGTATCGGTGGCTCGCTGGATGTCGTTGGAGGCGCCGGTGCAGATGTCGTCCTGGGTCAGTGCCTCGGCCGCACGGCCGCCGAGGAGGGAACAAATGCTCTCCAGCAGGGTGGTGCGGGAGACATGGGTTTTATCCTCCGCCGGGAGGTACATGGTATATCCGGCCGCCATCCCGCGCGGGATGATCGAAATCTGATGCACCTTGTCCTGGGTTGGCAGGTGGTAGGAGACGATGGCGTGCCCCGCCTCATGATACGCAGTGATCATCTTGTCCTTGTCGTTGATGACGTGGGAGCGTTTTTCGGTGCCCATGACCACCTTGATGGTAGCTTCCTCAATATTCGGCTGCGTGATAGCCTTCAGCCCCTGGCGTGCGGCAAGGAGGGCTGCCTCGTTCAGCAGATTTTCGAGATCCGCGCCGGTAAATCCGGCGGTCGACTGGGCGATGGTTTTCAGGCTGACATCCGGCCCGAGCGGCTTGCCGCGGGCGTGCACCTTTAAAATCTCCTCCCGCCCCTTGACGTCGGGGTAGTTGACCGTGATCTGCCGGTCAAAACGGCCGGGACGCAGCAGCGCCTTGTCCAGAATGTCGGGCCGGTTGGTCGCGGCCATGACGATGACGCCCTCGTTCGCGCCGAAGCCGTCCATCTCCACCAGGAGCTGGTTCAGGGTCTGCTCCCGCTCGTCATGCCCGCCGCCGAGGCCGGCGCCACGCTGACGGCCGACTGCGTCGATCTCATCAATAAAGATAATGGCCGGCGCGTCCTTCTTGGCCTGGTCGAAGAGGTCGCGGACGCGCGAGGCGCCGACGCCGACGAACATCTCTACAAAATCCGAGCCGGAAATCGAGAAGAATGGCACCCCGGCTTCTCCCGCGACGGCGCGGGCCAGCAGGGTTTTACCGGTTCCGGGAGGGCCGACCAGCAGCACACCCTTCGGGATGCGGGCGCCAAGCTCATTGAATTTTTTGGGACTCTTGAGGAATTCAACGATTTCAGCCATCTCTTCCTTTTCCTCATCCGCGCCCGCCACATCGGCAAAGGTCGTTTTTCGCTTGTCGTCTGTGGTTTTCTTGATCTTGGCCTTGCCGAAACTCATGGTCTTGTCGGTGCCCATGCCGCCGTTCATCCGCCGCATCATAAAGACCCAGAAGCCGATCATGACGGCGATCATCAGGACGGTCGGTAAAAGACTCGCCAGCCAGGATGCGCCGCTGCCCTTTTTATAATCGACGACAATGGCCTTGCTGGGGTCGTCGGTGTGGTTTTGCATATTCTCCTGCAAAAACTCCGACACATCGTTATAGAAAATCGTTACATTGGCCACGTTATAACGATGCCGCGCCCCATCAGCGCGAGTTGTGTAGATCAGCTCCCCGCTGTACTGGTTGAGGTTGATCTCCGAAATCTCGTAATTATAGAGCATCTCTATAATATCGCTGTACTTTTTCTCCTCGGTTTTACCCGAGCCGAACATAACAGCGGCAATCGTGATAATCAGCACGATCGGGATTCCAAGATAAAGCAGTACGTTTTTCAAATTTTTCAACTGCCGGTCACTCCTTTAAACACAAAGCTTCAAAGTCAGCCGCCGTACACCGACGGCTTCAAAACCCCAAGATAGGGGAGATTGCGGTATCGTTCGTCATAATCGAGGCCATAGCCTACCACAAAGGCGTCCGGAACCACCGTACCGACGTAATCGGCCCGAATATCGGCCACCCGTCGATCCGGTTTATCGAGGAAGGCGCAGATTTTGATGCTTTTGGGATTTCTGGTGCGCAGCATCTCGATTATGTAAGAGAGGGTCATGCCTGAGTCCAGGATATCCTCCACCAGCAGCAGATCGTACCCGGCAAGGTCGATATCCAGATCCTTTTGAATCTTCACCACGCCGGAGGTTTTCACGCCGCTGCCGTAAGAGGAGACCGATAGAAAATCAATCCGGCAGGGAATGTCGATCGCCCGCATCAGGTCGGCCATAAACACGACCGAACCTTTGAGAACACTGACCATCAGCAGGTTTTTGTCTTTGTATTCCTCGGAAATCTGCCGGCCGAGCCTTGAAACAATGGCGGCGATCTCCTCCCTGGAAAGCAGGATTTCTTTCACGTCGTTATGCATCAGATAACCCTCCATATGCGTCGTCGGCTTCAATTAAAAGCACCGTTTCGGTCGCCTCGGTGACGGCGCAGCGTCGGTCGGGGCCGAACCCCTCCACCCACAGGATCCCATCCTCGTCGCAGAGAATGCGAAGGCGGTCGCGCGCCGCAGCCGGAACCGCCGCTTCATTCAGTAGCTTTTTCAGCCGTTTGCGGCAGCCGCGGCCGGCCGGGGTGAATGCGTCCCCCTCCCGCCGGGTGCGAATTTGCAGGTTGTCACCTATTCTATCATAGTCGACGGCGTTTTTTAATAACAAATTATGAATTTTCTCTTTATCGCAAAGTTTTAGGAAAAGCGTCGGTTTTTCGGGATTTTGCCCAGCGGAAGAGAGCAGAGACAGTCGTCCTTTCAGCAGCTCGGCCGAAAAGCCGGCCGGAAGTTCCCGCCGTCCGCTGCCCTGCTGCACCAGGTCGCAGAGTGTCTTGGTCTGCCGCGCGTCGAGGGCAAGGCCGTTTTCTTCGGCGTAGCGCCGCATCATGCGGGAGAGGATTGCCGGATGCAGCGCATTCATCCGCTCGGCCAGAAGAAATCCGTCTCCTCTGGCTGCCTCCAGCGCGTCGGCTGCGGCGCGGTCGAGGTAGTCCATGTCGGCCCGCATCCGTTCGCAAAAATCGGAAATATGGCGCTCGACCCCGGCGTTGATCGCCCGAAGCTCGGGCAACACCCGGTGCCGGATTCGGTTGCGGCTGTAGTCAATGGAGGCATTGGTGCTGTCCTCGACAAAGGGCTGCCCCCTTTCGGACAAATAGGCGCGGAGTTCGGCGCCGCCCACCTCCAGCAGCGGGCGGATGATTCGGCCGCGCACCGGCGGAATGCCGCGGAGCCCGTCGCCTCCGCTGCCGCGGATCAGGTTGAAAAGCGCGGTCTCGGCATTGTCGCTGCGGGTGTGGGCGGTTGCGATTTTATCCGGGGCGGCCACCTCCAGAAACGCATAGCGCAGCCGGCGCGCGGCCTCTTCGGTGCCCTCGCCTGTTTCGCGGCAGACGGCCGGAACATCGGCTCTTTCTACCGTAAGGGGCACCGCCAGCCGTGCGCACAACGCGCGGACAAAGAGTTCGTCCCGGTTGCCTTCTGCCCCGCGGATGCCGTGATTCATGTGCGCGGCCGCCAGCGTGAGGCCAAGGGCGTCCCGCACCTCTAAAAACAAAAGCAAAAGGGCGACGGAATCCGCTCCTCCGGAAAGAGCAACGGTTACATGGTCGCCCGTTTTCACCATTTCGTACCGACGCAGCGCGTCGGTAAAAGTATTATTGATCGCCGCCATACCGATTATCCACCGAAACAAATCTTGTAAATTGGCCATCCCAGCACAGTTCGACCGTCCGGGTCTCGCCGTGGCGGTTTTTGGCCACAATGCATTCCGCCTTGCTCTCGTCCGGGGGCGGCGCGGAAGGATCGTCTCCGGATGCGTAATATGCCTCTCTGTGCAAAAAGAGGACGATGTCGGCGTCCTGTTCGATCGAACCGGATTCCCGCAGGTCGGTCAGGGTGGGGCGCTTTTTCTGCCCCTCCGCTCCGCCGCGGTTGAGCTGGGCGCAGACCAGCACCGGGATATTCAGCTCCTTGGCCATGATCTTGAGGTTGCGGGTGATGTCCGAAATTTCCTGCACGCGGTTCTCGGTCCGGCGGGCCGAGTGCATCAGGCCGAGGTAGTCCACCACAACCAGATCGACATTTTTCAATCGGCGGATTTTGGCCTTCATCTCGGGTACCGTGACGCCCGAGCTTTCGTCGAGGTAGATCGGCGCGCTGCCGAGCACCTCGCCCGCCTTGGTCAGACGGCGCCACTCCTGCTCGGAGATCTCGCCGGTACGGAGCTTCTCGCTCTTGATCGAAGCCTCGTTGGAGAGCATTCGCTGGGCCAACTGATCGCGCGTCATCTCCATCGAGAAGAAGCAAACCGTTCGCTTTTCCGCCACGGCGACATGCCGCACGATGTTGAGGGCGAAGCTGGTCTTTCCCATACCGGGGCGGGCGCCGACGATGATCAGATCGGATTTGTTCAGTCCCGTGATCGTTCGGTCGAGATCCCCGATACCGGTTGGGATGCCGACGTACTGCTCCCTCGTCTCCGGATTGCTGATCTTGGCAAGACGGTCGTAGGTTTCTCCCAAAATGACGTCCTTGATATGCTTGAGACCGGTGGTGTCCCGTCCCTGTCGGATGTCGTAAATCAACTGCTCGGCCGAGTCGAGCATCATGCTCGCGTCCGAGACCCCTTCGCTCGCGTCTTCGATAATCTTGCGGGCGGCGAGAATCAGGGAACGGACATAGAATCGCTCCCGCACGATGTTTGCGTAAGCGGTGATGTTGGCCGAGGAGGGAACAATCTGCATGAGTTGGGTCAGGTAGGTTTTGCCGCCCGCCTCATCATACGTTCCGTTGCTTTTCAGCCGTTCAAGCAGCGTGATAAAATCAATGGCGTTGTTGAACTCGAACATCTCGCTCATGGCGAGAAAGATCGCTTTGTGCTGGGGAATATAAAAATATTCCGCTTTGAGGATGTCCCCAACCTGCAAAATGCTGGCCGGGTCGATCAGGATCGAACCCAGCACCGACTGCTCGGCCTCGGCCGAGAAAGGGAGGGGCTGGGTACTGAGGTCGATAAATCTGTTGCTGTCGTTTTCGGCCACCGGCCGCACCTTCTTTCTCAGGGACGGATCCGCGCCGCCTTACTCGGTCACCTGGATTTTGACTGCAGCCGAGATGCCGGCGTACAGCTTGATTTCAGCCGTGTAATCGCCGTGGGCCTTGATGTCGCCGACCGAAACCTTGCGGCGGTCAATCTCCACTCCCAGGGCGGAGGAGATGGTCTCGCACACCTCTTTGGTGGTGACGGCGCCGAACAGCTTGCCGGATGCGCCGGCCTTGGCGTGAATGGTCACCGTTTTGCCGTCCAGCTTGCTTTTGGCCGCTTCGGCCGCGGCCTTATCCTCCGCGATATGGTGGGCGGCGGCCGCCTCCCGGTTTTTCAGCTCGTTCATCGCGGCCGCGTTGGCCTCGGTCGCAAGCTTGCGGGGGAAAAGAAAGTTGCGGGCATAGCCGTCGGATACGCTGCACAGCTCGCCCTTTTTGCCGTGTCCCTTGACGTCGGCCAGTAAAATCACTTTCATAAATAAACCGTCCTTTCTTTAAAAAGCCCGGGCACCCTTTGCGCGCGGGCGGGATTTATCCTGGATTTTTCCCCAGTTTATAGGTGTCGATCGCCTCTACCAAAGCGTTCACTGCCGCTTCAAAGCCGTCGGCTTTCAGTTGAGCGGCCGCCATGGTCTGATGTCCGCCGCCGCCGAGCGCCTCCATAATCAACTGGACGTTGATGTCGCCGTAGGAGCGGGCGGAAATGTCAATCTCCTCCCCGTTACGGAAAAGGGTGAAAGAGGCATGCACGCCGTCGATATTCAGCATTTCATCCGCCGCCTGAGAAGCGGCGAGGCGGGTATAGCCTGTCTCCTCCCGGCAGACGGCGATAGCGCAGTCCTTGTACATCTGCGCGGCTGCGATGATCTCCGACTTCTGGCGGTACCCCTCCATACTGCCGGAGAAAAGCTTTTTCACCACCACCGGGTCGGCGCCCCGCCGACGCAGAAAGGCGGAGGATTCAAAGGTCCGCACGCCGGTATGGAGAACGAAATTTTTGGTGTCCAGCATGATGCCGGACAGCAGGGCCTCCGCCTCCATCCGACCGACATACTGTTCGCCGATTGCCTGAATCAGCTCGGCCGTCATCTCCGATGCAGAGGAGGCGGCCGTCTCATGATAAAAGATTACGGCGTTGCCGATGCAGTCGACCGCCCGGCGGTGATGGTCGATGACCACCACGGTCGATGCGGCGTCGTATACCTCTCGGCAATCGAGGAAATCCGGCCGATGGGTGTCGAGCACGATCAGCAGCGTTTTTTTATCCATGCGGGGGACAACCTCGTGTCCGTCGCAGGCGACCGGTTCGCCATAATAGCTTTCGGCCGCGCTCAGAAGGCCGGCGGCCATGGTCGTTTTGCGGTCCATGACGACAAAAGCGTCCTTGCCAAGCTGCTTTGCCAGACTCCAGAAAGCGACCGACGCGCCGAAAGCGTCGAGATCGGCGTACCGGTGCCCCATAATGACGATGGTGTCCGAGCCGTCGATCAGTTCCTTAATGGCCGAGGCGACGATGCGGGCGCGCACCCTTGTATGTTTCTCCACCGCTTTGGAGATCCCTCCGAAAAAGCGATAGTTGTTGCCGACATCTTTTACAGCGGCCTGATCGCCGCCGCGCCCCTGCGCCATCTCCAACGCGAGGTAGGCGGCCGTCTCGCACTCGGCGAAATTGGCGCAGTTGTGGCCGACGCCGACCGACAGGGTGGCTTTGCCCCGGCCGCCGAAATCGAGGCTGCGCACCTGGTCAAGCACGTCGAAGCGGGTTTCGATGGTTGTCTCCAAACTGCGTTCTTCCATAATCAGCATAAAGCGCTGGCTGGACAGCTTGCGGAGGATGCCGTGCGACCCGGAGGCCCAGTTTTCCAGCACGGTTTCGATTGTGCCGCTGACCGCCGCCTTTTCGCTTTCCTTGGCGTTTTTTGTGATCTCGTCCAGATTGTCGAGTGCGATAATCGCCACCACCGGGCGGGAGGCGGCGTATTCCTCCGCCGTGCGGAGGAGCTTTGTCTCATCCACGAAAAAATAAACGAGCTGGGTCGTTCCCTCATAATTTGTGCTGCTGCGGAAGACCGAAAAAATCCGGTCGCCGTAGGTAACCTGCGCCTGTTTTTTCTCCACCAGCGCGCGGCGTGCCTTTTCATCCACGACGGTACCGATGTCCTGTCCGAAGAGGTCGTCCCCGTCCAGCATATTCCGCCGCAAAGCGTCGTTGTACCAGACAATCTCCCCCTTGTCAGAGACGATCATGACCGGCACTGAAAATTTGGTGAACATGTTGGAGGAGGCTTCCATACTTTCGCCCATGGTGCGGAAGGTACGGCGGATATAGCTTTGCATGTTCAGCATACGATAGATCGCAATGGTCGAAACCGCCACGGTGAAAACCAGCATGACGGCAAAAATCGCCTTGCTGAAAAAGAAAGAAATAATGGTCTGCGCGATCATGACGCCGATCATGACGATATATAAGGTAGAAATGTTCCAGACGTTTTTTCGTTTCAAGAAAGAACCCCGCCTTTCGCGAAGGATAGAGAAATCAGACGTCCATGATGATCGGGAGGATCATCGGGCTGCGCTTGGTGCGCTCATACAGAAATTTGGAAATGCCGTCGCGCACCCGGGTCTTGATGGTACCCCAGTCGCGCACGCCGGTAACGTAACAGTTTTCCAACACGTCGCAGGCAACCTCCCGCGCCTGGTCGAGCAGCTCCTCCGATTCCTTGACATAGACAAAGCCGCGGGAGATCAGATCGGGGCCGGAGACCACTTCGCCGGTGGTTGAGTCGATGGCGATGACGACAACGAAGAGGCCGTCCTCCGCCAGATGCTTGCGGTCGCGGAGAACCACGCTGCCGACGTCGCCGACGCCGTAGCCGTCGACCAGCACACGGCCGGCCGGGACAGTATCGGCAACCTTAATGCCGCTCTCTCTGACCTCGATCACGTTGCCGATATCGGGGAGAATGACATTCTCTTTCGGCAGACCCATGGCATAGGCCAGGCCGGCGTGCTTGGTCAGATGCTTCTGCTCGCCGTGCACCGGAATAAAATATTTCGGCTTGACGATGCTCAGCATCAGCTTCTGCTCGCCCTGGCAGGCGTGGCCGGAGACATGCACGTCGTACATTTTCTCATAAATCACGTCGGCGCCGAGCTTCATCAGCTCGTTGACGACCTTGGATACCAGCTTTTCGTTGCCCGGGATCGGCGTGGCCGAAATGATAACCATGTCGCCCGGCACGATTTCCACCTTCCGGTGGTCGCCGTACGCCATGCGGTAGAGGGCGGACATTGGCTCCCCCTGGCTGCCGGTTGTGATGATGACCAGCTGCTCCGGCTTATAGCGGCGGATCAGGTCGATGTCGATCAGCACGCCGTCCGGGATCTTGAGATATCCCAGCTCCGAGGCAATGCCGACCACGTTGATCATGCTCCGCCCGGAGACGGCTACCTTGCGGCCGGAGCGGACGGCCTCGTCCACGATCTGCTGAATGCGGTGAATGTTCGAGGAGAAGGAGGCGATGATGATCCGCTGCGCGTTATCATCCGCCCGCTTGAATAAATTCGAAAAGGAATCGCCGACGATGCGTTCGCTCGGTGTGTAGCCCGGGCGCTCGGCGTTGGTCGAATCGGACAAAAGCGCCAGAACCCCCTCTTTACCAAGCTCGGCAAAGCGGGCGATGTCCAGCATCTCATCATCGATGGGGGTGGTGTCGATCTTGAAATCGCCGGTCTGCACGATCAGGCCGGCTGGCGTCCGGATGGCATAGGCCACCGCGTCGGGGATCGAGTGGTTGACGTGGATCGCCTCAACCGAAAAGGCGCCGAGCTGCACCGTGTCGCCCGGCTTGATCTCGACCAATTTGGCGGAGGAATCCAGCCGGTGCTCCCGCAGCTTGCCGGTAATCAGGCCAAGGGTCAGCTTGGTGCCGTAGACCGGCAGGTTGAATTCCTTAAGCAGATAGGGAATAGAGCCGATGTGATCCTCATGCCCGTGTGTGACGAAGAGGCCCCTGATCTTATCCTTATTGTTCAGGACATAGGTAAAATCCGGGATAACGATATCGACTCCCGGCAGATCCTCGTCCGGGAAAGCCATGCCGCAGTCGACCAGGATCATTTCTCCGTTATACTCATACAGGGTGATATTTTTGCCGATCTCATTCAAACCGCCGAGCGGAATAATGCGCACCGGATGGCCGCCTTTTTTAGAGGAACCGCCCCGCTTTTTCCCACCGGTTTTCTGCGCCTTTTCCGGGACGGGAGCCTGTCCCTGCGCCGCAGGTTTTTTCTTCGGCTGGCTTTTTTGCGCGTTTCCGGCCGGCGTTTGCCCCTGTCCCCGTCCGCCGGAGATTTTTTTCTGCTGCGTTCCTTTGGGCGGAGTTTGCTCTTTGGCTGTGTTTTGCGTTTTGGAGACGTTTTGCGCCTTGGCATTCTGTCCCTTGGCCGTGTTCTGACCCTGCGTCGAACGGCCGCGCCGGGATTTTTGCTGTTTTCCCGCCGCGGGAGCGGCCGCCTGTGCTTTTGTCGTATTGGTATTGTTGTTGGTGTTTTCACTCATAATAAAATAACCTTCTTTTCTCTGCGCCGAAAAATTGTAAAATAGATTTTGAACAGAGGAGAAAAGCCCCTGTATTTTGTGCCATTTTCGCCGCCGCGGCGCAGGCCGGCCGGCTGAAGTTGCGTTTTCCATGAAAGACGGTGCTTTTTTCACCGTTTCCATGCGGGAGGGAAACCCTGCCCGAAGTAAATACCGTGTTTTATTGATGCAATTTCTGACAAGTCCGCAGCCATACCCCGAACTTTGCTATACCGAATCAGAGAAGAACAACCGTCAACCATACCTCCGGTGCATAAAAAAGCACATTCCAAAATCGGAAAAGCCGCCGGACCGAGACATTCTGTCCCGGCCATTTGCATCGGCCAAGCCTGAGTATGCCTCCGCCTGTTTTTTATCGCTGAAAGGTGTGTTTTTCATTGTGCCTTGCTGGTGTCGGTATAAAAGAAAAGCCGACCTCTCTACACACGATGTCGGGCTTTAAATTTCATCCATATTCATCCCGGCGAACAGAAAACGAAATATTTGAAAACATGGATTTCTCGTTTTGCAAACCGGGACGTATAAAACCGAACATATTTATTCAAATCTAATTTTAACCAATAATACCCTGTCTGTCAAGTCCTGGCGGCCGATTCCGGCTGTTATCTTTATTATGCGGTAAAAGCCTTGCTTCTAATCAAAAAATTGGCAAAAATAGATTGCACCCTTCCGGCCAAAAATAATAAAGCGCGAGACAAAAAATGAAAACAGGGGGGACAAGGATATGCGCAATCACGAACAAAAAAAGAAGAGCACAGGCAACGGGTCAGGCAACAGTCGGCAAACCGGCGCGCCGCTCAACGATTTTGCGGCGCTTCAGGCGATTCTTCGCATCGGGCCGAGCCAATCGGATCCTGATGGTATGTATACCGGCAAGCCGATTGGATTCGATCTGCCGGTGCAGGATAATGACGATCTTTAAAGCATAGGCCGGGCGTACTGTATTTTGACTCGCATGATTGGTGCGCGCCGATTGTAAAAAAACCGGCGCGCTGTTTTTGCGTTAATCACGCGTTGGCTCGTTCAAACCGAGAATTCAGTAATTTTCAGAATGCTCGTTTCGTGATAATTTTGTTGAGTATCCTGAATAAAATTCGGACAATATTCTTAATATTATACTCATTTTGTGTAACATAATCCCAATTAAGTCGTGCGATTTCAAAGTAAAGTATTGACAAAGGCGAAAAAGTGTTGTAAAATCCAAATTATAATGGGAACATTTAGCAAACCTGTCGAAAGGCAGCGGCGCAAAGCTATAGGGGCTAAGTCCAATCAGGATATGTCTGCCAGTTGCATTTGATGGAATTGCAGCGAGTGGAAAAGACACCGCTGCGATTTTTTTGTTTCTTTCCCGAAAAAACACACGGCCTCTCTTGACATGTGTGCCCATTATGCGGATTACTTGCTTTGACGATATTTCGTTCGGAAAGGACAAAAGAATGAAAAAGGTGAATTATAGCCTGATTCAAGAGATTCCCGACAGTTATGCTGTGAAGATGGAGTATGACGGCTGGGTCAAATGCATTGCCGTAACCGGTAAGCCGCAGGTGTTGCTTCGCTTAATGGAACAGTGCACCCGCTGTGCTCTGGATCCGGTGCATCTTCCCGATGTGCTGGAGGATTGCGGCGCCTGTCTGCGGCTATAGCGGGACAAAGCGCGGTGCGGTAAAAGAGAATACCGCGGACAGGCGGAGGGGCGCCGCCGGCGCCTCCTCGGAATGCCGGGAAGTATGCCCGCCTGTCGTTATCCGCACGCGAACAGCCGCGCGGTTGCCGGCTTTTCCGGGAACCGGAGGGGCCTTTTCTTTTTTGCGGTCCGGAGCCTTCGGCTCCTCGGCTTGTGCGGCGGTTTGTTTCCCCGTTTTTTCAGAGGGGCGGCGGCCTGCCCCTTGTGGGAGAGAAACGGCGCGGACTGCCCTGGCGCCTGTTGCTTACAGGGCTGACGGCTGGTGTTCAGTATGGTGGTTTTGGACGGGTGAACGTCTGCTTTTGCAAGGTGTTCGCCCGTCTTTTTTTACTATGCGCCGGGTGCGGCGCGCCCTTTTTCGCATGGCGGTTTTGGATAGGCCGCCGACCGCCCTCCCGTAAAAAATTGTGGACAATCCATAAGATTGTTATTCTTTTCGCAATTTGCCGGATTTTCGCTTGTTTTTTCTTCCCAAAATGGATATAATAGGAAAGGATATCATAGTATGCGGTTTCCGCCGCGTTTTATGAGGAAGTCATCAAACCGAAAGGAGCTCCAATATGAATTATTCACATGAAGTTGAAACGATGTGCGTAGTCGCAAAGGGCCCGCATCACGGTCCCGCCCCGATTCCGGAGGAGGGTAAGTGGGTCAAGGCAACCGAGATCAAGGATATTTCGGGATTGTCTCACGGTGTGGGCTGGTGCGCGCCGCAGCAGGGCGCCTGCAAGCTGACCCTGAACATCAAAGAGGGCATCGTGGAAGAGGCGCTGGTGGAGACCATCGGCTGTTCCGGCATGACCCATTCGGCCGCCATGGCGGCCGAGATTCTGCCTGGCAAAACGCTGCTGGAATGCCTGAATACCGACCTTGTCTGTGACGCGATCAACGTCGCCATGCGGGAGATTTTCCTGCAGTTCGTTTACGGCCGGACCCAGTCGGCCTTCTCAGAGGATGGGCTGGTCGTCGGCGCCGGACTGGAGGATTTGGGTAAGGGTCTGCGCTCGCAGGTCGGCACCATGTTCTCGACCAAGGTGAAGGGCGTCCGTTATATGGAAATGGCCGAGGGCTATATCAGCAAAATGGCGCTGGATGAAAATAACGAGGTCACCGGTTATCAGTTTGTTCGGGTGGGCAAAATGCTGGAGGATATCCGCCACGGCATCAGCCCGAACGAAGCGTATGAGAAGAACGTCGGTACCTACGGCCGGTTTGAAAACGCCGCCAAGTATATTGATCCGAGAGAAGAATAAAAAACGTACGGACAAGGAGGAAGAACTTTTATGGCTAACGAAGTAAAATTTGAAGGCAAAGAAAGAAGAATGGCCAAGATAGAGAAATGCCTTGCCGAGTACGGGATTGAGAGTCTCGAAGCGGCGCGGGAGCTTTGCCTCTCCAAGGGCATCGACGTGGAGGCGATCGTCAAGGGCGTGCAGCCTATTGCGTTTGAGAATGCCGTTTGGGCCTATACCATCGGCGTGGCCGTTGCGTTAAAGAAAGGCGTGACCAACGCTGCCGACGCGGCCGCCGCAATCGGCATCGCCCTGCAGTCCTTCTGTATCCCCGGCTCGGTTGCCGAGCAGCGGAACGTCGGCCTGGGCCACGGCAACCTCGGCGCCATGCTGCTGAAGGAGGAGACCCGGTGTTTCTGTTTCCTTGCGGGACATGAGTCGTTCGCCGCGGCGGAGGGCGCGATCGGTATCGCCCGCACGGCCAATAAGGTTCGCAAGGTTCCGCTTCAGGTTATCCTGAACGGTCTTGGCAAGGACGCGGCCTATATCATTTCGCGGATCAACGGTTTTACCTATGTGCAGACCGAGTATGATTTCCACACGGGCGAGCTGTCGGTCGTGAAGGAGACGCCTTTCTCCGACGGAGAGAAGGCGAAGGTTCGCTGCTACGGCGCCAACGATGTGCTCGAGGGCGTGGCCGTTATGAAGAAGGAAAATGTCGATGTGTCGATCACCGGCAACTCGACCAACCCGACCCGGTTCCAGCATTTGGTTGCCGGTACCTATAAAAAGTGGGCGGGCGAGAACGGCAAGAACTATTTCTCGGTTGCGTCGGGCGGCGGTACCGGCCGTACCCTGCACCCGGATAACGTCGCGGCCGGCCCGGCCTCCTATGGCCTGACCGACTCGATGGGCCGGATGCACGGCGACGCGCAGTTCGCCGGCTCCTCCTCCGTTCCCGCGCATGTGGAGATGATGGGTCTCATCGGCATGGGTAACAATCCGATGGTCGGCGCGACTGTGGCCTGTGCGGTCGCAGTGGAAGAAGCCGGTAAATAAACTTCAAAACAGCATAAATACAAGGCTTACAGACTTCCGTTGAAATATACGGAAGTCTTTTTTTATCCATTTTAAGTAAGAAAACAAAGGAAATTGCACAAACGCCTTGAATGTGCAATTTTGAAGTGTGCAAATATCATTATTACTGATGTGATCTGTTCATTATATACAATACCGTTGCGGATGTTGAGCGAACCTGTGATGAAAATTGCTGAAACTGCCGCAACAGATTAAAATATGATAAAAAGGCCTTGACAAAACCGGTTAGCCAATGCTAATATGTATAGGGTTAGCGAAAGCTAATCGTTGTTTTGGCCATCGGTTAGCGAAAGCTAATCTGTTGAATACAGTGTTGTGAGGAAGGATGAACCATGATGCCGTTAACACTTGCGAATGTCGGCGAAGAAAATATGATTAAAAGGGTTGGAGGGAGTCCGGATGTTAAAAAGCATTTGGAAAATCTCGGCTTCGTCGCGGGAGGCAATGTGACGGTTGTATGCACAATGGCCGGCAATGTGATTGTAAATGTCAAGGAGGCCAGGATCGCGATCAGCAAGGAAATGGCGCAAAAAATCATGATTTGATTCTGGATATACCGCATAAATATATTTACAGGAGGGAAGAAAGCATGAAAACGCTCAGACAAGTAAAGGTCGGGGATCGCGTGAAGGTTGTCAAGCTTCATGGAGAAGGGGCGATCAAACGCAGAATCATGGACATGGGCATCACGAAAGGCGTCGATGTTCAGGTCCGCAAGGTGGCGCCGCTCGGCGATCCGGTTGAGGTTACGGTTCGCGGCTATGAGCTGTCGCTGCGCAAGGCGGACGCGGAAATGATTGAGGTTGAATAATTTCGCAAGGCGGAATTCCATTGGCGCGGCCTGTGGTTAGCTGGCGCTAATTATTGAAAGAGAGGAACAAAGCAATGAATCTTAGAATCGCGCTCGCCGGAAACCCGAACTGCGGTAAAACCACGCTGTTTAACGCGTTGACCGGCTCTAATCAGTTTGTGGGAAACTGGCCCGGCGTCACCGTCGAGAAAAAAGAAGGAAAGCTTAAAAAGCACGACGGCGTGGTTGTTACCGATCTGCCCGGCATTTATTCGCTGTCTCCGTACACGCTGGAAGAGGTGGTCGCCCGCAACTATTTGATCAGCGAGCGCCCCGACGTCATCCTGAATCTTGTGGACGGCACGAATCTTGAAAGAAACCTTTATCTGACCACACAACTGACCGAGCTTGGTATTCCGGTGGTCATGGCCGTGAATATGATCGACGTCGTCAAAAAGAACGGCGACCGGATCGATATTGCTGAACTTTCACGCGCGCTCGGCGTCAAGGTGGTTGAGATTTCCGCGCTGAAGGGCACCGGCATTATGGAAGCGGCGGAGGCGGCGATCGACGCCGCGAAGAACGCCAGAACCACTCCGCAACACACCTTTTCCGGCGCGGTGGAGCACGCCATCGCCCATATTGAAGAGGCCGCGGTACATAACCTGCCTGAAGAACAGCAGCGCTGGTACGCCATCAAGATTTTTGAGCGCGACGACAAGGTGCTCGAGCAATTGAACCTTTCGGCTGATGTTAAATCTCATATTGAAGAGGATATCCGGGCGGCGGAAAAGGAACTGGATGATGACGCGGAATCCATTATTACCAATGAGCGGTATGTTTATATCTCGTCTTTGATCAAGGGCTGCTATAAGAAAAAGAACGTGGGAAAATTCTCCTCTTCCGATCAGATTGACCGCGTAGTCACCAACCGCTGGCTTGGCCTTCCGATTTTTGCGGTGATTATGTTTCTGGTCTATTGGATCGCCATGGGGCCGTTCGGGTCGATCATGACTGACTGGGCGAACGACGGCGTCTTCGGCGATGGATGGCATCTGTTCGGCATTGGGACCGGCAGCTATGAAGAGGCGGCAGAGGCTTATGGCGACACCGATCAGATCATCGACGCATTTATTGCAGAGTACGGCAATGACGGTATTACGGACGCGCTGGACATGGAATCTGAATCCTACGACCAAGCTTCCGCCAAGGCGGCGCTGGAGGAGCTGGTCTCTCTGACCCCTGCGGACGCATCGGTTACTTATGAGGTGGAGGATGAGGAAACCCTCGAGGTGACTGCGCATCCCGACACGGACAAAGCGGCACTGGAGGAAGCGGTTTCGGCCTATCTTTCCACCGAGGATAAAGAGGCTTACGGCGCGCCGGACGCGTCCGCCTATGGCGTTTGGGTACCCGGAATTCCGGTTCTGGTGGGGAATGGATTGGAAGCGGCCGGAGCGGCCGACTGGCTGTCCGGCTTGATTAACGACGGAATTGTCGCCGGCGTCGGCGCGGTGCTTGGGTTTGTGCCCCAGATGCTGATTCTGTTCTTCCTGCTTGCGTTTCTGGAAGCTTGCGGTTACATGTCCCGGATTGCCTTTGTGTTGGATCGTATCTTCCGCAAGTTCGGTCTTTCAGGTAAATCCTTCATCCCGATGCTCATCGGCACGGGTTGCGGCGTGCCCGGAATCATGGCGTCGAGAACGATTGAAAACGAGCGCGACCGCCGGATGACCATCATGACGACGACTTTTATTCCCTGCGGTGCCAAGGTCCCGTTTATCGCCATGATCGCTGGTGCGCTGTTCGGCGGATCGGCGCTGGTATCCACCTCCGCTTATTTTATCGGTATGGCGGCGATCATCCTTTCTGGCATTATGCTGAAAAAGACCAGGATGTTCTCCGGAGATCCGGCGCCCTTTGTCATGGAACTGCCGGCATATCACCTGCCGACCTTTGTCAACCTGCTTCGCTCTATGTGGGAGCGTGGCTGGTCCTTTATCAAAAAAGCCGGAACCATCATTCTCCTTTCCACAATCGTCGTGTGGTTTACAACCTACTTCGGTGTGGTAGACGGCTCGTTCCGCATGCTTGCCGAGGATGAACTCTCCAGTTCTATTCTTGCAACGATCGGCGGCGCAATCGCCTGGATTTTCGCGCCTCTCGGCTGGGGTACGTGGGAGGCGACCGTCGCTTCGATCACGGGCCTTGTTGCAAAGGAAAACATCGTTGGTACGATGGGGATCCTTTACGGCGCATCCGGCAACGTGTATGCGACAATCGGTACTGCGTTTACGGCGATCAGCGGCTATTCCTTCCTCGTATTCAACCTGCTGTGCGCGCCCTGCTTTGCGGCGATCGGTGCGATCAAGCGGGAAATGAACAGCGCGAAGTGGACATGGTTCGCCATCGCTTACCAGTGTGGATTTGCCTATGTGATTGCGTTGATGATCAATCAGTTCGGCGGTCTGTTCACCGGAAACGTCAATGTAATCGGCCTGATCTTTGCAGTGATTCTGCTTGGTTTGATCGTGTATATGCTCGTCCGGCCGTATAAGGAATCCACCAAACTGAACAAAACGGTCAGGGTAAATTAAATTCTGCAAACCGACAGGAGGAGTTAAAATGCTTGCGTGGTTGAGCGCGAATATCGGAACCATTCTTATTGCGCTGGCGCTGGCCTGCGTTGTTGCGCTGGTGATTGTCAAAATGTGCAGGGATAAGAAGAAGGGGGGGTCCTCCTGCGGCGGAAATTGCGGACATTGTCCGATGGGCGGTTCCTGCCATTCCCGTCGATGAAGATGCCGGGGAGTCGTGAGGGTTACCCTGCGGCTCCCTTGCTTTTTGGCGGCAGGTAAGCCGTAGCTAACCGGAAGTTCGGCGCGGTTGGCCCAATATCCGTATTTCCCTGTACAAGCCGAAGAGACCTTATAAAAATATTCGCCATATTCGCCAGATCGAGGCTGGGTTAAGAAAGAGCCTCTTCGCGACGGATATTTTTTACAGCCGTAAATTTCGGTTGCCGCGCCTCGTGTGCGGCGAGAAATTTGGCATTAAGATTGCGCTTTTTCATTGCGGAGCAATAAAAAAGAGGAACGGTTTTATCTGCTTTCTTCTTATTTCGTATCTGGAAACGACAATTTTCTTTCAGAGAAAAGAGAAGAACGAAAAGTGAAGAGAGAAGCGTACCAAAAAGAAACGACAATCTTCTGTCGAAAATTGTCGTTTTTTTGGTGCGGATAACAGGAGTTGAACCTGCACCGAGTTGCCCCGACTAGAACCTGAATCTAGCGCGTCTGCCAATTCCGCCATATCCGCATATTTTATTTGATCCTTTATTTTTACACGGCAAGGACAGCCGAGGTGGGCAATTAAGCGAATCCACAAGCTCATATTCAGCGACTCCGGTCGCTGGATTTGAGCCTCGCCCGAAACAGATACTCATTCTGAATCGTGCTCAAATAGTATATCACCGGTCCTGTGTTTTGTCAACTATAAATTTTCATTTTTTTGATTTTCCATTTGGAATTTTGCATCGCCGAACAAAAGCTTTTCTCCGGGATCAAATCTTCTTTTAAATTCTTGTTGAAAGCGGCGGCGTGTTGGAATATAATAAATTATATTTGAAATCCGGCGGTATAACAGCCGATTTGCGGCGGGGCGTCCCGCTCACGCGCTTTGTTCGCGCCGGCTTTCTGGCAGCTTGATTGATCCTGCACAGGAGGGGCTCGTCTATGGAACCCATATTGTCCATCGAAAATATCACAAAATCTTTTGGCGAGAACAGGGTGCTCGACCGACTTTCGCTGCGGGTTGGGCGCGGCCGCTTTGTCACCCTTCTCGGCCCTTCCGGCTGTGGAAAAACCACAACCATCCGCATTGTCGCCGGGCTGGAAACACCGGATGCAGGCCGCGTTCTGCTGAACGGTGAGGATGTGACCGCCCTGCCGCCCGATAAACGGCGGGTCAACACCGTGTTTCAGAACTATGCCCTGTTTCCTCACCTGGACGTGTATAATAATATAGCCTATGGATTAAAGGTTCGCCGCTTGCCTCGGAGCGAAATCCGCAAAAAAGTATCGGATATACTGGCTCTGGTAGAGCTTCCCGGATTTGAAAACCGCAGCCCGGCTGAGCTTTCGGGTGGGCAGCGCCAGCGCGTGGCCATCGCCCGTGCGTTGGTGCTCGATCCGGAGATTTTGCTGCTGGACGAGCCGCTCGGCGCATTGGATCTTCAACTCAGGCGGCAGATGCAGCGCGAGCTGAAGGCCATTCAGCTTCGGCTGGGGATCACGTTTATCTACATTACCCACGATCAGGAGGAGGCCATGTCCATGTCGGATGATATTATCCTCATGCAGAATGGCCGGATCGAACAGCAGGGCACCCCACGGGAGATTTATGAGCATCCCGCGACCGAGTTCGCCGCCTCATTTATCGGGGAATCCAACATCCTGCATGGCACGCTGTCCGTGGGGGAGAGGGGACAGGCCTTTCTGGACACGCCCGGCGGCAAAATTCCCTGCGCGCCGCCGTCCGTCAAACAGGACGGGTCGGCCGCCGTATCCATCCGGCCGCACGACATTGCTGTTTCGCGGGAGGGGAGAGATTTCGCCCTGCCCGGAACGGTTAAGCATATACAGTATACCGGTTCCCTCGTCCGGCTGACGGTCGAAACCGAGGCCGGCCTTCTTACGGCTGAACTGGACGGGCACGCAGCCGGGTTTTGGCAGGGAGACGCGGTCTGCCTGTTCTGGAAGCCGGAGCACGCGGCCGTGATTGGGGATGGTGCATCCGACCGGCCGGACTGATCCGGCACGTGGACGCCCTGCGTATATTGTGGCCTTTACGCGCCGGCCGTTTTTCCTTTTCTGAAGCGCCGGACCGGATGTATTCCGAGAATCTGTTTCTCTCGGCTGGCTTTGGCGCGGGACGTAGGGCACATTCAAAGGCGTCCGCACAATACCGTGGCCAGCTCTTTACCGGAATGCGGCACCTTCGCGGCAGTCGCGGCGGATCCGCGCCTTTTCCGTACGTACAATCTGAAAAAAAGGAAGTGCGTCGAGGATATGAAGAAAAAAAGTGTTCCTCTCTCGGTTCTGCCCATGTATATCTGGACGGCCGCCTTTATTTTATTGCCTCTTGCTTATATTCTTGTGGTCAGCCTGCTGACTCCTGATCGGATGAACGGCGTCGTTTTGCCGTTTACAGTGGAAAACTACGCCCGCATCGCCGACCCCACGATTCTGGATGTCTTTGTCCGTTCCTTTCGCCTCGCGCTTGAGACGACAGCCATCTGCTTTGTCATCGGCTATCCCTTTGCCTACTGCATGGCCAGGCTGGAGGGCGGGCTGCGCAATCTCATCATGCTGCTTGTCATGATTCCGTTCTGGACCAATTCGCTGCTGAGAACCTATGGCTGGATCATTTTGCTGCGCGGAAACGGTCTGTTCACCGGCTTTCTCGCTGCCCTGACGGGGGAGACGTCCAGCCTCCTCTACACCTATGGTGCGACGCTGCTCGGCATGGCCTATTCCATGCTGCCTTTCATGATCCTGCCGGTCTTCTCCTCGGTCTCCAAACTCGACCGCTCGGTTTTGGAGGCGGCGCGAGACCTGGGCGCGAACCGGGCGCGGGCGTTTTTCAATGTGACGCTGCCGCTGTCCCTGCCGGGTATTTTATCCGGCTGTGTGCTGGTGTTTGTACCCTCGATGGGAATGTTCTTTATCTCCGACCTGATGGGCGGGGCAAAGGTTTCTCTTCTTGGAAACCTGATCAACATGCAAATCCACACGGCCCGAAATCTCCCGTTCGCGGCGGCGCTGTCGGTTGTAATGCTGCTGTTCGCCATCCTCTTCATCGCCGTATACCGCAAATGCACCGGCAAAAGCGAGCTGGAGGGAATCGCCTGACCCTGCTTCATCCCATGAGAAAGGAGTTGTCCGCCGCTGTGCGTTATAAAACCGGATTTTTTGGGAAAATCTATCTTTGGCTGGTTCTGTTGCTGCTCTATCTTCCGATTGTTACCGTGGTTGTTTATTCTTTTAATGATTCTAAATCGAGCGCCGAATGGGTGGGCTTCACCCTCGACTGGTATCGGAGGTTATTTACCTCCGGCAAGTATGAGGCAGGGCTGCAAAACAGTCTGCTGGTCGCCGTCTGCTCGGTGATCGGGGCGGGGGTGATCGGCACTTCGGCCGCGGTGGGCGCTGCCTCCCGCAGTTTTCGCACCCGCGGCGCGTTCGAGAGCCTTTCGATCCTGCCCATCATGATCCCGGAGATCATCATGGGTATGTCTCTGCTCAGCGTTTTTACCATGGCGGGGATTCCGCTCGGACTGGGCGCGATCATTCTGGCGCACATCACCTTTTGTATCCCGTATATTTATCTGGTGGTACGCTCCCGTCTTTCCGGCATGGACAAATCGGTGGTCGAGGCGGCGCGCGATCTTGGTGCAAGCCGGACGCGTGCGTTTCTGACCGTGACCGTGCCGCTGCTTGCGCCGGCCATCGGAGGCGGTTGTTTGTTGGCTTTTGCCATGTCCTTTGATGATGTGGTTATCAGCTTTTTTCTGATGTCGCCCGGCGCCGACATGCTGCCGGTGCAGATTTACTCGGCGCTGAAGCTGGGCCTGACGCCGGAAATCAACGCCCTTTTCACCATGATGCTTTCGATCGTTATCCTGGCGATTGCGGTCTGGATGCTATTCTCTAAGCTTTTGCCGGGCAGAACAAAAAAATCCATAGAAATTAAAAAAACGCCTTGACAAAATGCGGCTGGAAGATTATAATAATTCAGTCGCAATATGGCGGTATAGCTCAGTTGGCTAGAGCATTCGGTTCATACCCGAAGTGTCGTTGGTTCGAATCCGACTACCGCTACCATTTCTTTGAGGACTCTTCTTTTGACGAGGGGAGTTCTTTCTTTGGCCCGGTGGTCAAGCGGTTAAGACACCGCCCTTTCACGGCGGTAACACGGGTTCGATTCCCGTCCGGGTCACCAAATAAAAAGACAGTCATAGGGGCGCTTTCCTTACGGAGAGCGCCCCTATGACTTTGTATATGCAAACAGATACGGTTGTGTTGAAACGGTGTAGCAAACGGCTATGCCGTTTTTTACTGTTATTGCAGCGTGTCCGTTTTACAGCCCATCTTTGAAAGACTCTTAATATGGCATACGCATCTGTTCTCTTCGGATTTTGGCTTTAGAATCGCGTGAAGCAGATGTGTGCGATCCGGCATTTAAACAATGTATTTGACATTGGCGTTCTGAAGCCGTTTCGTTCCTGTTTCGCCCGTCAACGATGCTGGGTAATGCTACACATTGCTGTATCGGTAGTTTTGGGGAGACTGTCCCAGATGATAACTGAAAAACTTGGTAAACAGATTGGGGTCGGTATATCCCACCATGGAGGCAATTTCATGTATGGGATAGTTGGAGGTAATCAAAAGCTTTTTGGCGAGATCCAGCTTGTGCCGGATAATATAATCCTGCAGAGAAACGCCAAAATGCTTTTTTACAATCCGGCACAAATAATCCCGGTTGTATTGGAAGACGCTTGAAATCATATCTGCGGTCAGAGGTCTTGCCATATTTTGCTCGATATACTGTCGGATCATTGAGGCGATCTCCGCACTTGCAGAGGACGAAACGGTTTGATTGATCGTTCCCAAAAGAATCAGCAGCTGCGCGTCGTTAATATACTCCAAAAGCAAAAGGTCGCTTTTTTGCCTGACCATCCGTTCCAGCGTGTCCACAATTTCAGGAGAGTGATCCATCTGAACCACGCCGGACCGTATGCCGAAATAAGCCGGGTTGTCGGTCGTAAAGTTGACATAATAAAACCCGGTTGCGTGGCTGCTTTGCCGGAAGCCCTCCAACGTTTTGTATGGCGGGATCACAATCAGGCTGTTTTTTGGCAAAACGATCTCGCGGTTGTCAAGCCGGAAATACAGCCGCCCCTTTGTGACATATAAAATCTCATATTTTTCCAGAAATCTTTTTTTGTGCAAGAATCCGGCGGGAGCCTCAATGTAGCCGCAGTCGTCAAAGGCTATGGTGCAAACCTCTTCGGTTTTATTATATCGGTGGGGATTTTTGATTTTGTGCATCAACATGTCGTGTAATCTCACTTTTTTATAGATTTCTCACTTGCCTTTGCGATCGGCTCGTTATATTTTAATAATAGAGCAATCGCTTCGCATAGTCAATTGAAAATTGTTCGGACAGCAAATGGCCGGCGTTTGGAACAGGCCGCCCGGCCGGTGGAGGAGAAATATGGGAATACAGAGGATTTCAGCAAAATATTTGGTTTTACCGCTGGGGTATTTGGCAAAGAACAAGAAAATTCTTATTTATTCTGACAAGAAATTGGTTCTGGAATTTGACGCGCCGGTGGACATGCTTCGTCCGGATTATTTGAAATATCTTGATCTTACCTCCTTTTCGGGCGGGGAGATTGAGGTGGTCACCGATCCGGAAATGGAGTTGCAATTTTCCTTTACGGATCAGAAACCCGAGCCGCCGCGCTATGAGGAAAAATATCGTCCTATGGCACATTTCAGCGCCGGACTCGGTTGGCTGAATGATCCCAACGGCCTTGTATTTTACGGGGGCGTTTATCATATGTTCTTTCAGCACAATCCTTTCGCGCACACATGGGCGAATATGCACTGGGGACACGCGGTCAGCCGGGATCTTCTGCACTGGGAGGAGCGGGAGCCGGCGCTGGCGCCCGACGATCTGGGCACGATTTTTTCCGGATCGGCCATTGTGGATAAGGAGAATCGGACGGGACTGAAAGAAAATGAGAATGATGTCCTTCTCCTTTACTATACTGCGGCGGGAAACAACTCCCGCCGGTCGCAGGGAAAGCCGTTCACCCAGTGCATGGCTTACAGCACCGACGGCGGCGCGACCTTTACAAAATATCAGAACAATCCCGTCGTCGGGCATATGGAAGCTGAAAACCGCGATCCCAAGGTTGTTTATGTAGACGAACTCTCTGCTTATGTGATGGCGCTGTACCTCAACGATAACCGCTATGCGCTGCTGATCTCCGACGATCTGCTGTCCTGGAAGTTGTTGCAGGAGATTGCGCTGCCGGGCGATGCGGAGTGCCCCGATCTGTATCCTCTCTGTCTGGACGGGGATCCGCATAAACGGCGCTGGGTTTTGTCCGGGGCCTCCGACCGCTTTTTGGTCGGAGATTTCAAATCCGGCAAATTCCGGCCGTCCGGCCCGGCCTGCAAGCTTCATTATGGCAGTAACAGCTATGCCGCGCAGACCTTTTCGGACATCCCGGCGGCCGACGGACGGCGGCTACGCATCGCGTGGAATACCACCGCCGTCCCAGCCTCCTGCTTCGGCGGTTCGATGTGCGTCCCGTGCGAGATCAGGCTGCAAACCATTCAGCATGAAGAGGTCATTACCGCCTGGCCGATTGCGGAGATGTCGTCGCTTTTCATCGGGCGGGAGAATGCAGTGTTTGAGAATCTTTCTGCCGGAAGCAATACGCTGGTCTCCCGATTGCGACGCGGCGCGTATTGGATGGAGCTTTTTGTTACACCCTCGGCCGACAGCCTTTTTGAATGGACGATATTCGGCGAGAGGGTAGAGGTCAGCGTTCCTGAAAACGTCGTCAGATGTATGGATAAATCCATGCCGCTCCATATGAAGGCGGGGGGCCTGCACCTGCTTGTGATCGCGGATACGCTGGGGTTTGAAATCTTCAGCGGGAAGGGGCAGTCTTTCATGTGCATGGGTTTTCCCGTGGATTTCAATTTGAATCGGCTTGAACTGCGGGTGCTGGAAGGGGCGCTTCCCAAAACGGAATGCAGGATTTGCCAGTTGGAAAACATCTGGAAATAAACGCTTTTTAAAGAGGGGAAGGCTGTGAACTGTACAAGGGTCAAAGTGCTTGCCGTGATGACCAAAAAGGCTGTGTCTATTATCCTCGGTGCTGGTGTGTTCTGTGCCGGTTTGTACACCGGTCGCCGCGGCGGGAGGCCTGAACACCACGCTCGAGGCGCTGACGCCCTTAAACGGTGCCTGGACCGAAGGGGTGCCCCGCCCTTGTGTTCGGCGTGACCAATCCGGATACGCCAAAAAAGCGCGCTGGTCGGCTCCGGGACGGCGGACGCGTATACCGGCGGGCACCTCGGCCTGTTGACCCGGAACGGCGCCGGATCCTTTAATCGGGTGTATTATCAGGGCGAGGGGGAGCCGGGTACCGTCTTCCTGTACACAATGTATATGGATGTTTACGATTTTCCGTGGACGGAGTATAGCGCTGTTAGTTGGACGAATTTTCAGACGGCTTTGGAAAACGCGAAAAAGATCATTGACAATCCTGCCGACGCTACAGAAGAGGATGTTGGTCACGCGATTTCTGCTTTGCAGAAATCGCTGCTTGGACTGCATCAAACTCTGCACGGAGATATCGACCGGGATGGACAGGTCACGGTGTCGGATGTGGTTTCTTTGCGGGGGATGATTGTCGAGGGGCTTACCTATCCAAATGAAACCGTGCTATGCGACCTCGACGGAGACGTTGCCGCAACGGTGTCGGACGTGGTCGAGCTGCGCAAATTGATCGTGGCGGGTGTGCCGGAAGAGGACGGCCGGATTGCCTAAACTGAAATCATAAACCAAATGACCCAAAAGGAGCGTCTGGAATGGGCAAGTCCCATAAGGAAGTATTTTATATGTAAGAAACGGTGCAACCATTTTTCTTGAGGTTGCACCGTTTTTGATTTATATTGAATTTTTTATAAATTTGGATTTCGGTATCAAAATCCGATGCTCGTTACCTTTGCGGACATCGTCTGTTTCTGTATGATTTTGAGCAAAAAACCGGTGGCAAGTGATTTTTTTCACAAGCCATCGGCTGAAAAGAGTTCATATTCCTATAAACCGGGATTCTATTGGTTCAATGTATATTCAAGTTGACAATCGAATGGTTCTTTTTCGACATGCTGTTTGTTGTATTCTAACGCTTCAACACATCCCATAGCTTTATAAAAGGCTTGCGTTTCCACCGCCGAATGCGCTGATATGTATAGTTTTTTTGCACCACATTTCTTAGCATATTCTTTCGCTTCCATAAACAGTTTCCGACCAATGCCCACACCGCGCATGTCCTGCGAAACGTGAATACTTGACAAATCTGCATACTGTTTCTCGGAACCAAACAAAATACCCTCAACGGAAACAAATCCTTTTAGTTTTTCATCCGAAAATGCACCAAAAACACCGCCACCCATACTAATTGTATTTCTTAAACATTTTACAAGAAAAATGTAGTCACCCTCACTCCAATCATCAATAAATGGGTCGCTTTTAATTGTCCATTGTCCGTCCACCTTGCGCCAACAATCCCCAACAATCTGTCTGCGTACAAATGACGCAAACAGATTAGTATCTATTTCAGAATATTCTATCGGTCTGTATATTATTCCAACCATCTGTGACATCAAATTCACCTTCAAATTTAAAGTTATCTGTATTGTAGGGTGAAATTTTTCAAAACAATTATATCAAAAAGCTCCTGCTTTTTCAATATTTCAGCAGGTTTTTATCTGCCGAAAGAAAAATGCCGAGAAAAACTTTTTACGGTTATTCTCGGTATTTTTCTTTTTTGGTTGCCTTTGCAATGCCCGATAATTCAGCACATTTAATGCTTTCTAAAATACTTCCTTATCAGGCGTTAGCAAAACAGCCGCTCCTTTTGGAAAAAGCGGCGGCGTCAGATACTATGTGAGATTTCGCGTCCGGCTGGAGGCGGCGGGAGCGCACCTCTGGCCGGTGCGCTTGGCGTCCCGCATGGATCTGGCATCTCGCGAACGGAGGAGATCGGCCTGGAGCCCTGCGTCCGGAGTCGGGATTTCATGAATTTACGGTTTAGATCATCGGCCAAAACAGCGTTTCCTCCGGGCGCTTTACGGCATGGATTATATCCGGCCGGAGGAAAGGACGGTGTGCTTTTCCTCCGATAAAATACAGGCGATCCCGCCCGATTTTCTCGGTGTGGGATCGCCTGTGTTTTAGCAGCAGGGGGGCCGCGGCGACATGCAAAAATGAAATGGAAAAACGCGCTTTATGACAAAGGCCTATCCATGCCGTTGATTCCGGCTACGGACATTTTTTGCAGGCCGCATATGGAAAATTGGCTGTGTGCGTTTCGGCTGTATTATTTTTCTGCATTACCGTTGATGATCTCCTGCCTGAGCGCAACAACGTCGGCAATGGTTATTTTACCGTCAATATCTATATCGCACAACACGCCGCCGCGGTTGATCCAGGCGTAGCCTATAATAACCGATCGGAGCAGTATAACGTCCGAAACAGATTTCTTTCCGTCATTGTCCAGATCCCCCAGCTTTTGCAGATCGCAGATGTCTGCGGGATTTAGAACCGACGCAGCATAGCACTCTCCATTCAGATAGGCGGTTGCATTGTACACCGACCGGTTGTAAATCGTCGTAACACTGTCCGGAATAAAGATTCGACGGTATTCCCTGGATACATTCCAGGAAAATGCGTTGTTTTCAATCGTTTTCACGCCCTCGGCGATGTGTACCTCCACAAGCGCGTCGCATTCGGAAAAAGCGCTGGCGCCGATCGTCTGCACGCTGGCTGGGATATCTACTGCACATAAGGAATCACAGCCAAAAAATGCTTTTGACCATATAAATTCAAGTCCATCGGGCAGATTGATTTCCTTTAATGCACAACATCCCTGAAAAGCCTCTGAGCCTATCACTCTAATTTCCCGGGGAAGGGTTATGCTTTCAAGGTTTGTGCAGCCGTTGAACGCAACCGAAGAAATAACGCTGATCTTGTCCGGCAGCACGATGCTTTCTATCTTTTTAAACATAAAGGCGCTGGCGCCAACCATGGTTACATCGAGTCCGGCGATTTGTTCCGGAATCGTAACGTCGGTATCGCTGCCGCTGTAGTAATCAATGCATATCTCGGTTCCGTCGTTTATCAGCGAATAATCAAAACCACCTTCGCTCAGTTTGCTTTCGGCGGAAACCGCCGGGATAGCTGTAAGGAGCATGCAGGATGCTAAAAATACCGCGATTATTTTCTTCATAATATTTTACCCTCCACGTTTTCTGCTGCATATCTGTCCGGACAGACGGTGTCAAATACCATTTTTGGTTCCGCGCAATATGCAACAAATAGTCCGCACGTTTTTTACATTTTTATTCTATACGAGGAGTGGTGGATTGTCAATACATGAATACGATTTTTTATCACAGAGCACCTTTGCATAAAAGACCCGCTGCCTTTAAGAAAGCAGCGGGATTTTGACTGTATTCAGTTTTCGCTTGGCAAAGATTCTGTCACATTGTTCGGAATTTGCCGACCGGTATGGTCAATGGTGTAATTGTCCTGATAAATCATATCGGCAACAAATACAAAGCTGTACCCCTCTGACGTGAGCTGTTCCAGAATGATGGGCAGCGCCTCGGGCGTATTTTCAGCGTCGTTGTGGAAGAGGACGATGGAGCCGGGCTGGACATTCTGCAGCACGCCCTTGACGATCCGATCTACGGTGAATTCCGCCTTCCAGTCACGGCTGTCCACATCCCACTGGATGGTTTTCATGCCATATCCCTCGACCGTCTCGACCACCAGGTTGTTATAGTCGCCGTAGGGCGCGCGGAAGAGGGTTGGAGTCACGCCGGTAATGGCGGCGATCTTCTCGTTACAGGTCTCTAACTGCAAAAGCATCTGCTCAGCCGACAGCTTGGTCATGTACGGGTGATCGGTCGAGTGGTTTTGCACCTGATGTCCGGCGTCCGAAAGCTGTTTGACCGACTCGGGATATTTGTCCACCCATTCTGCCACGACAAAGAAGGTGGCTTTGGCATTGTACCGTGCCAGCACGTCAATCAGCGTACCGGTGTCGTCATTACCCCAGGCCGCGTCAAAGGTCAGCGCAATTTTTTTCTCCTCGCTCTGCACACAGTAGATCGGCAGCTTCCGGTTGCCGGAGGCGAACGCGCGGGTTGAGCAGACGATGGCAACCGTGACCGCCAGCAAAAGGGCGGTGACCACGGTGATCTGCTTTCGGGATATGACAAAGCAACGCATAATACTGTCCCCTTTATCTTGTCGTTGGTTTACTATATGCGGCGGGGAATGTCCGATATACCAGAGCGCATTTGGCTTTTTGCGGCAAGCGTTTGAAAGAGTCAGGATCCAAGCTTTCCTGCGGCGGAGAGGGAGGGGGGTGCATCGGCGAAGGCTTTTTCAGGATATGCAAAGCGGCATACGAAAGAATATCCTTCCGTACGCCGCAAAAAGTTTTATCGCCAAATGCTTTAAAAACGCGGGATCAATAGCCTTCCAGCAGATTCTCCGGCATCAGGCGGCCGCTGCACAGCCGCAGGGTTTTGATCTCGAACGGGGAGAATTGCAGCCGCTCGGATATTCCAACTGCGGGGAGGGTCAGGGTTGTGTCGGCCGGCTTTCCCTCTCCCTCGTACAGCCGGAGGATGAAGCCGCGCCCATCCTCGGCCGCCTTGAAGCAGGAGAGCATGACCGCGCTGTGGTCAATAGAAACGAGCGGCCTGGGCGCCGTCCCCCTGCCGGAGGGAATGTGTGCCATGGCGTAGGGGCGCTCGTTGAACCAGAGCGCCTCCCGATCCAGAATGGGAGAAATGACTTCCCGCCGGCCGGCCATCACCTTGAAGCGGTAAACATGCATCCCCTGATCCATCCGGGGAGCATAGCGTATTTCCCGCATGGCGGGACCGGTGTTGTCAGCCGACGCGGTGTAGGCTGCACTGCGCAGCAGGGTCAGGCCGAGTACGCCCTCCCGCAGGCTGCCACCGTGTATGCCGTCGTTGAGGACGGCAAAGATGTCATCTGCATCTTCGGTCGACACCCATTTTTGATAAACTGCCTCCCGATCCGCGGTTTTCAGCTCCTCCCGGCCGAAAACGATCTGACCGGTCATCCGTCCGGCGGAGGCTGGTTGCATCTCCAGCTTCAGATATTTTTCCCGCTCGCCCCAGTCGACGCCGGTCTCCACCTCGAAGGCGCGGCCGACTTTGGGCAGGATGTACCGCTGATAAGCGCGCGAACGGTGCCAGGAGAACAAAACCTCCACCACCGTGCGAACCGGCCCGTCCTCGATCACCCGCACCGAAGGCGCGGCCGCGTCCCGCAGGCCGGAGAATTCGCTCCCCTCATGCGGCAGCATCAGGTTGAATTGCCGGCGGCCGCAGGTGTGCGTACCGATTCCCCATGGGTTGTCCGAATCGTCGTACACGGCCAGAGCAAAGCTTTCTCCCGCCAGGCGTTCGGTGCCGTCTACGACATAGGATTCGACAAGACCGGTGGCCGTGCTGATCTTCACCTGCATCTCGCCGTTGTCAAAGATAAAATACCGCTGCCGGTCGATCGGTTCGAAGACCGGCCGCTTCTCAATCGGCTCCCAATAGACGTCGAAGCGGTTCATCGAAGAGGGTGGCAGGGTCGCATGCACCGTCACCCGTTTGCGCCAGTCAAGGCCGAAGTTGCTGCACTCCTTCTCGCACTGGGTCGGAACCGGCTGCCCGTTCTGCCGGACGGCCGGGTGCATGAAGGTGCGCTCCCAGTTTTGCTTGGGAAGTCCCATTTCACAGGTGAAATCGCCGGTGATCTCAAACGGGTGCGGATTGTAAAGAAAGAAGGTCGTGGTGCCGTCTATTACCCGCGCCTGCCCCGCGGTCAGCGCCAGAAAGGCCCGCATTTTCTCCCGTGCGACAATCTCCAGTCCGTGGTCGAGGATGCGGAGGGTGTCCTCCTCCACATCGGCCGTGGCCGAGCCGGGCAGGGCGTCGTGAAACTCGCTGAACAGAAGATCGTCCTTGACCTCATCCAGTTTTTCTTTCGGATAGGAAAAATCCGGAAACTGCAAGGCGGCGGACGACAGCATCTTTTCGGCGCTGTACAGTTCGTTTTCCAGCAGCCGGTGCCGCAGCTTGACCCGGATCTGAGAGGTATAGCACCCTTCCGCCACCGGGTTGAGGCCGTCGTCGGTTTTGGGTAACTCCGGGTTTTGCGCTCGCAGCGCGGCAAAGTAGTCCTGCGGCGTGCTGTGCAGAATTTCTACCTGCCCTTCGTTTTCGGCACAGAGGATGGCCAGCTTCTCCAAATCCTCCCGCGACGGGCCGCCGCCGTGGTCGCCGACCCCCCAGAGGAAGAGGGAGAGGTTCTCATCCGGGTATTTTTCCAGAAATTCCCGCAGCTTGTCGGCCGCGTGACCGTAGACCGAGTTGTACCCTTCGTCCGAGCGGTGCACTGTGATCTCCGACCCATCGAGGCCCTGCCAGATGAAATCGTGCTCCTTAAACCGGTGCGACTGTCCGCCGCGGTAGACGACATAGCTGTCAAATCCGGCCTGCCGAAACACCTGCACCAGCCCGCGTGAGTGTCCGAAGGAGTCAAAGTTGATAGCGGTCGAGGGGCGCAGGCTGAACTTCTCATCAAAATATTTACGTCCGGTCAGGATGTTGCGGACGAAGGACTCGCCCGCCGGCATGTTGCAGTCGGGCTGCAAATACCAGCCGCCCATGATGTTCCAGCGCCCGGCCTCCACCAGACGGCGGATATCGGCGAAGAGGGCGGGGTCGTTTTCCTCCACCCATTTATACAGCAGAGACTCGTTGTGGTTGAACACAAAATTCGGATAGGCGTCCAAGATCTCCACTGCCGTGCGGAAGGTCGAGAGGGCTTCGGTACACCCCTCCTCCCACCGCCAGAGCCAGACGGGATCCAGATGGGCGTTTGCGATCAAATGAATGGTTTTCATAAAAAAATCACCTCATCATCCTTAGGATGGATTTTCCCTCATTTTAGCACAGGCCAAAGCAAAAAAATAGGCACACCGCAACCAAAAATTGCAGTGTGCCGTTGGGTAAGTTGGACAATTGTTTTCCCCTTTTAACAAAGAGCGTTTCTTTATTTGATCGAGCCGGTGCTGTTCTCCCGCAAAATGACGTCGTGAGCGCCGCCCTCAATGATGCTGGTGGAGGAGACTCGGGTCATTTTGGCGTTCTTCTGCAATTCGGGGATGGTCAGCGCGCCGCAGTTGCACATGGTCGAACGCACCTTGCTGAGCGTCTGCCCCACGTTGTCCTTGAGGCTGCCGGCGTACGGGACGTAGGAATCCACGCCCTCTTCAAACGAGAGCTTGGCCGCGCCGCCCATATCATACCGCTGCCAGTTGCGCGCGCGGTTGGAGCCTTCGCCCCAATACTCCTTCACATAATTTCCGTTGATGTTCAGCTTGTTGGTCGGGCTTTCGTCAAAGCGGGAGAAATAACGGCCCAGCATGACGAAATCCGCTCCCATGGCCAGCGCCAGGGTGATGTGGTAATCGTGTACAATGCCCCCGTCCGAGCAGACCGGAACGTAAACGCCGGTTTTTTCAAAATATTCGTCTCTCGCTTTGGCTACCTCGATCAAAGCGGTCGCCTGCCCGCGGCCGATGCCCTTCTGCTCGCGGGTGATGCAGATGGAGCCGCCGCCAATGCCGACCTTGACAAAATCCGCCCCGGCCTCGGCCAGGAACAGGAATCCCTCCCGGTCGACGACGTTGCCCGCGCCAACCTTGACCGTATCGCCGTATTTTTCGCGGATAAATTCGATGGTTAGCTTCTGCCACTCCGAAAAGCCTTCGGACGAGTCGATGCAGAGGACGTCGGCCCCGGCCTCGACCAGAGCGGGAACCCGCTCGGCATAATCCCTTGTGTTGATGCCGGCGCCGACTACATATCGTTTTTTGGCGTCGAGCAGCTCCAGCGGATTGTTTTTATGTGAATCATAGTCCTTGCGGAAAACCATATACAGCAGCCGGCCGTCCTTGTCCACGATCGGCAGGCTGTTGAGCTTATGATCCCAAATCACATCATTGGCTTCCTTGAGGGTCATGCCCTCCTCCCCATAAATCAGCTTGTCAAAGGGGGTCATGAAGTCGCTGACCCGAACCGTAGTGTCCATCCGGCTGACGCGGTAATCGCGGCTGGTCACAATACCGAGCAGTCTGCCGTTGGCGCTGCCGTCGTCGGTGACGCAGACGGTTGAGTGGCCGGTCTTTTCCTTCAGCGCGAGGATGTCGGCCAGCGTCGCGTCGGGCGTGATGTTGGAATCACTGGTGACAAACCCGGCCTTGTACGCCTTGACCCGGGCGACCATGGCGGCCTCCGCCTCAATCGACTGGGAACCGTAGATGAAGGAGATGCCGCCCTCTTTCGCCAGGGCGACGGCCATTTTCTCCCCCGAGACCGACTGCATAATTGCCGATACCATGGGGATGTTCATTTTCAGCGGGCAATCCTCGCCCTTTTTATATTTCACGACCGGGGTGGAAAGATTGACGTTGGCAGGGATGCACTGCGCGGAGGAGTAGCCCGGTACCAGAAGGTATTCATTAAAGGTATGGGACGCTTCTTCAAAAAAATAGGCCATGTTTGTTTCTCCTTTTTCTTTTTGTCTGTACGGTTCACAGCTATTCTGATTGGAATAATTATAGAATTTTTTCCCTGCAAAGTCAACCGAAAAAAGCGGAATCCTGCTGTGCCTCGTACGATTTCGGGGTTTTTCATAAAAATTGAAAAATAAGGCTTGATTTTCAGGACAACTATTGATATAATAATCGAGCTGGTTCTTTCGGTACAGCCGATTTGCCGGCATCAATCGACCGTATGGAGAAGTCGCCTAGTCCGGTCGAGGGCGCACGACTGGAAATCGTGTAGGCGTCACAAGCGTCTCGAGGGTTCGAATCCCTCCTTCTCCGCCAAAAAGAAACGACAATTTATCGACTGATAGGTTGTCGTTTCTTTTTGTACTTTTCTCTTTTCACTTTTTCGTTTTTCACTTTTCTCTGAAAGAAAATTGTCGTTTCCAGATAATAGATAAAAGAGAACAGATAAGAGAATCGGTGTCCCTGCTTCGCAAAGAAAATAATGAGTTCACGGGTACGAATCCATCCACGAAAATGCTGTATGGATCTAAATCGTCCGACCTTTCCAAAACGAAAATCCTGTCGATTATTGTCGGCAGGATTTTCGTTTTGTATTATTCATTTTTTCATTATTCACTATTCATCATTCATTAAATAGGAGAGCGGGGGTTCCTGGCCGAGAGACGGCGAAAATCCCGAAAGGGATTTTCAGCGGTCCGCGGGAAAAGAATGCATATGAAAAGCAAAAGTCCCTACCCGGCGGGATGCGCGTCTCCATAGGGTTCGAATTCCTCCTCTCCGCCGCGAAAAAACGACCTGTCGATACAGGTCGTTTTTTTCACCAAATAAATCCCTTTGGGATTTGTGAAATGCCTGCAGGCGTTCAATGTATCCGCCTTGCCAAGGACGGGGCTCAGTTTTTTTTGGTTTGCCTGTTGAAAGCATATAGATAACCCGAAAGAAAAGCGGTATGAAAATCAAAATACCGAAAGTATGAATGTCGAAAATCAAGAAGTATTAAATTCAGACTTACAGAAGTATGAAAATCAAACTTCTGCAAATATGAAAATCGAACTTCAAGAAGTTCCCAAATCATACGCAAATAATACTTATAATAATAAAACTAATTATAACGATACTGAAAAGAGTTATACAGAGAGGAACGATACTGAAATCCCATCCTATCCTATCAATCGGGAAATATGTAATACTCCTACTCCCTCGCCTGCGGGAAAAGGGATTGATACGATGCGATGGATAGAGAAACGGCAACAATATGAGCAAATTATCAAGAAAAACATTGACTATGACATTATTTGGGAACGGTACAGCAGAGCTTGGCTTGATGAAATTGTGGCGATAATGGTAGATGTGGTATGCAGCGACGAGCCGACAATCCGCATCAATAAGCAGGACTATCCGCACGAGGTTGTCAAAAGCAGATTTTTGAAAATCGACTCGTCGCATATTGAATACATAGATATGGCTTTAAGGAGCAATACATCAGACGTCCGGAATATCCGGGCGTTTTTAATTACAACGATTTATCGGTCGTTTGAAACGGCGGATAATTGGTTTTATGCAAAGGTGCAGTATGATATGGCAAATAAATAGCTTGAGGAGGGATATGTGTGTATGAAAACTTTGAATTGCTGGCAAATGCCATAATTCTGCAAGCGGTGAAAGATTATCGGCACACATATTCGCCGCAGCAGAGAGCTGAAATCAAGCGTTTCTTTCGTTCGGAGTGGTTTCGTGCTTTAACACGAGTGGACGGAGAAATGATAATTACAAGATTAGAAAATGAAAGGACTGAAAAATATGAGTAAAGTAATCGCTGTATCAAATCAGAAAGGCGGAACAGGCAAAACAACTACAACGGTAAATTTAGGCATAGGACTTGCAAACGAGGGTAAAAAGGTGCTTTTAATAGACTTTGACGCACAGGGCAGTTTAACGCAAAGTCTTGGTTATCCCAATCCCGATGAGCTTTCCGTTACAATCTCAACACTTA
>JBMNVR010000005.1:0-101393 GCA_050946935.1 Candidatus Howiella sp.
GGAATCTTAAGGGTCGTTTCTCTTACTCGTTGTTTAATTTTCAAGGTCCTTTGCACTTCCCTGAGCCGCTCGCCTTCTCGGTTCCCCGCACCGGCTCCCCCTCAGGGCGCTCGATTATATTAACACATCCCCTCCCCTCCTGTCAACTACTTTTTTTCCGGTTTGGAATATTTTTTGTTTTTCCCATTATATGCCGATATACGACTATTTATACCTCACAATTTATTTTTATATTTTCATAAAATTTTTATGATTTTTGCAAAAAAAGAATTGAATTGATAAAAGCAGTATGCTATAATCTTTACGATACGTACCCGGGAGGCCGTGAATTATTTTGTTGGTTTTTCACAATATTTCGCGTTTTTCCGTCAGCCGAGGGATTTTCTCCTCCGGCTGCACCGTAAATTTTCTCCGGAAAGGAAGTCATCCTATTGAAACACCATTCTGCTGACAAAATCAAAAACATCGCGCTTTTGGGGCATGGCGGCTCGGGTAAGAGCACGCTGGCCGACGCCCTGCTGTTTTCCGCGGGGCTTGTGGAACGGATCGGCAAAAACGCCGACGGCTCTCTGACCATGGATTTTGATCCAGAGGAGAAGCGGCGCAAGGTTTCGGTTTCGACTGCGGTCTATCCGGTGGAATATGGAGATAAAAAGCTGAATTTGATCGACGCACCCGGCCTCTTTGATTTTGCCGGCGGCGTGAGCGAGGCGCTGGCTGCCGCCGACTCGGCCCTGATCGTCCTGTCGGGAAAATCCGGGCTTTCGGTCGGAGCGGAGCTGGCCTACATAAATGCGAAAAAAGCCGCGAAACCGATCGCCTTTTTTATCGGTAAACTCGACTCAGCACATGCCAATTATCGCAAGGTTCTCTCGACCCTGACCGGGAAATACGGGCCGGAGATCTGCCCGGTCGTCATGCCGATCATGCAGGGTGAGCAGGTGGACTGCTACATCGATCTGATTCATGAGGCCGCTTTTCGCTACACCGAAGGAAAAGCCACGCCTTGTCCGCTGCCCGACAGTGAGGATATCGCGAACCTCCGCAGCCTGATGCTGGAGTCGCTCGCCTCTGCCGACGAGGCGCTGATGGAAAAATACTTCGACGGTGCCGCGTTCACAGAGGAGGAAATCCTCACCGGCCTGCAAAAAGGCATGGCCGGCGGGGAGCTTTGCCCGGTTTTCTGCGGCGCAGGGCAGACCGGGGCGGGAACCGATCTCCTGCTCGATATTCTCTCCAAAATCGCCCCGGCGGCCGACAGCGCGGCGGTCGCGGCCGAACGAGGTGAGGAGCTGATTGAGCTGAAAGCGGACGAAAACGGGCCGCTAGCCGCTTTTGTGTTTAAAACCATTGCCGACCCGTTTGTCGGCAAACTCTCTTATTTCAAGGTTGTATCCGGCAGGCTGAAATCCGACAGCAAGATCGTCAACGCCCGCACCGGGGCGGAAGAACGCATTGCCAAGGTCATGCTGGTCAAGGGCGGTAAGCAGGAGGACGCCGACTACATCGGCGCAGGCGACATAGGATCGGCCGCCAAGCTCGGCAGTCTGCTGACCGGGGACACTGTCTGCGCACCCGGCGACTCCCTGATCATTCCTCCCGCCTCCTATCCGGCGCCCTGCCTGTCCATGGCGGTCACCGCGCGCAAAAAGGGCGATGAAGAAAAGATGGCCGCCGGCCTTCTCCGCCTGTGCGAAGAGGATCCGACCCTCAAGTTTGAAACCAATCATGAGACCCACGAGCAGATTCTCTCCGGCCTGGGGGAACAGCACATCGACGTGGCCATCTCCAAGCTGAAGGCCAAATTCGGGGTGGAGGTTGACCTGGCTCAGCCCAAGGTCGCGTATCGGGAGACCATCCGCAAAAAGGTCAAGGTACAGGGCCGTCATAAGAAGCAGTCGGGCGGCCATGGCCAGTTCGGCGACGTCTGGATTGAGTTTGAACCCTGCGACGCCGACGATCTTGTATTTGAAGAGAAGGTGTTTGGCGGCGCGGTGCCGAAAAACTTCTTCCCGGCGGTTGAAAAAGGCCTGCGCGACTGCGTCGTGAAAGGCGTGCTGGCCGGATACCCAATGGTCGGAGTCAAGGCGACGCTGGTCGACGGTTCCTACCATCCGGTGGACTCCTCTGAAATGTCCTTCAAGATGGCGGCCGCTCTTGCATATAAAGCAGGAATCCCCGACGCCTCCCCTGTGCTGCTGGAACCAATCGGCACGCTGAGGGTGCTGGCGCCTGACGATAACATGGGCGATGTCATTGGTGATATCAATAAGCGGCGGGGCCGCGTCCTCGGGATGAACCCGGCCGACAATCAGATGCAGGAGATTATCGCCGAAGTCCCGATGGGTGAGATGGGCGATTTCGCAACCGCGATGCGCTCGATCACACAGGGCCGGGCCAGCTTCACCCTTGATTTCGCCCGGTATGAGGAAGCGCCGCCGATGGTCGCACAAAAGGTAATTGCGGCCGCAAAGGCCGAAGCGTAAACAGGCGCAGCGCGCTGCGCCTTCGCTGATTCTCTGCGGCGCGTATGACACGCTTTCAGAAGATAGATCAAAACCGCTCGCTTTTGTGCAATACAGAAAGGCGAGCGGTTTTTTTAAGAAAAAGGAAATTATTCTTGCAACCAACGGGTAAATGTGCTATATAAAAAATAGTCGCCAAATCAGGCTTGAGTAATAAAAATCCCCGGCGGCGGGTATTTTTTGCAGCCCTGTCTCCCGGTTGTCATGCGAAAGCATGACGAGGGGGACGGCATTAAAATCGTATTTTTTATTGCGGAGCAATGAAAAATAGTCGCCAAATCAAGTTTGAGTAATAAAAATCCCCGGCGGCGGGTATTTTTTGCAGCCCTGTCTCCCGGTTGTCATGCGAAAGCATGACGAGGGGGACGGCATTAAAATCGTATTTTTTATTGCGGAGCAATGAAAAATAGTCGCCAAATCAAGTTTGAGTAATAAAAATCCCCGGCGGCGGATATTTTTTGCAGCCCTGTCTCCCGGTTGTCATGCGAAAGTATGACGAGGGAGACGGCATTAAAATCGTATTTTTTATTGCGGAGCAATGAAAAATAGTCGCCAAATCAAGTTTGAGTAATAGAAATCCCCGGCGGCGGATATTTTTTGCAGCCGTATTTTTCGGTTGCCGTGCCTTGTGCGCGGCGAAAAATTGGGCATCGAACTCCCGTCTTCGCATGTCCAAACCGTGAAAATGCGGACGATCTATTTTTAAATGTATTGGATGATGCAATTATGAATCGGTTACCCCCCCCGAGATATTTGTTCACAATCCGTAGAAGCACGGCAACCGCAGATTGGATGGCTCCATCTGCTCCGGATTCTGTCGGTTTTCTGTATGATGGTTTTGCATGTCGCAGCCAGCCAGTGGTACACCGTCCCGGTTGAGTCGGCGGATTGGCAGATCTTTAATATATATGACAGCCTGGTTCGATTCTGCGTTCCCGTCTTTGTCATGCTTTCCGGCACGATGCTGCTGGACCCGGAACGGGAGTATTCTGTAAAAAAGCTGTGGCGGAAGAAAATTTTCCGGCTGGCGACGGCTTTCCTCTTCTGGTCGTCCGCTTACGCCGTGTTGGGGAATCTTGTAAAATACCGTACGCTGAATGCCGAGGTGGCATTCAATATCTGCAAGCAATTTCTGCTCGGCCATTATCATATGTGGTTTTTGTTTATGATTGCCGGGCTGTATATGGTGACTCCGTTTCTGCGGCGAGTCTGTCAAAGCCGTCGGCTCACACAGTATTTTCTGGTTTTGTGGTTCCTGTTTGTATGTGTTGCCGGCGTCCTGCAATCGATCCCCGCTTTAGAATCCTATGTTGCTTCGATCCTGGACAAAGCACAGCTTTCCATGGCGCTGGGCTTCTCCGGATACTATGTTTTGGGTTATTATCTGCGCAAAAACGAGATTTCCCGTTGCGGCCGTGTCATTCTCTATTCCCTGGGCGGCGCGTCGGTTATTTTCACCATAGCCGGTACATATTTGTTATCCCTGCGCGGCGGGGAAGCATCCGAGCTTTTCTACAACTACCTCTTCCCCAACGTCTGTTTCATGTCCGTCAGCGTCTTTTTGCTGTTTAAGCAAGCCTTGGCGACCCGGAATTTTTCAGAAAAGCTCACCCGCCTTCTCGCTTTTCTATCCAAACAAAGCTTTGGAATGTATCTGGTACACGACTTTGTAAACATCCTGTTTGGGCAGTTTTTACATATCACAACGCTGTCCTTCTGCCCGGCGCTTTCGGTACCGGTTCTTTCGCTGCTGGTCTTTCTTATCAGCTTTTGCATCACCTGCATCCTGGCAAAAATCCCTCTGCTCAACAGGTATATTCTATAAAAAAGCTCTGAGGCATTCATTTCGATGCAGAACACGCCCCGAAAGGTCGAGATACACCTTTCGGGGCGTGTTTTATAATATTTCGATGGGCAATGCAGCCGCTTCAATTGCCCTTTGCAGCACCGCCGGAATTTGGGAAACCGCGCGGATCGGAGAAGGCTCCCCCTCATACGCCGCCAGCGGCTTTTCAAACCATCCGACGTCCCACCACCGGCCGCACTTGTAGCCTGCGTTTTGCCAGACGCCGCTCCGCCGGAAACCGAGGCGCTCATGCAGCCGCTCGCTCCTCTCGTTGGGGAGGGTAACGCAACCGTAGACGGTTTTGACCCCCTGAAGGCGCAAAACTTCCATCAAAGCGAGATAGAGCGCCCTGCCGATCCCCCGGGCGGTAAAGCGGCGGTCGAGGTAGATCGACAGCTCGGCGCCCCACTGATAGGCCGCCCGCGCCATGGCCCGATGGGCGTAGGCGTAACCGACGACCCGCCCCTGGGCCTCACAAACGAGGTAGGGATACTCGCCCAGGATTCCGGCCATCCGGGCGGCAAAGGCTGCCTCGTCCGGCAGGGCGTACTCAAATGTGACGGCCGTATCGATATACTGCGCATAGATCGCAAGGATCGCGGCGCAGTCGACCGGCGACGCCATACGGATATGCATGATAAGGCTCTCCTTTCCCAATCTGTCGGCAGACGCTTTCCTGTGCATATGTAAAAACATGCCCCGCCCGGCTTTCTGACAGCGCAGAAAAGGCAGAGCGAGGCAGGTCATCCGGGTAAAATCAGCCGCCAAGGTAGGCTTTTCGCACCTCGTCATTATCGAGGAGCTCCGCCCCGGTGCCGGTCATGACGATCTTCCCCGTCTCCAGCACATAGCCGCGGTCGGCAATCTTGAGCGCCTTCTTGGCGTTTTGTTCAACCAAGAGGACAGTCGTGCCGCTCTCGTTGATGTGTTTGATGATGTCGAAAATCTCCGACACCAGCAGGGGAGAGAGGCCCATTGACGGCTCATCCATCAACACAATCTTGGGATGCGACATCAGCGCCCGGCCGATCGCCAGCATTTGCTGCTCCCCGCCCGAGAGGGTCCCGGCCTCCTGCTTCCGGCGCTCCTTGAGACGGGGAAATCGGTCGTACACCATTTCAAAGGATTCAGCAATCTCTTTTTTATCACTCCGGGTATAGGCGCCCAGCCGCAGGTTCTGCTCGACCGAAAGATGGGAAAACACCCGCCGTCCCTCCGGCACATGTGCCATGCCCATGGCGACGATTTTGTGCGCCGGGGTTTTGGTCAGGTCGCGGCCCTCAAATTCAATCGAACCGGCGGCGGCCGGAACCAGCCCGGTGACGGTGTGGAGGGTGGTCGTCTTTCCCGCGCCGTTGGCCCCGATCAGGGCGATGATCTCCCCCTCTTCTACTTCAAAGGAGATTCCCTTGATGGCCTGAATTACGCCGTAGTAAACCTCCAGATTTTCGACTTTCAGCAAACTCATATTCCGGCTCCTCTATTCCCCAAGATAGGCGGTGATCACTTCAGGTTGACGCAGCACCTCCGCCGTTTTGCCTTTGGCCAGCTCGGTGCCGAAGTTAAGGACGGTAATCTCCTCACAAATGCCGGCAACCAGCTTCATATCATGCTCGATCAGCAGGATAGTCATGTCAAACTCGTCCCGGACAAATCGAATGGTATCCATCAATTCAGCCGTCTCGTTCGGGTTCATGCCGGCCGCCGGCTCGTCCAGCAGCAGCAGCTTCGGATTGGTGGCGAGAGCCCGGGCAATTTCCAGCTTGCGCTGTTTGCCATAAGGCAGGTTGCAGGCGAGCGTGTCGCCCTCCTCCTCCAGTCCGAAGACCCGCAAAAGCTCCGACGCGCGGGCGTTCATCGCCCGCTCCTGCCTGAAATAGGACGGCAGACGGAAAACACCGGCCACAGCCGAATATTTATTCTGATTATGCAGACCGATCTTGACATTGTCGATCGCGCTCAGCTTGTCAAACAGCCGGATATTCTGAAAGGTGCGGGCCATACCCTTTTTATTGATCTGCACCGGGCGTTTGCCGGTCAGATCCTCCCCATCCAGGAAGAAGCGGCCGGTCGTCGGCTTGTACACGCCGGTCAGCATATTGAAAACCGTAGTTTTCCCCGCGCCATTCGGCCCGATCAGGCCGTACAACTGCCCCTTTTCGATCGTGACATTGAAATCGTCGACCGCCCGCAGTCCGCCGAAGGTAATGCCCAAATTCCGAACCTCAAGTAAGGCCATCGGTCAAACCTCCTTCTTCGCGCGGCTGCGTCCGAAAAGACGCTGGAGCGACAGCTTCTGTTTAAAGGTGTTGAACTTCTCATTATTCCCGAGCAGCATCATCGCAATCAGGATAATGGCGTAAATCAGCATCCGGTAGGACTGGAAATCGCGCAGCACCTCCGGCAGTGCGTAGAGGACGGCCGCAGCGATGACCGATCCACGGATATTTCCGATCCCGCCCAGCACGACAAAGACAAGGATAAGGATCGACATATTGTAATCAAACTTGGTCGGGTCGATCATGTTGGAGTGGGAGAAGAGCGTTCCTGCGACGCCGGCGAAAAAGGCCGACACGCCGAAAACGATCAGCTTGTATTTGGACAGATTGATGCCGACCGACTCGGCCGCGATACGGTTGTCGCGGATGGCCATAAATGCGCGGCCGGCGCGAGAGTCGATCAGATTCATAATAACCACCAGCGTAATCAGGACCACCAGGACAGTTACCAGCAGGTTTGCGTCGGATGGAATCCCACTGACCGCCATCGGGCCGTTTAAAATATCCTTCTTGGTTGCAAGATCCAGGGTAGAGGCGTCAATCGACTTTGCAAAAGAAAAATGCAGCCCATTCGCATCCTTGGCCAGATAAAGGTTCTGGGCAATTTTCTTGATAATCTCTCCAAACGCCAAGGTCACAATGGCCAGATAGTCGCCCCGCAGCCGCAGAATCGGTATGCCGATCAGCATACCGATCAGGCCGGCAGCCAGCCCGCCGAGCAGCATGGCGATCGGGAATCGCAGCCACCAGACCGATATCAGATCTCTGGTCAAAATCGAGAAAACGCCGCCGACATATGCGCCCACGCACATAAATCCCGCATGGCCGAGGCTGAGTTCGCCCAGCACGCCGACCGTGAGGTTCAGCGAAACGGCCAGAATGATATAATACCCAATCGGAATCAGCAGTCCTTTAAACAAACTGCTGGCGCTCCCGGTCGAAACCAGAATCCCCGAGATTCCAAAGAAAGCAATCACCATCGCCAGGGTCAGAAAATTATCCTTTGTGACCGGGCGGAGGCTTTTTGTTCTGCTGCGCATACCGGTCACCTACACTTTCTCACTGATTTTCTTGCCCATAATGCCGGTCGGCTTGACAAGAAGGATAAGAATCAACACGGCAAAAACGATCGCGTCGGAAAGCTGCGAACTGATGTACGCCTTGCTCAGATTTTCAATAATTCCAAGCAGCACGCCGCCGATCATCGCGCCGGGTATGCTCCCGATGCCGCCGAACACGGCGGCCGTAAACGCCTTGATACCCGGCATCTGACCGGTATAGGCGCTGATCTGCGGATACGAGGAGCAGAGCAGCACACCGGCGACGGCGGCCAGCGCCGATCCGATCGCGAAGGTGATCGAGATGGTGCGGTTGACATTCACTCCCATCAGTTGGGCGGCTCCCTTATCCTCCGACACGGCGAGCATAGCGCGGCCAATCTTGGTTTTATTGATGAACAGGGTCAGGGCGACCATAATCACCAGGGTCACGGCGATGGTCACGATCGTCTCGCCCGAGATGGTGAGCTGATCGTTGATTCTCCACGCCGGGACGGTCACAACCGACTTAAAGGTTTGCGGATTCGGGCCGAAGATCAAAAGCGCCAGGTTCTGCAAAAGATAACTGACGCCGATGGCCGTAATCAACACCGACAGCGGCGAGGCGTTTCGCAACGGCTTATAGGCGATTTTCTCAATCACGACGCCGAGGATGGTGCAGACCACCACGCCGGCCAGAATCCCGATCAAAGGATTGTACCCAAGGGTGGTTACCGTTGTAAAGACCGTAAATCCTCCAACCATGATGACGTCGCCATGGGCGAAGTTCAGCATCTTGGCAATGCCGTACACCATCGTATAGCCGATGGCAATCAGGGCATACACACTGCCGAGACTGATCCCCCCAACCAGATAAGATATGAAACTCATATCACCGCTCCTTAAACCGCCGAATCGCCGGCGGCGTTATATTTTCATATTCCCGTTTCTGAATCTCCGGTTTCACAAAGAGAACCGCATATGTTGCCGCGCGATTCAATATACTGCAATATTATAACACAGGATAAAAAAGATTACAACAGCCCAGAGTTTGGAAAAAGCGACAAAATTCGAAGCCGGCCGCCGTATATACTGCCAGAGAAAAAACAAAGGAGCCGTCCGGTTTGGACAGCCCCTTTACTGCGGTTTTTGGATATTTTACATGGCTGTATAAGCGCCGTTCGCAATCTTCATACCCTTCGGCTCCTTGGTCGGCTCGCCAGTGGCGTCCCAGGTCATGGTGCCGGTAACGCCGACAACCTCAATCTGGGTCATGACCGGAACCAGCAGATCGCAAAGATCAGACGCGCTGATCGAAGCGTCCTTGACGCCGGCCTTCTCCAGCGCGGCCTTGATGGTGTAAATCGCGTCATACGCATCGGCCGCGAACTGGTTGGGAATTTCATCATTGTTGGCCGCCTTGTATGCCGAGACAAACGCAACGGTCTTTTCATCCTGCGCGTCGGCAACAAAGGGGGTCAGAAGCATCACGCCGTCGGCCAGCGCAACCTCATCCCCAAGCTGCGCAATCAGGCCGTCGAGACCGTCGCAGCCGAACCACTTGACATCCAGGCCGCTTTTATTCGCCTGTGACAGGATCATCGCCGCCTCGGAATAATAGATCGGCAGAAACACCAGCTCGGCGCCCGACGCCTGAATCTTCTGAAGCTGGACTGAGAAATCGGTCTTGCTGTCGCTGGTAAAAGCCTCGGTCGCGACAATCTCCAGATTGCGATTGGCCGCTTCGGTAACAAATTTATCCTTAATACCGGAAGAATAAACGTCCGAGCTGTCGTAAATAATCGCGATCTTGGAGGCGATATTGTTCTCTGCAATATACTGGGCCGAAACGGTGCCTTGGTTCGGATCGTTGAAGCAGATGCGGAACGCGTTATCATACTGAGTGCAGGCAACCGACGAACCCGACGGGGTCAACTGGAACATGTTATCGGCGTAGGTCTTTTCCGCCACGGCGACACAGGGGTTGCTGGTCACAGTGCCCATCAGCAGCTTCATACCCTTATCTTTCAAAGAATTGTAAGCGTTGACCGCCTTGTCGGTCGTATGCTCGTCATCCTGAAAATTGAGGGACAGTGTCATACCGTTCACGCCGCCGGCCGCGTTGATCTCATCCACGGCAAGCTGCGCGCCCTTCATCACGCCCTGCCCATAGGACGCGGCGCCGCCGGTCAGCGGGCCAATACCGCCGATCACCAGTGTATTTGCTTCGGTATCGCCGGCCTGATCACCGCAGGCGGCGAAACAACCGACCATCATCAGGGCAGTCAGAACGAGTGCAAGAACTCTCCTGCTCTTCTTCATATAGAATTCCTCCCAAATCAAAGTTGTTATTTTGGCGCTGCACCGGAAAAGAGCGATTCCTCCCTGCCGGATGCGGCACTGCATCAAATAACATTAAGTAATATTATAAACATTTTCGACCCACTGTCAACCACAAGCGACCGGGAAAACAGCACAAAAATACAAATGATACAATTCACAGAATTTGTATAAGAGACAAAAAGCGGTGCCGCCTCTTCCGGTATCGCTTTCACCTCTATTTCTGCTCAACCGGCGTCTGGTGCATTTTTAATTGCGCCGTCACAAGGCCGTAATAAATCCCCTTCTTCCGCAGCAGTTCATTGTGCGTGCCGGCCTCCGCGATTCCTTGCTTGTCGATGACAAACAGCCGGTCGGCCCCCCGTAAGGTCGAAAGGCGGTGCGCGATGGCGAAGGTGGTCCGCCCCTCGGTCAGCCGCTCGAGCGCTGTCTGGATCAAAAATTCGCTCTCGGTGTCGAGATTGGAGGTTGCTTCATCCAGAATCAGAATCTTCGGGTCGGTGAGAATTGCGCGCGCAATGGCGATGCGCTGCCGTTCCCCGCCCGAGAGGTTGTATCCGTGCTCCCCGACATAGGTATCGTACCCGTCGGGCATCCGGCAGATAAAATCGTGGGCGTTGGCCAGCTTGGCGGCGCGGATGACCTCCTCATACCCTGCGGCAGGCTTGGCGTAGCGGATATTATTGAACACCGTACCGGAGAAAAGAAACGTCTCCTGCAAAACGACCCCGATTTGGGAATGGAGAGAATGGATCGTGATCTCCCGCAGATCGCGGCCGTCAATCAGAATGCGGCCGCCGTCAGGGTCATAGAGCCGCATAATCAGATTGATCAGGGTCGACTTGCCCGCGCCGGAGGAACCGACCAGGCCGATCATCTCCCCCTTTTTGACCGAGAAGCTGACCCCCGACAGCACCGGATCATAGGAATGATAGCCGAAGGTCACGTTCTGAAACTCTACATTGCCCGAAATACCTACATCCTCCGCCCGGGGGCTGTCAACGATATCCGGCTCCTCATCCAGCACATCGTAAATCCGATCAATCGCGGTAGTCATGCGGATGATCCGGCGCGGAAGCTGAGCCAGCCAGCCGAGCGGCCCGTACAGCATACTGGCGTAGTTGATAAACTGGGTCAGCTCACCGACCGTCATGCTGCCGGCGAGCACATTTTTTCCACCGAAATAGGTGATGACATAGGCGCCCATGCCCATAATCATGATCAGCACCGGAAAAAAAACAGCCCAGAAAACCTCGTTTCGCTTTTGCACCTCGGCCAGCTCGGCCGCCGACGCATCGAACCGGGCAGCCTCCTCCCGCTCCTTGCCGAAGGATTTGACTACCCGTATGCCGGAAACAACATCCTGCAACGCGCTGTTGAGCTGGTCACTCTTGCGCCGCTGGGCGCGGAACATCCGGTGAATTCTCCGCCGCCAGAGCCGGTTAGCCACCAGCACGACGGGGACGAATATGACCGAGGCGATGGTCAGCTTCCAGTTGAGGGCCAGCAAAAAGGCCAGCGCGCCCGCCATGGTAAAAAGCTGGGACAGCATCCCGCCGAAAACATCCTCCAAAAACCGGCGGATTTCCCCCACATCCCCTACGATGCGATTCATGAGGTCGCCCGGTTTCCGGCTGTTCAGAAAGGTCAGGGACAATTCCTGCAGCTTACTGTACATCTGCGCCCGCAGATCCATACTGATCCGCGCGCCGAGGGAGGTGCACCACCAATTCTTGGTCACATCAATTCCAATTGTAATCAGCATAAAGGCCAGCATAGTGACGATAAAGGCCGCCACGTCGGCTCCGGTGCCGCTGTGGGTACGCAGGGTACCGTCGATAAAACGCTTCTGCACCTCCGGCCCGAGGAGGGTGACAACCGATCCGACAATCATAAAAAGAGAGATGAGAAACAGCCGCAGCGCGTACGGTTTCCCGATGCACCAGATTTTGCGGAACATATCCCCCTTACTGCTGCAATTCGGACAGGTTTTGGTTCCGGGCAGCGGTTTGCCGCAGGTCGGGCAGATTTTCTCACTTTCGCGGCTGACGACCGCCTCCTCCCCCGCGCGCAGGGCCTCAACCCCCCGCGCAATGTAGGAGAACCGGGCCATGTGCCGCATCGAAAACCGGACGAGCAGCCGCTCCTCCCCCGCCACACGGGCAGCCAGAAGCCCCCCGCCCACCTGCGGCAGGCAGGAGAGCTTTTCCACCTCCTCAAGCGGCAAAACACAGACCAGCCGGCCGTCCCGCAAGACGGCCAGGCGTTTGTTTGTCGCAGCGAAATACCCGCCGCGGCGCGCTCCCTCAGGCGACAGATCAAAGGGGGAACAATACTGAATTTCCTCCCCCGCGCACAGGGCGAGCGCCTCCCGTTCGGGGAGGGGTAGTTTTACATTCAAATTCATGGCAATATCCTTAATACCCCGCCCGGCATCTGCGCGGACGGCACTCCTTTTAAATAAACAGGTCAAGCTTTTTCAGCTCGCCGGCGGTCAGCCGGGTTATATCGGGTATTTCAAACCGGTTGCCGTCGAGGTCGGAGATCAGCAGTCGTGTCTCCCCCAGCCGGACGACCGAGCCGCCGCCATTGCGGATGGTAAATTTGCAGGCGCCCTTATCGGTCTCCACATCAAAATAGGCAAAGCCGTAGCGATCCTTGATATCACGAATTTTGGTGATGACCGGCGTAAAATAGCGCAGATTCATCTGTTCGCGCAGCATGTCGGCCGTATCGGGCGGCAGCTCGGCCAAATCCTGAATGATCCCGATCTCTTTGGCCTTTTCATCGGACTGCCGGATAGAGATGTACCGCTCCGGATCGGTAAAGGGAAAGGCGCGGTAAACGCCCACGCGGTCATACCGTTCCCCTGCATATTCGAGCGAGACAAACCCGCCCGGCGTGCGGGCGAATACCGCGTTGTCGCGGGTAATGAGGCGCAGCCGCTGCATCTCCTCAGTCTCGGCTGCCAATTGCTCCAGGTCGATCTCCCGCTCCCCAGACCCGGACGGACGACCCGGAGGCGGACCTCCCGGCCCGCCATGCGGCGGTCTTGGCGGCATATATATTCCTCCTTCTCATTCAAAAATCCACGCGGCGTGCGAGACCACCGGATCCAAAACATTTATGTCGAAACACCCTGTCCGGCGGGCGATTCCCCACCCGTCGTTTTTTCGCGGTCATCCGGATCGCAGGCCGCAAGCCCCGCCCGCAGCATGTCGGCGTAGGCGGCCGCCACCTCCGGCGGGGAGAGAATTTTCACGCCCCCCGAAAGCCCGAACACCCAGGAGAAAAACTGAGGACTGATCTGCACCTCAGCCGTCAGGGAGAAGCCGTCCTCCCCCTCCGGAATCAGAAAGGCATCCTTGCCGAACCGGTCGGCCGCAACGCCGGCCAGCCCCGCGTCAAAATAGAGACGCACCTTCTCTGTCCGGCCGCCGAACATGCCGAACCGCTGTTTTGTAAATCCGGCCGGGGAAAAGGCCGCAAAAGCCTCTCCCCCTTCCCGTGCGGCGGGCAGGAGGCGGATCCCCTCCATCTTATCCACGCGGTAATTTTTAAGGGTCTGGTCAGACGCATCATAGCCGATCAGGTAATAATTCTCGTTCTCCCGGCAAAGGGCAAAGGGGCTGACCGTATACCGTTCTCCCCCGTGGCGGTAGCGTTTTTTAAACCGCTCGGTTCCTGAAAAATCCGCCGTCAGTTCAAAATATAAAAAGTCGATCCGCCGCCCTGCGTGAATCGCGGCATGCAGCGCGTCGATGTTGTAATAGACCTGCTCGTTCATGGTCCGCACCCGGCCGGAGACATACACCTGCCGCGACAACTGGGCGGCGTCATAAACACTGGCCAGAGACTCTATCTTTTGAATCAGGCCGGCCGCCTTTTTCTCGGTGATAAAACGGGAGGACTGCACCGCGTCGACCAGGAGCTTCAGCTCGGGCAGTTCAAAGGTGCGGGAGGCCAAAAAGAATCCGCCCGTCTTCCCCCCGATGCGGAGAATATCGGCGCCGTAGCGGCGCAGCTCCTCTATATCATTATAAATACTCTTGCGCTCGGCCGCGATCCCCCGTTCCTCCAGCAGTTCGATCAGCCGGGCGGCCGAAAGCGGATGCTCGGCGTCCGACCGGGAACGGAGAATATCCAGCAGGTACAAAATCTTCAACTTCTGGTTTTCCCGTCTGGGCATCAGGGGCCGCCCTCCTCCCGTGCAGAATATATACAAGTATATTATAGCAAAGCCCCAGCCAATGCGCAAGGCGTTCCGAAAAAGCCGGAAAATCCGGCCGGCCGCCTATTCTTCGGCCGTTTCGGCCCGGCAGGCTTTCAGCAGAAAATCCCGGAACCGTTCGGCGGCGGCTGGACATCGTCCGCCCTTCCAATACACCTTGGTAACCCGCTGCATATGGACCCCCTCGACCGGCTGAAGGACTACCCGGTCGCCGAACTGCCCCTTCCAGGAAAAGGCGGGAACCAGCGCGATTCCCAGATTCATCCCCACATATTTTCGTAAATAAAAAGGATCGTCACTTTCAATGGCAATATCGGGGACAAAACCGGCTGCACGGCAGCCGGCCTCGGTCAGTTCATAAAGGCTGCTGCCCTTTGGCATGACAATGAACCGCTCATTTTTCATCTCCTGCATCCGCACCCGCTTTTTCGATGCCAGCGGATGCGCGGCCGAAACCGCAAGCAGAATGTCCTCGGTAATCAGGGGGCTGGACTCAAAGCCGCGGTACTGTTCCGATTCCTCCGCCACAATGAGGTCAAAGTCCGAAAGCACGGCACTTCCGGCGGCATGCATCATAGAAAAATTTACCTTCGGGTATCGCTGGCCAAAATGAACCATGCAGTCGGTTACAATGCGCCGGTTGGTCCGCACCAGCAGCCGCAGTTCCCCCTCCGGCTCGGCGCTGTCCTCCCGCAGATCGCGGCAGACTGCGTCGATCTGCGCCAGCGAGGCGCTGACCGCATCGTAAAACACCCGCCCCTTTTCATTTAAAAAGACCCGATTGCCCCGACGGGCGAAGAGCTGCGCTCCCAGCTCACCCTCCAGCTTTTTGATCGTCTGGGATACCGAGGACTGGGGAACCATGAAAAAGGCCGCCGTGCGGGAAAAATTCTCTGTTCTTGCGGCATGGACAAAGTACCGCAACTGCAAAAGCTCCACTTTGCATCACCCGACCCAAGGATACCACCCCTTTACCATATGTGTCAATATATACTTTTTATATAAAAGGATATGTTGTACATGATTGGTTTTTGATGATATACTAAAAGGCAGATAAGTGTTAAACCTATCATCATCGGCCGGGCAGTGAAAACCCGGCCGGGTTCTCCCGATTCGTAAGAAAGGATGCATCAACATAATGAGTGAATGTCTGGAAGCAATGATGGTGATCGGCTTCGGCATATCCTGGCCGGCCTCGATCCTCAAATCCTGGAGGTCCCGGACAGCCCGGGGCAAAAGCCTGCTGTTCCTATGCATGATCTTTATCGGCTATGCCTGCGGCATTCTGTCCAAACTGACCGCCGAACGGCTGACCTATGTCCTCTTCTTTTACATCCTGAATTTTATCATGGTCGGCATCGATCTTCTGCTCTACTTCCGGAACCGAAGGCTGGACGACATCCGCGATTCCGACCGGGAGAAATCGGCCCGCAGCGCCTGAACGGTCGGCGCGCCTGCCCGCTATGGTATCTAAAAGGGCGAAATTCCTTTTACACATTGATAACCGCATTGCGCACAGAAAGGATACGATGAAAATGAAACAAAGATGGAAACAAACCTTAGCCGCGTTCCTCAGTACCCTATTGCTTGCCGGCATGGCCTTCCCGGCGGGAGGCATCGCCTCCGCCGCGGCGGAAAGCGAACCCTTCCGCATCACCTGCGTCGGCTCCAGCACGACCGAGGGCGTGGGTTCCAGCAACAACGCGCTTTACTCCTACCCCGCGCAGATGCAGCAGATGCTCGGCAGCGACTACGCCGTGACCAATTCGGGCGTCAGCGGAAGCTGGGTGACCACCGGCGTCGGCTCGTTTGAATACGTCAGCACCGACCGGTACCAGCAAAGCCTTGAATCCAAGCCGGACATGGTGCTGATGTTCGTCGGGTCGAACGACGCAGTCTATTCGGCCTGGAACCGCACCGACATCGATTTCCCGGCCAAGTTCCGGGAATCCTATATAAAGCTGATGGAGACCTACCGCAATCTGGATTCCCACCCTGTGGTGGTTGTCTGCTATCCCTACCGCACCTTCGGCCATACCGAAGGACGGGACGATCTCGTCCCCAACGCGGTCATCCCCATGCTGGATGAGATCGCGGCAGAATACGGCTGTCCGGTGCTCGACCTCTTTACCCCGACCAGCGAGTTTGGGGAGGACTGGCCGACCCTGATGCCCGACGGCCTTCACCCGAGCGACGCAGGCTACACCATTATTGCCGAAGCGGCGGCCGCGTTTGTAAAAGGCTATACTACCGCCGGTCTTTCGGGCATTACGGTGGACGGGGAGGTTCTGACCGATTTTTCCGACGACCTGTACCACTACGGTGTCCTGCTGGAGGAGGGGGCGGCCATCCCGACCGTCGCTGCCACCGCAAAAAACGAGGGGGTGCAGATTGACATAAAGCAGGCCTCCGGCGCGCTGCCCGCCACGGCGGAAATCGAGGCCACCTCCGCTGACGGAAAAATTTCCTTTGAATACACGGTCACCTTCTCAACCGACCCGGCCGACATCGCCGGGCAGAAGGCGGCCGCACAGATTGCCGCCATCGGCGAGGTAACACTGGACAAAGCGGAGGCCATCGCCGCCGCACGGCAGGCGGTCGACGCACTGACCGCCGGCCAGCTCGCCTACGTCACCAACCAGAGCGTCCTGACTACGGCGGAGGCCAAACTGGCCGCTCTCCAGGCCGACGCCGCAGCAGCCGGAGAGGTGGAATCGGCCATCCGCGCCATCCGCCCGGTCACCGGAGCCGAACAGGCAGAGGATATCGGGGCGGCCAGAGCGGCCTACGATGCGTTGACCGACACCCAAAAGGCGCAGGTCGAAAGCCTCTGGTGGCTGGAGGAAGCGGAGGCGGCGTTGATCGCTCTGGATCCGGCCGGCTACGTTTCCGGGCTGATTGACCAAATTCTCTCGAACGACTACCACTACGGTAAGGAGATCCGCGCCGCCCGGGCCGCCTATGACCTGCTGACCGCCCAAGAGGCCGCCGGGGTGGAAAATTACAGCAAACTCACCGCGGCTGAAACGGCGGTACAGGCACAGTATGATGCGTTTACCGTAACCGTTTCAGCCGACGGATGGCGGACCTCCTATGCCAACTACCCCTGGATGAACAAGGACGCCGTATCAGAGGAAGACCGCCTTTCCACGGCACAGGCCATGGCCGACGAGTTGAAATATGAATATATGATGGAGGGCTACGCCATCGGCCGGACAACCGGCAGCTACAGCATCTCCAGCGACTGGGGGGACATGGTTCTCTTCCAGGCGGATAATGAGAGCGGCAGCGTCGCCACCGACAACGTCGGCAACCCCTGGGGACACGGCAACCGTTACTGGGCCATGGTGTCCGCTCCCTTTGCCGGCACCGCGTTTTCGCAAAAGGGATACTTCTCCTTCGGCGGGTACACCGCACCTGCTCTTGGCAACGCCTTTTCCTACAACGGCAGGGTTTATCAGATCTACTGGAACGGAACGCGCAGCCATGAGGACGTCGCACTGGTCAAGGATCAGAAGGTCGATATGAAGCAGGGATTCCTCTTCCCCGGCTCGGATGCCGGCGGCACAGATCATACAGCCAACACCTTCCGCTACGCCTACGCCATGTACAGCCAGCAAAACAAGTGGGAGGGCAAGACCCTCGGCATTCCGTCGGGCGGCGTACAAAGCGGCGACGACTTCACCTATCAGGCATTTGAGGGGCCGGATGGCTATGCCTATATCGCCGCCACAGCCGAAGCGATCACAGCCGCCGACAGTGCGACCGGCAGCTTTGCGGGCGCATACACGATCACCGGCGCCGTGGCGGAGATGTTCCGCACCCTCGGCACGGACGATGGCGCCCGGTTTACCCTAACCGGCTGCCCGACCGGCGCGGCGGAGGAAAAGGAAGGCGTTCTGACCCAGAGCTTTGAAAAGGGCGTCCTGACGGTATACGCCGACGGGGCCGGCTACTTTACATCCGACGACAGCGATAAGGCTCTTGCCGCCTCGGTCGATCTGCAAATCGACGCGCTGGGAGAAATTACCATGGCGAAGGAAGCGGACGTGCTGGCCATCCGCGCCGCCTATGACCGGCTGAGCGCGGCACAGCAGGCGCTGGTCATCCGGGCAGAAACCCTGACCGCGGCCGAGCAGACCATCGCGGGCATCCGCGCAGGCTTCGACCTGCGCGCCGGCGATCTCGACTTCGACGGGAAGGTGACCGTCTCCGACGTGGTCGAGCTTCGCCGGCTGATCGTCGCAGGTCAGTGGACCGACGCGCAGTTTACGGCCGGCAATCTGGATGAAGATGCGACCCTCTCGGTCTCCGACGTGGTCGAGCTTCGCCGGCTGATCGTCGCCGGCGAAGCGGAATAAATTCTCCGGTTCCTTTTAAAAAGCAGAACCGCAAAAACCCCGCCCTCAAGTTCAAACTGAACCGCAGAGGGCGGGGTTTTCTCTTTACACACCCGAAAAAGTGTCGCGCGCCGGCGCGCACCAAATCCGGTTATTTATACATCGCCATGTACGGCCCGTGCGCTTCGATCAGATCGTCGCACATATGTACAATGTCGTCGATGGACAGCTCGGCCGCCGTGTGCGGCTCCAGCATAGCGGCACGGTAAATATCCTCCCGCCGGCGGGTCACGGCCGCCTCGACGGTCAGAAGCTGCGCGTTGATATTGGTCATATTCATCGCGGCAAGCGGCAGCGGCAGCGACCCGACGTGGCAAGGGCTGACGCCGTAGTTGTCCACAAGACAGGGCACCTCCACGCACGCCTCCGGCGGGAGGTTGTCAATCAGTCCGGTATTCAGCACGTTGCCCCCGATTTTATAGGGCGCGCCGGTCACCATGGCCTCCATAATATAAGAAGCGTACTCACCCGTCCGCTCGTGGGTGATCTTCCCGTTATCGAGGATGCGGTTTTTTTCCTCCTCCCAGCCCTTGATCTGGCTGACGCAGCGGCGGGGATACTCGTCCAGCGGGATGTTGTAGGCCTCAATCAGCTCGGGATACCGGCTCTTGATAAAGAAGGGATTGTACTCGGCATTGTGCTCGCTCGACTCGGTGCAGTAGTAGCCCAGCCGGCGGATGTATTCATACCGCACCATGTCGCTGTGCTTTTCAGAGGCGTTTTTCTCAGCCGCGCGACGGCGGATCTCGGGATAGAGGTCGTTGCCCTCCTTGTCCTGAATCTCCAGAAGCCAGGCCATGTGGTTGATGCCGGCGATCAGCTCCCGACGTCCCTCGAGCTTGTCCTCCATTCCGAGGCTGCTGAGCAGATGGTGGGAGCAGTGCTGCACACTATGGCAGAGGCCGACCGTCCTGATCCCGGTATACCGCTGCATATAGCCCGAGAGGATGGCCATCGGGTTGGTGTAATTGAGGAACCAGGCGTCGGGGCAGACCTCCTCCATATCCCGGGCGAAATCCTGCAAAACCGGGATGGTCCGCAGACCGCGCATAATGCCGCCAATCCCAAGCGTGTCGGCGATGGTCTGCCGCAGACCGTATTTTTTCGGCACCTCGAAGTCGATGACGGTGCACGGCTCATACAGCCCGACCTGAATCGCGTTGACCACAAAGGTTGCACCCCGCAGCGCCTCTTTCCGGTTTTCGACGCCGCAGTATTTTTGAATATGCGCCCGTCCCTCGTTTACATTTTCATTCATGGCGCTCAGAATGATGTACGACTCCTCCAGCCGCTTGGGGTCGATGTCGTACAGGGCGATCTCGCTCTCTCGCAGAACCGGCGTGCACATGCAGTCGCCAAGGACGTTGCGAGCGAAAATCGTGCTTCCCGCACCCATAAAAGTAATTTTCATCATACCGGATTTTCCTCCCCTGATCGGTTTTCTTTATTGTAGTGCGGAGGAAGAGATTTGCCTATCCCTTTTTGTTTCCAAAAAATTGTAAAAATGTTGCATTTCTCCGTCGGGCGGGATATAATGGCTGCAAACAAACCAAACGAATCGGAGAGGATGCAGAATGCGGCGCGAGATTCGGTACGACCCCGGCATCAGCCGGCAAGGATCCGACGGCGTGAACATTTGCTACTGCGGATGGGAAATCTGTGAAAAAAAACACCGTTTCGGCCCGGCCGTCCGGCAGCAGTACCTGCTGCATTTTGTGCTGGCCGGCAGGGGAATCTATCATGCGGGTGGAAAGGAATACGCCCTGAAAAAAGGAGAAGCCTTTCTCATCCGGCCGGGCGAATCAACCGTTTACGAGGCTGACGCGGCCGACCCATGGGAGTATATGTGGCTTGCCTTTGACGGATACGGAGCCGGAGATTTGCTGCGGAAGATCGGGATGGAGGACAACGGCTATATTCTGCGAATCCGGGATGTAAAATGCCTGTCCGTCTCGATGAAGCGGCTGATCCGTGCTTTTGAACATCCGAACAGCAACCAATACGAACAACTGGGGTGCTTTTATCTGGTGCTGGCACAGCTTTGGAACGACCGCGCCAACGCCCCCCGCCGAACCGAAGATCTGTATTATCGGCAGGCAGCCGCTTATATGCGGCAGAATTACGGCTTCCCTCTCAGGATCAGCGACGTGGCGCGGCTGGTCGGCATCAACCGCACCTATCTCTATAAAATTTTTATGGAGGCGGGGGGCGTCTCTCCCAAAGAATACCTGCTGGCCGTCCGACTGGAGGCGGCGCGGGCTATGCTGTCCGACGGCCGATACACGGTGACCGAGACGGCGCTGTCCTGCGGATTCCGGGACACAGCGGCCTTCTGCAATGCCTTCAAGCAAGCGGAGGGCTGTACGCCGCGCGCCTATGCCAAGCGAGCCGTACAGACGGACGGATGAGCGAAACCGCCCGTTTGCGACCGGGAGGCGGCGCAAATCAAAAGCCGCCGTGTTTCAAAGCATTCCGACGGCAAAGCAATCAACACGGCCGTCCGGCAGACACTGCGTCGGCCGGGCGGCTTTTGGAATCTCTAATGCAAACTTTGAAAGACGCAGCTTTCAGATACCGATAAAATTTTCCGGGATTTCCGTATTGATTACGGAAACGAACTTAATGGAATACATGTCGCACATGGTCTCTACCTGCGGGTAATTCATGATGATCACATAGCTGGCGCCGACCTCTTTCAAAATGCCGATACGCACAACCAGGCTATTGCCGATCAACAGCTCGATACGTACCCACTTGCCGATGTTTCTTTTCAAATAAGCCGGGATGTACAGCGGGTTGGCCAGCGTCTCCGGCAACTCTCCGGTTTGCAGCCGACGGGTGCCGGTTCCTTCAAATTCGGTGGTGAAATCCTGTATATTTACAGTTCCCTGCATCAACCGTTCACTTGCCGGCTGAAAAACACCCGGGTCAAAGTTGACCATACCGCTGTTTGGTTGCATAGAGTTCATGGTAAACGATCCTTTCTAAGTAGAATAATATAAACTGGTTGGCGCGTAAAAGCAGTGCTGGTTGATTCTGTTGAAAAGGTATCCGGAACCGCTGCGCGGAAAATTTTGTTCACAGGTCGGAGAAAAAGGGTTGTAATACCAAAGGCTTTCCCCTACGGGTGTAAACCGATTTCCTTCGAGCGCCCAATCGGCAATATCATAATGAATCTGCTCCGGCGACATATTGTATATGTTCTGTGGATTGTATTGTCCGCCGATCTCCGTCCGGGCACAATCAAACTGATAGGGTTGGTAGATCACATTCCGCAAACTGCCCCCGCCGGTGCGTGCGTATTCTCCATCGGCGACGTGTACCCGGTTCATGATGACCGTGGCTACGGCACGCATACCGTCCTCGCCCTCTCCGCCCGCCTCGCACTGCAGAATCCTGGCCAGCAGTTCTCTGTCATTAAAAGGCATATCAATCACCCTTTTTATAGTATGCAGATCCGCCAGGATGCGTGAGCGCTTGCTTTTGAACCCCCAGTGTGTTATATTGAAAAAAACTATGGGAAAAGAGGAACTCCTGTGCTGGAATACAAATTTGACACCCAACTCCTGCTCGAAAACGGCGGCCTGTCCGAGGACGCGATATACGACTGGATTGTGGAGAATCTGGAGGGCGACTGCCTGTTGGTTGTCGGGGACGAATCGCTCATCAAGCTTCACTATCACACCAACGCTCCCTGGCGGGTGCTGGAATACTGCGCCTCCTTGGGGGAAATCCACGACATCGTGGTGGAGAATATGGAAATGCAGGCCGACGGCTTGCACGGCTGAAGGTGCAGACCGCGCCGCACAGGCTTCCCAATTTTAAGACGGAGGAAGAAAACGCATGATTAAAGTTACGGTTTGGAACGAGTTTGTACATGAAAAAGAAAACGCTGAAATCGGCGCTGTCTATCCCGACGGCATTCACGGAGCGATCGCCGGATTTCTGACGGACAAGGATATTTCGGTCCGCACCGCAACGCTGGAGGATCCGGAATGCGGCCTGACCGAAGAAGTTCTGCGGGACACCGACGTTCTGGTCTGGTGGGGGCACATCCGGCACGGCGACGTGCCGGACGACGTGGTCGACCGGATACAGCGGGCAGTGCTGATGGGCATGGGTATGATCTTTCTGCACTCGGCCCATCACTCCAAGCCCTTCCGGCGGCTGTTGGGCACGACCTGCAATCTGTCGTGGAGAGAGGACGGCGATATGGAGCGGATCTGGACGGTTAATCCGGCCCATCCCATCGCCCAGGGAATCGGCCGTTATTTCGAGCTGCCGCATGAGGAAACCTATGCCGAGCCGTTCGCCATTCCCGAGCCGGACGAGGTTGTCTTTATCGGCTGGTACGAAGGGGGCGAGGTTTTCCGCTCCGGCTGCACCTTCCATCGGGAAAACGGCCGTATTTTCTATTTTCAGCCGGGTCATGAATCCTTTCCTGTGTTTTTTGATAAAAATGTGCAGACCGTTCTGAAAAACGCGGTGCGCTGGGCGGCACCGGTCTATCGCACGGATAAACTGGAATGCCCGCACGTCGATAAAATCGAAACGGCAAAATAAGCGAGACAGCAAAAAGGGCTCTTTGTTTGGAATGGGATATTTCCCGACTTTAAGAGAATAAAAGCGAAAAAAAAACGGGCGGTCCATCTTTAAGGCGGACTGCCCGTTTTTTAAAACAAAAGCCGCGCAAGCCCTTTAGGTATCAGGGTTTATGCGGCTTTTATCCGAAACATCACAACACTATAGATGCCGCCTCCTTTAGATCTGTACCCAATACCGAATCGAATCCCAGCGTAGCAAGTTCGATTCGGAAAAGAAAAACGACGGAGTGAATGCTCGGTGATTTTTATGCCCTCCCATCGCCGCCGCTTTCACGCGACAACCGGAGGAGACGGCGGCAGAAAACACCCGGCCACCGAAAGTTTTTATTATTCAACCTCGATTTGGCGGGTATTTTTAATAAAAAAATCGTCGCGAACGATACATAGTCCGCGACGACGTGGTGATCCATCGGAGATTCGAACTCCGGACACCTTGATTAAAAGTCAAGTGCTCTGCCAACTGAGCTAATGGATCTTATGCATTGTTTTCCGCGGCCAACTGCCAATGCCCGGCCGCCGATGCACCCTCCAATATCTGGGCGCCCGTATATTATAGCAATCCGCACGGCAAATGTCAAGTATCTTTTTCCCAGGTTGGTCGATAAAGCCAAAGGCCGCGGCGCCGGCATTCACCATCTTCAATCTTTTTTCTGTATATTAGTATTAACGGTCTCCGCCCGCCTATACATATATCCATATGCCGGTTTTGGCTTTACATCGTTTTTACACAACTTTGCAACATTTCAACCGGGAATGTTTATATTCATGTCATAATCTTATAAATTTTCTATCTTATAATTAGGACACAAGCTCAAAACAATCCACCCATCCGGATGCGGCTTGTCTTTGTGTAAGATATAAAAGAGGTGATTCATATGGCAACCTATCAGGATATTTTTGAAAGATATGAGAAAAAATACCTGCTGTACGCGGACCAATATCGCGCGCTGCGCCCGGCGCTGGAGCCGCACATGCAGCCGGACATATACGGACGGACAACCATCTGCAACATTTATTTTGACACGCCCGATCACCGGATCATCCGGCGTTCGCTGGAAAAACCGGTGTATAAGGAAAAACTCAGGCTGCGCAGCTATGGCGTACCGGGGAAGCAGGACCGCGTGTTTATCGAGTTGAAGAAAAAATACCGGGGTATCGTGTACAAGCGCCGCACCGATATGCGGCTCGCCCAGGCGGAAGATTACCTGTACCGCGGTGGCGCGCCCGGCAACCCGACCCAAATCACGCGGGAGATCGACTGGTTTCTCCACAGCTATCCCGGAATCAAACCGGCTATGTATCTTTCCTACGATCGGATCGCGCTCGCCGGGCGGGAAAGCCGCGATCTGCGTGTCACCTTTGACAGCCGGATCCTCTGGCGGGGGGAGGAGCTTTCCCTCTCCTGTGGGCCGTATGGCCGACTGCTCCTGCCGGCCGACTGCCATCTGATGGAGGTCAAAATTCCCGGCGCCATGCCGCTTTGGATGGCGCGGCTATTCAGCGAGCTGGAAATTTATCCGGTCTCCTTTTCCAAATACGGCGGCGCCTACCGGACGGCACAGAACAAGGTCGACGCCGAAAAGGAGGAAATTCACAGTGCTTAACACACTATTCGGCAGTATTTTACAAACCACAACTTCGGGAGAGAGTTTTTCGGTCGGCGGATTTTTGATCTGCCTGCTGGCCTCCCTGCTGCTTGGCGGAGCAATCGCCCTGCTGCACACCTTCCGCAACACCTGCACCAAAAGCTTTGCCGTCACGCTGGCTTTGCTGCCCGCCATCGTGCAGGTGGTAATCATGTTGGTCAACGGCAACCTCGGCACCGGGGTGGCGGTCATGGGTGCCTTCAGCCTGATCCGCTTCCGCTCAGTGCCGGGCAGCGCGAAAGAAATTTGCAGTATCTTTCTTGCCATGGCGGTCGGCCTCGCGACCGGAATGGGCTACATCGGCATCGCGGTGCTTTTCCTCCTTGTGATGGGGACGGCAAGTCTCCTCTACACGCTGACCCGCTTCGGCGAGCACCCGGTCAGTGAAAAGGATTTGAAAATCACGATTCCCGAAGGGCTGGATTACACGAATGTGTTCGACGATCTGTTTGAAGCGTATACCAAAAAAACAGAGCTGATCGAGGTCAAGACCACCAACATGGGCAGTCTGTTCAAGCTGCATTACCGCGTGACACTCAAGAACCCTGCGGCGGAAAAGGCCCTGCTCGACGAGCTGCGCTGCCGCAACGGAAACCTGGAAATCTCCTGTGGCAGGGTCGCTTTCGGGAGGGAGGAGCTTTGATGCTGAATTTCAGAAAATACAACAGATGGGCAGCCGGTATTCTGGCCGGCTTGCTGTTCTTTTCCCTTTCGGGCTGCAAACCGGGGGAAACGCAAAGTGTCTCCCCCGACGCGGGAACGTCAAGCGCCGAGGCCGAGCAGACATCAAGCGCCGGGGCCGGCAGCGTAACAGCGGCAGTCGATATTGACAAAAGCTTCACTGACCGCGACCTGGACGCAGGCTATGACGCTGCCTCGGCCTCGCGGATCACCTTCAGCGAGGGCGGCGCGGCTCTGTCGGGCACGGGTGCAAAGGCGGACGGCACGGTTGTGACCATTTCCGAGGCGGGCACCTATATTCTCTCCGGAAGCTGCGCAGACGGACAGGTGGTGGTCGAGGCGGCCGATACCGACAAAGTACAGCTTGTGCTCGACGGATTTTCTCTGACCTGCGCAGACAACGCCGCATTGTATATTCGGTCGGCGGATAAGGTGTTTCTCACCCTCGCAGGAGAGAGGCAGAACACGCTGGCCGACACCGGCACGGCGTATGCGCAGACCGATGCGGACACAACGGTGGACGGCGTGATCTTCAGCAAAGCGGATCTCACGATTAACGGCAGCGGCAGCCTGACGGTTACAGCCGGCTACAAGCACGCCATCGTCTCGAAAGACGATCTGAGGATCACGGGTGGAATCCTCACGATCACGGCCGCCTACGGCGGTCTGTACGGCAAGGACTGCGTCAAAATCTGCGGCGGGAGCTTCTCGCTGACGACCGGCGCCGACGGCATCCAATCAAGCAACGCGGAGGACGCCGCCCGCGGCTTTGTATATATCAGCGGGGGAGATTTCAACATTCAGTCGGCCACCGATGGCATTCAGGCTGAAACCGTTTTACAAATCGACGGCGGAAGCTTCTCCTTAACGACCGGGGACGGAAGCGCCAACGCCAGCACCACAGCCGGAGGCGGCTGGGGCAACTGGGGCGGCTGGGGACAGAGCGCCCAAAGCAGCAGCGCCGACTCCTCCAGCGCCAAAGGGTTGAAATCCGCAACGGAAATGGTGCTGAACGGCGGCAGCTTTGTCATTGACTCCTCTGACGACGGCATCCACACCAACGGCGACCTGACCATCGCGGGGGGAGAACTCACTATCTCCTCGGGTGACGACGGCATGCACGCCGACTCGGAGCTTGTTATTCTCGGCGGCAGCATCACCATTACCAAAAGCTATGAAGGGCTGGAGGGCCTGGCCATTACCATCGGCGGAGGAGAGATTTCGGTCGCCGCCAGTGACGATGGCCTGAACGCAGCCGGCGGCAACGACGCCTCCGCCATAGGAGGGCGCCCGGGGCAGAATACCTTTGCGGCCGACTCGGACGCCTTTATCAAAATCACCGGCGGACGGCTGACGGTCAACGCCGCCGGAGACGGCGTTGATTCCAACGGCGCGCTGTACATGTCAGGGGGAGAAGTGTACGTCAGCGGGCCGACCGACAGCGGCAACGGCGCGCTGGACTACGACGGCACGGGAGAAATCACCGGCGGCATCTTTATTGCGGTCGGCAGCTCAGGCATGGCAATGAACTTTACCTCGGCGGACGGGCAGTGCAGCCTGCTGTACAATTTCTCCGGTTCGCTGAGCGGAGCAGTCTCTCTCCAAAACGCAGCGGGCGAAACGCTGGCCGCCTTTACGCCACAGAAAAGCTACAGCTCGGTGCTGATCAGCGCACCCGGGATCCAAACGGGCGAAATCTACACCCTCAGCGCCGGCAGTCAAAGCGTACAGATCACGCCAACCTCCTCCATCTTTTCCAACGGGGGAGGCGTGGGGACCATGGGCGGCGGCATGGGCGGCCCCGGAGGAATGCGTTAGCTCTTCTGTCGGGAGGAAGCCGGTGCATCTGCGGAGCATGGACATCTGAATATATGCGGCCCTTCTGCATGTATAAATCGCCGCAAAAAAACGCACAGCCCCCGTCGGCAGAAGCCGTCGGGGGCTGTGCTGTATCCTGTAAACCACAGACGTGCAAGGCGGCGACCCATTTACTCAGCCGTCCGACTGGTCTCCAGCGCGGCCAGGAACCGCTCATGATACCGCGGGTTGGCTTTTTTCAGGGAAACCGGGCGTCCGTCGGCTGTGATAAAACAATGGCTGCTCTCCCCCGTCGTGCAGAGGGCGCCGTCCCCCTCCCGCGCGACGGTGTAAGTCAACCGCATCCGCACACCGGTATACTCGACCAGCCGGGGAAAAACGGCCACCCGCTCCCCAAAATGCACCATGGCCTTGTACTGACAGCCAACCGAAAGCACGGGAATTAAAATTCCGCTCTCCTCCAGCTCTTTGTAAGGCGCGTCCATCTGATCCATCAGATCGATGCGCGACTCCTCAAACCAGCGGATATAGTTGGAATGGTGGACAATGCCCATTTTATCAGTTTCATAATACTGAACCGTTCGAATATACGGTTTTTGCTTCATGCACTTTTCTTCCTTTCAGTCAGCCTGCTCCCGCACCTGGAGGAGCAGAAGCGTCCCCTCCTCCACCCGGACACGGCCGCGGCGGTGCAGGAGGTGGTTGGATACGCCCACCGGGTTATCAAGGGTGAGGCGGGCGTGGTCGAGCGGGTACTCAAATCCCTCGAGCGTGACCCCCTTTGCCTCGCCCCCCCACGGGAATATCGAGACATAGCCGCCATCCTCCACAAGATCACAGGCACCGTTTTGCAAAAGACGGGCCGATCCGCAATCATAGAGAAGCAGCCCCCTCGCCCCGCGGTCGAGCAGAAGCTGCAAAAGCATCAGGTTGGCAAAGCTGTGATCGAACCGACCGCCCATACAGCCGAGCAGCAGAAAATCCGAAAAGCCGCGAGCCAGTCCCTCCAACAAAGCCGCGTGGGTGTCGGTGACGTCCTTATGGGTCGGGAGGGAAAGCCGCTCGACCGACGGGGCGATCTTCATATCCAGCGAGTCGTAATCCCCGACGAACAGGTCGGGCGTTATTCCGGCCGCTGCGGCGTATCTATACCCCGAGTCGGCGCAAATCACATAATCCTCCGGTGTGAGAGCGCAAAGCGTCCGAGCCGGATCAGCCATCTCTCCCCCGCCGATGACGACGCAGCGTTTTTTCACTTTTACAACTCCCATTCCTTTATGTCCTTGACCTCCTCATACAGACGCCGGTAGCTCTCGTACCGGCTGGCCGGAATCTCCCCCCGCTCGACGGCGGCGGCGACGGCGCACCCCTTCTCCCCCACATGGGCGCAGGAGGTGAACCGGCAAGCGCCGAGATACGGTTCGAATTCCCGGAAAGCGAAAGGCAACTCCTCCTTACGCACGACCTCGCTCTTCTCCAAATCGAGGGAGGCAAAGCCCGGCGTATCGGCGACGTAGCCGCCATTCTCCATCCGGAACAGTTCAACATGGCGGGTGGTGTGCCGTCCACGGCCTAGCTTCTCGCTTACCGCGCCGGTCGCGAGGGAAAGATTTTCAAACAGCCGGTTGAGCAGGCTGGATTTTCCCACGCCCGAATTGCCGCTGAATACCGAAATCCCCTCGCCAAGCGCGGCGCGCACCTTCTCCACCCCGTCCCCCGTGAGGCAGGAGACCGAAAAGACCGGGAATCCGGCGGATTTGTAGATTCTCTCCCATTCGGCAAAGTCGCCCTGATCGTTTTTATTAAAAATCAGCAGCGGCTCGATGCCCTTGCTTTCAGCGATGGCAATCAGTTTGTCTATTACCAGGCTGCTCGGCGCCGGGTTGCTGTAGGCCGATACGATAAACAGCCGGGTCACATTGGCAAGCGGCGGCCGTACAAGCCGGTTGCGGCGGGGCAGAATCTCCTCCACCCGGCCGTCAAGTTTCCCCTCGGTCTCGGCCGTGATGTGGACGGTATCCCCCACCAACGGCTCGCACCCCTGTTTGCGGAAGAGGCCCCGCGCCTTACAGCAGTAAATGCGGCCGCCGGCCTCTACATAGTAGAAGCCGGCAATCGCTTTAACGAGAATCCCGTTTGTCTCAATCTTCATTTCCGCTCCCCGAATTGCTGCTCGCCTTGGGGTAGTTATAGGTTTTGGTTAAAGTGGTCTGCCCCGTGGCATAGTCGATCGAATACTCCAGATACCGGTCGTTGTTCAGCCGGATCTGCGCCGTCGCCGTGCCGCTTCCGGCCGGAATTTTAAAGGTATAGCTACTCCGCACGGTGGTATCCAGTTTATTGCTGGAGGAAATCTGCTCCCCGTCGACCCATACCGAGACAATGCAGTCTCCGCTCGACTCGTAATCGGCCGGCAGCGGCACGGTCAGCGAGACGTCGGACGCCGCCTGGCTGGAAGAAGGCGTCTTGCCCGAACTGATGGTGATATCCACCGTCGAGCCTTTGGATACCTGGGAATTTTTCTTGGCGTCGGGCGACTGGGAAATAACGATGTTTTCAGGCGAGGTGCTGTCCACTGTCGAAATGGTGCCAACCTTCAGTCCCTTTTCAAGGATGAGCGCCTTGGCGTCGTCCAAATATTTTCCAACCACGTTGGGCAAATCAACATACACGGTCGGGGATCCGCTGCTGACATAAATCGTAATCTCCGACCCGGAGGGCACGCTGTCCCCCCGCACCGGATAGGTTTTGACCACGCTGCCGATGGCGATGTCCTCATCCTGAATCTCGGCTTGGGTCACCTTAAACCCTTCGTTTTTCAAAGTGGCAATCGCGGTGGTCGAATCCATGCCGTAAACATCGGGCACGGTCACCGTTTTCTTGCCTGTGCTGACCTTGACCGTAATGGTACGGGTCGATTTGATCGATTTCCCTGCGACCGGATCCTGCTGGAAAACCTGACCATAGTCATATTCGTCGTTCGCCTCCCACGAGACGATGCTGATGGTGTAATCGGCGTATTTTTCACTTGTCAGCTCCTCATAATTTACGCCGAGCAGATTCGGGCAAACCACGTCGCTGCCGCTCGAACCGAACAGCTTCGGCACGAAGAAAATCGCCAGTCCGGCCAGGCAGAGAATAACCGCGACCGTAATTCCGGCCAGCACCGGCACGATCGAAGATTTCCGCCTCGGCTCTTCATATTCCTCCTCATCCACGGGCTCGTCGGCATTACCGGTCGAGACGTACCGGGTCGGGGAGGAATCGACGAAATAATTATAATTGAAAGTGATCGAAGGATCACGTTTAAATTCCTCCAGATCACGGAGCATCTCGGCCGCCATCTGATAGCGGCGGGCAGGATCCTTCTGCATGGCGTGCATGGTAATCTGCTCCAGCCCGATCGGAATGGATCCGTTGATCTCCCGCGGGAGGCGCGGCTCGGTCTGCAACTGCATAATCGCGACCGACACGGCGCTCTCGGCCTGGAAAGGAAGCTGGCCGGTCAGCATCTCATACAGCATGACGCCGACCGAGTACATGTCGGCCTTTTCATCGGTTGGCTCGCCTCTGGCCTGTTCCGGGCTGATGTAGTGCACCGAGCCGATGGCCTTATCGGTCATGGTTTTGTGCTCGCTACGGGCAAAGCGGGCGATACCGAAGTCGGTCACCTTGATGGTGCCATCCTTGCAGAGCATGATGTTCTGCGGCTTGATATCGCGGTGGACGATCCCCTTGTCATGGGCGTGCTGCAAGCCCTTCAGAATCTGGATTGTGAAGTGAATAGCCTCCTTCCAGGAGAGGGAGCCCTGCTGCTCGATATATTCCTTGAGCGTGATGCCGTCAATATACTCCATCACAATATACTGGAGCATGTCGCCGAAGCTGACGTCGTACACCTTGACGATGTTCGGGTGGGAGAGGACGGCGATCGCCTTGGATTCGTTCTGAAACCGGCGGAGAAAATCCTCGTTCTTACCGAACTCTTCCTTTAAAATTTTAACCGCGACAATGCGATCCTCAATATTGTCATAGGCCTTGTACACCACGGCCATGCCGCCGACGCCGATAATCTCCTGCAATTCATAGCGGCCGTCCAGGCGCTTTCCTGCCAAATTATCCATATCTCTCATCCATTCTGCCGCCACGCGGCCAAAATTTTATATTCGAAACCAAAAGGGATATTTCTCAATCAGAAATCACCACAACCGTGATGTTGTCCCCGCCGCCGTTTTGATTGGCGCGTTCAATCAGTTTTTCGGGATATTCATAAAAACCGTATTGCTGCAAAACCTCTAAAATTACGGGCGGCTCGATATAATTGGTCAGGCCGTCGGTACAAATCAGCAACCGCTGCCCTTGTGCAAGGCCAACCTCATTATAATCAATTTCGATAGATTCTTCAACACCCAGCGCGCGGGTAATAATATTTTTGCGTGGGTGCAGCTTGGCTTCGTCCGGGGAGAGGCTGCCGTCCTCAATCATCGACTGCACGATCGAGTGATCCCTGGTGATTTGATCCATCCCGGTATCGCTGACGATATAGGCCCGGCTGTCCCCGGCGTGGACGACGTGTACCAGCCCGTGTGAAACGACCGCCGCGACGACCGTTGTTCCCATACCCGACAGCGATTCGACCGATTTTGCCATATCGAACACGCTGACATTTGCGGCGTAGACCGCCGATTGCAGCATGGTGCGGATGGAGTTGGAGCTCATCCCCTCCCGATAGGTAGAAGAGATCATCTCCGAAATCATCTTGACCGCCGTGGCGCTGGCAATGTTGCCTCCGTTGGCGCCCCCCATCCCGTCACAGACCACCGCCCAGGCCACTCCGCCGGGCATTTCCCCCGCCGCATAGGAGTCCTGGTTGGACTGCCGGACAAGACCGACGTCGGTCTTGCTTACGATTTTCATTTGAAAGCCTCCTTTTCACTGGAAAAAGTCAGAAGAAGCAGATTATTGCAAAATTGGCTGCTGTATCCCGTCCTCCGGCGTCTTGTCAGAGGATGTATATTTCCTCCGCAGTTGCCCGCAGGAAGCGTCGATGTCCGCCCCCAGCGTGCGTCTGACGGTTGTATTGATTCCCAAAGCATTCAGCAGAGCCGAAAAATGCTCCACCCGCCGTGCGTCCGGACGCTTGTAGCCGTTCTCCTTCACCGGGTTGGCCGGAATCAGGTTGACATGGCAGAGCATCCCCCGCAGACGGTCGGCCAGCTCCCTGGCGCAGGCGTCACTGTCGTTGACCCCCTCGATCATGGCGTATTCAAAGGAGATCCGCCGGCCGCAGGCGTCGATATAGTCCCGGCAAGCCCGCAGCAGCTCCTCCACCCCCCAGCGGCGGTTGACCGCCATGATGCGGCTGCGTATTTCGTCATTCGGCGCGTGGAGAGAGATCGAGAGGGTAACCGGTTTTTTCTCCTCTGCCAGGCGGTAGATGCCCGGCACAACGCCGCTGGTCGATAAAGAGATATGCCGCAGCCCGATATTCATACCCTGCGGATGGGAGACAAGATCGAGAAACCGGATGGTGTTGTCGTAGTTGTCCAGCGGCTCCCCCATGCCCATGAGCACGATGTTGGAGACCCGCACCCCATTGTCCAGTCCGGCCGTTTGTACCTGACTCAGCATCTCCGACGCGGTGAGACTGCGGCAAAGCCCGTCCAGCCCCGAGGCGCAGAAGCTGCAGCCCATCCGGCAGCCCACCTGGGTCGAGATGCAAACCGAATAACCGTGTTTATACTTCATCAGCACCGATTCAACACATTCCCCGTCATGCAGGCGGTAGAGATATTTTCTGGTCTCATCCAGATGAGATTCGAATTTTCGCACAATTTCGACATTCGCTATGTAAAACCGCTCCTCGAGCGTTTTGCGCAGCGGCTTCGGAAGATTGGTCATCTCTCCAAAACTGCGCGCGCCCGACGAAAGCCAGGTAAAAATCTGCCCGGCGCGGTACCCCGGCTGAGAGAGGGCGGCAAGCACTTCTTTCAGTTCTTCGGGTGTCATGGATTTGATATCCGCTTTCGGCACAGGTTTCACCTCTTCCTTGTCTTTAGATCGTTTCCTTCCGTCGGAAGGCGGCGACGAAAAAGCCATCGGTATCCTGCAAGCCCGTCAGGGTCAGGCAGCCGTCCGCCGTTGCCGACTCCACCCCGGGGAGGGAGACGGGAACCGCCTCAAACGCCGGATGGGCGGCCAAAAACCGTGCGGCCACCCGCTGATTCTCGCTCCGGCGCAGGGTACAGGTGGAATAGACCAGTCTGCCGCCCGGCCGGACGGCGGCCGACCCGCTCTCTAAAATCGAGAGCTGCAAAGCCGGCAAGCCCTTGAGGCTGTCGGGGTCTTTATATTTAATCTCCGGCTTGCGGCGGATGATGCCGAAGCCCGAGCAGGGTACGTCGCAAAGCACCCGGTCGAATCCGCCCTCCGGCGGACCGGACGCCGCGTCGTGCTGCCGCGTTTCGATGCAGGAGAGGCCGAGACGGTCGCGCCCCGCTTCAATCAGGCGGCAGCGATGGGCGTGCAGGTCGCAGGCAAGCACCTCGCCCTGATTCTGCATCCGCAGCGCGGCAGCAAAGCTCTTTCCGCCCGGCGCGGCGCACAGGTCGAGCAGCCGCTCGCCCGGGCGGGGATCCAGCGCTTCTACACAAAGCTGGGAAGCGAGATCCTCCACATAAAACAGCCCCTCCTGAAACAGGCGGCTACCTTGCAGATCGCCCGGCCGGTCCAGCCGCAGCGCATCAGGCAGCAGGGTGGGAGAGGCCGTCCGCCCCTCCCGCTCCAGCGCGGCGGACAGCTCGCCGGCCGTCGTCCGCAGGGTGTTGACCCGCAAATAAACCGGCGGCGGGGCAAGGCTGGCCCGCAGAAAAGCGGAGGTCGCCTCCGCCCCGTAATCGGATGAAAGATTCTCCACCAGCCAAAGCGGCGCCGAGCATTCAAGGGAGAGGCGCTCCCGCTCCGGCAGGCCGTCGAAGCGTAGGCGCGAAACTTTCTCTGCCGACAGGCGACGGAGAACAGCATTGGCAAAACCGGCAGCGGACGGCTGCTCTTTTTTCAGCAGGGCGACCGTCTCGTTCACGGCGGCCGAATCCGGCACGCGGTCCATATACAGAATCTGATATGCCCCCAGCCGCAGCGCCGTACGCACCCTGGGCGACGGCCTCCGCCTGTCGGACAGCGCGTCCAAAAGATAGTCCAGCGTCAGGCGCCGCTCCAGCACGCCGTAGACGCAAGCCGAAGCAAAGGCGGCGTCGGCGGCTGACAGCCCGGCTGTTTTCAGCGCAGCGTCCAGGACCAGATTGGAGTAGCCCTCCCCCTCCTCCATACGGCGCAGGACGGCAAAGGCCGTTTGCCGCGCGTTCATCGTCTCCGGCCGTTTCCGGCAAAGCGAATGACATAATACAGCAGGGTCATAAAAGATTGCAGCATAGCGGCGACATAGGTCATGGCCGCCGCGCGCAGCACCGCGGCCGCACCCTGCTGCTCCCGCTCGTCCAGCATACCCGATTCCCGGATCGCGGCGATCGCGCGCCGGCTGGCGTTAAACTCGACCGGCAGGGTGACAAGCTGAAAGAAAAACGCGAAGGAGAACAGGATCAGCCCGGCCCAGATCAGCCCCTCAAAGTTCAGCAGCGCACCGACGATCAGCAAAAGGATGCCGATCGACGGCCCATAGCTGGACAGCGGAATAATCGCGCTGCGCAGCTTTAAAGGGGAATACCCCTGCGCGTGCTGGAGGGCGTGCCCCGCCTCATGCGCGGCGATGCCGACGGCGGCGATGGTGTTGGCGGCGTATACCCCCTCTGACAGACGGATGGTCTTTGACCGGGGATCGTAGTGATCGGTCAGCTTTCCCCGAACCGAGGTAATCGAAATATCCGACACACCGCCGCTTTGCAGCACCAGCTCGGCCGCGTCGCGTCCGGTCAGGCCGCGGGCGTTGGCGATTTTTGCATATTTGGAATAGCTGGATTTGACCCCGATCTGCGCCGCGGCCATAATCACGAAGGAGACCAGCACCAGCCCGATATACAACGGGTCAAAATAATAGTATCCGAATGGCATGGCTTTTAAAAAACCTCCTGTCCGCTGAAGCAGCGTGTTTACGACAAACAAAAATCCAAACGATCAGCCCAGCCGCGCGCCGTCCGCTGACCGGCTGCCCTTCAGAAAATCGGCAGCCGTCATGCGTTTTTTTCCCTCCGGCTGGAGTTCCAAAAGCTCGAGAGAGCCATCCCCGCAGCCGACCAGCAGCCGACCGCCGGAGACGGTCAGCCGTCCGACCTCTCCCACCTGATCCACCACCCGGGCCGAGAGGACGCGCAGCCGGCGCCCATCTAAAAACGTATAGGTTCCCGGCCAGGGACAGAACCCGCGGATCAGGTCGTGCAGCACACCCGCCGGCCTGGAAAAATCCAGCAGCCCCATCTCTTTTTTAATAATCGGGGCATAGGTGACCCCCTCCTCCGGCTGGGGACGGGCATGCAGCCGCCCGGCCTCCAGTCCGGCAAGGGTGGAGCAAAGCAGCTTCGCCCCGAGGGCGGAGAGGCGGTCGTGCAGTTCCTCGGCCGTTTCCTCCTCCCCGATGGGAAGGGCGGCCGTTTCATAAATATCCCCCGTGTCCATGCCGACATCCATTTGCATGGTGGTCACGCCGCTCTCCCGGTCGCCGGAAACAATGGCCCACTGAATCGGAGAGGCCCCCCGATGCCGCGGCAAAAGGGAAGCGTGAACGTTCAGGCAGCCGTAGCGGGGAAGGGTCAAAATCTCTCCCGGGAGGATTTTGCCATATGCCACAACCACGATAATGTCAGGCGCGAGGGATCGCAGCACTTCCAGCGCCGTACCGTCGCGCACGCCGGCCGGCTGATAAACCGGAAGGCCAAGCTCCTCCGCCCGGCGCTTGACCGGCGGTGGGGTCAGGGCGTAGCCCCTCCCCTTCGGCTTATCCGGCTGAGTGAAAACGCCGACGACTGTGTGCCCGGCCGCGAGCAGTGCATCCAGGCAGGGCAGCGCAAATTCCGGCGTTCCCATAAAAACAGCCTTCATACTACCATTCTCCCCCTTTTTTTAACAAATCATACCGTCCGCCGCAATGTGTATTGCAGTCCGCGCGGTCGGTCTGTAATATTTTATTCCTCAACATACTCCAGCACATGGCTGCGGAACAAAACCCCGTCAAGATGGTCGATCTCATGGCAGAGGGCGCGGGCCAGCAGATCCTCCCCTTCGACCGAAAACGGCTTTCCGTTCCGGTCGAGCGCCTCAACCGTTACCCGGTAGGGCCGGCTGGTAATCCCGTACACCCCGGGGCAGGAGAGGCAGCCCTCTGCCTCCTGCTGTTCGCCCTCGGCCGCGACGACCTTGGGGTTGATCAGCTCCAATATGCCGTCGCCAACATCAATGATTACGGCACGGCGCAGAATACCCACCTGCGGCGCGGCCAGTCCCACGCCGTCGGCGGTATGCATGGTTTCGGCCATATCGTCCAACAACTGCCAGAGCCGCCCGTCAAACTTTTCCACCGGACGGCAGACCTTGGTAAGACAAGGGTCTCCCTCTTTTACAATTTCTCTGATCGCCATAATTTCCTCCGTTTTGGCGCCCTCCCGGGCGGCCGGAACTATATTCTCAGTTTATCCGATCTTTCCCTCTGATATGTTAAGAATTCGTTACAACATCCCCTCGGGATTGATATCAGCGAAAACAGTCGCTTTTTTTCCCGCCGACGTTTTGCTGTAGGCAACCAGCGCCTCCCCCAGCATGCGGCGGAAATCTGCGTTGTTCTTACACTTCAAAAGCATACGGTACCGGTACTTTCCGCTGACCTTGGGCACCCCGGCGGGAGATGGACCCAGCACAATCAGCCGCACCGCGGCGTATTTGCCCGAGACGGCCGACCGGATCAGTCCCAGCATGACGTCCGCGCCGGCCGCCGCGTCCTCCCGCGCGACGGCGACAAAGCCGAGTTGGCAGAGGTCGCAGTAGGGCGGATAGATCATCATCTTCCTGCACAAAATCTCCTGCTCGTAAAAGGCGTCGTAGTCCTGCTCCTTCGCCAGCAGAATTACCGAACTTTCGGGATGGACGGTCTGAATGACCGCCATACCCTTCTCTTCTCCCCTGCCCGAGCGGCCGACCACCTGCGTCAGCAGGGAGAAGGCCCGCTCAAAGCTGCGGTAATCGTCGCTGTACATCGCCCCGTCGGCATTCAACACCCCGACCAGCGTCACCGCCGGGAAATTCAGGCCCTTCGCCACCATCTGGGTGCCCAGCATGATGTCGTATTCTCCCGCAGCAAAGGCGGTCAGCTTCTCATCATACGAATAGCGGGACATGGTGCTGTCGGCGTCCATGCGCAAAATCCGCGCCTCAGGGAACAGGGCGCACAGCTCCTCCTCCGCCCGCTGGGTTCCGACGCCGGAGTACCGCACATGCTCGTCCCCGCATTCGGGACAGACGGTGGTGAATTCCTCCGAATAGCCGCAGTAATGGCACATCAGCCGTCGGTTGGCCGAATGATAGGTCATCGAGATGCTGCAGTTCGGACAGGTCATCACATGCCCGCAAGCCCGGCAGGACACAAAAGTATTATGTCCCCGCCGGTTGAGCAGCAATATAGCCTGCTGCTTTTTTTGCAGCGTAGCGCGCAGCTTTTCCTCTAAAAAAGTGCTGACCGCACCGGTGTTGCCGCCCAGCAGCTCGTTTCGCATATCGACCGTCGCCACCTCGGGCAGAAGGGCGGGACCATACCGCTTCTCCAGCCGGAAGAGGGCGTACCGACCGCTTTTGGCGGCGCTGAAGGTTTCGACCGACGGCGTGGCAGAGGCCAAAACCAGCAACCCCTTATGCCGCGCTGCGCGGAACCTGGCGACCTCCCGCGCATGGAAGCGGGGGTTGGCCTCAGACTTATAGGTGTGCTCCTGCTCCTCGTCCATGATGATGAGGCCGAGATCCTCAAACGGCGCGAACACCGCCGACCGGGTGCCGATGGCGATTTTTGCGTCGCCGTTTTTGACCCGCTTCCACTCGTCCATTCGCTGTCCGAGCGACATGGCGCTGTGAAAAACAGCGACCCCCCTGCCGTAGCGGCGGTGGAATATCTCAAGCGTCTGCGGCGTCAGGGAGATTTCGGGCACCATGACGATGACCCCCCGCCCCTCGGCCGCAACGCGGTCGACCATTTTTAAAAAAACCTGGGTTTTCCCGCTCCCGGTCACGCCGTACAGCAGGGAGACCCCGCCCGTTCCGGCATCGTACTTTTCGCACAGGCCGGCAAAGGCCCGCTCCTGCTCGTCGGTAAGGCGAATTTCCTCCGCCCCGCCCTCCGGCAAATCGCGGTAGGGATTGCGGTACACCTCGTTTTCAAAATAGGCGCAGACGCCTTTTTTGACCAGCGCGGATATCACGGCCGGTGTCACGCCGGTGAAATAACACAGCTCCTTGACGCTGGCCGTCCCGACCTCACACAAAAGGTCGGCGACCGATCGCTGCTTTGGGGATAGCTTGATATTCTCCAGTTCCTCAGCCAAAAGGGTGAGACGCACCATCCGGACGGTCGCATCGCCCATGCGGCGGACAGCCTCATCCTCCCGCACGAGGATTCCGTCGCGGCAGAGGTCATCGAGCAGGCGGCTTTCCTCCGGCAGGCCGAGGATCGAAAGCAGCCGGTCCCGGCCGACCGCCGCGCCGCTTTGGTAGAGATATTCGGCCGCCTGCTTCGCCACGCCGGAGAGGGCGGCTATCTGCACCTCGTCCACGCTGCCGTCTATCCGGTAGGAGGCGATGATCCGCAGATTGATTCCGGCCGGCAGCATGAGCCGCAGCGCGTCGAAATAGGTGCAGAATACATGCTCCCGCAAATACCCGGCCAAAGCCAGCATCTCCTCCGACAAAAGAGGTTCCTTATCCAGCACGGCCGAAACCGGCTTGATCTTTTCATACTCGCTCGTGTCGGTGACCCGCATAATCATGCCCTGCCGTTTGCGATTGCCCCTGCCAAATGCGACCAGTACGCGGCAGCCTGCTTCCCCCCCCAGATCGGCGGGGAGAAGGTAGGAATACAGCTTATCATAAAAATAGGTGGTCCCCTCGACGGCGACGGCCGCAACTCTGGCAGGTGTCACACACAACATCTCCTAAAAAGCCCTGTGCCGGAAAGCAAAGGCTTATTCCGCATCCGCCGGGTCCTCGGACGGCTGCTCTTCTTCCTCCGGCTCGGGGAAAATTCCCTTGCGCTCGTTGTTGATCTGATCGATGGCAAGGCTCACCGGCTTTTCGATCAGAATATCTCCGGTTTCCTCCGCGTCCTCGGCGATATGCCGGGCACGAGCCGCCACGTCAAGCACCAGCGCGTACCGGCTCTCATAATTTTCAATCAGCTCACCAATTGCAGGATTCAACATCTTTCAGCACCTCATCAATCAAATATTTTCTGCGGCTGCAGCGTGCCCGTTCCCCGATCAGAATCGAGGAGAGTTCGCCCACCGCTTCGGTCAAGTCGTCGTTGACGACGATGTAATCATATGCGCCCGCTTCGGCAATCTCAGCCACGGCGGCCTTCAACCGGCCGGCAACCACCTCGGCGCTCTCGGTTCCGCGGCCGGACAGCCGCTGCCGCAGCACGGAGAAGGAGGGAGGCATGATAAAAACCGAAACCGCCTGCGGCATCAATTTCCGCACCGATCTGGCTCCGTTGACGTCAATCTCCAGAATCATGTCCCTTCCGGCGGCAAGGCAGGCGTCCACCGGCGCTTTCGGCGTGCCGTAGTAATTGCCCATATACTCATTATGCTCTAAAAATGCGCCTTCGTCCAAGCCTCGCCGGAACTCTTCCCGCGAGATAAAATGGTACTTTTGCCCTTCTTCTTCACCCGGGCGCATGGCCCGCGTGACCGAGGAGATGGACAGCGCCACCTCCGGATGGCGGGCGAACAACCCAGCCAGCAAGGTATCTTTGCCTGAGCCGGATGGCCCCGATACAATAAACAGCGTTCCCTCAGGCATGGCTTTCCTCCTCTTCCTCTTCGCCGCCGAGCTTGGCGGCGACTGTCTCCGACTGCAGATAGGTTAGAATCACATGCTCACTGTCGGTGATGATGACGGCGCGGGTCCGTCGCCCCTGGGTCGCATCAATCAGCATGCCCCGTTCCTTTGCGACCTGGATCAGACGCTTGATCGGCGCCGAGTCGGGGCTGACAATGGCGACCAGCCGGTCGCTCGAAACCATATTGCCAAAGCCAATGTTAATCAGTTTCACGATCGTTCTGCCCCCTTATTCGATATTCTGAACCTGCTCGCGTATTTTTTCGATCGTGGATTTAATCTCCACCACCCGCCGGGTGATCTCGACATCCTGCGCCTTGGAGCCGATGGTGTTGGCCTCCCGGTTCATCTCCTGCACCAGGAAGTCAAGCTTACGGCCGGCCGGTTCCCCGCTTTGGAGCAGGTCGTTCATCTGCGCAATATGGCTGCGCAGACGAACCGTTTCCTCCGCCACGGCAACCTTATCGGCGAAAATGGCCGTCTCGGTCAGCAGGCGCTGCTCATCCACCTGAGCGTCCTCCAGCAGCTCGCGGATTTTCTGCTCGATCCGCTCGCGGTAGGTGCGCACCGTCTCGGGCGAGCGTTCCTCAATAAATCCGACCAAAGAGAGAATCTCCTCCCCTCTCCGGCGGCAATCGGCGGCCAGCCGTTCTCCCTCGGCCGCGCGCATGGCAAGAAATGTATCGGCCGCGTCCGACGCGGCGGCGGCAGCCACCGACCAGAGCGCCTCCTCATCCACCTCGGCCTTGCGGACGGCAAAGAGATCGCCGTACCGCGCTACAGTCGAGACCGAGATATCGTCAGCAAGGCCATACACCTCCCCCAGCCGGCGGAGCGCGCCAACATAGGCGGCAGCCAGAGGCCCGTTGATCTCAACCTCCACCCCGTCGGGGGCAAGCGACTCAACCGTTACAAACAGGTCGACCTTCCCCCGCGAGAGCCGGCCGGCAAAAAAGGCCTTCAGCCGCTCCTCCAAAAAGGCGTAGCTGCGCGGAATGCGCGCCGAAAACTCAAAATAGCGATGATTGACCGACTTGACCTCCACCGTGACGGCGAAGCGGTCGTCGGCCGCCTGGCCGCGGCCATAGCCGGTCATGCTGCTTACCATATGCAAAACCTCCCAAAGGCGAACTCATGCAAAGGACGTTAACGCCTGCTAAAATGCAGTATTTATGATAACAAAGTCCGCTCCGGCTTGTCAACGAAGGAGCAAAAATTGTAACTGTTTTGTAACTCGCCCGCTTTTCCCGCGGGAGCAACAGTCCAAAAAAGGCGCGGTATTCGGTTTAATTTTTTCTTTCGGCATCATAAAGTCCGATTTATCGTACATATACTGTGTTAAGATGAACGCAGTCGGAAAGGAGAAATGAAACCCCATCCCCTTCTCCCGTTGATCGGGACAAGCCATCTGGCCTCGGCGGGAATGTGTGTACAGGAATTTTTTTCAAAAAGGGGTTGACAAATCCGGGCCGCCGAACTATAATAATAGCGAAAAGAACAAATGTTCGTTTCACGGGAGGTAATGTACAATGTCAGGAAATTTCATTTTTGCCAGCGTTTTCGAAATCATCGTCGCCGCCTTCATTATCTGGGGCGTTTTTCATGAGGAATCCCTCGCCGCGTGGGAGGATCGTCTCTTCACCCGGATCAAACGGATCGTCCGTTCCCTCCGCCGCAGACGGCGCGACCGCCGGTATTGCGCCGCCGAGCACCGCGGCCCCCGGCGGCGGCTGGCCTCCTGAGTCGGTTGGGCGCCTTCCTCATCTCAAAGATCGCCGCAGCCGGGTTGTTCCGAAAAAACGGAACTCCTGCCGCGGCTGCGGTTTTTGGCCACCGCCTGGTATGCTTTCCAAATTTCTTTTTCCATATCCCCAAAAAAACAAAGGAGGGAAGGAATTTTCATTCCTTCCCTCCTTTGTTTTTCATTGCCGTGTCTCCATTCATTATGATGGTTTGCAAAAACGTTCCCCTGTCTTTAGCGGTCAGACGACGCCGGTTCAAGGGCGGCCGTTATTTAACGGTCACCGGAATGCCCCCCGGGCCGAGACCGGAGGTGCAGACAACCTCCCCCGACGTGGTGACCAGCAGCGCTTCGGCGTCCGGCAGGGACTCAATCAGGGCGAGCGCCCCCTCCCGTCCATAGAGAAAACAAACGGTCGAAAGGACGTCAGCCGTCTCCCCATCCGGACAGATCACGGTGGCCGAAGCAAGGTCACTTTCGGCCGGATAGCCGGTTGTCGGGTCCAGAATATGGTGATAGGTTTTTCCGCTTTCGGTAAAGCACCGCTCATACCCGCCGGAGGTGGAGACCGCCATGTCCCGCACCTCCACCACCGCGGCAAGCGCTGCGGTGTTCTGCGGATTCTTGACCCCGACGGTGAAGGCGTCGCGGCCCGGCCTTCCCCCAATGCAGAGAATATTTCCCCCAAGGTCGATCAGGCCGGCGGACACTCCGTTTTCCATCAGGTTTTCGCGCAGCCGATCGCCGATATACCCCTTTGCGATCCCACCGAGGTCAACGGCCGCCCCGTCCCGGAGCGAAACGCCGTCCTCAGCCAGGACAAGCTTTTCATATCCCACCCGCGCCAGAGCCGACGCGATCTCCTTTTCTGACGGCAGCCGGCCGCCGCTGCCGAAATCCCAAAGGTCGGAAAGCGGCGCGACAGTGGGGTCGAACCGGCCGCCGGTCTTCTCCGCCCAGGCACGGGCGGTGCGCAGAACCGCCTCCAGCTCGGAATCGAGCGCAACCGACGCGCCGCTCGCCCGATTCAGCGCATACAGCGCGCTGTCCGGATCTGTGCGGCTGAACAGTACCTCATATTCCGCGCAAAGGGCAAAGGCGCTGTCCAGCGCCGCCTCTCCCCCGCCGTTATAGAGGGTCAGGGTCACGACGGTGTTGAAGTAATAGCCGGTGCGGCTGCAGGTCGGCATCCCAGATTTGCACCCGGCGAATGACAGGCAGAGCACAACCAGCAGCACAAGCAGCGTTTTGAAAAACTTTGGTTTCATAGAACAAGCCTCAATTCACGCGACTGTAAAAAATACCCGCCGCAGAGATTCCTTCTTTTGAGCCGCGATGTATATTGTATTATACAAAACCGTCCTCCTGACTGTCAACCATCCGGACGTCGGCTTGCCATCCACGCGCGGCCGATGTATAATAGGAAAAAGCCGTAAGGCATTCCCGGTACGCTCTATGCAGCGAGGTGGTCGGATTCTTCCGCCACCGCGGCCGAAGCACAGAATCATCCTGCATAGTAAAAAAAGAGGAGGCGCGCCATGTCCACCCTGAAAACTCGAATTAAAATAAAAAAGGCCGATCTCCTCCTGCTGGGCGGCATCCTGCTGTTTTGCGCAGTCGGACTGCTGCTCTATCGCCGGACGGGTACGCCCGGCCGCACCGTCCGGGTCGAGGCGGACGGCCGGTTGTACGGCCGGTGGAGTCTGTCGGAGGATGCCGAAATCGACATCGGCGGCCACAACCTCCTGCGTATCGAGGGGGGAGAGGTTGTAATGCAATCCGCCGATTGTCCCGACGGTCTTTGCGTCGCACAGCCGCCCATCTCCGCCGCCGGGCAGAGCATCGTCTGCCTGCCCAACCGGGTGGTCGCCACGGTCGAGGGCAAGCCGGAAACCGACGCTGTCGCCGGATAGCGGGAACCTCCGGAAGACGGAGGCTCCCTTCGAAACGCGAAAGAACATATGAAAATCCGACCTTCCTGTTCGGGAGACCCGCTCGCCGCAAAGGAAGAAAACCAATTTTCCCGTTACCCGCATATCATATTTTGTGCCGGACAGTTTCCCCTTGGCCGGAACGATGATCCTAAAACGCACGGAGGAGTCAAAATGGCAAAAAAAACCGCCTATACCGGCGTGATGCTGGCGCTGGCCATGATCTTCGGATATATCGAAAGCCTTTTGCCGCTCCCCGCACCGGTGCCCGGCATCAAGCTGGGGCTGGCCAACCTGATTGTCCTTCTTTTGCTCTACCGGGACGGAGCGGGCGTGGCGCTGAGCGTTAATCTTGCCCGGATTTTTCTCACCGCCCTGCTGTTCGGCAACCTGCAAAGCGGACTGTTCAGCCTGTGCGGTGGACTGCTCAGTTTCGGCGTCATGCTGGTTGCGCAGAAAATCAGGTTTCTCGGCGTCACGGGGGTCAGCCTGTGCGGCGGGACAGCCCACATGATCGGACAGCTTCTTGCAGCGGCCGTTGTGCTGCAAAGCGGCGGGCTGCTTTATTACGTTCCTTTCCTGATCGCGGCGGGAGCCGTTTCGGGCTTTCTGATTGGGCTTCTGGCCCGCCTTCTCCTCCCGCGGATGGAGGGCTGGCGGCTATACTGAGTCCCACATTTCACACGAACGGGAGGATTGTCTCATGCCGGTCGGCTGGAATCCCTGGCACGGATGCAAAAAATGCAGCGATGGTTGCGCCAACTGCTATGTCTACCGCATCGACAGTGCGCACGGCCGCAACGCGGCACAGATCAAGCGCAATGCGGATTTTGATCTGCCTATCCGAAAAAAGCGGGACGGCAGCTATAAAATCCCGGCGGGAGAGACGATCTACACCTGCTTCAGCTCAGATTTTCTGCTCGAAACGGCCGATCCCTGGCGGGAGGAGGCCTGGCGGCAGATGCGCGAACGGCGGGATCTGCACTTTCTGTTTTTTACCAAACGAATCGAACGGCTGGCCGGCCTTCTGCCTGAGGATTGGGAAGATGGATATGAGAACGTGACCATCGGCTGCTCCTGTGAAAACCAGAAAATGGCCGACCGCCGTTTACCGGTTTTTCTCCGGCTTCCGATCCGGCGCCGGCTGATCGTCTGCTCTCCGCTGATCGGGGAGATGGATCTCTCCCCTTACCTCTCCCCCACGGTCGCGCAGGTCACCGTAGGCGGAGAATCGGGCAGCCGCGCGCGGGTCTGCGACTTTAACTGGGTTCTAAAAATTCGGGACGCCTGCAAAGCAGCCGGCGTCGGATTTCACTACCAGCAAACCGGTGCAAAGCTTCTCAAGGACGGGCGGCTGTACCATATCGAGCGCCGCTTTCAGCACGCCCAGGCGCGCAAAGCCGGCCTTGATTTTTCTCCGCCGGGAGAAGGAATGTATTCTTCCGGCTGTGAATAGAGAATGCAAAACAGCCAAAAAATCTTTAAAATTTGCTTAATTTGCAAAATTTCCACTTTACAGAACCGCCGGTTTCGTGGATAATAAGAATGGCTGATTTTGTTTACCATTAAAAAACAGGAGGATTTGTGGGAAACCATGCAAAATTATAAACTGGAATTTATTGAATTTATGGTCCGTTCCGGCGTACTGACTTTCGGCGATTTTGTTACGAAAAGCGGGCGCAAAACCCCCTATTTCATCAATACCGGCAATTACAAAACCGGGGAGCAGGCCGCAAATCTCGGGCGGTTTTACGCCGCCTGTATCAAGGCCCACTGCGACAAGCTGCCGACAGCACTGTACGGCCCTGCCTACAAGGGCATACCGCTTTGCGTGACCACCTCAATCGCGCTGTTTGAGAAATATGGGGAGGATATCCGCTACTGTTTCAACCGCAAGGAGGTCAAGGACCACGGCGAGGGGGGAGCCATCGTCGGCTACAAGCCGCAAAACGGCGACGACATCCTGATTATCGAGGATGTCATCACAGCCGGCACCTCGATCAGCGAGTCGGTGCCGCTGCTGAAGGCGGCGGCCGACGTCCGGGTGACCGGTGTGGTCGTGAGCGTCGACCGGATGGAGCGTGGCAAAGGCGACTGTTCCGCGCTGGAAGAGGTTCGGGCGCTTTATGGAATCGAGACCTACGCCATCGTCACCGTGCGGGAGATTATCGAGGCGCTGCACAACCGGCCGGTCGACGGCAAAGTATATATCGACGATGCGGTAAAGGCAAAGATGGAGACCTATCTCGACACCTATGGCGCGAAATAAGGCCCTCGGGTCGGCTCGGTTTTGGAACCGGCAGCAAAACATGTGTGAACCCCGATTGGGATAAACGGATTTCTTCCTTGCTGTTTCTATACTTTTTGGGAAAGGTGTGGATACAAAATCTATGATGCAAACGATATTTCGCCGGTCGGCGGCCGCGCTGCTGGCAGCGATTCTGGCCGCATCCTTGATCGGTTGCGGAACGAGCGGCGTATACCATTATGACGACGCCAAAAAAAGCTATGATAAAAAGTACGAGCCGACCGTGAAAACCCCCCTCGCCCTGACCGAGGATGAGATCACCGCCATTAAAACGGCGGCGGCCGACGATTGGAATCAGGAGCAGCTCGTCCTCTACACCAACGAAATGGACGCATACAACGAAGCGGTCATTGCCGATGCGCTGGCCTCTGCCGCCGATGCGAGCGCCGCGGCCGAGGCTTCTAAAAACGGCAGCGAATATATCTCCGCCTACAAGCCGGCCGAACTGAAAGAGCCGGACGAGCCGGTGAAAAAGACGGCCGATGACGTCAAGTTCTATGCCTACGGCGGCACATATCAAGGCTACATTGCCGTCAAATACCGGGTCAAGGACAAGGCGGTCGTCACCGCCCACCAGCCGGAGAATCTGTCCGAGGATATTATCGGAAACTACAATTTCAGCACATACCCTGACTCTCCCCACATGCGGCTGTACAAAGACGGCGTTTTTCACACCCTCCGTGAGGTGTATGAAGCCGGCGGAATCTCCGATACGGATTTAAAGGATATCTGGTATTATTTTTACGCGCTGGCGGAACAGTAAAGTCAGAGCGGCGCTGCACACCTGCGGGAGACTGCGGGTGTGCTTTTTGCTGCTCTGTCCCTCCGACCGGCCATACGGAGGTATTACGAAGAGAATCGGCTTTTGAATTTTTGCTTTTATTGCAAAGCCGACCTTTGCTTGCATTACATACCCTTTAACATGCGTATGCGCTCCTTATAATCCGGCAGATGCCGTGCCACCAACGCATAAAAATCCGGCCCATGGTCTTTATGTAAGATGTGTGCCAGTTCATGCACGACAACATAGTCAATCGCCGCCGACGGATAGCACATTAAGTACAGCGAAAAACAAAGGGCGTTTTTTGCGCTGCAGCTTCCAAACCGGCGGCGGGCGGCCGTAATCCGCACACCCGCCGGTTGCACACCCATCTGATCCGCAAACCAGTCCACCCGTTGTGGAATATATGTCTCCGCGCGCCGACGCAGGGCCTCAATCTCGGCCGATTCCAGGCCGCGGCGTGGGTCCACACGGTTTTTAAACTTTTCCTTTTGCCGCTCGATCCAATCCGCACGCGCATCGGCAAAACGAATGGCGGTGCTGTCCGCGACCCCGTTCGGGCAGCGCAGAACCACCGAAAGATCCTCCCGCACTTCGATTGCGAGGCTTTTGCGTGATGAATGCACAATTCTATAAGGTATTTCGGACATGCAAAACGCCTTCCTCTCTCAAAATTTAAAAAAATGGACAAAATCCAGATTCATATAGCCATTTTCTGATATAATATATTCTCCGGCTTGCGGCTTTTTCAAAAGAAAAGTAGAATAGCGATACGTAACTTTAATAATCTTGCGGGGAGGATGCATACAAAGATGGAACGATTTCGGGAGGACTATCAGCCAAACTGGAGCGAAGACTCAGTACGGATGATGCACACGCCCAGCAAACTGGCCAAAAACGCCCTGTTTTATATGCAGGAGGTCGGAAATTTCTCCACCCATCCGGGCTATTATACCGAACGGTCACACATGAACTCTTTCCTTATGCTGTACACGACCGACGGAGCCGGCTGCTTACATTATGCCGGACGGAAATACGATTTGCTTCCCGGAACCCTAATGTGGATTGATTGTATGCTGCCGCATCGGTATGAAATCAAGGGGACAGTCTGGGATTTTATCTGGCTTCATTTCAACGGCGCCACCAGCCGGGAATATTATAAAGAATTTGCCCGGAAAAATCCTCCGGTGGTTCAGTTGCCCGCCTACACGCTGCTGCCCAACTGCATCAAATCCCTGATCGTCGCCGGAAAGCAACCTTCTTACAAGTCGGAAATCCTGTCTTCCCGCCTGATTGTCAATGCGATGACCGAGCTGCTCTGTCTTGATCCCGAACCGAAGGAAACGCCGGTCGAGATTCCGGATCTGATCAGCAATGTGGCCCGGTATATTGAAAACCGGTTCAATGAACCCATCGTCCTGGACACCCTCTCCACGCATTTTTCACTAAGCAAGTTTCACCTGGCGCGGGAGTTCAAACGCTATATCGGTTTCGCCCCGGGCGAGTATCTGATCCTTTGTCGCATTAACGAAGCCAAAAACCTGCTCAAAAATACCGATATGCCGGTGCGGGATATCGCCAAAGCAGTCGGGGTGGAGAACGAAAGCCATTTTTCCAATCTTTTTCGCCGGAAAATGGACATGACGCCCCGCCAGTTCCGGAAAATGTGGAAAAACCGAACCTGACAAATATTCAGATCACCTTGGCGCCGTTGGCTCTGACGCTGAATTTCATCCCCAGCACCTCGGCTGCGCGGCGGCACATCAGCATCCGGTCAAGAAAAATTTCAAAGTAATCGAGCATGGTGCACATCTCCTCATCCAGCTCGATATCGAGGGTAATCACCCGCCCTTGGGTATCAATCCGCAAAGCGGAGGTTTTGGCGGCGTAATTGACCCGATCATGCATATCAAAAGTCGCAATCACCCGGTTGCGTACCCGGTTGCGGCGGACGTCAGTCTTATCCGCGATAATCAATGCGGCCGAAACGGGATTGTACGCGCTTCCGGTTCCCTCGTCGTGATTGCCGATTGCGGCGATAACCTCAGCAATGTCGGCCGGATCCATCCCCAGCCCGTTCAGAATCTGAAAAGCCATGAGCGCACCGGTGTGGGCGTGGTCGGCGCGATTGACGCTGTTGCCCATATCGTGCATGTAACCGGCGATTTTCACCAGTTCTACCCGGTGATGATCCAGTCCCAACTGCGAAAGGATGCGGCCGGCCGTTTCAGCAACCTTCACGGCGTGAGCTTTGGAATGCTCCGTAAAGCCGAGAGCGCCGAGCACTTCGTTCCCCTTGTCGATATAGGCGGCCACGGCCGGATTTTCCCGAATTTGTTCATATGTGATCTGCATTTTTCTGGCTGTTCCTTTCTGCCAAACGGCAAGGTGTTTTACGCGGCGGCGTACCACGACGCCTTTATACAATCGAATTTGTTTTTATTGTATCCCGCCGGGCACAAAAGCGCAAGACGGCAATTGTAAAATCCTCCCAATGATATTTTTACCCTTCTGGCAGGTGAATACTGATGAAATACTACGGCACGGGACTTTTTTCCGACGGACAAAAGATCGCTCTGAACACCCGCTATCTTTCCCCGGAAGGAGAGATGGATGACGGTCTTTCCGACGATTGCTTCCGCCTTTTTGATTATGACATCAACATTGGAATTTTAAGCATCCACGTCATTGATCTTTTAAAAGTCCGCCCAAATCGCACCTGGCATGTAGAGGAGCATTTTCACCCCTCCTATGAGCTGCACATCATTCCCTACGGAAAGGGGATCATCACTCTTGACGGGACCTCCTTCCCGGTCGGGCCGGGGCAGTTTTACCTCACCGGCCCGTATGTAAAACACGAACAGCGTTCTGACCCGGACGATCCGATGGCAGAATATTGCCTTCAATTCGATATTAAACTTCCGACAGACGGAGCGTCTGGAGCACCGGGTTATCAGGCCGAGCTGAACACCTACCGCAGCATTCTGGGCACCAGCTACCCCCGACCGTTTGAGGACAGATACAGGGTTTTTACCGCGTTTGAGGAGATTTTCACCGAAGTGGAAAAGGCGGACATCGCCTATGCACTCAAGGTGCAGACCCTGGTAACCGATATTCTGATCGGGGTGATGCGCACCGTCTCCAGCGCGGTAGAGAACGGCCGCGCCGCCGTTTTGCCGGTGCCGGATGAGCGATCCGGCCGCATGGCAGTCATTCAAAATTTTATCGCGTCCAATTACGCCCGCAAAATCTCCATCCGCGATTTACAGGGCATCCTCTTTCTCAGCGCCAAGCAGATCGACCGAATTCTGCAAAAGGAGTGCGGCATGACCTTCCACGCCTGCCTGCTGCGGCAGCGGTACACCGCGGCGAAAGAGCTAATCGCCTGCACCTCCCTTTCCCTGCACGAGATCGCGCTGCGCACCGGTCTTTCCGGAGAGGGACATCTGCACAAGGTGTTTCACAAGTTTGACCCGCATTCTCCCGGATTCTACCGCAAAAGGCCGGGGCACGCAAATCGCGGTACCCTTTAAACCCGCCGTTCTTCTCGCATACCGAAACGCACAAACGCCCGCCCCGCTGCATTTTTCAGCAGCCGGCGGGCGTTTCTTTATCGAATCGTTTACGACCGCGGGACTCCGCTCCAATCGGGCACAATCGAAAGAGCCGGCAGATCGTTACCTTTTCCCCTGTTCTTTCAAAAAACGCACCATAGAAAGTCCGGCTGCCGCTCCGTCGGCCACCGCCTTCGAAACCTGCAGCAGCCCGCCGACACAGTCTCCCGCCGCAAACAGTCCGGGCAGATTGGTCTGCATTCCGGCGTCCACTGTAATCCGGCCGCGGTCGGTCAGGATGCCAAGTGTCCGGGCAAAGGAGGCGCTGTCGGCCGTACCCTCCGCCACAAAAACGCCGTCGCAGGCCAGCGCCTCCCCATCGGCAAAGGCCACGCCCTCCACCCGCGCCGCGCCAAGAACACGGGCGACCGGCCGGGTATCCACCCGGATCGTTTCAGGAAACTCCGCCTCCGGCGGCCGGCCGTTGGTCAGCACGGTCACCTGCCCGGAGAGGGGAAGCAGCGTTTCAGCCTCATGCAGCGCGTACTGCCCACCGCCCAGAACAGCCACCGGCTTTCCGCGATAGAAAAACGCGTCGCAAACGGCGCAGTAGCTGACCCCGCTTCCCTCCAACCCGGACAGTCCGGGGATGGCGGGCGTTTTGCGCGCCGTCCCGGTGGCGAGCAGCAGCGCGTCGGCCGTATAGACCGACCGGTCGGTGCGTATCTCAAAGCGGCCGTCGTAGGAGATGCCGACCGCCTCCTCCCTTTTTACCGAAATCCCGAGCGCCTCAGCCGACTGAATTCCGGCCGCAAGCAGCTCTGTCCCGCTGATGCCGCCCGGAAAGCCATAATAGTTTTCAATGCGTTCGGCCTTTTGCAGGGCGCTGGCCCCGTGATGCAGGATCGCAGTCTCGACCCCGCTGCGCGCGGTATACAGCGCGGCCGAAACGCCGGCCGGCCCCGCGCCGATAATCAGAATATTCGCCATAAAACAAATCCCATCCTTTGTTCAATTTCAACCGATCCGTCCGCATAACCCCGCCGTTTGACAGAGTCTCTGTTATTTTATCCGGGGAAACACTCTTTTACATAAGTATGATAACACAAATCGGACGCAGTTGGAACCGTTTGACGCTTTTTTATCGGAAAGCCGCACACTTTATGCCGATTGTTGCCTTCTTTCGGACAACCCCCTTGCCTTTGCCGGGGGTAACAGAAGAAACTTTCGCGAAAGGAGGCGTCCGATTGACAAAACAGCCTAACGGACGGGGACTCACCCCGCTGGAGGAATCCTACAAATGGGTTGCGCCGCCGGAGGATCTGACCGAGGAGGAACACCGGGCGTGGGAGGAATTCCTCCGCATACTCAAAACCGGGACGCGATACAAAAAAACGCTGGCCGACGCCGAACTCATCCGGCAGTATGTCCAGCACAAGGTCATGCGGGATCGCGCATGGAAGGAATGGATCCGGCAACCTGATCGGTATATCCGCATCGTCACCGGCCTATGCGCCGACGGAGTCACGCCCAAAATCGTGGTCAAGGAAAACGAGCATTACCGCGTCTTACAGGATTGCAACCGGTATATCGAAAAGCTATGGAACGATCTAAAGCTCACGCCGGCGGCACGACCCGGCTGACCCCCTCCCTATGTAAAAAGAACAAACGCGGTCCGGAGCATTTTATTGAAAGGAGGGGTATCCCATGCGGGAGATTCCCTTAACCATTGAACAGATTGCGCTGGAAAGGCTGACACCCTATGCCAGAAACAGCAAGCTGCACACGCCGGCACAGATTCGGCATATCGCAAACTCGATCGAGGCGTTCGGTTTCAACGACCCGCTCGCGGTCTGCGGGCCGGAGAACATCGTGCTCGAGGGCAACGGCCGGATCGAGGCGGCGCGCCTCCTCGGCATGACGCGGCTACCCTGCGTACGGCTCGACCATTTGAGCGAGGCGGAACAGCGTGCCTACATCATCGCACACAACGCCCTGAACCTCGAGACCGGGTTCGACGAATCCATCCTGACGCAGGAGCTGGAGGCTCTGCGGCAGTTTACCTTTGACGATTTCGGCCTGCAAACCGAAAGATACCTCGCCGATCTCAGCGATCTGCGGGAACTGACATTGCGTCCATATGAAAAGGTGCACTATCTCATCTCGCTGGACATCAATCAAAACGACCAGGTGGCCGGCCTGATCAAACAACTTGCGGAAACGGAGGGGGTAGAAGTTGAATCCTCACTCGACGCAGACCGATAATGCCCGTCTCGCCAACAAGATTGCGCTACGGCGGCGGGCGACCGCCGGTCTCGACCATCTTCGGGTGCTCGATCTTTACGCGGGAAACAATGTGCTGTGGAGCCATTTCGACAAAGAAAAATATTTCGGCGTGGACATCAAGCAAAACAAGGGACAAAATCTGACAGCCGACAGCCGGCGGATCGTAGAAAAGCTCGATCTGTCGGCCTTCAACGTCATCGACTGCGACAGCTACGGCATTCCCTTCGACGTTTTGCGCAGAGTGCTGCAAAACAACACCCTGCAGGACGGAACCGTGATTCTGTACACCGCCATCACCAACCGGATGAGCGGCCTCAACCTCGGCTGTCTGCAAATGTTCGGAATTCGGAGAATCTATCAGAAATGTCACGGATTAATTGTGTCCAAAGCACTGGACATGTTTTACGGAATGTTATATAATTACGGTGTGGAAAGAGTGACGTATCTTGAAGTAAAAGCAAGTTTTATCAAACATTATGGCTACTTTCTCTATCACAAACCCCGGAAATCCTGAAAAAAACGAATGTAAAAAGAAAAGGTGAATTTTCTATGCCTGTGATTTATGAACCAAAGGGTAAGGCGCGGGAGTACAGCCCGTATGCCTGCAACCTTTATATCGGCTGCTCGCACAGATGCCAGTATTGCTACGCCCCGCACGCCCTCCAGCGCGCGGCCGAGAATTATTTCGGTCTGCCCGAGCCGCGCAAAAACATCCTCCGCTATCTGGAGAAAGATTTGCAGGCGCGCCGCTATTCCGAACAGATTCTCCTTTCCTTCATCGGGGACGTGTACTGCGAGAACGCCGACCACAGCCGTACAACCCGGGCGGCGCTGCAGTTGCTCAACCAATACGGCGCGCCGGTCGCCGTCCTCTCCAAAGGGGGAGAGCGGATACTGCGCGACCTGGATGTATTTCAGGCCTTCGGCAGCCGGATCGCCGTCGGCGCGACTCTCACCTTTTTTGACGAAAAGAAAAGCCGCGAGTGGGAATCCGGCGCGGCCTCCCCGGGCGAGCGGATGGCGGTGCTCAAAGCCCTGCACGAGGCGGGCGTGCGCACCTTTGCCAGCCTGGAGCCGGTGATCGACCCGGCCGAGAGCCTTCGCCTGATCGAACAAACGCTGGCGGAGGACAGCATCGACCATTATAAAATCGGCAAGCTTAATAATTATAAGGGACTGGATCGCGGGGTCGATTGGCCCGGCTTTTTGCAGGAGGCGGTGAACCTTCTCCGCCCGGCCGGCAAGCAGGTGTATATCAAAGAAAGCCTGCGGGAGGTTTCTCCGGCCGTACGGCTGCTGGCGGAGGAGGTGGACCCCGAGCGGTACATCGTCCGGGCCTGAAGCTACTGCATACGCGGACGGGAAGGGCGGCCGCCGCGCCAAAGGCGGAGAGAGGGCTTTCCTTACACATGATTTTCCATTTACAGGCGGCTTTTCGGTGCTGTCGACCACCGACGCGGGGCGAGACGCCACTTCCCGCCTTCCTTTTTGAGCCGGCGGTGAAACACGCACCGTCTGCCGATCCTGTCCCCTGCGAAACGGCGGCGATCCGTAATGTACGGATCGCCGCCGTTTTCCTTTTTTTAGAGAGACGCAGAAAGCCTCTTATTCTCCCGCCGCATCCTCCCGCAGCAGAGCGTACATCCTCATATCCAGCACCCGGCCGTTTTTAACCGCGTTTTGGCACAGCGTTCCCTCAAAAGCAAAACCGGCCTTCTCGAGCACCCGGCAGGAGGCGGTGTTGTACACGAACGGCTCGGCAAAAATGCGGAGGATATCGCTGTTTGCAAAAACCTGCGCGCAAAGCTGCCGCACCGCGTCGGTGGCGATCCCCCTGCCCCAATCCGGCTCGGCGATATAATAGCCCAGTTCGGCCGTACGGCGGTGCACATTCGTCTGCCGAAACGCGCTGATACTGCCAACCACCCTTTCCCCGTCCACAATGGCGAAGGCAAAGACGTCGTTCGGGTCGGCTGCCAGCAGGGCCGCAATATATTCCTCCGCGTCCCGTACGGTGTACGGATACGGCAGCCCGTCCCGCAGGTTATCCTGCACCCGCTTATTGTTGATCGCGCGGGCGAGGTCCGGTGCATCCCCCATTTTCCAGCGGCGTAACCTACATTGCATTGGCTTTACACACCCCTTCTCCCACAAAAATTCCGCAGCGCAGCCACCCCTCTTTCGCAGCGGGAGGCGGCTCACCGTCTGCCGCCCTTTCGCACGGCGGTGCAGAGGACTGCGACCGCGGCATACACCACGCCCGCCACCGGCCAGACGATCCAGGTTTTTTCCCAGTCGTTGGTATAAAAGCTGTAGGCGAGATACCCGGCGGTCACAACCAGCCAGTATACCGTTCCGACCACGGCTGAAATCGAACGATTCGTTTTGCTCGTTTTTGTATAATCGCCCTCCTGCAAAAGCTTTTGTATACTGGCCCATCGGATCCCGGCCGTTATGAAGAGCCAAACGCCGATTCCGACCAGCAGCAGGGTCATACACAACATGACCACCAGCAGGAAATCCTCCCCCGACCAGAGCGCCCCGGCCAGCAGGGGAATCGCCGAAAGGATGCAAAGGCAGGCGCCCCACATATTCGAACGGGTGTACTGACGGCTGTACTGCCGCTTTCGAGCCGCAACCATCTCCGAAACGCCGCGCGCCGTCTGAAAAACCTCGGTTTCCAACCAGGCAAAAGGCGCAGTTTGTGCGCCGCAGACGATAAAGACCGCCACCGCGGCCGCCACCATCAAAAACAGAAGGATCAGGCCCGCTCCGGCCGCGGCCTCCTCCGAAAGGGCGAGCCGGCCCGTTTCGCTCCCCGCCGCCAGAAGCAACAAGCCGGCGGGCGACAGGATACACAACAGCACGGCGAAAGCAATGCGTCTCGCCGTGCACCACTTGACGCGGAGGAAAGCCTCCGCCTCCTCCATCGAAACCAGGCGCGATGCAGCCGCCTCCCCGCCAGCCGTGGGCAACGCCGCCGGGTCCTCCCGAAGGAGATAGTCGGTGCTGACGCCAAAAATCTCGCTCAGGCGCAGGATGTTTTCAAGTTCGGGAACCGACTGCGCCCCCTCCCATTTGGAGACCGCCTGCCGCGACACGTCCATGCGTTCGGCCAGCGCCTCCTGCGAAAGGCCGTTCTCCTTTCGAAGCAGGATAATCTTATCCGCAAGCTTCATATGCTCCACCTCATTTTCATTCTGCCCGTCGCTTGGCCGTCGCGGCCGGGCAGTTCTAACATACACCGCCGCGCGGCCGGACGCCACCAAGCCGACCGGGCAATCCTGTCAACCGACGGTTGCAAAAGGTGAAATATGCAGGAATCCTTTGATATTTCAAAGCTTTTTTGATAAACTGCAGGGAAATGTTCCGCGGCAAAAACAGGGGAATTCATATTTCTGCGGCAGCGGTGTTTTCCGCTACAGCAGCCGTATTTTTCCGATAACCGGCAGGCCCTCCGTCTTCCCATTCAGCGCATGATAGATTCCGATCACCATCATACCCAAAATCAGCGCGCCGGCCGCAAAGCCCAGCAGACCGGAAAGCAGGCTGTGCAACCAACCGAGGCCGAAAACCGAGCGAAAAACCAGCCGAAGCACAAAAGCCAGCAGTTCGCGTACAATGGATACCGCACCGCTGAAAATCAAAAACAGCAGCCCTTGATTGGAATGAAAGCGGCAGTATTTCGATTCCGGCCGGATTACCATCGGCAGGAAAAACAGAATCCAGAAATAAGCCGTCACACAAAGCCCCTTATTCGCCGCAATATCGGCTGGATCAAAATCGGTATCGGCGGACGGGTTCCCCTCCGGAGAAGGAGGGGCAACGGCCGCCCCGCACCTGGGGCAAAAAGCGCTGTCATCCGGCAGGGTATTGCCGCATTTTCTGCAGAACATAAAATCTCCTCCAAACAGATCAATAAATCGATTTCGCATCCCGGACACGGTGCCGCCGTGCCCAAGCCCTCACCCGGTCGGGCTGGCTCGGCCGGAGAGGTCACGCAAAAGAGTGTTTTCAACCGAACAAATACGCTGTGAAAACGCCCAAATCATGCAATGAGTATATCATACCCCAGATGGCTTTACCACAACTTTCCGATATTTTCCTGATTTCGGATGCGCAAAATTGCCCAACGATAAAGGAAGCGGCGATGAACAGGCCATAAATATCTTTTCCTCAAATTGTGTATATCGCTTTTTTTGGTTGCAGTTTTGGAAAAATTATAGTATATTTTTCTATAGAATCAGGATTATCTTATATAAAATAATACAACTTATTGATTTTAATCCGGTTTCATTTAAAATAAAAGCGGAATGGGCGAAAGAGATGGGAAGGATTCTCGTCCCCGCTGTCGATCGACGTTCTGCTAAATCTGGAGGAAGGCTCTATGAACGATTTTCAAAAGCAGGCTCTGCTGCAGCTCTTCACAGATTTTTATGAGATCAGCGGCCAGCGGACAGCCATTTTCGACAAGCATTTTCAGGTTGTGCTGGAATACCCCGACCACAATCCCTTCTGCGCCCAGATCCGCAAAAGCGAGGAAGGAACCCGCCGCTGCAAGGACTGTGATCTTTATGGGCTGAACGCCGCGCGGGAATCCGAAAGCTATGTCGTGTACCGCTGCCATGCCAATCTGATCGAGGTCTGCGCACCGATCCGCGACGACTGCGGCATTGTGGGATACCTGATGTTTGGGCAGTTGGTCTACAGCCGCAATTTGGAGGAGCAGATGCAAAAAACCATTGCGGAGTGCACCGACCTCTTTCCCGACACGGCGACGCTGACCAAGCTGTACCTTGGCCTGCGGCGGATGAGTCCGGAATATGTCCGCGCCTCGGCCAATATTCTGCTGACCTGTGCCAGCTATATACAGGCAAACCAACTGATGCGGGCCAACCAAAATCCACTCTGGATACAGATTCAGGATTACATCCATCAAAACACCGGCCGCGCCTTCTCCCTGAAACGCATGTCGGAGGATCTGCATGCCAGCATCCCGTCGATCTGTGCGACAGCCAAGGCCTGTTCGGGCCAGACGGTCATCCAGTTGCTGACCGAACGGCGGGTGCAGAAAGCCGGACGGTATCTGCTGAACACCGATCTGCAAATTGCCCAAATCGCCGAAAAGGTCGGCATTGACGACTACAACTATTTCTCCCGGATTTTTAAAAAACAGACCGGCGTCTCCCCGCGGCAATACCGCAAAGACAAAGGTCTTTTACCAAATCAGGAAAGGAATCATTCCAATGAGAAAGAACCCGAAGTTACTGGTGATCGGCAGCCTGGTCATGGATCTGATCACTGAGACCGCCTGTTTCCCCGCAGAAGGGGAGACCGTGCTGGGCCGCCGTTTTCGAACCGCGCCGGGCGGCAAAGGCGCTAACCAGGCGGTTGGTGCGGCAAAGCTCGGCGCCGATGTGACCATGTTCGGCTGCGTCGGACAGGACGCATATGGAGAGGCGTTGCTTTCCTCCCTGCAGGCGGCCGGCGTCGATACCCGGCATATCGGCCGGTCGGATGCGCACAGCACCGCCGTGGGCAATATTATATTGGAGGAGAAAACCTCCGGCGCAGCCAACCGGATCATCGTGGTCCCGGGCGCCAACCACGCCCTGTGCCCAGAGGATCTCGTGGTACTGCGGGACGAAATGAAAACATACGACATGCTGCTGCTCCAGTTAGAGATCCCGATGGAGGTCAACATAGCCGCCGCCTCGATGGCGCGGGCAGCCGGCCTGCCGGTCATGCTGAACCCCGCTCCGGCCGCGCCGCTGCCGCCGGAGCTTCTGGCATCGGTCGACTATCTCTCTCCCAACGAGCATGAGGCGGCCGCGCTGATCGGCCGGCCGCTCCCCGTTGATGAGGCGCCGGGAGAGGCGTTGTATGCCCTGAAAAACATGGGCGTCGCACATCCGCTGATTACCATGGGCGCGGCCGGAGCCGCCCTCCTGACCGAACAGGGACCCGCATGCTTTCCCGGTGTGGATTACCGGCCGGTTTGCGACCCCACGGCAGCGGGCGACAGCTTCATCTCGGCTTTTTGCGTGGCGGCCTGCCTGGGGCTGGAACCGGCCGAATGCGCCGATTTCGCCAACCACGCCGCGGCGGTCACCGTCTCCCGTCCGGGGGCACAGCCCAGCCTGCCTTCACTTTCCGAAGTGTTGGATTTCATGGATCGCGACGATCGGGAGACCGAAGCCTTCTTACCCCTGTTACCCGAAAAAAGGAGTGTGCGCATATGAACGGGCTGCCCGAATTTCTGAACATCATCCAACGCGAAGTCGACCAGACCGCCTCCACCATTGATGAAGCCACCTATGCCGACGCGATCTCGCTGATCACGGAGGCAGAGAAAACCGGCAGCCGGCTGCACATAACCGGCATCGGCAAGCCCGCCCACGTCGCCGCGTATATGGCGTCCCTTTTCTCCTCTACCGGGACGCCAACCTATTTCCTGCACGGGACCGAGGCGGTGCACGGGTCCTGCGGACAACTGATTGCGGGAGACGTGGTCATCTGCATCTCCAACAGCGGGGAAACGGCCGAGTTGAAAGCCACCGCGGCCGCCATCCGCCAGTGCGGCTGCAAAATCATCGCCGTGACCGGCAATCCGGACTCCTGGCTGGCGGAATTTGCCGACGCACACCTCTTCGCCGGCGTAACGGCCGAGGGCGGGCCGCTGAACCGCGCGCCGCGCGCCTCTATTTTAGCTGAAGAGATTGTCCTGCTCGGTTTATCGGTGCTTTTGCAAACACGCAAGGGGCTGACACCGGCCGAGTATGTCAAACGGCACCCGGGCGGACAACTCGGTCACCTGCGGGAGGGGGAGAAGTAACCCTCTCTGGAAAAAGCCTGCCGTGCAGCGCGTCAAGCTTTGCAAGAACAACGGCCATATTTGAAAAGAAAGGAACATACATATGACTTTATATAATGGACTGAACAGTACACTCGGCAGTTTATCACAGCTTTCTTCGGCCAAAAGCCGCTCGATCAGCCCGGAAAACTTTAACGGAGAAAAGGGTCGCGGCGGAATGGCCGAAACCGGCACCGGCGCCGCTGCCGCCCGGGAGTTGGGCCGGGGATGGAAGGTCTCCCCCTCGATCGGGATCTCGGCCGGAGAGACGGTCGTCATCGCCGATATTGAGGGACCGGGCGCCGTTAAGCATATCTGGCTGACCCCCAATATCGCCGGCCGCGGCTTTGTCATCCGCTTTTATTGGGAGGATGCGGCAACCCCCGCGATTGAATGCCCGCTGGGTGATTTTTTTGCCAACGCACTGATTCCCGTGTACACCCAGGTTTCTTCTCTCGCGGTATGTGTCAACCCGAAAAACGGACTCAACTGCTATTGGGAAATGCCCTTCCGGCGCCGTTGCCGCATCACGGTTGAAAATATCTCGGATCAGGACGCCGTTTTGTACTATCAGATTGACTATATCCTGACCGAGATACCCGAAACCTCCGGATACCTGCACGCCCGATTCGGCCGTTCCAATCCGCTGCCCTACAAGGATGTGCACACCCTGCTCGACGGGGTGGAAGGAAAAGGACAGTATGTGGGCACCTATATGCTTTGGGGCGTACACAGCAACGGCTGGTGGGGAGAGGGCGAGATCAAGTTTTATCTCGACGGCGACACCGACTATCCCACCATCTGCGGTACCGGGACGGAGGATTACTTCTGCGGCGCATACAACTTTGACGCCGGCGGCTATGTCAATTTCTCCACGCCTTATTCAGGCATGTATACGCCGCCGACCGATAATCTGTATACTTCGCAAAAGCGTTTCTCCCTCTACCGCTGGCATGTGACCGACCCGATCTATTTTGACAGCAATCTGCGGGTGACCATCCAAGCGCTCGGATGGAGAAGCGGCGGCCGCTATCTGCCTCTGCAGGACGATATTTCCTCGGTCTCCTTTTTTTATCTGGATCGGCCGGAGGGGAACAACCCACCGCTGCCCAACCGCAATGAACTGGAGATTATCTGACCACAGCGCATAGAAACCCGCCGCCGGTGCTTGTCCCGGCGGCGGGTTTGCTTCGCTTTATCGCTGAAAAGAAAGGCTACTGCCTCGTCCGCTCAATTTCAGGCACGGGGCCGACAACCTCCACCACGCCGCTGCGCAGAAAAACCGACGGAGTGATCCGCACCGTGTAGCCACAGCCCGGATCGCAGCGCCAGAAAGCGGCCGGCTGCTGCGGCAGGGCACAGGCGGACAGCAGATTCATAATAATCCCGCCGTGAGTGATGACGACCGCCTCCCGCTCGCCAGAGGACATCAGATGCCGCGCTACGGCTGAAAACCCTTCGGCCACGCGGGCGGTCAACTCGGCCGTCGATTCTCCCCCGGGCGGCGCGGCAATTTGCCCGGACGTCCAGGCCTGATAGTCGGGATCACCCTGCAATTCATACGCTGTCTTCCCCTCAAAAACGCCGAAATGCATCTCCCGAAGTTCCGGGACGGCGATGGCTTTCGCCTCGGGATAGAGAATCTTCAGCGTCTCGACGCAACGGGTAAGCGGACTGACGTAAAACAGCCGAACATCGGGATATGCATAGGTTGTCCGCAACGCATCTAATTCCATTATACCATCTGTAGTAATCGGAATGTCAGATGCCCCAACATATTGACCTTTCTCGTTTGCCTCGGTCAGTCCATGGCGAATCAAATGAATTTTATAGGTTTTCATTGACTTCCTCCAAAGAAAAAGTATACATTTTGTATAGTTTTTTGCTTTACTTTTTTTCGAAAATCGAATATAATAAATCTCAACAACATTTAAAATGAGGTGAGATGCCATGCAAAGCGATTTTCCAAATATTCTCTCCCGATTACGGCGAGAGCGTGGGATCTCCCAAAAGCAGACGGCCGCCGACCTTGGCATTTCCCAAGCCCTTCTCTCCCATTATGAGAAAGGCATCCGGGAATGCGGGCTGGACTTTCTGGCCCGGGCGGCGCAGTATTTCGGCGTGACGACCGATTATCTGCTGGGGCGCGCCGGTTCGGCATCCACCGCAAGCAAAGCGGAAACGGCGACGCCCTTTGACGCCGGAAAGCAACAAATCATCAACGCACAGGGACTGCTTTTTGAGTTGCTCCGCGGATGCGAAAAGGACAGTGTGCGGGAGACCGGTCTTGATCTTTTCCGGCTGCAAACCTACCAAACGGCTTTATATATCCTCGGCCTTTGTCACGGGGACAAGCCTTTCACGAAACCCAGCCGGTACACCAAGCCGGCGGCGGAGGGGGAGATCATCCGCTGCTTTGCCAAGCTTGGGCTGGTGAAGGAAAAAGGCGACAGCCTCTCTTTCCCGCTGGTGTCGCCCGAACAGCTTTCGGTCGAATATCCAGAGCTGTACAGCGATTTTTGCAGCCTGCTGGTGGAGGTTGAAGAAAAGCTGTAAAAACAACATATGCGTTCAAAGAAACGGCCTTCCGATTTTTTGCGGGGGGCTTTATTTGTACAATACCGGCCGATAAAAGACAAAGCAGGTGCCAAATGAAAAAGGCTGGCTATCTCCCATTAAGTATCCGATTTCTCACGCAAGGAATGAGATAGAAAAAACGCCGGGAAACCTCCCGGCGTTTTTTGCATACAGCGGAAATTACTTCAGCTCGACCTTCGCGCCGACATCTTCCAGCTTCTTCTTCATTTCCTCAGCCTCATCCTTGGAAGCGGCTTCCTTCACGGTCTTAGGAGCGCCGTCGACAAGTGCCTTCGCCTCAGCCAGGCCCAGGCCGGTGATCTCACGAACCGCCTTAATAACCTTAATCTTCTCCGCGCCGGCCTCAGCCAGGACAACGTCGAACTCGGTCTTCTCTTCGGCGGCGGCAGCGGCGCCGGCAGCCGGAGCGGCAGCGGCAACAGCAACCGGAGCGGCGGCGGAAACGCCGAACTCTTCCTCAAGCTCCTTAACGAGCTCGGACAGCTCCATAACGGTCAGGGATTTTACGTCCTCAATCAGCTTAACAACTTTCTCAGATGCCATGATAATTTACCTCCAAAATAATGTCATTTTTCGTGTGGGAAAAATTATTCTCCCTGCTTCTGGGCGATGGCGTTCAGCGCACAGACCAAACCGCGCAGGTTGGCATTGAGCACATGAACAAAACCGGTGATCGGCGCGTTGAGGCCGCCCAGGGCCTTCGCAACCAGTTCCTCCCTCGAGGGGAGCTTGGACAGTTCCTTGACGCCGTCGACGTCGAGGATGGTGCCGTCAACAAAGCCCTTCTTGATGTTGAAGGTCTCGCTCTTCTCGGCATAATCGCAGAGGATCTTCGCAGCGGCGGCATACTCAGTGTCGCTCACGGCGATCGCCGTGGTCCCCTCAAGCACATCCTTGATGCCTTCCAGCCCGGCCTGATCGGCGGCGAGGGAAAGCAGCGTATTCTTGACGACAAAGTAATCGACGCCAGCCTCTCTCAGCTTCTTTCTAAGCTGGGTGTCATCGGCCACGCTGATGCCCTTGTAGTCGACAATCACGCCCGAAACGGCTGCATTCAGCTTTTCGGTAAGTACAGCGACCTGCTGCTGCTTCTGTTCCAGAATCTTTTCACTTGGCAAAAGGTTTCACCTCCCGTGATACACAAAAATGCCTGTCCTCCGAAAAAAGAGGACAGGCAATAATACACTTTTATACCGTTGAAAACGAGCCGTAAAAAGCGTTTATCCCCGTATCCTCGGCTGGCGGGCAAACCCGTTCGGCGGAAATCTTTCCGACACCAACTGTCTTCGGATCAGAACAACAATAGTATATTAGCACAGGAACTTCGAAATGTCAACCACTATTTTGCACTTCAGGCGTACCAGCCGAAAAAGGTGAACGCTCAGCCGCCAAAACAACCCGTTTGACCGCAGCGAGTTCCTCGGCAGAAACCACCTTTCCCTCCGGCGTCCAGCGCCAGCTCGCAAAGCCAGTGGGTTGCATCCTCACTGAAGCTGTTGCCGATTGCCAGCAGGCAAAGGCGTTTGTTTTCACCCATCTGAACCACTTTCCGTGATGTTCTTAACGAAGAATTGGGGCGGTATGCAACCGGAAGGTAAATCGCCTTCCGGTTGCTGCTTTTTAGGCAGTCTGTTGTATGGGGCGCATCACTTGTTCTAAAGGCATATCTTGTTCTATGGATTTAATTATTGGTAAGGAATTTTAGAGCAGCCCATGGCAAAATATTACCCTGTATCTAACAGGTCGTTCAGATAATACAGATTGCTTGTCATTGTACCATCTGCTCGGTGACGGATTACCTTTTTTAAAAATCATTTGTCTGAAAGGCTTTTGATTGTACTGTCAACATCTTCCTTATCCATGCAACATTCTTTTGCGATGATTTTGCGTGAGGAAAAACAGCTTTTCTCTTTATTATCGCTGTGTTTTAACAGACAGCAGTAAACAATAAAGTCTCGTGGTTTCAGTTCAAACGAAAAAATGTTGTTGGACACCATAAAGAAGTTTTTTGCTTTTGCCATCATTACCTCCTGTGTTTTTGAATTGCGGCTGCGGAACAATCATATGCGCACCAGCTCTTTTCACAGTTTTATGTATGCTCCAGCAGAGAAAAGCGGGAACAGTATTTTTTCAGACAAAACAAAAAGCCGTTACATACGTAAACGAATAACAGCGAGAGAATTCCCTCACTTCAGTTATTCGCCTGTGTATGTAACGGCTTCAAACAATCTTAAGCCAAAGCTGCAACCTATGAACGGCTGCAATGTATTTTCCTTATGTTCCGGCGACTATTTAGTTGTATGGATCAAGATTGGTATTTTAATCCATTTTTGAATGTATCAGGGAACGAATGTTTGTCAAAGTTTGTTGAATATTTCTTTTCGAATATGGGCATACTATTGGGTTTGATTCAAATTATTATAAAACAGGACCTTTCGCAACCCCATTTCGTTTGCGCTTTTCCCCATGTTTTTGCCCCCTTCTCTATTGAAATTACATTTTCTCCAATTTGAACATTTCCATAAAGAGCAATTTGCCGCCATCCTCAAAGGTCAGTTCCACCCACGGTGACACCTCTTCGTCGAGAATTTCGCCCTCAATCTCGGAATTGTACAGATATGCTCCGTTTTCTTCCTTCCATTCCTTTGTTTCAAAAGCATATCCGTCCTTGACCTGCAAGCCTTCCTCGGCGATTGCTTCGTCGATTTCCTCTTGGGTAAGGTCTTTGGACAGCGGCATATAGGAGATTGCTTTACCGTCCTGTGTGAACTCCACCAGCATACCTACCGTCTGCGCCGCGTCTTCAGGCTCATCGCTGGCCGCTATGTATTCTTCCGGGGTTACCCACTTGATACCGTCATCACCGAAGCGCATAACCTCTGCAATTTTCCATTTACCGATAATATCCATTTTTCATTCCTCGCTTTCTTCCGGTTCAGTTGTTTTTTCAAATGTAAGCTGCTCCGTACTTTCGTCCGGCATTTTAAGAACCATAATCATTCTGCCGTCTTCATACCGCATATCCTTAATGACCGCATAAGGCTGTCCGTCAAGAGTGAGCTCGTTGGCAAACAGCGTCAGCGAGTGCCGCCCACTGAGTTCTCCCTCCGAATTGTCGTGGCAGAAGCCGATACGGTCAACCAGGCTTTTACCGTCCTTCTCAACGGTTAAGCTGCGCATATTGGAAATCACAAGCAGATAGTGACCGTCCGTGCTGTTCCATACGCCTCCCAAAGCATCGTCAAACCTTGCGCCTTCGTATACCATGCCGGGACCGTCCAGTATTTCCGGTTCCACAACTCTTTTTTTCAGGATAAACCAGCCGGTTGCCGCAACAGCGGCAATGCAGACGATAATAATCGCAGCGGTCATAATTTGCCTCCTCATGCCCAAGGATCGGCAGCCTTCGGCTGACGGATATCGGTCAGAAGATACTGCTCCCACAGGAACCACTTTCCGTCAGACGGCTTTTCACGCAGCTTAATGGGACGGGGGCTGTCCGCACCGCCGCAGGCAATAAACAGCTTCCTGTATCCCTGTTCGTCGTCGGAGGTGTGGTTGCTTTCAATCGTTACCGTATAGGGCTGTGACGGGGTATAGCTGTTATCAGGCGTTGCACCCGCAAAATAGGAGAACGGAAGATAGGTTCTCTCACCGCGAAAACGGTCATTCAGAAAGGAAATATCCTGTCCGTTCAGCGGACGGGGGCCTCTCAGCCAGTTCAGCATTTCGGTGCCGATGTTTTTATCAGCGGCATAAGCACAAAGAGCGCATACCGTCAGCGCCGCCGTCTTAAACGGTGTGTCAAGGCTTGACTCAGGTAATGCCTGCGGCTCGGCAAGACTTTCCGGAAACTTTGCAAAGGTAAAGGTTTCCTTTTTGCTGCCCACATCTCTCACGGCGTTTGCCGCCGCACTGCCGAGGTTGCTTTTTACTTCGCTTTTCAATCTGTCAAAGATACCCATGATAATTCCTCCTTATTTTCAGTTAAAATTTGCCGCCGCCACCGCCATGCGTAGTGCCGGACGATGAAGTATGTGTACGGCTTCCTCCGCTTCCTCCGGAACCGTCGCTTTCGGTTTCACGCTTGGAACGAGTGACATTGGAATACATAAATACATCTTTGCTGTCTGTAACATTCAGAGAATTCTCGGCAATATAGCTTCCGGCAGCGCTTTGGAATGCAACGGACTTCATTTTGCTTTTCAGTCTTCCTGCAAAAATGAATGCGCCGACAATGCCGAGGATCAGGGAAGAACCGATCCAGTTAAACCAATCGATATCTTTCGGGATATTGTCAACATCATAGGGACTGCCTGCTTTTGCCTTTGTAACGAATTCATCGCACAGCTGCGCATATTTTGCAAATCCTTCGGCATAATCGCCGTCGCTCAGATACGGAAGAAACTGCTCCGACATATATTCCCGCCCGGCATCGGTAATTGCCGTAATGCCATATCCGCAGGTTGACATATACCAGTCGCGGCTGTCCATATTCAGAACAAGGATCACACCGTCCCGGTTTTCGCCCAAACCGAAACCGCCGAAATCATAATAATCATCCGCATAAGCGCCAATCTCCGTGTACGCATCGTCAAGAGAAGAAACAGTTAAAACGGCGACATCAAACTGCTGGCGTTCGCTGATTTCATCCAACTGTGCAAGCAGCGCCGTTTCTTCTGAATCACTCAGGATATCGGCATTATCTGTCAGCCGTGGACACTGTCGCGCATCGGGAATAACGCCGTTTCCTGCTGCGGCTGCATAACCGTATTCTTTTAACATTCTTTCTGCGGTAATCAGATAATCCGAGATACCGTCGTAATAGGTTTCGTTTTCGTCTTCGATTACTGCATTCCACAAAGTTTCTTCATCAGCTGAGGTAAAAAAATCCGCTGCCGAGCCGAAGAATACAACGCACCATTCATCTTTGGTAAGCATGAGCATAATTCCGTCATTGCTGCAGGCTACTTTGTCATAAGAAGCTTCCGCCAATTCGTATGCATCCGTTTCCTGTGTATAATCTGTCATATAGAAATACACGCCGACGCCGTAAGTATCGTAGAAATGCATTGCCTTGTTATTCAGCTCAGAGATTTCCGATTCGGAAACAGTATCCGTAACATCTGTTATAAAGCTCGTCTCATTTGCTGCAAATGCTGTAACGGAACACAGAGAAAGCGCGAGAATCAGTGTAATAATAAAACTCATTCGTTTTTTCATCATCATCGCACCTCCTTAAAGATAAAAGTAAAGGCTGAGAACGGCGAAGGACACAGCCGAGCAAATCCCGGCAAACAATCCCCACCATTTCCAGTACGCGCCTTTGTCAACGGGAAGGTCTCCGACAAATTTGCCCGTCTGACCGTTCATAGCGAAGGTATACTTTTTCCCGTTCCATGTCGTGTTCAGTAACCAGACCGGAAACAGTGCATATCTTGCCGTGCCGTTTGAAAGGTGTATGCTGGACGAGCTCGGCGTCACCGAAGAATATCCGGTTACCGTATCTGAAAACACGCCTTCGGTGCTTGTTTTGATTCTTGCATTTGCCCGTTCAATGCTCGTTGGTCGCTGAATTACTATCCAATACAAGCCCGTTACGCGCCCGTTTCGGCGCGTTCCTATTGACTTTTTGCCGCCGCTGTGATATACTTACTTATGTAATAGGCAAGCGGCAAAAAGCCGTTTCAATGGCTCGTTCAAGTGATGATTGAACGGGTCATTTTTTTATGCTGTTTTCAAGCTGTGCTTTGTATTCGTCTGCTTTGGCAAGAACCTTTTTCGAATAGCTCGTTTCGTACACGCCTTGTTCCCATAACTGCGAAGCCCCGTATTCTCCCATATTGTAAGCCATAGCCACTTTTGCGGGGTCGTCGTATTTCTCAAACAGTTTACGAAGAATGAAAAGCCCGGCGCGTATGTTTTGGTACGGGTCTGAAATGTTATCAAGCCCCAATTGCTCCGACAACCATTCGTGGTTCTGCTTGTTTATCTGCATAAGCCCGTAATCGTTCGTACCGCTCACGCAATCGGTGCGGAAGCTGCTTTCGCAAAACATAAGACCCATAACAAAGTAATAATCTATGTAATAGCCCTTCGACAAATAAAAGGTGAATTTCTGCAAGTCTTCGGGCAAGGCGCAATCAATCGGCGTAAAGTCTTCTTCGCCGCCCCAATCCCTCGACATTTCTTCGTTGAATACTCTGCCGTCGCGTGTTCCGTACATCGCGGCGGCTTCTTCCTGCTCCGAAGGGGTTGTCCCTCTCGAATGTAAAGCAATAGCCGTAATGCCGCCACCGACGGCCCCGCCGATGATAATGCAAATAATCCAAGAAATTAAAATCCGCTTCGCCCATATTGGAACATTCTTTTTCTTGTGTCCCGGTTTATAAGCTTTGCGGTTCTCTTTGCGGGTTGTCCCGCTCGACATTCTGTTTTCCATTGCGTTTTCCTCCTATATATTTAATGTAGTATGCTTTCGCTTGTTCCCGCTTGATGTCCGCAAGGCACGAAACGCCGTATTCGTCCATAAGCCCCAAAAGATACGGGCTTCCGTAACGGTCGCTTGCTTGCGAAATCAAATGTATGTAATCTTCTGCCACCCGTTAAACCTCCCACAAATACGGTTCGTTGTAGCAAATGTCTTTTATAGGACATTCCACGCAATCCGTTTCGGGGTTGCTGTTCCGGCTGTTACAATAACGCTTGATAACTCTTGCGGCTGCGTGAACCGCCACGATGTCCGGCGTTCCCTCTCCGGCGACAATCTTACATATCCCGCAAACTTGCCCGCCTTCGGGATAGGCTGTCCGCAAACTGCGCAACGGTCAACATCTGCCATTGTCTGAACCCTCCGTTTCTTCCGGGCTTGTTCTATTGTCTTCAAGATTGAATTCGTGTTCGCGGCTGTCGTCTGCCGCTGCCACCATTAAAGCAACAATGCCGATACCAAGAACCGCGCCGATGATAAGGCATACAACGCCCGTAATGATACAAGCCACCATTTTTTATTCCCCCTTCAAGCAATCTTGCGCTATGTATAACGCTTCTTGTAAAGCTGTCTTGTTCGTGATAACGAATTCTTCGTCGAAGTCCCGAATAAAACCGCCGTCTGCAAGCAAAGAAGAAATCTTCTTCAAAGCAGAAGTTACCCGCTTCAAGTCCCGCTTTGCTTCCTTCGCCGTGCGCTTTGCCGCTCTCATATCGTCGTAATCTTTTGCGGTAAGGTGAACCACGGCGGCGACCCCTGCGGGCTTTCCCGCTCCGCGAAGCGAATACAGACGGTTGCGCACCGCGTCTTGTGTGCGGTTCATTTCTTCCGCAATCTGCGAAAGCGTTTTCCGCTCGGCTTGATACGCCTTCAATATTTGTTCGTCTTCGGCTGCCGTCCACGGCCCCTTGTTGCATTGGCGCGTAAAGTCGAATTCGCACCCGCATTCGGGGCATTTTACTTTACACATTTTCAACCCTCCTTTTTGTATTCAACGCGCGACGGGTCAACGATTGAAACGGAATGCCCGCATTTGTCCGATAGCTCCGCGCTGACATTCAATTTTCCGTTATCCCCGACACGGTATATAATGGCTGATACTCTTTCGTATTCGACACCGTCGCTTCCTCCTGCGAAGTGAACGACCGGGCGGCGGTTGAATAAAGCTTCTTTTAATTCGGCGTTATCCATTGCCGCCACCCGATACCGTAACGCCCATTTTTTCAAGCCGTTCTTCCGCTTCTTTACATTCTTCGGGTGTCATTGGTCTTTCTGCGAAAATTTCGTGTGCTTTTGGCGGTGTCCAATTCTCGTTATCTATGTGAATTCGAATTTTCTTTCCGATGTCGTCGCGTGTTGTTCTGATACGGTGCGGCGCATTGTTCATCGCCCAAGCAATTTCATCAAGCGGGTAATTCGCTTCAATCGTATTTCCCGTTATCGAATTTCTTTGATAGCCCTTGAACCCAACCGCTTTTAATGTTTCAACACTATTTTTCATATCTTTTCGCCCTCCGAATTCAGCTTGTCCGCGATTGCTTGTGCTTCTTCCTCCGAAGCCATATATTCCGAACCGTATTCACGGTTTCCGCTGTGGTCTATGCGGTTTACATCACTAAGGCGAACAACGATATATTTGTTTTCACCGCACATAGGGTTGTAAGATACTTTCCATTTGCCCTTCATACTGCTGCCTCCTTATTTTTACGCGTTTCACGAATACCGCGCCTTTTGAAAGCTTCTTGAATTGCCCGCTGTGCGATTTCAGCGCTATAACGCGGTCGCAAGTTCTTGTCTTCTTCATTGGCATATCCGCGCTTCAATTCGTTGTATATCGTCGCGGTGTGTACCTTCAGTTTCAAAGCAATGTCGGCAGGGCGTTCGCCCGCTCCGTACATCTTTTCGATCTGCCTCCTGTCCTCATAGGTTAAGTATCTGTATTTGTTCATTTTTTTACTTCCTTTCGGCTTCCAATGATAACCACCATTCGGGATTGTTTCATTTGTCTTCGTGCGGGCAGTTTTCGTCGCAATTTTCCGACGGGCAATTCTTGCAGAATGCTTTATAAAAAGCTTTGTCCCACGGCCCCCTCTAAAATTTGAAGGGAAGAAAGAAATGATAAGGTTTTCCCGCTTTTCGTAATTCTTTCAAATTCTGTCATTTTTCGACCTCCAAAACAAAAAAATAAATGCGATCGGTGCGCCCAAAATAGGGCGATTACCTTTCGCATTTCATAATACAATTTATACGAAAATCATTAAACTGCTTTTTCCCTTGAGGTATCCCATAAACTGTGCTATACTTATATGCGGTGGATTACTAACCAGCATATGTATGTGATCTGGGCATGCCTCTGCCCCTATTATTACCGCATCTTTTTGTTCGCATAACTTTCTCAGTATCTCGCCTATATCTCTTTTTATCTGCCCGTATGTTTCTTTCCTACGGAATTTTGGTGCAAAAACTATATGGTACTGACACCTGTATTTTGAGTGGGCGCTGCTTTTTATCTCATTATTTCCATTCATTTGAATTACCTCCTGTATTTTTGTAATGCGGTTGCCAAACCATTACTATTATACAAGAGGTTCTTCTTTTATCTACAGTCTTTTTGGGCTTAGCTTCGCCTCGCCCTTTTTGTTGTAGCTTCGCTCGTTTTATTCTCCCCCGGTAGAGCCAAGGGACTTTCCCACGTCTAAAGACGCCATATATAAAAAACGGACGGGACGTCTTAAAAAACGTCCCGTCCGTTTTATCTGCATATATATGATTTTTATCCCGGTAAAAGGCCGTTCTCCTCCGGCAGAGCGTACTTGCCAAGGTAGCTGTCATACTCCGCCGTGAAAGCCGGATGCCCGGAGGTTTTCACTTCATTCAGATATACATGGGTGTCAAACGCGTTTTCCTTCACCTGAATCATACAGACCGCGATGTTGGAACAATGGTCGGATACCCGCTCATAATTATTTAAAATATCCGAGAAAATAAATCCCAACTCAATGGTGCAGTCCTTATTCTGCAAACGGCCGATGTGGCGGGTTTTTACTTCAGAGATCAGGAGGTCGATCACCTGCTCAAGCGGCTCCACCCGGACGGCGAGGCCAACATCGCCCGTTTCGAACGCGGCGACGGTGATCTCCAGAATCTCACACAAAGCATCGGTGATGACCTTCAGCTCGTTCACCGCGTAGTGGGAGAAGCGCACCCCTTTGGTATGCATCTCTTTCGCAACATGGACAATGTTGACCGCATGGTCGCCGATTCGTTCAAAATCCCCAATGGTATGCAAAAGCTTGAAAATTTCATGGCTGTCGTTGTCCGACAGTTCCCGGCCGCTCAGCTTGACCAGACAGGTGCCCAGCTCGTCCTCATACATATCAATCTTTTTTTCATTTTTTAAGATGCGTTCGGCCGATTTGGAGCTATAGGTCTGCATCAGGGAAATCGCTTCCAGCATGGTGTCCCGCGCCAGTTTGGCCATCCGGACGGTCGCGTTGCGACTCTCCGCCACGGCGAAGGAAGGCGTGTTGAGCAGCCGCTGGTCGATCAGGGTGTATTTCTCCTTATCCCGGCCGTCCGATTTGTCCGGAACAGTGAGGAGAGCCAGCTTCTCCAACTGCATGGTGAAAGGCAGGAGCAGCGCGGTGGTGAGCACGTTGAAAGCACTGTGCAAAAATGCGATCGAAACCGGGCTGACCGCCTTGTCCATAAAAGAAAAATCGAAAACGGCATTGAGCCCGAAAAACGCGCAGAGGCCGATCGCCGTACCGATAAGGTTGAAGTAAATGTGAACCACGGCGACCCGTTTGGCATTCTTGTTGACCCCGATACTGGAAAGCAGGGCAGTCACGCAGGTACCGATATTCTGCCCCATGACGATAGGCAGCGCCATGCCGTAGGTCAGCCCTCCGGTCATGGAGATCGCCTGCAATACGCCGACCGAAGCCGCCGAGCTTTGGATCACACCGGTAAAGACCGCTCCAACCGCAACGCCAAGCAAAGGATTTGCAAACGCGGTCAGCATAGATTGAAACTCCGGCAGATCGGCCAGCGGACTGACCGAGTCGCTCATAAACGTCATGCCGGTCATGAGTATGGAAAAACCGACCAAAATGGTACCCACATCTTTTTTGCGATTGCTTTTGGCAGCCATGATCAGAACGATGCCAATCAGCGCAATAACGGGCGAGAACGAGGTTGGCTTCAGCAACCGGATGAAGACATTATCACTTTCGATTCCGGAAAGGCTGAGCAGCCAGGAAGTCAGCGTGGTGCCAATATTTGAACCCATGATAACGCCGATGGTTTGTCCCAATTGCATGATGCCGGAATTGACCAGGCCGACCAACATGACCGTCATGGCGGAGGAGGATTGTATAGCAATGGTGATTCCCGCTCCGAGAAGCAGACTTTTAAACCGATTGGACGTCATCTGTTTAAGCGTGTGCTCAAGCCGGCCGCCGGCAACCTTCTCCAATCCGCTGGACATGACGTGCATACCATACAGAAAAAAGGCCAGACCCCCGAACAGTGTAAACACCGAAAAGATATCCATGCACTGCCTCCTATTCCGCTTCCAAATGTAAGATGCAAACTACAAAATACAAGGGCGATATGTTTGTAGGTGCGTTCTATATAGAAGCACCATACAAAAAAAGAGCTGTGACGCAAAAGACCTGCGCGCAGCATAATAAAATATTGTAGCTGTCAACCAAAGGGTTCTTTACCCGAGCAATTTTATTGTATTCGTTTTTGAGATTTTTGTCAATCCAAATTCGCTGAAAATTCGTATCCTGTCGAAAGAGCGTTTGCAATCGGTCGCGGAGAAATAAGCGTCCTGACCGACAAATAAAAACGGCGCCGCCGGAAGGACACTACGCCGTGGGGTGTTTTGGTGGTTTTAGGCGCCTCCCGTGTATATATACGCCAACCCGGCAAATTGAACAGGGAGTAACAGCAGTTTTAAACACGTCAAGGGTGGTGCATCCGATTGTGCCAATGCAGCCGTGATATTTCAGGAATTTGAACACACAATTCCGGAAACGCTTCTTAGAATACAAATTCAATATGATTTGATAGCCAAAAAAACAGGGATATTAACAAACGTTTGTTAATATCCCTGTTCTGTATCTTATTGGTATTTACGCACCGGCAACGATCAAGGCGCGCAGTGCCACAACGTCCGAAACGGTCAGAATGGCATCCGTATCATCCAGATTGCCCGCAGCAAACTCACGGTCGGTAGAGCTTCCGGCAACGATGAGCTTGCGCAACTCAACCACATCGGAAACGGTAACCTTGCCGTCCCCGTCAACATCGCCAAGCTTAACCCTAAGTTCTTCAATCTTTGCTTCGGCGTCGGTCAAAGTCTTCAGATTATCGGCGCTGACCAAAGCCTTCTGCGCGTCGGTCAAAGCGTCATATGCGGCCCGGACAGCCTTTACATCATCTTCCTGATCGAGAGACGTAATCTCTCCCAGCGCGGCAATCTGATCTTCGACAGCCTTTGCGGCGGCCTTGTCAGCCTCTTCCGCTTTGAGATCAACGATCTTCTGCTCAGCAGCGGTCAGCGTCTCGTAATTGGTAACCAAAGCCTTCTGCGCGTCGGTCAAAGCGTCATACGCGGTCCGGGCGGCCTTTACATCATCTTCCTGATCGAGAGACGTAATCTCGCCCAGCGCGGCAATCTGATCTGTAACAGCCTTTGCGGCGGCCTTGTCGGCCTCTTCCGCTTTGAGATCAATGATCTTCTGCTCAGCAGCGGTCAGCGTCTCGTAATTGGTAACCAAAGCCTTCTGCGCGTCGGTCAAAGCGTCATACGCGGTCCGGGCGGCCTTTACATCATCTTCCTTCTCCAACGTGACGGTGCCCAAGGCGGCGATCGTGTCAATCACACCTTTAGCGGCGGTCAAATCAACAATTTTGGCTTCCGCATCCTGCAAAGTGGCATAGTTGGATACATATGATTTCTGCAGATCGGTCAAAATGTCATACGCGGCCCGGGCGGCCTCAACATCCGTCTTCTGGTCGAGAGACGTAATCTCGCCCAACGCGGCAATCTTATCAATAACAGGCTGTGCAATGGTATCGGGGAAATCGTCCTCTCCGTCAATAATCGGACCATCTCCGTCGATCAGGCCGGAATAAGCGTCGTTTGCGTCGAATACTCCGCCATCTCCATCGATAATTGCGGCGGACGCTGGAAAGGCGAAACAGCTTATCACAAGCGTTCCAGCTAATAAAAAGCTGACCATCTTCTTCATGATTTTTACCTCCATAACGCTAAATTTTGGCTCTAATTTATATTAGCACAGTTAGAAATGAAATACAATATCTAAAATTATTTCTTGAAAAATTGTGTTACTTTGCACAAAAAAAGTGCTTCTTAATTGTAATCTATCCATATAGTGGCACGCATCGGCAGTCCAACCACATGGGATTGTGGACAAAGGGCCTGTTTTCAACCGTTGGTTTTGCACAAAACACACCTTAAATATGCCCCGCGTTTAAAACCTTTTAAAAAAACAGGATACCCCGATCTGAAATTTTCTTTTTAAACAGGCCAAAAAGCCACCGCAAATTCTTTCTGCGGCGGCTTTTTGGGGTTTACATAAAGCTGAATTTGACCACCACACCGGCAAAAACGATCGAGACCATCGACAGCAATTTGATCAGGATATTGATCGACGGGCCAGAGGTATCCTTAAGCGGATCGCCGACGGTGTCGCCGACCACGGCAGCCTTGTGATTATCACTGCCCTTGCCGCCGAGGTTGCCGGCTTCGATATATTTTTTCGCGTTGTCCCACGCACCGCCCGAGTTGGACATCAGAATCGCCAGCAGGAAACCGGTTACCGTCGCACCGGCCAGCAGGCCCGCCACACCGTTGATGCCGAGAATCAGGCCGACAACCACCGGCGTAACAACCGCAATCAAAGTGGGTACAATCATCTCCTTTAGCGCGGAGGAGGTACACAGCCCGACGCAGCGTTCGTAATCCGGCTTGGCGATTCCTTCCATCAGTCCGGCAATCTCCCGAAACTGGCGGCGAACTTCGACCACAATGCTCTGGGCCGCCTTGCCGACCGACTCCATGGTCAGCGCAGCAAAGACGAACGGCAGACAGGCGCCGATAAATAAGCCGATCAGAACCTGCGGATTCATAATATTCAGGTTAAATTCACCGCCGAGCCCCTCCACCTTGGTTTTGTAGGAGGCGATCAAGGCCAGCGCGGTCAGCGCGGCCGAGCCGATGGCAAATCCCTTGCCGGTTGCGGCGGTCGTGTTGCCCAGACTGTCCAGCGCGTCGGTGCGGCGGCGTACCTCCGGGTCGAGGCCGGCCATCTCAGCAATACCGCCGGCGTTGTCGGCCACCGGGCCGTAAGCGTCGGTCGCCAGCGTGATCCCAAGGGTGGACAGCATTCCGACGGCCGAAATGGCGATACCGTAGAGGCCGAGCGCCGGATTGTCGATAGTGCCGCCCGATACGAAGAACGAAATTAAAACCGAAGCCGCAATAATCAGCACCGGGACAAAGGTCGACATCATGCCGAGCGAAAGGCCGCTGATAATCAGGGTGGCCGCGCCGGTTTTAGAGGACTCGGCCAGCTTGCGGGTCGGTTTGTAGGAATCGGATGTAAAATATTCGGTCGAGACGCCGATCAAAACCCCGGCCACCAGGCCAGATAAAATGGCGCCGTAAATGCCGAGGAATTCCTTTCCGAGCATGGTCCAGACCAACGGGAAGGAGGCGATGGCAATGGCGACGGCACTGAAATAGGTACCGCGGCGCAGCGCCTTGAGCAGGGTTTTCTGATCGGTATTCTCCCCCGTGCGGACGAGGAAAGTACCGATGATGGAGGCGATTACACCCAGCGCCGCCATTACCATGGGAATGGTCACGGCGCGGATGCCGTCGACGCTGTCGATGGTCGAGAAAGCGGCTACCCCCAGCGCAGAGGCCGAGATGATCGACCCGACATACGACTCATACAAATCGGCGCCCATACCGGCGACGTCACCTACGTTGTCCCCCACGTTGTCGGCAATGACAGCCGGGTTGCGGGGATCATCCTCCGGAATGCCGGCCTCCACCTTGCCGACCAGGTCGGCGCCGACGTCGGCCGCCTTGGTGAAAACGCCGCCGCCCACACGGGCAAACAGCGCCATCGAAGAGGCACCCATCCCGAAGGTCAGCATGGCGCCCGTAATCTCCTCAATCGGGAGCTTGAAAACCAGCTTGAGCAGAAAATACCAGATCGAAAGGTCCAGAAGGCCAAGGCCGACAACCGTAAAGCCCATAACCGAACCGGCTGAGAAGGCGACCCGGAGGCCGCGGTTCAGCCCCTCCCTCGCGGCGTTGGCCGTGCGTGCATTGGCCGCCGTGGCAATCTTCATCCCAATAAAGCCCGAAAGGCCGGAGAAAAAGCCGCCGGTCACAAAGGCAAAGGGAACGAACGGCGTCAACAGGTTGGCAAACGCCATAACGCCGAGAATGACGAACATCACAGCAAAAAAGATAAGAACTACCGCGTATTGCCGCTTGAGATAAGCCGAGGCCCCCTTGCTGATGGCGCTCGAAATCTCGGTCATTTTGCTGTTTCCGGTCGAATAGCCAAGTAGCTTTTTGGCCGTATACAGGACAAAAAGCAACGCAATAACAGCCGCAACCGGCGTCAAGATCATCAAATCCATATCCGACTCCCCTTTTCCCAAATTATTGTAAAAATATTGTACCGTCCTTCGGTAAAAAATACAAGTTTATTTTGGAAAATAAAAAAATTTTTATGCGGAATATCCGGCAAAGCTCTATCCTCTCGACACCAACTGGGCCGCCGACAGCAAAAGCGGCATGGTCAGCGCCGACAAAAGTGTCGAGACCGAGATAATCCGCGCGCCGCAGTCGGTATCCCCGCCGAACTTTTCGGCAAACATGGTGGCGTTGGCCGCCGTCGGCGCACAGGCCGGCAGCATACAGGCCAGAAAAACCGTCCCCGGCACCGGGAGCAGACGCAGCAAAAAAAGCGCCAGCAGCGGCACCACCAGCAGCCGGAGTAAGGATGCCAGCAAAACCTGGCCGTCCCCCTTTTGCAGCCGCAGCACGGTTCCGGCCATAAAATAACCGATCACCAACATGGCAATCGGGGTGTTGAGGTCGGCCAGATACCCAACCGATCGGGCAATCACCTCCGGTATCGGGATTCCCAACAGGAACAGAGGCAAACCGACAGCTACTCCAATCGTCCCGGGATTCAAAACGGCCTTGCGCACTGACATTCTGCCCCCGGGAAAGAGAGCGACACCGACGGTCCAGATGACAACGTTGTGCACAACGACATAGATCGAGACGAGAAAAACCCCCTCCGGCCCGAAAAGGGCGTCGGCCAGCGGAAGCGACATAAATCCGCAGTTGGAGAAGATAACCCCCAGCCGGAGGATAGCCTTCTTCTCCGACGCCGCGCGGCGGAACACCGGCATCGCGACCGCGATACCCACCAAATGTACCAACAGGGCGCTGCCGGCCATAATCGCAAGGGAGGCCATCCGCTCCCCCGTATACTCCATCTGCAAAAAGGCGTTGATAATCACCGCCGGCGTTACGATGTAAAGCAGCAGATTGACCATCTGCGCCGAACCGCTTTCCCCGATCAGATGGATTTTAGCGGCGATGAAGCCGACCGCCATCAGAACAAAGAGGATCAAAACCTGTGTGCCGACGCTGCCGGCATAAGACCAAAAACTCATTTTATCCGTCTCTTTTCTTTTATATTCCGAACAGAAGCCTGGTATTCTCCCCACACTGAAAAATCAGCTCGTCCCTCGAAACGCCGCGCATTTCCGCAATGGTTTCAGCCGTTACGGGAATATGGGTAGAGTCGCATCGTTTCCCCCTGTAGGGAACCGGCGTCATATAGGGGGCGTCGGTCTCAAGCAACAGGCGGTCGGAGGGAACCATCCGGGCAACCTCAACCGGCTTGCGGGCGTTCTTAAAGGTGACCGCACCGCCAAGCCCGATGTACATGCCAATCCGCAGGGTGCGCTCGGCCAGCTCCACGCTGCCCGAAAAGCAGTGCACCACCCCGCGCGGCCGGTATTTTTCAAGCAGGCTGATCATATCGCCGTGCGCCTCCCGGTCGTGAATCACCACCGGCAACGTCAGCTCGGCCGCAAGCTGAAGCTGGGCCTCCAAAAGGGAAATCTGCGCCTCTCTCGGAGAAAAATCATAGTGATAGTCCAACCCGATTTCCCCAATCGCGACCGCTTTCGGATGGGCAGCCAGCTCCCGTAGCCGGGGGACAAAATCGGCCGGCACGTCGGCTGCCTCATGCGGATGTATGCCCACCGCGGCGTAAATATAGTCGTATTTCTCCGCCAGACGGAGGCTGACCTCACTCGATGCAAGATCACTGCCGCAGTTGATAACGCCGCAGATTCCCCGCGCCGGCAGCGCGCCCAGCAGCGCCTCCCGGTCGGGATCAAACGCTTGGTCATCGTAATGCGCGTGAGAGTCGAAAACAATCCGCCCCGAAAGGGGCTGTTCATATTCCGCAAACATGGATATTCCTCCTGAACCATAAATGGATTTCGATATGCAAGAAAAGCGGCGTGCCCCTGATATGCAGACAAATTCGCCGGAATAGCCGTCAAAGGTTTTCTGCCTTCGGATACGCCGGGTGCTTTCCGCTGTGCGATCGGTAAAATCAGAGCCCAAACGCCCGCCTTCGGTTCCGGGCTTTTGCGACGCACCACACGCGTCTGCCTCAGATTCAGAGAGCAACAGTTATCGCCCGCTCCGAAGCTTCCTGAAAAACTCCGAAAGCAGGCCGGCACAGTCTTTTTCCAACACGCCGCCAATCCAGTCCGGCCGGTGGTTGTAGGGATAGGTGAACATTTCCTGCATCGAGCAGACCGAGCCGGCCTTCGGATCGTACGCGCCGAACACCACCCGATCCAGCCGGGCGTTGATGATGGCGCCGGCGCACATCGGACAAGGCTCCAACGTCACATACAGGGTGCAGCCGGACAGCCTCCAGCCGCCGAGCGCGGCACAGGCGCCCGAAATCGCTTCCAGCTCAGCGTGAGCCAGCGCGTTTTTGCCCTCCTCGCGGCGGTTCCGACCGAAGGACAGAATCTTCCTCTCCCGCACGACGACAGCACCGACCGGCACCTCTCCCGCGGCGGCGGCGCGCTCGGCTTCCTCTATGGCGGCTCGCATGAAGATCTCATCCACCGCGTCGCCCTCCTTTTTTCAAAATTCATTTTATTATACACCAGACCGCTCTCCCGGTCAAACCCGGCCGTAAAAAATAAGAATCCTGGAAAATCCGCGCGAACGATTGACCTGCTCCGGTTTTTTTGTTAAAATAAATCCCGACAGCAAAATACCTCATAAAATTTCGTATGGAAAAGGAGGGGATCGAATGAAAAAGATTTTTGGAAAAAGCGCCATTCATATGTTGCCGCTGCCGAGTGGTTTTATTATCGCGGTCAAAAAGCGGGAACTGGACGACCGGACAGTCGTCGGATACAAAATGGCCACGCTCCAAACCGATCTCCTCAACTCGGTCACCCGAAACGTATATCTGTTGGCCAAGTTCGGCAACAATTTCAAGCAGATTGAAACATGCCTGGGCGACAGTCTGAACTGCAAAACCATTCTTTTGCCCGGCGGACAGGTCTTCGCCGCCTTTCCCGACGGCTGCGCCCTGCGCTGCGACGCGGGAGCGGAGGTTTTGTGGGAAGGCGAACTGCTCTACCGTGGCAAAGGGCCGGCCGACATCGTCCGGCAGGAGGAGTGTCTCTGGGCGTCCTTCCCCGAAAGTAATACCATCATCCGGTACAATCTTTCCTCCATGCGGGAGGAGTTGCGAATCGGCGGCAGTGAAGAGGGCGCAGCCTTCTCCTACCCGACGGGGCTTTGGATCGAGGGGGAGGATATGCTGGTCTGCAACGCGGACTCCAACAGCATTACCGAGGTCAACCTTTCCTCCTTCTCGGCCTTCGACTATGCCGGGTTTGAGGAGCCGGTGCACCAATACCTCCGCGTGGACGAGACCGAGATTGTCCTGCTCGATTCCGGCGTGTATACCTTATAATAGAAGCCGGGCGCGCCGATCGAAAATTCAAAAAAAGAAGGTGTCTCTTCTTGGTCAAACTGGACAACAGTTGGGACGAGCTTTTGAAAGACGAATTTCAAAAAGAGTATTACCAACAGCTGCGGGCCACTCTCGCCAAAGAATACCGCGAACACACTGTTTATCCCGATATGTACGACATCTTCAACGCCCTGCGCTACACGCCGTATGAGAAGGTGAAGGCGGTCATCATCGGCCAGGATCCCTATCACGGTCCGGGGCAGGCGCACGGACTCTGCTTTTCGGTCAAAAAAGGAGTAAAGCCGCCCCCGTCGCTGCAAAACGTTTTCAAGGAACTGCACGACGACCTCGGGTGCGAGATTCCGGCGCACGGCGAACTGACCGATTGGACCCGGCAGGGGGTCATGCTGATGAACACCGTCCTCACGGTCCGGAGAGGGCAGCCCAACAGCCACAAGGGACTCGGGTGGGAGCGGTTTACCGATCATGTGATCGAGCTGCTAAACGCGCGGGAGAAGCCGATTGTTTTCCTGCTCTGGGGCGCAAACGCGGGGGCCAAGGCGGCCTTGCTGACCGCGCCGCAGCATCTCGTCCTGCGGGCGGCGCACCCCAGTCCCTATTCCGCCCATAACGGATTTTTCGGCTGCCGGCACTTTTCTGCCGCCAACCGCTTTCTGACCGAGCACGGGGAAACCCCGATCGACTGGCAGATTCGGTAAAAAGGAAAAACGGCGTTTTCATCGGATGCACATAAAAAAGCTTCCCCTCGGGGAAGCTTTTTTGATTACACGCGGTTTCAGAGAATACCATCGAAATACATAAATGCACCGCAGATATCGGAAAACACGCTATATCCTGTATGCGGCGTCTATTCTAAACCAGCCTGTCGCAAAGTGAAACCCATTTGTTTTTTCCGGGATGCGGCCGGCGCGCGCTCATCAAGCCGGAGGAGGCAGAAGCCCCGTCCGGGCACGATCAGCGTACCGCCGGTTGAACTACCGCCGAACAGTACCTCAGCCGCATCCCATTCCGCGCCGATCCCGACCGGCGCTGGCGCGTCCCAGCGGTTAACAGCAACCAGAATTTGCTCCCCGCCGCCCCGCCGGATATAGCAAACCGTCCCGGCGTCGGAGGATACGGGCACAAACGCGCCCCCGCAAAAGGCGGGAGAGCCGCGCCGCACCTCCCCCAGACGGCGATAAAAGGCGGTCAGCTCAGCGTTTTCCTCCCCCCAGGGGAAGAAACCCCGGTTAAAGGGATCGCCGTACCCTTCCATTCCCGCCTCGTCCCCATAATAGAGGCTGGGCACGCCGGGCAGGGTGTACTGCAGCACCGCCGCGATTTTAAGCAGCCGGACGGCCTTTGCCCGGGCGGACGGATCCATCCGACGGCCCGACTGCCAGACACGATCGCGGCCGTCGGCCGCCTCTCCCCCCAGCAGGGTAAGAATTCGGGCGGTGTCGTGAGTCCCGATGTGGTTCATCAGGCAGTCGACCACCGGCTTGGGATAATTCTCCAGCACGGTCATGACCGCGTCGAGGAAATCCATCGACTGCCCGGCGGTCAGAAATTCAAGAATGGCGGCGCGAAAGGGGTAGTTCATGACCGAGTCAAGCTGTCGCCCCAGCAGAAACCGCCGCCGGACGCCATAACTGATCTTGTTACTCGCGTCCTCCCACACCTCGCCTATGAGAAGCGCCTCCGGATTCTCCGCCTTGACGGCCGACCGCACCCGGTCGAGAAACCCGTCCGGCAGCTCATCGGCGACATCCAGCCGCCAACCCGACACCCCCAGCCGCATCCAGCGGCGGAGAACGCCGTCCTCTCCGCAGATAAAATCGGTAAATCCGGGATTGTCCTCACTGACCTCCGGCAGAGTGTCGATCCCCCACCAGCTTCGGTATTTGTCCGGCCACTCCTCAAAATTATACCATCCGTAATACTCAGACGCCTTTGAATTATACGCGCCGCATACATCATACCGTCCCTTGCGATTGAAGTAGCGGCTGTCGTCCCCCGTGTGTGAGAACACCCCGTCGAGCAACACGCGGATGCCGCGCGCCTTCGCGGCGGCACATAATTCCGCCAAATCCTCCGCCCGGCCGAGGAGGGGGTCGACGCTTTCATAATCCGCCGTGTTGTATCGGTGATTGGAGTGTGCCTCAAACACCGGGTTGAGGTAGAGACAGCTCACTCCCAGCGAGGCAAGGTAATCCAGCTTTTCGGCAATCCCCCGCAGGTTCCCGCCGTAGTAGTCGTTGCCGAGGAAACAACCGCTATCCGCAGCCGCCTGATCCTGCCGCCAGGCCGGCTCGGCTGTCCGGTCGGTTTGTATATACCGGTCGGAGAAGCAGGCGGCGGCCGCCGCCTCCGCCGAGGAATCAGCCGCTCTGGCAAAACGATCGGGGAAAATCTGGTACAGCAGGCCGCCCGAAAACCAGGCGGGCGTCGAAAAATCCGCGTCATAGACCGTCTGCTGCCAGGCGGCCCCCTCCTCCGACAGATAGCCGTTTCCACCGGCAAACCGGGTCACGGTATGACATCCCGTGCCGCCGTCGTAGGCAAAGGTGTACCAGTACAGCCCGGTCTCAAGGGTCAGCCGGATTTCATAATAGCGATAGTCTCCCGCCCACTCCGCCGGGGTCAGGGGAAGACGCTCGGCCTCGTCCTCTCCATCGCGGCGCAGGAGGAGAAAAGCCGCCTCGCACAAGGCGTCGCGGTGGAGCAGCAGGCGGTAGGTAACCGGCTCTCCGGCCTTTACCGCGCCGAAAGGGGCTTTATAATCGGGATTGCGGGAACAAAAAGGCAGGGTATTCATGTACACGACGATCCTTTCGCGCAAAACTGGTATGGAAACATCGAACTTTAAGCGTTTTCCTCCGCCTTTTTCTCCCGGCGGCGGAGGCGCAGACGGCCTTTCGGCTCCTCCCCGTTACGGATAAGATCGGCTGTGCGAAAATGGTTGTAGACAAAGATGGGCACCAGCGGCACCAGCAGCCAGAGGGCCGCAAACGGCAGCAGCGGCAGGATGCCGGCCAGGCCGATCTGTACAAACACGTCATAGCTGAGCAGGGCGATCAGGCCAAGGAAGCCGATCATAACGCCAAGGTCAAGATAAAGCGAGATATTATGCAGCGTCCGCTGCCATTTTTCCCCTGTCGGGAGCAGACCGCTGACCGAAAAGTGAAAGAGGAAGGGGAGATACAGCATGCAGAACTGCAAAAGCTGAAGGTGGGCGTTGGAAACCTCCCGGTCGGCGAAATAAGCCCAAAGGATCACGCCGGCCGCCGCAATTGCCGAAACCGCAGCCGACAGGATCAGCAGAAGCACAGGCCGTTTTTTCCTCAGCACCATATCGAGAAGGACGGCGGCCACCTGCATCGGGATCAGCAGCATCAAATAAGCGTAGCCTGAGCGCAGGACGCTCTCCTCCGGCGCGATATAGGCCTGGTAATCGAGGATCATCCCCTCAAACACGGCATAAAAAAGGATACAAAGTCCGCCGAGCATGGCGGACGAATAAAGCATTCGGAACAGCTTTCTCCCCTCCGTCTTCGGGGTGAGGCAGAGGACAATCAGCAGGTAGGGAACCAGCAGGAGCATACAAAGGACGGATAAAACGTTCATTTTCTCATTCCATTTCTGCCGCAAGGCGCGGCGCTTGAAATTTTAAAAAAACCTCCCGGCTATGGCCAGGCGGAGGGAAGGGACGAAGGGGGCGTTTTTCGACGCTGTACGAAGGAAAAGCGCATTTTTCCTTGCCGCAGCGCCGGCTTTCACCCCGTTCGCTTACAACGAAAATATTATAGTCCATTCCGTCCGGAAAGTAAACCGCCGGCAGGCAGATTTAACAATTTGTACTTTATTTTTTAATCCTTTGTGTTATAATGTTTTTTATAGTATGCTCGGGTGTTTTGCTTTGTATGGCACGCCGGAGAGCAGATCTGCCGTTTGCCGCCTTTGCGAGGCAGCGGGGACGGCGGAATTTAAAGAAGAAAAAGGCGGGTAAACGATTTTGAGTATCTTGACGAAAATCTTCGGAAACTACAGCGCAAAAGAGATCAAGCGCATTCTTCCCCTGCAGCAGGCGGTGCTGGAGCTGGAGGAGCAATATAAGGCCCTGTCGGATGAAGAACTTCGGGGAAAAACCGATGAGCTGAAAGGGCGGCTGACCAACGGCGCAACCCTTGACGACATTCTGCCAGACGCCTTCGCCGCCTGTAGAGAGGCGTCCGACCGCGTCCTCGGTATGCGGCACTTCCCGGTACAGATTTTAGGCGGCATCATCCTTCATCAGGGTCGTATCAGTGAAATGAAAACCGGCGAGGGCAAAACGCTGGTTGCTACCCTGCCCGCCTACCTCAACGCGCTGTCGGGCAAGGGCGTTCACATCGTCACGGTCAACGATTATCTTGCCCGCCGCGATTCGGAATGGATGGGAAAGGTCTACCGCTTTCTTGGACTGTCGGTCGGCCTGATCGTCCACGGCATGAATAATGAGGAGAAGCGGGCGGCCTATAATGCGGACATCACCTACGCCACCAATAACGAGTTGGGCTTTGATTATCTGCGCGACAACATGGTAATTTATAAGGAGAATCGAGTACAGCGCGGCCACAACTACGCCATTGTGGATGAGGTCGACTCCATCCTGATCGACGAGGCGAGGACGCCGCTGATCATCTCCGGCCAGGGGGACAAGTCCACCGACCTTTACACAAAGGCCGACCGGTTCGCCAGAGGACTGAAAAAAGTGGTCGTCCGCGAGCTGAACAGCAAGGAGGACAACGACGAGCTGCTTGGAGACGAGGGCGACTATATCGTGGATGAAAAGGCCAAGACCTGCACCCTCACGCCCGACGGTGTGAAAAAAGCCGAAGGCTATTTCGGAATCGACAACCTCAACGATGCCGACAACATCACCATCGCCCACCATGTACAACAGGCCATCCGCGCCCACGGCATCATGAAGCGGGATGTCGACTACGTCGTCAAGGACGGAGAGGTTGTCATCGTCGATGAATTCACCGGCCGTCTGATGTTCGGCCGTCGGTATAACGAAGGACTGCATCAGGCGATCGAGGCCAAGGAGGGCGTAACCGTCGCGCACGAATCCAAGACGCTGGCGACCATCACCTTCCAGAATTTCTTCCGCCTGTACACAAAGCTGGCCGGTATGACCGGCACGGCCAAGACGGAGGAAACCGAGTTCCAGCAGATCTACTCCCTCGACGTGGTGGAGATCCCAACCAACAAGCCGATCGCCCGTATCGACCAGCCGGATGTGATTTATAAAACCGAGCAGGCAAAATTCCGTGCCGTCATCGACACAATCGAGGCCTGCCATCAAAAAGGGCAGCCGGTTCTGGTCGGCACCGTCACGATCGAGAAATCAGAACTGCTGTCCGACATGCTGAAAAAGCGGGGGATCAGGCACAACGTCCTCAACGCCAAGCATCACGAGAAAGAGGCCGAGATTGTGGCGCAGGCCGGTAAGTTCGGCGCCGTAACCATCGCAACCAACATGGCCGGACGCGGTACCGACATTATGCTGGGCGGCAACGCCGAGTATCTCGCCAAGGCCGAGATGCGGCACCAGGGCTACAGCGAAATGCTGATCGGCGAAGCAACCGGCTACGGCGAGACCGACGACGCCGACATCATCTCCGCACGGGAGAAGTTTGCCGAGCTGAACGCGAACTTCAAAGCCGAGATCGCACCCGAGGCCGAAAAGGTACGGGCGGCCGGCGGCCTGTGCATTCTCGGCACCGAGCGGCATGAGTCGCGTCGGATCGACAACCAGCTCCGCGGCCGCGCCGGCCGGCAGGGCGACCCGGGCGAGACGCGGTTCTTCATCTCGCTTGAGGACGATCTGATGCGTCTGTTCGGCGGCCAGCGGATCTATAATCTGATGGAAACGCTCAAGGTCGACGAGAATATGCCGATTGAAACCAAAATCCTCTCCCGCTCCATCGAAAGCGCGCAGGAAAAGGTAGAGGCCCGCAATTTTGCCCAACGCAAGAGCGTGCTCGACTTCGACGACGTCATGAACAAGCAGCGCGAGCTAATCTACAGCCAGCGGAACAAGGTGCTCGACGGCGACAATGTCAAGGATTCCATCCTCGGCATGATCGACGAAACGATCGAGAGCGAAGCAACCCGCTACCTCTCCGACGCCGTCCACGACAACTGGAATCTTGACGCCTTCCGCGACTACTTCCTCGGCTGGCTGACCACGCCGAATGATTACCGCTTCTCCCCGGTCGAGCTGGGCAACACCTCGAAGGAGGAGATTGTTTCCGGTCTGAAAGAACGGTCGCACGCGAAATACGCCGAGCGGGAGGAAAAATTCGGCGAGCCGATCATGCGGGAGCTGGAGCGGGTCATCCTGCTCCGGAGCGTCGACTCCCACTGGATGGATCACATCGACGCCATGGATGAGCTGCGCCGCGGCATCCATCTGCGCGCCTACGGCCAGCACAACCCGGTGGTCGAGTACCGCAACGAAGGGTACGACATGTTCAACGCCATGACCGAGTCGATCCGGGAGGAAACCAGCCGTCTGATCCTCAGCGTACAGATCCGCAGCGAGGAACAGGTCAAGCGGGAGAAGGTCGCCACCGAGACAACCAGCAGCGGCGGCGACGGCAGCGATGCCGCAAGCCGCACCGTTCGCGGCAAGGGCAAGGTCAGCAAAAACGCCCCCTGTCCCTGCGGCAGCGGAAAAAAGTACAAACGCTGCTGCGGCAAGGATGAGGAATAAACCCCGTGCTCTTTGCGCTTTCCCGTACCAAACGCCGGTTTGTTCTCCGGGCGGTTTGCCGGCCTCTATGCCGAAAATTTGGTAATTTTGTCCGAATTTTTCTCTCGGGTGTAGACTTTTTCGGGCTTTTCCTGTATAATCTCATCTGTACGAAACTTTTTCAGACAGCCGGGACTGCCCCTGACGGCCGGTTTTTCTGGAGACCTGAAAGGAATGGAGTAAATGAATCTTTTAAAAAAGATGACGGCCGCGCTGCTTGCCGTCCTGATGCTGGCCTCTTTTGCGGCCTGCCATCCGAAAAACGAGGTGGCGCTCACCGTCGGTGATGTCGACATCACCAGCGCGATGTACATGTGCTTCCTGATCCAGGCGGACGGGGAAGGGCGCGACGCGGTGGACACGGCCAACGCCGATAATGAGGAGTACGACGCCGACACGGTGGATTATTATGCGCAGAAGGTCGACGATACCGATTTCTCGGCCTGGGTCAAGAACCGCGCACAGGAGATCGCGGTAGAATACGCGACCTACATCAAGATGTTTAATGAGAAAGGGCTGACCCTCTCGGATGACGACCAGTCGATGATCGACCAGTATGTGGATTATTACTGGAACAATTACGGATACTCCACACTGTATGAGGCAAACGGCGTCAGCCAGACGACTTATAAAGAATATTTTTCCTACAGCTATAAGTCCAAGGCCTGCTTCATGAGTGTTTACGGCACCTCCGGCACCGACCCGGTCCCGGAGGATGAGGTTAAAAACGCCATTTCCGCGAATTTCGCGGCGGTGAACACGCTCAAGCTTTCCTACAGCTATTCGGACGACGACGGGAATACGGTCAACTACTCAGATGAAGAGATTGCCGCGATCAAGGAGAAGGCGCAGACCTACGCCCAGCGTATCCGGAACGGAGAAACATTCGGCACGATTTATCTGGAGGAAAATCCGTCGACGGATACTTCTTCAATCGACACAGGCGACGAATCGGCCTATGCCACCATCTTCGTAAGCGAGGCGGCGCAGGCATACACCTCCTCGAATTACTATTCCTACGACCACTGGGACGAGGCGTCCGCCCTCGGCGTGGGAGAGGTCACGGTCATTGACGACGACGACCAGTCCCTTGTGCTGTATAAGTACCAGAATGTCCTGGACAACGAAAACTATATCACCTCCTTTACCGAGCCGGCGCTCTATATCCTCAAACAGAGCGCGTTTGAGGAAAAGATCAAGGCCGACTCTGCCGCGCTGGAGGTCAAGGTCAACAACTACGCGGTTGATCAGTTCAAGCCCGCTAAGATCGAATATCCAACAAGCGCAAGCGCGAGCTAACGGCATTTTAGAAAGTTTTATACATCAAACAAACGCGCCGAACCCCGATCATAGGGGGTTCGGCGCGTTTTTAAATGTGGATAGATATCCTCTCAATAAAACGGCGGCGCAGCTTTTCAAAGCCTTCGCATCGGTTACGCCAAAGCTTACCCCCCCATATTCATCAGGTTCCGGAGGCGGGCTTTACTCCTGATCGCTCCGAAAGCGATTTCTAAAAATCAGTCACCGGATATTTTTTACAGCGACCGGACAAAAACCGTGTAACCGACCAGCGCAGCCACAACTGCCACGCCCAGCGCCATTCTCAAAAGGATTCTGCGCCGGCGCAGCGCAACAGTTCTTCGGCTTTCCCTGGGCCGGGGCAACGGCAGACCGCCGCCGCTTTCCAGGCTTTCCAGATACTCCCTGGCGCCGGCTTCCAAACGGCCGGCCGAAAAACCGGCGCATTCGGGGCGCACGAACAAAATCGCTTTTTCAAAATAGCGGCTGCCGGAGCCTGCAACTTCCACAATTGAACGGTTGACGCCTCTGAGCATGAAGCACCGCCCTCCCTTTTGATTGGTATTTGTTTCTATTTTGGGCGGAAATTTTTCGCTTTATACAAGGGAGGCGCTGTTTTTTCTGAAAATTTACGAATAGTATTTTTTCGTTTTTCATGGCGTTTACATAAAAAATGTGGAAAACTCGGTTGAAAAGTTTGAAAACCCCTGTTTTTTCCGGAAAAATCTTTCCACAAATCGTATTTTCAAAAAATTTTTACGATTTATGTAACCCTACAAAAAGTATTTCCCACTTTACAGATCTTCTGTAAACACAAAAAACGGTCACGCGCCGGTTTTCTCCTCCAGCTCGGCCGAGAGACTTTCCCACACTTCCATCAGACTTTCACATTGCCGGTCAAGGCAGGAAATCTCCTCTCCCAGCGCCATGGCCTGCTCGTAATCCGAAGCGATTTCAGGCGTTTCAAGCAACCGGCGCTTTTCCTCCGCCTGTGCTTCGGCCGCGGCAATCTCGGCCTCACACCGGGCGATTGAAGAACGCAGCCGGCGCAGAGCGGCCGCATCCTCTTTACGCTTTTTATAGTCCTCCCCGCCGCGGCCGGCCGCCTTTTTCGGCGCCGGCGCCGCAGCCGCTTCCCCGGGACGAAGGCGGAGATACTCCTGATAATCTCCGCGGTACATGTGTACGCCGCCCGCTTCAAAAGCACAGATTTTGGTCGCCAGCTTATTGATAAAATATCGGTCGTGCGATACCATGACGATAGTGCCGCCGTACCCATCCAGCGCTTCTTCGAGCGCCTCTCTCGACCGGAGATCGAGATGATTGGTCGGCTCGTCCAGAAACAGCAGGTTGCTGCCCGACAGCATCAGCTTGCACAGCGCGACCCGCGCCCGCTCCCCGCCGCTCAGCTCCCCGATCCGCTTAAAAACCTCCTCCCCGTGGAAGAGGAATGCCGCCAGCGCGCTTCGGATCTCGGTCTGGGTCATGCCGGTGTAGGCGTCCCACACCTCATCCAGCACGGTTTTTTCGGGCGAGAGGCCGGTATGCCCCTGCGCAAAATAGCCGAATTCCACACCTGCGCCGAACCCGACGACGCCGCAGCCCTCGCCGCCGGCCATGACCTGCCGCAGCAAAGTGGTCTTACCGCAGCCGTTCGGCCCGATCAGGAAGAGACGATCCCCCTTTTTGACCTCAAAATCCACGCCGCTATAAAGCGGCTCATTTGAAAAGGTCTTATGCAGTCCGCGAACGGACAGCACATCATTGCCGCAGTTCCGGCGGGGAGAAAAGGTAAAGTGCATTTCACGCTCGGGCGCGTCGGGCTTTTTCAGAGCGGCCTCCAGCCGGTCGATCTGTTTTTGCTTGCTTTCAGCGGTTTTAATGTTTTTCTCCCGATTCCAGCGGTGCTGCTGCTCGACGATCCCCTCCAGCCGTCGAATCTCCTTCATCGTGTTCTCATACGCGCGCGTTTCACTCAGGGTGCGGAGGGCTTTGACCTCTTTATATTTGGTGTAATTGCCGTCGCAGGCGTAAAGGCGGCCCTGCTCCAGCTCAAAAATGCGGTTGCAGACCCGGTCGAGAAAAAAACGGTCGTGCGAAATAATAATGGCCGCGCCGGCATAGCCGGAGATATAATCCTCCAGCCACTCGACCGACCGGATATCGAGGTGGTTGGTTGGTTCGTCCAGCAGCAGCAGATCGGGAGACGACAGCAGCAGCCGGGCGAGCGCCAGCTTGCTTTTCTGTCCGCCCGACAGGGCAGAGACCGGCAACCGCATCTGCTCTTCCGAAAAGCCGAGACCGGCCAGCGCCGCCTTTGCCCGGCTGCGATAGGTCAGCCCGCCGTCCGCCTGAAACCCCTCGGTCAGCCGCGTGTGCCGCTCAATCAGCGCATCGCTGTGCTCGCGCAGCAGCCGGTCATTCAACTCGGACAGCTCCCGCTCCTGCTCCATCAGACCGGCAAAGACCTGCAAAACCTCCTCCATCGCGGTCGCCGCGGAATCGGCGCAGACATGCTGTTCCATATAACCGACAGTCAGCCCGGCCTCCCGCGACATGCCGCCGGTATCCGGTTCTTCCCGCCCGGTCAGGATGCGGAAAAGGGTAGTCTTCCCAACGCCGTTGGCACCAATAAGGCCGATGATGTCCCGCTTTTCCACGCCAAAACTGACGGCCGAGAAAAGCTCCCGTTCGCCGTAGCTTTTGCTTAAATTGCTTGCGCTGATTTGTGGCATGATCCGCTCCATTCTTTCGCAAAAGGATTGGCCGCACCGTATGGGCGACCCCTTTGTATTTTCTGAATGCCATACGGCTTTTTCACATTTTTAGATTGCCCGGCCGGTTGCATCGACAGTACCTCCCGCTTCTGGAAAGAAAATGCGCCGCACACCGGTTGGACATTGCAAGGTGATTATAGCATTTTTAACGTGAAAAATCAAACGACCCGGACACCTGGCACAGGGCAAAAGCTCTTCGGTTCCTGGCAGGCCGCAAAACTGGAACAGCCGCCCGGTTTACAGGCGGCTGCTTTGATGTTTTTCACGTTATCAAACGACATGCTTGGCGTTTTGGGCATAGAGTTTGATCCCACGTAGCCCGCAAAGGATTGGAAGCCAAGCCGACGCGTCGTGTGCGCGTTGGCAGGCGGGCAGCAAGGACACCGCGTAACCTTTTTGAAAAAGAAAGCAAAGGAAAACGGCTGGCAAACAGACACAAAAAGCTGTTTGTGGTCTGTGGTAACTTGTTTTACAAAATCAAGTGAAACGGATGAAAAATGCCCACTCAAAGAGTGGGCATTTTGATCTAAGCGTCGCTTGTTGCGACGTGGTTGCGGGGGCCGGATTTGAACCGACGACCTCCGGGTTATGAGCCCGACGAGCTACCGAACTGCTCTACCCCGCGATATGTCCCCTGATTGGGGTGCCATATAATTATAGCACCCCAGTCATGGGTTGTCAACAGTTTTTTTGCAGCAGCCGTTACGGCTATTTTTTAAGGAGGAATCCCCCTAAAAAATCATTTTTCTTCCAGAAGCTTGTTCAGCTCCTCCCGAAAGGTGTTGATGTCCTTGAACTGACGGTAAACTGATGCAAAGCGGACATAGGCCACTTCGTCTACGCCCTTCAGCCGATCCATAACCAGCTCACCGATCTTTTCAGACGTAACCTCCCGGTCGAGGGTGTTTTGCAGCACGCCCTCCACATCGTCAATCAGCGACTCCAGCTCGTCGATGGAGACCGGACGCTTCTCACAGGCGCGGAGCAGACCGCCCAACAGCTTGTCACGATTGAAAACCTCCCGTGATTTGTCCTTCTTGATCACAATGACCGGCAGGCTTTCGATCACCTCATAGGTTGTAAACCGCTTTTGGCACTGGATACACTCCCTCCGGCGGCGGATACGCTCCCCCTCGTCCGTGGGGCGGGAGTCAATTACGCGGCTTTCTTCAAATCCGCAAAATGGACATTTCATACAGCACCGTCCGTTCCGCTCCGGCCGCACGCGACATGCGCCCGGTTCTGCGTGATAATTTTAAAGTTTACAAAATTATAACACAATATATGGAATCTGACAAGCTGTTTTTGCACATTTTTTCACAAGAGAGAGTGGTTACTTGTCTTTCGGCTTGAAAATCAGCGCCGCAAGGTATCCGAAGACCACAGCGGCCGTGATGCCGGCGGCCGTGGCGGAGATCCCACCTGACAGCGCACCGAGGAAACCGTACTGCGCCACTGCCTTTTTTACCCCCATAGCAAGAGAATATCCAAACCCGGTCAGCGGGACGGTCGCGCCGGCGCCGGCGATTTTGACCAGCGGCTCATACAGTCCGAGCGCCGTTAGGACGACCCCCCCAACGACATAGGCCACCAGGATCCGGGCCGGCGTCATCTTGGTCCAGTCGATTAAAATCTGCCCAATCAGGCACAGCGCACCACCAACTAAAAAAGCCATCAAATAACTCATGTTTTTTAAAGCACACCTCTTCCAAATCCGATCGGCCGCCGCAAAAAGCGGGCCGGTCTTTCCTGTGATTAGTTTTTCAGAATCCATGTAAAATATTCCGACTGTTTTATATTACGGCGCAAAAAAACGGCGCGGCAAAAGGAGCAAGAATGTTTACGGAAAACCTCAAATACGGTTTTCCGGACACCAGCACACAAAAGCCACGCCGATTTCCTGTTCAATGAATTTGAAAGAAGGCCTGCATTCGTTTTTTCAAAAAGGCACTTTTGGGAATTGTCCTCCGGATTACATCAAGGCGCAGATCCGGTTGGAGAAATCGGCCGGATCCTCAATCGGCAGCCCCTCGATCAGCAGCGCCTGATCGTACAGCAGCCCGGCATAATCGGTCAGACGGTCAGGATCGCTTTCGCGCAGCGCCTCCAACCGGGCAAAAACCGGGTGCGACGGGTTCAGCTCAAGCACCCGTTTGGCCTTGACCCCGCCGCCCTGCGGCATGGCGTTCAGCACCTTCTCCATCTCGAGGGTGATCTCCCCCTCGGAGGAGAGGCAGACCGGATGGTTCTTCAGCCGGTGGGAGAGAATGACCTTCTCCACCTTGCCGTCGAGAGCGGACGACAGCGCCTCCAGCAGAGGCTTGTGCGCTTCGGCCTGCTGCTCGGCCTGCTTTTTCTCCTCCTCGCTTGAGAGATCCAGATCGTCGGCCGAAATGTTCTTGAAGTGCTTGCCATCGTATTCGTGCAAGGTTTTCAAAGCGAATTCATCCACATTGTCGGTGAGATAGAGAAGCTCGTACCCCTTTTCGAGTACTGCCTCGGCCTGGGGCAGCCGGGCGAGGCGCGCGACGCTCTCCCCGCAGGCGTAGTAGATGTCGGTCTGTCCCTCCTTCATGCGGGAGACATACTCGGCCAGTGTCACCGGCGTCTCGGACGAGGAGGAGGCAAAAAGCACCAAATCCTTCAGCTCGTCCTTGTGCAGACCATAGTTGTCGTACATACCGTATTTGAGCTGGAGGCCGAAATTCTTGAAGAATTCGGCATACTTCTCCCGCTCGTTTTCCAGCATGGATTTCAGCTCGGCGGCGATCTTTTTCTCCAGCCGGGCGGCGATCAGGCCAAGCTGCCGGTCGTGCTGCAGCATCTCCCGCGAGATGTTGAGGGAGAGATCCTGCGAATCCACCAGTCCCTTGACAAAGGAAAAGTAGTCGGGCAGCAGGTCGCCGCATTTATCCATGATCAGTACGCCGCTGGCATAAAGCTGCAAGCCCTTCTCATATTCTTTGGTATAGTAGTCCATCGGCGGATGGGACGGGATAAAAAGCAGCGCGTTATAAGTCGCCGCCCCCTCGGTCGAAGTGCGGATGATCCGGGCCGGCTCCTGCCAGTCGCCGAATTTCTCCTTGTAAAAGGTGCCGTATTCCTCATCCGATACCTCCGACCTGGCCTTTTTCCAGATCGGGATCATGCTGTTGAGGGTTTCCTCCTCGGTATAGGTTTCAAATTCCCCGTCGCTGCCCTCCTTCGGACGGCTTTTTTCCACCTCCATCCGAATGGGATAGCGGATATAGTCGGAATATTTTTTGACCAGTGCCCGCAGACGGTAGGTATCCAGGAACTCGTCATAATGCTCCTCCTCGCTGTCGGGCAGGATGTGGAGGGTGATTTCGGTTCCGCAGGCCGCCTTTTCGGCTGCCGTGATGCGATAGCCGTCGACACCGGAGGATTCCCACTTCCACGCCTCCGTACTGCCGCAGGCCCGGCTGATCACCGTCACCCGGTCGGCCACCATGAAGGCGGAGTAAAATCCGACCCCGAACTGCCCGATGATGTCGACCTCCTCGCCGGTCTCGTTTTCGTCCTTAAAGGCTTTGGAACCGCTCTTGGCGATCACGCCGAGGTTGGAATCCAGTTCCTCTTTCGTCATGCCGATCCCGTTGTCCGAGATGGTCAGCGTCCGTCCCTCCTTATCGGCCGACAGCCGGATGCAGAGCGCCGTCCGGTCGACGTCCGAAAGGTTTTCGGTCAGAGATTTATGATACAGCTTGTCGAGCGCGTCGCTGGCGTTGGAGATCAGCTCGCGCAGGAAAATCTCCTTATGCGTGTAGATGGAGTGGATCATCAGATCCATCAATCGTTTGGACTCGGCCTTGAATTGCTTGAGAGCCATGGTATATACCCCTTTTTCTTTTTTAATTTTTAATATAGATATTTTACTCTTTAATTATGAAAAAATCTTGAACAAATGAAAGAAATTTCAGCTTCCGCGTCCGAAGATATCCCGCCGTTTTTCGCACGGCGGCCGACCACGGGGTAAGCTGCAAGGAAAGGAGATGCCCCATGCCCCTTTGTATCGCTCTGGCCGGCAACCCCAACTGCGGTAAGACCACCCTGTTCAACCGCCTGACCGGCGCCCGGCAGTTTGTCGGCAACTGGCCGGGCGTCACGGTAGAGAAGAAGGAGGGACGCCTGCTCTCACAGGAGGGAGTGACCGTTGTGGATCTGCCGGGTATTTACTCCCTCTCCCCCTACACGCCGGAGGAGCGGGTCGCCCGCCGGTTTCTGCTGGACGGGCGGCCGGACGTCATCCTCAACCTGATCGACGGCACCAGTCTGGAGCGCAGCCTTTACCTGACCACCCAACTGGCCGAGACCGGCATTCCGCTGGTTTTAGCGGTGAATATGGCCGACCTGCTGCGAAAAAGCGGAGACCGGCTGGATACCGCTGCGCTCTCCCGCCGGCTGAGCTGCCCGGCAGTCGAAATCTCCGCCCTGCGCGGGGACGGGATCGAGACGGCGGTGGACGCGGCGTTGGCCGCCGCACGGGAGAAACGCCCGCTTTCGCCTTGTCGGTTTGACGAGGAGACCGAGGCCGCCCTTGGCCGGATTGCGGCGGCACTCTCCGGCGTGCCGGACGAACAGCGGCGCTGGTACGCGATCAAGTTGTTCGAGCGGGATCAGGAGGCGGCGCATAGCCGATCTCTTCCGGCCGACGTCCGCACTGTGATCGAGCAAAGTATCCGGACGGCTGAAAGCGCGCGGCAGGAAGATGGCGAGAGTATACTGGCAAACGGCCGGTATATGTATATCGAGGCTCTTCTTCGGGGCTGTTACCAAAAAAATCGCCGGGACAAGCCGACGCTTTCGGAAAGGATAGACCGGATCGCGACCGGACGTCTGACCGCCCTGCCGGTTTTTGCACTGGTCATGCTGGCGGTTTATCTCCTCTCGGTCACGGCGGTCGGCAGTCGGGCGGCCGGCTGGGTCAGCGACGGTCTGTTTGGGGAGGGATGGCATCTTTTTTCCATCGGCGCCGACGAATATGCGGCGGCCGCCGACCGATACGCGCTGGCCGCCGCCAAAGTCGAAGCCTTTGCCGCCGCCGCACAGGCCGTAGGTCTGGACCCTGCCTCGGCCGTCGGGCTGACCGCCCTGTGCCCCCTTTATGACGATCGAGGTCATCCGGCGGGGGAAATTGCGGTCACCTATGCCGATTATCTGGAAGCAGGGTCCGAGACGCCGCCTGATCCGGCCGACTGGGGTATCTGGATCCCCGGCATTCCGACACTGGCTGCACGCGGGCTGGAGGCGGCCGGCTGCACCACCTGGCTTTGCGATCTGCTTTTGGATGGTCTCCTTGCCGGCGTGGGGGCAGTGCTCGGCTTTCTGCCCCAGATTGCGCTGCTGTTTTTCTGCCTCGCGTTTTTGGAGGGGTGCGGCTACATGGCCCGGATCGCCTTTATCCTCGACCGCGTTTTCCGGCGGTTCGGGCTTTCGGGAAAATCCTTTATCCCGATGCTGATCGGCTCGGGCTGCGGCGTGCCGGGCATCCTCGCCGCGCGCACCATAGAGAGCGAGGCCGACCGCCGGATGACGATCGTCACGACCACCTTCATCCCCTGCAGCGCCAAGCTGCCGATCATCGCTCTGCTGGCCGGAGCGCTGTTCGACGGAGCGTGGTGGGTCGCGCCGAGCGCCTATTTCACGGGGGTGGCGGCCGTGCTGCTCTCTGGTCTGATATTGAGGAAAAACCGGTGGTTTTCCGGTGATCCCGCGCCCTTTCTTATGGAGCTTCCGGCCTATCGCCTACCGACAGCCGGCAGCCTGTTTTCCAGTCTGCGCGAGCAGGTCGGCGGTTTTTTAAAAAAAGCGGGAACGGTCATCCTGCTTTCCAGCCTGCTGATCTGGTTTGCATCCAACTACGGTTTCGCACAAGGGGCGTTCGGCCGGGTCGGGATGGAGCACAGCCTCCTCGCCGCGGCCGGGCGGGGAATCTCCCCCTTGTTCCGGCCGCTCGGCTGGGGCTTCTGGCAGGCGGCCGTCGCAACCCTATCCGGCCTTGTCGCCAAGGAGAATATCGTCAGCACACTGGGCGTCCTTTTCAGGGGCGCGGGCGCCGGGGCGACCGCAAAAGGGCTGGCGGCCGCCTTTTCTCCCCTGTCCGGGTATTCCTTCCTGCTGTTCAACCTGCTCTGCGCGCCCTGCGCGGCGGCGATGGCCGCCATCCTGCGAGAGATGCGGTGCCTGCGCCTCGCCGTCTTTGCCATCGGGTATCAGTGCCTTTTTGCCTATCTTAGCGCCCTGTGCGTTTATCAGTTTGGCGCTCTGCTTATGGGAAACGGCAATTTTTTTGGAACGATTGCGGCGGTCCTCGCCGCCGCGCTGGGGATTGTCCTGTGCCGGCGTCCGGCTTGACATTGTGTGTATTTATGGTATCATAGGTAACATAAATACATGTGGATTGTTTTATCATTTTGTCGGGCAGGTCAGAAGCGGTTCCTCCGCCGAATCCGGACAACAGAAATGAGATGTGGCGTTTGAAAGTCAGTATCAAGGAAATTGCAAAAAAAACCGGCTTTTCCCCGGCGACCGTCTCCCTCGCGCTAAACGACAGCGAGCTGGTCAGACTCCAGACCAAGGAGCGGATTCAGCAAACCGCCAGGGAAATGGGCTATGTCCCCAACCCCTACGCCCGCAAACTGGTTTTGCAGAAAAGCGGGATGCTGGGGCTGATTGTCCCGACCATTTCCAATGTGTACTATGCCGATCTGGTGCAGTGCATCAACACCCTCGTGCGGGAGCGGGATTATGGATTGATTATCGCGACCTCGGACAACTCGGTCGAAAACGAACGCAAAATTCTGGAGGAAATGCGCTGCAATCAGGTCGAGGGGGTCATGCTCTCCCCGGTCAACGTGCCGAATAACGACCCGGCTTATCTTACGGATTATGACCTGCCGCTGATTTTTGCCACGGCCAGGTATCCGCAAATCAAGCGTCCTTGCGTGATGTGCAATCTGGAACAGGGGATGTATCATCTGACCCGCACGGTGGTTGAGGGGGGGCGCAAAAACCTGGCCCTTGTGACCGGGCAAAAAGGAGTGGACTCTCTCGACCGGCGGGAGGCCGGCTTTCGCCGGGCGGCCGAGGGCGTACAATACAGCATCTTCCGGGTTGACCGGCTGGGATACAAGGGCGGCTGTCGGGCGGCAGAGGATCTCCTGGCGCGCGGCAAAGGCTTTGACGCTGTGATCTGCATCGACGACATGCTGGCATCGGGCGTCATCAACCGACTGCGGGAGGACGGCCGCCGCATCCCGGAGGAGGTCTGGGTCACCGGCTTTGACGACAGCGTTTTCTCCAAGGCGGCGCCGGTGCCGATCACGACCGTCCGGCAGGACATCGAAACCATCGCGGAACAGACCGTCTCGCTTCTGCTGGACATGATCGGCGGCGAAGAGGGGCAAAACCGCCTCCTCCCGTGCGAGATTGTGCGACGGGCCTCGGCTCCGGTTTCAAATATATAGAAAAACGGTCCCCGCTCCGCTGATAAGCAGCAGAGTGGGGATCGTTTTTGTCATTTGTTCGATTGGACCGGGATCAGGCGGCCAAGATCAGATTGCGGAGCTGCACCACATCGGCAACCGTAATATCTCCACTTTGATCCACGTCTGCGAGGACGTACGCATTTGCTCCGCCGCCCAGAAGAATAATCCGGCGCAGCGCCACCACATCCGAAACGGAACGGATCCGGTCGCGGTTGACGTCGCCGCTCTCAAACGGGACGCCGGCGGAGATCTCCCGCAAGATACGCTCGGCTTCCTCCAGCAAAAACAGATTGGAAATCCGCAGCTTTTGACTGGCGGACAGCGCGTCATAGGAGGCGCGTGCCGCCTCTACCGCGGCACGATCAGATTCAGCAATATACCAGGGCAGTGATTTGTTCGATCACGGCGTCAGCCCCGATAAAATCCAGCGTGACAAACCGCATATAATACTGATCCGCGCTGTCAAACCCCTCATAGACAAGGCGGCCGTCCGGACGCAGTCCAAGCCCGACGATCGAACCGTCGTCCTCTGTCGCAAGGACATCAGCCGTCCCGTTTACCGGGTCGACCGTGTATACCGCGTCCCGCGTATTGTAGTAGATTCGCTGTCCCTGCATCGAAAAGCGGGAATAGCCGTATACGCTGGCCGCCGCTCCATCATAGAGGACGGCTTGGTCGTCTCCGTCTATTTTCGAGCTGTACACCACGCCGTCCTCGGCATAATACCACAGCCCGCCGGAATAAAAGAACGGCCCGTCAAGCCCCTCCTGCCAGAGATAACCGGCGTCAGCAAGACTGTCGGAGCAGACAATGTCGCCGTGCTCAAGCGAGACGGTCTGGCGGTCGATCGAATAACCGGCGGCGGTCAGCTCGCTCTCACTCAAAAGAAAGCGTTTATGTCCGACGTCGGTGTTATAGATATAGCTGCCTTTCATAGAAAGAACCGCATCATCGTGCGTGATATCCATATAATACCACCGTCCGTCCGCCCGGACGGCGTTCCACCCGTGGTTCATGCTTTCACTGCTGACAAAACAGCTTTCAATCCCCAACTGTTCAGCCAGATAGGTGAAGGCCATGGAATATCCCTGACAAACCGCAACGCCATCAACCATTGCGCCGTATGCCGTATACGAAGCGTCGGGGATACTGCCGGCGTTGTAATTTGCATAATCATAATCAATCCGCAAAGCCAGCGTATCATGCAGATAGAGAATTTTTTCGACCTCAGTCATATCCTCGTCGGCACCCGCCAAAATTTCCTCCGCAGCGGCGGAAAAGGCGGTTTTCTGCGTCTCCAGCTCGCTGCCGGTGACGGTTTCAAAGTAGGTGATGTCGATCAGGGTTCCGGTTATCGGATTGTATGTATAGCTGAGTCCGGTTCTAATATAAAAATATTCCGGATGATCGGCAAGCACACCTACAAACACGGACAGCGCATCAGCTTTTGGAATGCGGTATTTTGAAACGTCGATCGGATTCTCTCCCCGTTTCAGGCTATCCAGAATATGCGCAGCCGCGGCAGAATAGTCCTGCGCAATCGCAGTCGGCGCGGCATAACGCGGCAGCTCTACGGTAACCGTGCGCACCTCCGCGGCCGCAGCCGCCGGTGCGAACAGGCAGAGCGGGAACAGAAAACACAGCAAGAGAGAAGTGAATTTTTTCATATCCGCCAAAACCTCCATAACATCAAGCTGTCGGCGAAGCCATACATCAGCGTATAATCTTTTTTAAGTTTATCATGTTTTCGCCGAACATACAACCGTATTTTTCTGACACCGCTCTTTTACCTGTAGGTATTACAATGATGTGATACAAAGAGAAAAAAAGGATAGCGAATAGGGAAGGCCTGTGTTAAGGTTGAGTTGCCGAGACAAAACCGAAAGGCAGGTGCCACCCTATCCGCTATGAATAAG